>JALEFY010000004.1 GCA_022760435.1 Neomegalonema sp.
CCCCCTTCGCGGGGGCGTGGATTGAAACAGCAGCTGGAACGGTGACGCAAACAGGGATGACCCCGTCGCCCCCTTCGCGGGGGCGTGGATTGAAACCACGCAACAGCGGCCTACTGGTCATGGCATATTTGGTCGCCCCCTTCGCGGGGGCGTGGATTGAAACCCCGATGCCATCCTGGTCCAGCTGGAGGATGGCGAGGTCGCCCCCTTCGCGGGGGCGTGGATTGAAACAGCGGCCAGCTGGGCCGTGGCCGCAGCCGACGCCGCGTCGCCCCCTTCGCGGGGGCGTGGATTGAAACAGCGGCCTGGTGCGTCACATCTTGCTGGTGCTTTATGTCGCCCCCTTCGCGGGGGCGTGGATTGAAACGGCTGCTCGATTGGGCGGATCACAAGAGCTGCGCACGTCGCCCCCTTCGCGGGGGCGTGGATTGAAACGGTGCGCACGACTAAATCTTTGCACGTCATTGCCGAGTCGCCCCCTTCGCGGGGGCGTGGATTGAAACGGCGCTGTCGAGATAGGCGTCGACAAGGCGGGCGGTCGCCCCCTTCGCGGGGGCGTGGATTGAAACGCCCGCCGCGTCCAGCAGCACCCCATACTGGCCCGGTCGCCCCCTTCGCGGGGGCGTGGATTGAAACCTCTACACGCCCGCGACCAGCACCGCCGAGCCGTCGTCGCCCCCTTCGCGGGGGCGTGGATTGAAACTTCATCTCGCATGTCGTGCATACGCTGGGGCCATGGGTCGCCCCCTTCGCGGGGGCGTGGATTGAAACAGCGCATTCGCGTCGGGTGCTGAGCCGCGTCTGTGGGTCGCCCCCTTCGCGGGGGCGTGGATTGAAACCGCCGCCGAGCGCAACTGATTGCCGACATTATGGTGTCGCCCCCTTCGCGGGGGCGTGGATTGAAACCTTTGCGCAGGATTGCGCCTGCACCATCCAGTTCGAGTCGCCCCCTTCGCGGGGGCGTGGATTGAAACTGCTCGTCATCTGTGTCGGGCATCACATCACTCCGGTCGCCCCCTTCGCGGGGGCGTGGATTGAAACCTAATCTGATCCCTGAATACACGTCACTCGAGACTAAACAGACCCGACTGACCTCTCTTGATTGTGTCGGTTCAGCACGAAGCAGACACCATGAAAAAGAGCGTGGCAAAAACCTGAAAGCCAAGCGAAAATACCCGTTGTGGCTTGCGGATGCGAAGGGCCGCTCGCCGCAATCGATCGACAAGGCCACCGCGGCAATCGACCACTACCAGACCTCCAACAATGAGGGAGATTTCGCAGCGCTCCATCCCGAGAAAGCGCGCCCGTTCAAGCAACATCTCGACAGAATGACACATGAGAAAATCGGCCGACTGCTCTCACCCTCTACGCTGGGCAGCGTCTTGCCACAAATGGCATGACAATGGAATCCTGAGCGCGGACTCTTTTGTCTAGATCAATCCACTAGGTTATTGATTTCAAGGTGGCGATCCCACAGGGACTCGAACCCCGAACCTGCTGATTAGAAGTCAGTGGATTGTGCCTTCTATTCACTTCACCGATCTTCGATATTGCCCGATAAAACCAGCCAAAACAGATACTTACGCGGCATCATCTCTCGTCAAACTTCGACGCGCCCCTTCCATTTTTCCGTTTTCCTGCTTACCTGCTGCTTACCCGGGGCTTACCCGAAATCGTCTGCAATCCTCAATCGAAATGGGAGTCGAGGTTGCCACAACAGAAGCTGACCAAGAAGAAAGTCGAAAGCCTGGTCGCTGCCGAGACCGACCTTCTGGTCTGGGACGAGGCGCTGCCGGGGTTTGGCGTCCGGGTCAAACCAAGCGGCGTTCGCAGCTACATTGTCCAGTATCGATCGCAGCCGAGCGGCACCTCCCGGCGCATGACCCTGGGCAAGCACGGCCCGCTGCTCAGTTTCGAGCAAGCCAGAAAACAGGCCCGCGCCATACTGGCCGATGCGCAGCGCGGCGAAGATCCGGCCGATGAGCGCCACAAGGCGCGCCGCGCCCCAACCATGGCCCAGTTGGCGGAAGACTATCTCGAGCGTCATGCCCGACCCAACAAGCGTCCGAAGAGCGTGCGCGATGATGAGGCAATGCTGCGCAACCACATCTTGCCAGCACTCGCGTGCTCGAAGGTCGAACATGTCAGCCGTCGCGATATTGAAAAGCTGCACCTGAAGCTCAAGGAAAAGCCCTATCTCGCCAACCGCGTCCTATCGCTGTTGTCAAAGATGTTCAATCTTGCCAAATCCTGGCACTGGCAGAGCGACAACCCGGCGACCGGCATCCCCAAATACCCTGAAGCGAAACGCCAGCGCTGGCTGAGCAATGACGAGCTGTCACGGATCGTCGAGATCCTGGAGCAGCACCCGAACCGCCGCGCCGCGGATGCGGTCTTGCTGCAATTGCTCACCGGTGCGCGCATCGGAGAAGTCCTGTCAGCACGGGTTCAGGATATTGACCTCACCCTTGGCGTGTGGACGAAAGCCTCGCATCAGACCAAGCAAAAGCGCACCGAACATTTGCCGCTAAGCGCCCAAGCGGTCGCCTTGCTCGCCGATATCATGACCCGGCTCGATGCTGGCGAGGCTTATCTCTTCCCGGGCGATCGGCCAGGGCGTCCGCTGACCTCGATCAAGCTGTTCTGGTGCTCGGTCCTTCGGCAGGCGGGCATCACCGATTATCGCATTCACGACAACCGCCACACCTACGCCTCGCATCTGGTTTCGAGCGGTCTGAGCCTTGAGATCGTCGGCCGACTGCTCGGGCATACGCAAGCGGCCACCACCCAGCGCTACGCGCATCTTGCGGATGATCCACTCAGAGCCGCAACAGAGCGCTTCGCGACAAAGATGGGAGAATTGAAGGGCAAGAATCCGACCGCGACATCGAAAGGGAACACGGGCGCATAATTAACTTCGGCACGGCGAAACCGTCCCGCCACCACTCCTGCGCATGGTTGGCTGGCGAGCTTTGCCTTGTACGCGCCGTCGATCTACGAGGATGCCGCGCGGGCTGGCATGACCTCCCTTGCCACCGGACGCGGTAGGACGAGGCCGTATCCATAGCCGCGATGGCGACCGAGGCCGTGGCGCAGCAGGTCGAAGAAGGCGGCGCTATCCTCGATCCGCACCTCTCCATAGAGCCGCGCCTCCGGACCAAAACTCACCGCAGCAGATCTCGCTGAGCCCGTCTTCATTGGGCTCATCCGCCTCGACCCCGAGCGCAGCACTGGCATGCGGCGATAGCGGCGCAATTGGCAATACTCGAGCCGCGCTGCCCCGCCGAGCCGCTCGTCAAGCCATTGCGCATAATGCGCCTCACGGACTGCGAGATCGGCCTCTGGATCCGGGCAGGCATCGGCCGTTCCGCCATTGGTCAGACGCCGCTCGGGGCGGGTGACGAGCTCGATCCCGGTCATCTCGCCCACCTGCCAGTCATTGACCACCGAGCGCACCGCCATCGAACCGGGATCGAGCACTGCCAGTATCTCGGGCAACGCGTAGCGACCAAAGCGCGCCGAGAGCTCGGTCGGTGCGAGGTCGGTGCAGGCGGTGAGGGTCGCGCCGCCTCGGCTCACCTGCAGACGAAATGGGCGCAGTGCTCCGGGGCCAAAGCATTCGTCAAGCAGATGATGCAGGGCCCGTCCTTCATCAATCCCGCGCGCATGAACACCGCAATGGCGCCCCCGCGCCCAGCGATGCAGCCCCGGCACTGACAGATTACTGCGCAGCAAGTTAAATCCCATCATCGGCTCGCCCTCCTCTCCCCGTCCAGACCCATCTTGGCTTCCGTCTTGGCTTCCATCTTGGCCTTAATCTTCGGCGCCCCCGGATCGCGTTCTTGCACCTATCGTTCGGCGGCTTCATGCCCTAACGCGATCATGCCCTACGTCATCATGGACAAGTCGCGCTGCAATGAAAACCGGAAAGGTCATGGTCACGCCGCACCGAAATCTCTCGAAGCGTGGAAGAGAGGCGCGCACACGCAAGGTCGTGATGCCGACAAGAGCTTGGCCTTCTCGCACTTGCAGCTCTTCGGCGGAAATCTTTCGGCACTTGACAGGGCAAGGATCGGCCATCGAAGGGTCGACCATTGAGAGATCAAGCATCGAGAGATCGAGCATTGGGTCAAAAGAGATGGATTGGATTGAAAGTCGAACTTTGGGGACAATTGCAGAACGGATTCCGGCTTTTCTCGGTAAAGTTTTGGCTTTGCAAAAATTATGGAGCGCGTGTGGATTTAGACACTTCCTTACGCGGCCGATTCGTGGTACTAATCATTTGTGGCAGGTTTCGACCCGCTACATATTGCTCTCTGATACCGGTGTCCTACCAAGTACAGATGGCTCACGCAGAGAGCGATAATGCCTCAGCAGTGCAACTTTTTGGTGTACCTCTGAGCTGTTGATCCCGATCCGTCGGGAATGGAAACAAATCTTCATGCGGCTTAGTATTTTAACACGCCTGAGCTGTTGATCCCGATCCGTCGGGAATGGAAACTCAACGGTGGTTAGCCGTTTAGCGCACACCACCCTGAGCTGTTGATCCCGATCCGTCGGGAATGGAAACCAAGGTCGGATTTCGTGCGGCGGAGCTCCTCGTCTGAGCTGTTGATCCCGATCCGTCGGGAATGGAAACTCATCTCAATTCCTCTTTTTGGGAAACACTAAAGATCTGAGCTGTTGATCCCGATCCGTCGGGAATGGAAACCAATGACATGATATCTTCCAAAGCATTGATACCTGAGCTGTTGATCCCGATCCGTCGGGAACTGACCCTTGATGCGATAAGGCTTCGCAAGAAGACGTGCGGCTGAGCTGACACACCCGATCTGCTCGCACGTAATTTTAACAAACAAAAAGCCGCCCTTTATCCGGGCGGCTTTTTCGTATTGGAAACATCGCGGGCTACGGCTTTTCTGGCCAGACCCCATGATCGAGGAAGGTATAGCCGAGAAAGGACAGGCCGAAGCCAAACCGGCTCAACCGCGTTTTCTCGGCATTGAGGATCATGCCCCGCTCGGCGAGCAGCGCCGCCATCTTCTCCAGCGAAGACCGCGCCGCGGCTTCATTGCGGGTCAGCAGCACGAAATCATCTGCATAGCGCACCAGCTTCACCCGCCTCGAATGAATCGCCCGATCCACCGGCGTCAGCGCGAGATTGGCGAGCAAAGGCGAGATTGGCGACCCCTGCGCGATTCCCCGCATGCCCGAAGGACCGGTGGCAAAGCTAGTCAGCCACAACTCGATGAGCGCCTCCAGCCGCGGCGCATCGCCGATCGCCTCACGCATGGCCGCGCGCAACACGGGATGCGGCAGCGTACCGAAGAAGTCGGCAATGTCGCTCTCGGCGATCCAGTCAAAGCCGAACAAGCGCCAAGTCGTGATCTGCCCCGCGGCATGGGCGCGCGAGAGCTTCGGGCGATAGGCAAAGCTCGCCGGCGACATCCAGGACGCGAGTCGTCGCTCCAGCAGGCGCGCTGCCGCACTCTGCACCACCCGATCGCGCACCGCAGGGATGCGAAGCTCGCGCTGCCCGCCGCTCTTCTTTGGGATCCGCACAGAGCGAAGGGGGCGCGGACGATAGCGCCCGGCATGCAGCTCCTCGACCAGCACAGGGATCTCACGCGACAGGTCGGCGCCGAAATCGGTGATGCTCTGACCATCGCCGCCCGGCGCCCCCTTATTGCGGCGCACAGTCTTCCAGGCGGCGCGCAGGACCTGAGGATGGCTGATCAGATCGAACAGATCTGCGCTCGGGGCGCTGTGGGTGGTCGGCGGGGTAGACAAGGTCATGCGGCACTCCCTTAGCATTGGCATTGCTCGCCAGCATGCGCAAATCCGCAGCCCTGGCCGGGGCGGAGATCTCTCGAGCCAACCAAGCACTGGGGGCGCATGCTAGCGCTGCCCTATGACCGAGCATGATCTATTTCTCATTGCCTACGACATCCCGGAGCCGCGCCGCGGGCAGCACGCTCTCCGAGCTGTGCGCGGCTGTGCTTGTGGTGGGCAATACTCTGCTCATGAGGTCGCGGCCGGTAGAACTGCTGCCCGTGAAATGCGAGAGCGCCTGCTGGCTCAGCTGGACCTCGCTTTCGATCGCTTGCTCATCCTACGTCTTGATCCGCGCAGCGAGCCCGTCACGCTGGGGCTCGGCACGCCGCCCGATCCACAATTCCTTTATATCGGCGAATAAGAAGGGCTCTCTATGACCACGCTCTATGTCGATCGCCGCGGTGTTGATCTCGATCTCGATGGTGAGGCGATCGTGATCCGTGCAAGTGAGGATCGGGTCGGGACGGCGCCGCTGCGTTTGCTCGAGCGGGTGGTAATCCGGGCCGCGGCGCGGGTGACGGTGCGCTTGCTGGCGCGGCTGGCTGATCGCGGGATTGGGGTCTTGCTGCTCTCGGGCCGCTCAAAGAAGCCAGGGACGCTCTTGCCCGCGCGAATGGCTGGCGACCCGGCGCTGCGCCTCGCACAATACGCGGCACTGCTCGATGAGCCATACCGTGAGCGGGTCGCTCTTTTGCTGGTTGCCGGCAAGATTTGGCGTCAGATTGAATGCCTGCGCACGCTTGCCGGACCGGGTGAGGATTTACGCGCGGCGAGCATTATGCGCCTCGAAGAGCGTCTTGCCGCTCTTGGTACCACTGCCCCGAACAGGGCAAGTCTGCGCGGGATAGAGGGCACTGCTGCCGCCACCTATTTTCCCGCCTTTGCAAGCACGTTGCCGCCATCGCTGCGCTTTCATGGCCGCAACCGCAGGCCGCCGCGCGATCCCGTCAATGCCTGTCTTTCGCTCGGCTACACGCTGATCCATTTCGAAGCCGCCCGCCAGCTTGCCGAAATCGGCCTCGATCCGATGCTCGGAATGTATCACGAGCCCCGTGCTGGCCGCGAGGCATTGGCGAGCGATCTTATTGAGCCCAGCCGTGCTGCGATCGATGCCTTCGTCTGGCGTCTGTTTCGTGATCGGGTGCTGCGGGTCGAGGGGTTCACGCTCTCGGGCGAGGCCTGCATGATGAGCAAGAGCACCCGGAAGGCATTCTATCGCGCCTATGAGGAAGCCGCACCGGCATTTCGGCACGAGTTGCAGCGCGGGGCGAAGGCGTGGCGCCGGGCGCTGATTGATCGCGGCTCAGGCCTCCCTGACCTCCCTGACCTCCCTGACCGCCCGGCCCAGGACATGGCCATGCAGGCTTGCTTCGCAGCCGATCCCGATGACGGGCTCTGATGCGCGCGCGCCGAGCCTATCTGATTGCCTATGACATCCGCTCACCCAAGCGGTTGCGCGCCGTGCACCGCTTTGTTTCTCAGCGCGCTTACCGCCTGCAATACTCGCTCTATGTCATCGCCCTCACCCCGCGCGGGCTGGAACGGATGACTGAGGCCCTGCGCCGCCGCATTGATGAGGCGGTGGACGATGTCCGCATTTACCCGATCCCCGAGCCGCCGCGCGGCGCCTGGTTCGGCCCCTTGCCCGAGGCGGAAGGCATCATGCTTCTCGGAAATCCGGCCGCTGAACTTGCCCGCCGGCTCAAGGAAAAGGCCGAGGCACAATTACCGGAAATGATGCCTGACATGGACGATGATGGCGGCGATCATGCTGGGGAGGATCCAGAAGATTTTGGTGCGAACGAGTAAGCACAAAGCAAAACAGAAGCAGAACGAATTTCGGCTTTTTTCGGTAAAGTTTTGGCTTTGCTAAAATTATGGAGCGATGATGAATTTTGACATTTCCTTACACGCCAAAATCGTGGTTCAAGAAAAATGTAGTTGGATCAAACCCACTACATTTTGCTCTTTGATATTGACGACCGACGAAATATTGAGACTTAATGCAAAGAGTGGAGTTTACTCAGCAGCACAACTTTATAGTGTACCTGTTGAGCTTTGATCCCGATCCGTCGGGAATGGAAACCCCGCCCATCTTCGGGGAGGGATGGCGGTTGGGGTTGAGCTTTGATCCCGATCCGTCGGGAATGGAAACCATATATGGGGGGGGCTGCCATCAAGGTCCCTGCCGTTGAGCTTTGATCCCGATCCGTCGGGAATGGAAACTCAACAAGTCGGGGAGACACTCGGTAGCTATAGGGTTGAGCTTTGATCCCGATCCGTCGGGAATGGAAACTATCTCGCTGGTGAGACTCAATGAGAGCATACGTTGAGCTTTGATCCCGATCCGTCGGGAATGGAAACCGCATTGCGGGGTTGCCATTGCTGTTGCGTCTGGGGTTGAGCTTTGACCCCGATCCGCCGGGAATAAACCCCAAAAGCATCTCCGAGGGTGGCTCTTTTAAGGCGGCGCCGCGCGGCGCTGCCCAACCAGTCAAAAATAAATCCCCGCCCGAGAGATTTCGGGCGAGGATTTTTCGTGTCGGGGTGGTAAATTCATCCCCCAAAGAAGGAGGAATCGGCGCGGGGACACAGAAGACTGTCCGGCCCGATCGACAACAGGGATTGGGGGCATATGAGCAAGGCCGATCCGACGATTATCCAAGAAGGTGGCGGCCAGGTGGGCACCGCTGATGGCGGCGGCTCATCGGTTCAGCGGGGGCCGGAGCAAAAGCAGGGGCTGGCTCTGGATCCGCGCCAGCCCGAGCGCTACGCGCGCCGTGTGCTCGTCGCATCGCTGGGTCTGGCGCCACAGGTGCTCACGGAGACGCTGCACGCGCTGGGCACCGACGAAACGGCCCCCTTTCACGCCACCGAAATCCATATCGTCACCACCGAGCAAGGAGCGCAGCGCGCGCGCCTTACCCTCATCGATCCCGAAACCGGCGCCATCGCCCGGCTGGCATGCGAGCATGCGCTGCCCGCGCCGGGAGCGGTCCAGATCCATGTCATCGAGAGTGATGGGGTCGCACTTGATGACATCGATACAGAAAGCCACAATGCCGCCGCCGCCGATCTGATCGTCGATCTGCTGCAACGCCTCACCGACGACCCGACCGCGGCGCTGCATGTCTCGATCGCCGGGGGCCGCAAGACCATGGGCTTTCTGATGGGCTATGCCCTTTCGCTCTATGGGCGCGCACAGGATCGACTGAGCCATGTCCTTGTGAGCAAGCCATTCGAGGGGCATCCGCAATTCTTCTTCCCGCCAAAGCCGGCGCAAGTGCTGCTGGACCGGGACAACACGCCGGTCAGCACCGCCTCGGCGATCATCACCCTTGCCGAGATCCCGTTCGTGCGCCTGCGCGAGCAATTGCCCAAACCAATGGGCGCGGGAAAAGCCAGCTTCTCGCGCACGGTGGCGCTGGCGCAGGATCGGCTCGACCCGCCGGAACTTGTGCTCGATACCGGTCACAAGCTGCTGATCGCGCAAGGGCAGGAAGTGCGGCTCGCTGATAGCGAGTTCACCTTCGCCCTCTGGGTGGTCGAGCGTATGCAGCGCCTCTCAGAGGATGATGGCGGGGTAGCGACCTTCGAGCGCGATCCGCGCGAATGGCTCGACATCTACACACGGGTCGTCGGGCCAGAAAACACGCGCGAGGATCTGCTCGACACCTATCGCAAGGGGCTGGAAGAGGATTTCTACGCCCGCCAGAAGTCGCGGTTCAACCGACAGATCTCCGACCAGCTCTGGCCGCTCGATGAGCGGTACAAGTTACGCCAGAAGGGCAAGCGGATCTGGTTCGATCTGCCGCTCGATGCACTGCATGTGGTCTGTACCAGGGAGGATGGGAATGACTGACTATTTCGTAACCCGCCATAGCGGCGCGGTTGATTGGGCGCAGAGGCGAAACATCAAGGCGACCCTCGTCCGGGACTTTGATGTGACGGATGTCAAGCCGGGCGATCGGGTGCTCGGGACCCTGCCGGTCAACCTCGCCGCAGAGGTCTGCGCGCGCGGCGGCACATACCTGCATCTGAGCATGGACGTGCCCTTCGAGCTGCGCGGCAAGGATCTGTCGGCGGACGATATGGATGCCTGCAAGGCCGAACTGATCGAGTATTTTATTGAGAGGAGAGGGTGATGGAGACTATGGGACGATTGTGGAGTATTTTTTCCGAAATGATGCACACCATTGAACCCGTCAATACGTTGATTGGTTTGGGAACATTTGTTTTCACCGTTTTGATCTGGTGGATGGTGCGCCGTCAAAATCAGCTGCGTTATGCGCGTTGGCTTCAAGAGGCGTCATCTGAGTCCGGGGAAAGGCCTGCTGCACTCATCATCGACTATTGGGACAAGGGGGAAATTGACGTTCAAGTCAAGTCCTTTTTGAGAAAACGTTATCCAGATAGCTTCCCTGACGAAAGCATCTTTCAAATTGGCAGCAACATCCAATTGACCCCCCTGGAGATGCCGACAATTGCAAGGGAGTTACGTGAGGCAGGTTTTTTGATCTCAAAGTATGGAGCAAACAAGCTTCACGTTTTTATTGCTGCTCCGATGCCAGTGGCGATGCTCGTTGGCGCGGAGCTCTCAAACTGGGGGCGAGTTCACATATATCATATGAACAGGAGCGCTCAACAGAATGAGTATGAAGATTGGGGGCCGCTCAAGCATTTCAATCTCTAATATTATCTCTCCCCCAGCCACCTGCAGTTGGGGGAGGGGGGGGAGCATACAATGTACCTCAAGTCCCAGAGCGTCGTCGAACGCTTCGCTATGCGCAAAGCCCGGTTTCCTCGTTTTGACATCGTTGGTTTGCATCGAACGGTAAAGGCCCGCCATTCCCTAGATCCGGAAAGCAAAATCTTTGGCCAACTCGTTTCATTTTTCCATTTTCATTCTCAACATACCAATTGAAATTCTTGCCCTTGGGATCTGGCTCGTTCCAGGTTCCGTTTCCGTTTGCGACACGAGGGTAGTGGATACCCAGACCATCATCGTGCCCTCGGGCTGCGATAAGGAAGCTGGCGAGATGTGGAAGGTCCTCGGCGCGATCAGCGCCGCTGCCAATGATCTTGCTCGTCGGCGCGGAGCTCTCGAATTGGGGGGAAGTTCGTATCCATCATTAGGAGCAAGGCCCTAAAGAAACAGGGTACCAACCATAGGGGCGCCTGACTAATTTCGACGTTTAACAGACTGTCCGAAAAGTGGCAGTGCAGCTGCTACCTGTCCAATCCGCCCTCGTCATTCGCCAAACACTAAACAATCGACATCGGTTCAAAATCACCTTCGTCGCCGTCGCGAATTGTCTGGTGGGTAGAATGGCAGTGCGACTTCATTACCCTCAGTTGGATTATTCTCCGCAGCGACAAGGTCCGGAAGCGATTTCTTTTGACGCTTCTCATTCTCACCAAACCACTTGAAGTTCTCGCCCTTGGGATCTGGCTCGTTCCAGGTTCCGTTTCCGTTTGCGACACGAGGGTAGTGGATACCCAGACCATCATCGTGCCCTCGGGCTGCGACAAGGAAGCTGGCGAGGTGTGGAAGGTCCTCGGCGCGATCAGCGCCGCCGCAAAGAGCTCTCGATGCCTCTCTAAATGTTTCGACGAGTGTAGCTGCTGTAGTTGCGCCTTCTTCCGGCATGGCTGCCTCCGGCTTGCGATCCCAGCAGATTGTGGCGCCGCCTGCATCCTCGCTGCCTCCAAATGCATCAGCATACTCCGACCGCTTGGCGCCGCCGTCACGTAGGTCCACTCCCGTGAGCGAGACTTTTACTGAGCCAAACCCAAGCGGCTTGCCGCCCCCGAGCCTAAGATGGGCTGGCCGATTGCCGCCTGCGAAGGCATTCATGTCGAGCAACCAGAGCAGAGCACCGAGCTCGGCCGGGTTGAGATTGGTCACCTCCAGCGTGGCTCGGAACTTCGTTTTTGGCTTAACCCACTCGCCGATGCTGCGGTTCTGAGAGTCTTGCTCCCCCCCCCAACGCAGAAACTCACGCGGGCGCCCGCTCTCCCCATCCGGAGCATCGCAATTCTTTCTTTCATCTGCGTTGCGCACCTGCTCGGCCGACCAATAATCGGTCTGCGGAATGTTGTGATGCGGATAGACCTTCGGGCCGCGCAGATGCTTGCCCTTCTTGTACTCCGAGCCCGCCCCAGCGTCTTGCGCGCGCACCCATCCGTGCCGCTTCGTCCCCAGATAGAACCGCCCCTGATTGGGCTTGGGCTGGCCGAGGATCGCGAGCGGGATCGGGGGGGCAAATGTCTCTATCGCCCCTTCAGTATCGCAGGACACATCGACGATCCGCAACTGCCCCTTATGGGTATTGCCGCCCCGCTCTTTTGCCTCAGCCCCACGCTGCGCCACCCAACCAAAGACGCGATCCGCAGGCGTTAGCTCCACAAGCTTCCGAGCAGTTCGGTAAGCGTCGGGAAGGAGATCCGCAGGGCTTACATCGTCGAGCTTTCGGGTCAGAAGAACCGGCACTAAGTCAGTCACGCCATGTGGTGCGTCTGGCTCGTTTGATTCCACGACTGCGTAAAGAATGTCGTTCGGTTTCAGCGTCGCGTCATCCCGTGTATGCACATGCCGGGACCATGCCGGTTTTCCCGGGGCCTTACCCAGAAAAGCATCAGCGGTTTTCTTTTTAGACAGCCGGACCGCGATGTCCTGTCTATGAATCTCCTGATAGTCTAGGATCAATGCTTGGTAGCGTTTAATGAGGCGCCTTGCGGCTGCACCAAGAATTTCAACGGTCGGAACGTCGGGCTTTGCGCCTGTTGCTTTGACAAAAAACAAGCGTTCATCATGTTTTTTGCTGAAGTTTTGACCAGTTACGCAGCCATAACCATGCGCAAAGCAGTCATCTGTGAGGGCTTCATGAAAATTTTGCCCATCAGGCACTTTTCCAGTTTCTCTAGGTTGGTTCCAACTGTCGCATTCGTTTGGATCAAGAAAGCCACTTTTTAAATCGATTACTGACCAATATTCAAAGGTGTTCGTTTTGTGACGCCTGTCTTTTTTGTCCCACGTATGGTGCCTAACCTTTTGAAGGCGCGCTGTATAAGGCTCCCCATGACGTAACCGATTATTGTCCGTGACCCCCTTCCGATAAACCGGTCCGCGATCGCTCGTTCCCCCATTTGTGTCGTATTGCGGCACCCATGCAGCCCATAATGGGCCCGTCGAAGAAGCTGGCAGTTTTGAATCTTTGCTGATCGTAGAATTATCAGTTCCAAGGAAAAACTCGAATTTAAGGCGACTGCCATTGTCAGGTCCTTCAGAGAGGTCAAGCTCACATTCAAGAATGCGAATCGGCAGCTTATTGAGACCATCACTGGCAGTGTCCCGCCGTCCTAAAGGTTCATAATGACCAGCGAAGACGCCCATGCGGGAGAGCGTGATTGCCTCATAGGCGCTGCGCAGAGCGCCTTTGAGCGAGGAGGGGCGGAGCATCGGACAGTCGTTACGTCCCGGGCGCGGATCTCTCATCACCTTCGGATGGGTGGCGTGGTTTTTATCGCCGAACGTCGTTTGCGAGGTGTCGGGCAAGAGAAGTGGCGTGGCGGCCTCGATCTCCACCTCGATCCGGCCGGACCAGGTGTCTTTGTGATATCGGTCATGCCCTAATGGCGCGCCTTCGCCTAGACCGTTTTCTTCCTCTGAGTTGGACTGATCGCTCCACCCACGAAAAGGGATAAAGTTATACGGATTGTGAAATCTCTTTTTCCTAGGGTCGTTCATCACCCCCTCCCCAATAGTGTTTTAAGTCCGCTCCAAGCTTATTGGATAAAGCTTTTTGGCTTTCCACCGCCTGCTGCCCCGACAAACCGCTGCGCGATGACCGCGTAGTTGCCGCTGTCTTGCCGCTGCGCGTATTCGACGGCACGGATCCGGCAGAGTTGTCGCTTTTCGCCCTTGGAATCTTTCGCATCGGTTTGTTCGACAACATGCTCCGGCACCCACAGCTTTCCAATGCGAGCGGCCGACAAGGCGAGCCAACCGACTTGGGTTTGGTCTACATTTACCTGCCCCCAAAGCACGTAGCATTGCTTGATCACGCGGACATTCTCCTCAGTCTCGGCCTTGCCGGCCCAAGTCTGTTCTTTTTCTGCGATCACGGCAGCCTGTCCGCTGTCTCCGTTTCGTTGCCAGCGCAGCTCCCAATCGCACGTGAAGATCACCGCCTCATAGATTTGGTCGATCGCCAGCGCATTGCCCTGCTCATCGAACAGCTCCGCACGCTTGACCACGGCAAACCGTGCTTCACGCAGGCCATGGACGAAGGCGACGGGCTCAGTTCCATCCGGCAATTGCTTGAGAACATCGGGCAAACTGAGGTCGCTGCTGATAGTGGAGCGGTAGAGCTTGGCCGGAGTTGGATCCTTCTCTAGCGCGCTCATGCCGTGTCTCCCTGTTTGGTGTTGGCTGAAGCAGCCTCGATGGCCTCGCTCCACGCTTTGCCCAATGCTTCGAATTTGGTCAGAGCATCCCAATGCGCGGCGCCAGTTGCACTGGGATCCGGCACCTGCTCCGGCAAAGTGACGGCGTCGATGACGCGCTGTCCCTCGAAGGCGATCTTGCTGACCTCAATCGAGCCAAGCCCGCGATTGCCGCCGAAACCGATTGCGAGGCGACCCCTAGCCAGATCGCGCAGCACAAGCAGCAAGAGCGCCAGGCTCGTGAGTTGCTGATCTTTGGCGATGCGATGCAGGGCGAGAGTGATCTCGAAGACCTGATCCTCCTCAGGGATCGCGGGCTCGAGACGGGAATAGAGAAAGCCCTCCGCCGCGCCGCCGGTCCAACGGTCGATCGCGACCATGGCCACTGGCAGGGGGGCGCCCGAGGCAACTTCGTCAGTTGCCTCGGGCGACCGATCTTGGCCCTCAGCGTCAGCGGTGAAAAGAGGTTGCCATTTGTTTCGATCGACAGAGAGCGGCATCAGGCAGTCATCGACCGTAATCGCCGACAGGCCGCGGCGGATCTTCTTGGCTTCCTCTGTTTTCTCGGCGCGCGCCGGGGCGCCGAAGAGCCACTCGACCTGATCAAGTTCGAGTTGCTTCAAAAAACGCTCACGGCCCGTATTTTCGGTCGGCGCGTCGGTACCCGTGACCGTGCGCCAGATCCGCTCGGCATGGTTGCGCAGTACGCCCTTGACCGAGGAGCCGGGGATCACTTGCCGGAGCTTGCCATCTCGGCGCCGCGTCATCAGCGGCAATTGATCGACCAGCGAACCCTCTGCGCCATCCTTGACCATCACCGGCAAGCAGGGGCGCCAATGCACTTTGATCGTGAGCGCGTCGGCCGCAGCTTCTGCATCCGGTTTGTACTCCTCTCCGCCCGCGATTTGTCGCCAACCGGGCCCGTCGCCACGATCGGCGGGTGCAGGCGCTGAGACGAGAGAGGCCAGCACATCCGCTTTCGCCCACTCGAGGCGCTCGAGCCGCGGATCGAGCAGCGCCAACCGGCCCAGACCTCGGGTCTTGGCGGCACCGATACGGATCTGGCCGGAGGCGAGAGCGTTCATCAGCGCTTTTAGATGTGTTTCGATCAGGTGAACCTTTTTGCAGGCTGCCGTGGTCAAATTGACCCTGAGTTCGAAAGTGAAAAACGAGCCAGCGGGCAGCACCTCGCGGTCATATTTGATGCCGTCCGCAGCCGTACCAGTCACCCGGTCAATGCCGACACCGTCGCGGATCTCCGGCCGGATCTGGCTGTGCGCGCAGATCGGCGCATCGTCGATCGCAAGATGGCTGGCGCTGGGCCGTTGGTTCTCCCGGGTCGGGGTGTTGCCCCAGAGATAGTCAAAGAGGTCGCTTCCGGCAGCGGCCCCATCGGTCTCGCCGCCGAGTGTACGCCTCGACCAGTCGCGCAGCGCACCGGCGAGCGAGGTGCCGGGAATGTAAAGCTCGCCTGCTCCATTGCGCGCCAGGGTCATGTCGATGCCGAGATCATCGGCCATCCCGCCGATATGCATCGGGCCGAGGCTCTCGAGCGTGCCTTTCAGGCGATAGATTGCGCAGAGCTTACGCGCCATTGGCGGCCTCCTGTTGTTGGGGGTGCATTCCGCCGTTGCCGACTTCCAGTCGGCGCTTATGGCCGCGCATCGCCGCATGCAGGAGCGCGAATAGCGCCGCCCGGCGGATCTGCGGGTCTTGTTTCAGCGCCTCGCAGCGCCCGGCTCGTAAGGCTGGCCATGGATCCTCTTCGCTTTCAGGCAGCTTCGACCAGATTTGCTCGGTTATAGCTCCCGCGGGTGCAGTAGAACCTTCTTCTTCAGGATGTCCGAGGATCTTGAGCAGGGCGTCGACGGTAGCTTCAGGCCATTTCGCACCGCGCCTTCTGTGCTCGGAGATGCCACGAAGAAGGTCGTAGAGCGCATCAACCTCATCGTCACTCTCAAGCCGCCCCATCGCCGACCGCATCGCACCGAGCTGGCTCATCGGCGGCTGTGTTTTAGTGAAACCGAGACCCGCATCGGGCTTCGCTGCGATACGTTCGGCCTGCCGCCGTACTGCACGCAGGAACAGTTCTTCCTCGATTCGTTCGAGATGGTTTTGCTCTTCTTTTTTCAGATCATACCGCGCGCCATCGGTGCTTCTATTGCTTGCCCTGTCCTCTTCTTCTTTCCATTTTTCACAACGATGTAGCAGGCCCTCGTCTCCGTTCAGCGCCTTTCTCACCCAATCCTTGTTGAAAATCACTTGGCCAAAACCTTCGACCCGACGCTCCCCAATCCCGCTCTCTTGCAGCGCTTTGAGCGCATCGGTCTTGCCGTCCAGCACCTCAAAAGTAGCGCAAGAGCCCGCCTGGAGGGCGATCAGGCTCGGGCGCGGGAGCCCCCAGGAGCTTTGCCAGCTCTCAATCCGGCGCATCCGCAGGGCGTGGTCCTTGATCTCGACGCCAGCGCCCAGCGCTGCGGCCAGAGCACTGCGCAGCATCGCGACCGGAGCGCCGGAGCAAAGGTAGCTGTCCTGAAGCAGAAGATCGCTGGCGCAGTAGATCGTGAGGAGGTTGCTGGCGGTCCCGGCAACGTCCTTCTTATCATCGCTGACCAAAGACAGCTCGAGGGCGACACGGCCATAGCCGCTGCTGCGCGAGCGCCCCAAGCAGTCGGCTCTACGGAAATCGCGGGCGAAGGCCTCGGGATCGCTGCCCAATATATCCGTCGCCACCCGGATGCGGGAGATGAAGACTTGCCCCGCCTCCAGCGCCTCATAGGCATAGAGGCCGCCGATTTCGCTGGTCGGGCGGCTTTTTTCATCGTCGATCACATTGAGAGTGCGCAACGATTTCTTGGGCTCTGCGAAATGCAGTTTGCTTTCGCTCAAAGCCATATAGCCGCTGCGCATCGGCTTCCATTGCCCGACCGCCCCCTCATCAGCAAAGCGGTTGCGCAGCGCGCCCTTGCCGTCAGGACCAGCGGTGTCGTCTTTCTTGCGCTCCCAGCACATCGGCACCGGCAGACAGGCTGTCTCACCATCGGGCTCCGCGATGAAGGCCGGCCCGACACTGATCTGATTGGCTGCCAGCGCTGCCGGGATATCGCCTTTCATTGCTCGCAGAACCATCGGCAGCAGCACCTGGCCTGGGATATGCTCATGGCACAGGGTGACGTTGCCCCGGATCTCCGAAGCAATCAGCAGAGGCTGTTCGAGCGTGATCGTCAGGTCGAATTCCGAGTATGCGCCGCCGTTACTCTCGCTCGAGCTTTTGTCGCTGGGCGGGTCCGAACGGCTTTCGTCGTTCGCGCTCTCGAAGCTGGGCAGGGGCGGACTGTTTTCGTCGCTCGTGGTGGCAATCGCCGGTGCCGCGGCGGTTTCTTGCAGCTCCGCGACCGCACCAGACAAGGTGAGCTTCCCACCGACGACGACCCGGCACTTGCCCGATCCGCGATGCCTTGAGCCGCCGATGCCGGTGATCAGCTTAGCTGCCGCCACGAGGAAGGCGCGCGTGGTCTCATCCGTCGCAAGCGGCCCGCTCAACTCCGCGCGCGCCTCGAGAACCGCGCCTTTCCGCGCCACTTCCTCGAAGCGCAGATGGTCGGGCTTGGCGGTGCCGCTGAACGGATCAATGGCAACGCCCGGCTTGACGAGCGTGAAGGCCTGGCGGAGCGCGGCAAACTCCGAGCCCAGGACAGCGCTGCGCAAAGCTTCGCTGTAGCGCGCATCCCCCACCGACAGATGCGCCGGAGATGGGGCGTGCGCGCTCTCGCCCTTGACCAGCCCCGGTTGCGAGCCGAACAAGTGTTCGACAAGCGCAGCCCATGTGTCGGCCTGCGTGTCATCGAGTGCTTGCGTGCCATCGAGTGCTTGCGCCAGCTTCTCTGCCGCATCGCGCCAGACGCCGCGCAGGCTGGAGGCGGGCACATAAGGCAATCCGCTGTCATCACGCGCGATGAGTCGATCCACCGAACCTTGCCGCCCCGAGCCGGTGCCGATCATCCAGTCGCTCTCGAAGGTGATGGTGATGGGGAGTTCCGTCTCGCTCATTGCGCGTCCTCCATGGCGTTCCCCGAGCCCTCAGTCGATCTTCCGTTGTCGCCGCTGTCGTCGGTCTTCTCGGGCGGAAATGTATCGGTGCCCAGATCCATGATCTCCATGGCATCAAGCAGACGGGTGACACGGCCCTCGGTGTCATCCATGAACAGGCCCTCCGGCCACTTCCGAGTGAGCGAATAGCGCTGCTCGATCAGGCTCAACCGGGCTTTGGCCACCGCCTCGCCCTCGAACAGTGCTTCGCGCAGCGTGTGGAGCTGAGAGCGGGCAACGCCTCCAGCGCGCTCCCCGTTATCCGTTTCCTCGGAGGGCTCGAGGGCTCTAACAAGAGCAGCCAGATCATCCCAACGGCGCACCCGATCCCAACCATCAAGGGCGGGCTCTACGCGAGTGCCGTCGTCGTTCTTCGGCATGTCCACCACATAGGGGCGCGCGGTGAGCGACAGGTTCTTGCCGCCCTTGCCCTCGCCCTTGAGCAACCAATGGGCGCGTTGGGTTTTCAAATCATTCGACGCACTGTCGAACTGGATGTGGAAATCGAGCGCACATGCACGCGGGGCGATCTGTTGATCCCAATGCTGTTTGGTTTTCTTGGCCGATCTGACCAGTTCTTCGGCAAGTTGATAGGCGTAATGGAAGGGATAGTTCGGCTTTATGATCGCCACCCCTGCCGCAGCGCCAAGCCCCTCCCCGCCAGTTGCCGCGGGAATGACCGAATCCATTCCGAGGATTTCGTCGAGGCGCGTCGCCGCAGCAAAGGCCTCGATATACGCGGCCGCAAAGCGGATCGCCTTCTTGCCCTCGCAAATGACCGTTAGATCGTCTCCGCCGACGACAACGGGTACGACCTCAATGCATTTGAGATCGCGCGTTCCAGGCTCTACGCTCTTTTCAACCTTCTTGGTCCGATCGGCGAAATCGGTCTGCTTCAACGCCTCGCGTAGAGCATGGATGGAGCACAACTCGAGGCTTAGCGAAAACCGCCGATAGGCATTGAAATAGTCATACAGAGGCGCAGTCTCCGGACAATCGCCGCCAATGATCTTCTTGGCGTAGTCCCCGAAATTGAGGAAGATCTGCCCGAAGCCGTTGCCGTCAGCGTGTACGACCGCGAGCCATTCCCGCTCCTGCATCCGGTCGAGGGTCGCCTGTGCTTCAGCCTCGTCAGCATCAATTGCTTCTGGCCCGCTCTTGGCTTGGTTCTCGGAAAATGTGTAGAGCAGATTATTCCCCGGGCCGGCGATACGGTTCATCCGGGTCAGAGCAGACTTGCGCTTCGCCCGTTTCGCGAGCGCAGGCGCGCTGAGCAGGTCTTTGGTCGCATCATTGGCGAAACCAGAGGCTGGTAGCGCCGTCGTGGTGCAAGGCGCCATGAACGGCGCGGTTGGAAACCGTGCTTCGGGCGACGGCAATTCAGCACGCAGCTTCTCGAGGCCTTGAAAGACGCCCTTCATCGCCTCCGAGGCCTCTTTCCCGTCGCCGAGTTCCGCATCCAGATGGATCGTTTTTTCGGAGACCACACCGCGCGCTATCACACCGGGCGCGTTGACCAGCAGATCGAGGGTCAGTGCAGCGATGATGCTCTGTCCGACCTCGCGCTCTCGAACCAGCAGCAGCGCCTTGCCTGAAGTGGCCAAAAGGATCTCGACACCGCACTGTGCGAGCTTGCACTTATCAGGCATTTTCGCGAGCGCCGCGGTCAGCGCCGCCGGTTTGAGTGTCAGCGTCTTCAGTTCCTCGACGAACAGGGGTTTTCCCAAGGCTTCGTCGATCGCCCGGAAAAGCACGTTTGTCCCGACCTCGTGCACCAATTGCGAAGCGCCGATATTTTCACGCAGCTTGTTGGAGCCAAAAATGAAGTTCTGATTGCTCGAAGTTTCAATCAGTAGAAGATGGGCCTCGCCCCTGCTTTCCGGCACATGGCCCCCCTTTTCAAGTCGCCTGTCGAATCTCTAGCCCATCTATATTAGTGATAAATCTTGCGTTGGGACAACTGTGGATAGATTTCCAACTACCGATTTCGCCTGAACCCACCCTAGCAATCCACAGCCTTCCAGTGGGTGGTCATTCGAACCATCACACCCGCATTAGCTTTCCGCGACGGCGTCGCAATGGTTGCGGAATATTTCGTTACATAATTGGCGAACGAATGCGGCTTGATCCGAAAAGCGTATCAGCCGCTGAATAGTTACTTGGCTCATGCGCGCGGAGAGTTCGATACAACAATAATCATAGCAGGAAGAGTGGTGTTGAGGGGTCATCCACAGCTAACAGCATCGACAAGCGCAATGCCATCGATCAAGCCAAATCTCACAAGCCTAGCAGGAAACGTCACTTCATCGCCTGAGAAACCGTTTAAATTCAGCACATAGCGCCCCGAATTTCTCACGCGAAGTTCTCTGACCATCCACAGACTTCGGCCCCGACGCGCGCCATCGTAGAGGCGGAAGTTGCGGCGTGCTTTGCCGCAGCGAGCGAAGATGGATCGGAGCAGAAGCATGCAGCATCTTACCCAGAAGCAACTGGCCGAACGCTGGCGTATGTCGCCGCGCACGCTCGAGCAATGGCGCTGGCGCGGCGTCGGGCCGAAATATCTGAAACTTGGCGGGCGGGTTCTGTACCGGGTCGAAGATGTCGTGAGCTTTGAGAATGCGCGTCAGCACAGCAATACGGCTGGCCCGCTCCCGCTTGTGTTCCGGAAGTAGCGCGATGCCGAAACTGCCCGATGCAAGGCGGATCAAGGCGCATCGCGTCTACTCGGTCGTGGAGGCCGCCGAGGCGCTGGGCTGCCATCGCCAGACCGTCACGCGCTGGATCAAGTCCGGCGCGTTGCAGGCCGATACCAGCGCTCGTCCCTGGCTAATTCGAGGCTGCGATCTCAAGGCCTATGCGCAGGAGCGGCGATGCAAGAACCGCCAATGCCTCGCGCCGGGAGAGCTCTTCTGCCTGTCCTGTCGAAAGCCCAAACGACCCGCGTTTGAAATGGCTGACTTTATTTTCGACGGACCCGCTCATGGTCGCCTCGTTGGGCTTTGCCCCACCTGCGGCGGGCTCATGCACCGCTTTGCGCGCCACGACCGAATTGCGCAAATCGCCGGAGATCTGGACATCACGATGAAAGGCGCTCTCCCGAGACTAAACGGACCTGACTGACCACTCTTGATTGTGTCGGTTCAGCACGAAGGAGACACCCATGAAAAAGAGCGTGGCAAAAAATCTGCGCGCCAAGCGCAAATACCTGTTGTGGCTCGCGGATGCGAAGGGCCTGTCGCCACAATCGATCGACAAGGCTGCCGCGGCAATCGACCACTACCAGGCGTTCAACAGTGACGGTGATTTCGCGGCGTTCCATCCCGAAAAAGCGCGCGCGTTCAAGCGGCATCTTGACAAAATGACAAATGAGAGAACCGGCGAGCCGCTCGCACCCAGTACCCTGGGCAGCATCTTGCGCGATGTGAAGGCGTTCTTCCAATGGCTGGCGGATCAGCCTGGCTACAAGTCAAAAATCGCGCACTCGGAGGTTGCCTATTTCAGCGCGGCGCGGAGCCAGGCGCGATCGGCGTATGACAATCGACTCCCGGAAACGGACTCTTATGCCTCAATCAATCCACGATCATGGAGGCTTTAGACCGAAGCACTCCCAAAGTTCGAGGCGCATCCGTTTTGTGCGGGCTTGAAGCTCCACCGGACCAAAAGGGTTCAATTGCGCTACATCAGCGAGCGTATGAAAATCGGTCGAAAGCTGCGATAGGCGCGTGCGCTTGTCATCAAACCCCGCAGCGCCAAGGTCCTTATTCAGGGAATGGGGTATCACCGCAAGATTGCCCAGGGCGAAGCAGACATCATCATAAGCGTCCACCGAACCTGCGGTCGCTACCATATAGGGATGATCAGGCTGGCGTGGGTGTAAATGCTCAACTGTCGATCCACGAAGTAGATCAGGCATCCCGTCCCTCCAAACGTATGCTTCGCGCCACATCATCAACGCGCGCCAGATCTGATGATCACGGATTTGTCCGCGGAGCAAACGATCTGC
Source organism: Neomegalonema sp. (assembly GCA_022760435.1). Taxonomy (GTDB): domain Bacteria; phylum Pseudomonadota; class Alphaproteobacteria; order Rhodobacterales; family Rhodobacteraceae; genus JALEFY01. Next base: position 22,376 of record JALEFY010000004.1, read on the forward strand.
ATTCTCACGCTGACGCTTACTAGCCATCAAGGCTCCATTTCTCGTCGTCGGATCATATTTCCAGTAGGTACTTGAATTGGGCTGCTCTTTCGCGGCACACATCGCTTTGGCAAAAATCTTTGCCCTGTCCGCATCGGAGAGGCCAGATATTGCCAGTAAAATGCAGCGCTTGTGGAGCCTGCCGAACATTTTGTTCAAACTTTTCGTCGATCGCCCGTTTCGGCGCGCGTTAAACGTGGCGCTCCACCAGAAAAGGGCAAGCGGCCGCCAGTCCTGCCAAGGAATAAATTTCAACCGCCAAATATTTATCTCCGGTTGGCGATCACCCGGTTCTCTAAGAATTTCATTGATTGCGCTCCAACCTTTCGCGTTGGCGCGAAGTCGATTCATCGTTATAATGGCGCCCTCACGCGCGATAACTCCCCGAACGTGCTCACCGAAATCGGTTGGCCAAGAAGGATTTTGCGGCTGGCTCCTCCAAATCATGTCAACAGCCTTTAGAAACTTCTCTCGCTCGCTCAGCCTAAAGACAGGTTCGGGTGCCCGAGGCTGAGTTTCCCCAGAAGCGAACTGAGCATGCGGATCTGTAACGATCTGGCCAATCTCGTCCCAGATCCTTGAGATCTCCTGCTCCTCGTCGTCGCTCTGTGCTCCGGCAATCAATTGTCCTTTCAGCACCTCCATCGCATCCAGTGGCTTGGCATAGAGATTCACAGACACAAAGATCTCTCTTGCCATGGCGGGCGATTGAACTTTGATGAAATTGACTAAGGCCCGCTGTGCAATGAATTCCGCGAGCAAGATCAATTGCTCAACAGGCTCGCCGTTCAATGATTTACGAAGCTTGTTCTTGACCGTCTGTAAGCTCCGGCCGATTGGACGGTTCCGAGTCACCCTCATTTGCCGAGCAGTCGCGCCCGGTTTTTGGACATCTTCCACCAAAGTAGCATCGCGTTCGGCCAAAGTTAGGCGCGGCCGCCCATGCTTATCGCGCACCATCTCGTCGGCAATCGGCGCCTCGCCACCTTTCTCTGCGATCAGATCACGCAGTACGGCAAACAGGATGGTGAGGGTCGTGGTCCGCTGCAGGCCATCATAGATCTCCAAGGCGCCATCTGGTGCGGCGCAGCAGACCACACTTCCCAAGAAAATCGAGCCAGTTTCGTCGGAGCTGCCCGCTGTGTTTGGGAGACCCCATGGCATCGTCGGATAGAAATCCTCCGGATCGATTTCTTCTTTGGTCGTTTCCAGTTCGGTATCATCTTCGAGACCCAAACCCACATCATCAGGATCGTAATTCGGATCCTCCGGATCATCTGCGTGGAGCGCTCTCTCGTCATTGCGCCCTGCGGCCTCTTGCAAGGCCGTAAGCAAATTTTCTGCCTCGGCCTCTCCCCAACGGTAGCTGCGCTGTACTGAGGCAGGGCGAAAGCGCCCAAAATTAAAATACTGCTGAAGACACGCAACTTGCGAACCAATCGGCGCCTCCACATTAAAGCTCCCGGCCGCCATCAACACCTCGCACTCATTTGAAGAATTTCGCTTCCAAGCGTCGAGAAGGGTGAATTAGGATCCCACAAATGTAAAGTCTTTCGAGAGACATCCCTGAGCAGTAAAGGACCGCGCCCGGTGCGTGCTCTCGCGGTTTGCCCCGTCGGTCAATTGCAGTTTGGCCGAGACTTGCTGCAGACGCCGGTCTTCCGTCTTCGCTCGGAGGTCATGAATGCGACGCAATTGCGCTCTTTCCAGAGCGTTATCGAACAAATGCGTGACCAGAAGGACGTTTCTTTGCCTGGAGATAGTCTCGTCAAGTGCCCCGCCGAGCGAGTCGAGCCCACCTGAAAACAGCATGACTGTCTCGGGCTGAAAATTCGTATCGGCGCCGAATTGCAGACTTGGCTGCTCCCCTGTTTGGGCGGCTCGCTGCCGGAATGAAAACCGATATTCATCGTCCGAAAGAAAAGCCAGGGTACTCGCCAAATGCTCGGCGAGCGGCGGCGAGCGCCACAGGTCTAACGCTCGAACCGGTACATCAAAAAACAACTTGCGCCGCCAGCTTTCGCCGAAAAATCGCTCGCGATCGCCGCCACGCGTGATGATTGCATCCGCCGCGTAAACATAAGCGGCGAGCTCAACCAGATCGAGCGCCGCGTCCGTGAGAACGCCTGACAGGCGATTGCTGAGCGTATCAACACTGAAATTCGCGAAATAGCGTTCGCCATCGATCGTGACGCTGATCTGCCCAGCCGAGTTTGCGTCGCCGCAGATGATCGAGCGTTCAGGCTGCATTGTCGCGGCGCTCGAGTTCTGCGCGAAGTTTTTTCAACGCGTATTGTGCGAATCTCTTCGACTCTGCTCGGCCGAACTCGCCCTTTTGCCAGACATGCTTGCCATACCAATCGCCGGAGTAGCTCTCGACGATCCGCGCACTTTCCGAGCAATGGCGCCGAAAGGCGTGCTCGAACGCACGGCGCTCTGCATCACTGGCAAAGCGTTGATCCGCTCCGACATGGTTCGCCAATTCGCGGCTGAGAAAAGAATCGAGCGTCCGATACAGAAGATCGCCAAAGAAATCGCGCGCGAGCTGGGCGAAACGGTCTCCCCCGGCCAGACGCCCGAGAGCTGTTCTGGTATCTTCCGGCGTTGCTTCCAGCAAAGTCGGCAATTGCGGCTCGATTGCCCGGATCAGCGATCCGACCAGCGCTTGCTGGGCCATTTCGCCGAAGTCGGTTTTCCCGCTCTGCTCGGCCGCGAGGCGGTCCAGCGAAGCATTGATGGCGGCGGTTAGATCAAAGAGCGCTGGCGTTTGCGATGTTTGCACGCCGAGTAGAGAAAGATCCTCAAGAAAGCCGGGGCTGCGCGCCGCCAAGGGAGCGTTGAGCAGGATCCAGACCGCCTGCTCGAAGACCGGATCGTTTGCAACTTTCTTCAGTGCAGACTTGGCCGCCTCACTCGAGGCCGCCGCGATTTCGGACACCGGATGGCCGTCTGCAATCAGCCCAACGACTTGTTGCCACTTGCGGCTCTGAGGAAAAAGTTGAAGACGAATGTGCCCCATTGCCGCAGCAATTTACGCGGTGAAGGGGCTGATCAGAATTGCGCAGAAACCCGGCAAACTTCTTCCTCCAATGCTTACCCCGTGCTTACCCGAGAAAAACGCAGGACATCCACTCCAAGCGTAAGTCTTTAATTTTATTGGCGATCCCACAGGGACTCGAACCCCGAACCTGCTGATTAGAAGTCAGCTGCTCTATCCAGTTGAGCTATGGGACCTTTGGATCAGTGGTTAGCTGTTTCGCGCGACATCCGCAACGCCCAATGGTTCTGGGGTGACGCCGAAACGAGCAGGGCGCTCCATCCAGAGGCGCGGCGTATAGGGCTTTCGTCGGCAGCAATTCTGAAGCTGCGCAGAGGATTGAGAGGTCGACAAGCTGCCTTACCGGCCTGAACATGTCGCCTCACGCATCGCGGTACCGAGCCTAGAACGCCGAGCGATAACTTGAAACAAAGATGGTTTTGGCGCACCGGGGAAGATTCGAACTCCCGACCCCCAGATTCGTAGTCTGGTGCTCTATCCAGCTGAGCTACCGGTGCAAAGTGAAGCGCTGCGCTTCGGAAGCGCTTTCCTAGGCCCGCGCGACGTGATTGGCAAGGGTTAATTTGCGCCCTTTCGATTTTTCGACGCCATAGCCTGGTCCTCATAGCCTGGTCCTCATGGCCTGGTCCTCATGGCCTGGTCTTGCGGGGGAATGCCGACGGATCGGGGGCTGGAGCATCCTACGGCAGGAGAGCGGCGGGATGGACGGCCAGCGGCTGGAACACCAAAGGGTCGGAGCGCTAAAGATTGGAGCACCAAAGGGGCGAGAGAAGGATGCCCCGGCACCTCAGAGCGCCGGGTCCTTGCCGCCCCCCCCGAACCCCGCATCGCAAGGCTCGGCTCAACGACCCGCCGCCCAGCTCACGCGCCCTCTGGCTCGGTGCCTCACCGTGCCGGGGCAGGCAGCTCGATCGAGGCGATCGGGCAATCTCGGCTGACATCGGCGCCGCATTTGCGCGGCTTGAGGTCCTTGGTCAGGCAGATCCGGATCTCTGCCAGTCGTCGGTCCTTGCAGGTCACGGTCACGCCATTGGCGCGCATCTGCGGATTGGCCTCAAGAAACGCGGCTTCGGCGACCTTGGGCGAGATCTGCCGGTCCTGACGCAATTGCTCGAGCACCTTGGGGATCGCCACCCGCTCGGTCGCCGCACGCATCGTCGCGAAGTAAGCTTGCGGCGGCATGCCCGCGCAGGCACCGTGCTTGCGCCATTGATAGCCCAGCAGGCCAACGCTCTCGGTCAGATCGGCATAGCGCTCCATCAAGGAGCGAGGCGGGCGCGGGGTGTTCGTCGGGCAGTCCTGCGGGTAACCCCGCTCATGCTGCGGCCAAAGCCCATGGACGATGAAGGCCTTGCCCTGCCCGCATTGATCGGCATCCGGTCGCGACTTGCAATAGGAGGGCGACCAGCTCAGCGCGAGGACGTAATAATCGAAATCATCCCCCGGCTTGGGAAGCAGGGCGGATGAGCCGGTCTTGCCCCCTGCGATGCGCTCGGCCTGCCCGCGCTCGGATGAGACTTGCGCCGTTTGCGCGGGCGATGAAGGCTCGACATTGCCGCGCTCTTGTGAGAGATAGGTGATCAGCGCGGCGACGCAGGCGACCACGATGCCGATCAGGCTCGGTTTGGCTGCCGTTTTGCCAAGGCTGGCATGCTTTTTCCCCATGTCTGGTCCTTTTCGTCGCTGCTGCCACTGTCTATGTGACGGATAATCCTCGACATAGCGAAGGTTTGAAGCGTGGGGAAGTCACCCGCGCATGGAGGTTTGTATTATGTCTCAGCCCCTGATGCCCAAAGCGACCGCCGTCTGGCTGATCGACAACACGACATTGACATTCAAGCAGATCGCCGACTTTGTCGGGCTGCACCCGCTGGAGATTGCCGGCATAGCCGATGGCGAGGTGGCCGTGGGGATCAAGGGCATGGACCCTGTCGCTGGCGGCCAGCTCACGCGCGAGGTCATTGAGGCTTGCGAGAAGGATTCAAGCAAGCCGCTGAAGATGCGCGCGCCGCTCAAGCTGCCCGAGCAAAAGAAGCGCGCCCCGCGCTATACGCCGCTCTCCAAACGTCAGGAGCGCCCTTCCGCCATTGCCTGGCTGGTGCGCAACCATCCCGAAGTGCCTGATAGCGCCATCTCCAAGCTGCTGGGCACCACCAAGCAGACGATCCAAGCGATCCGCGACAAGACGCATTGGAATGCGGCCAATATCCAGCCGGTGGACCCGGTGGCGCTTGGCTTGTGCGCGCAATCGGCGCTCGATGCGATCGTGCGGGCCGCAGCGGAGAAGCGCGCCAAGGAGCAGGCTGGCTCGGAGGAAGAGGGCGAAGGCGTCCTGATGTCGACGGAGAAATCGCTCTCCAATCCGTTTGAAGAGGGCGAGCCGACGGATCAAATGCCGTTCGACCCGTTCGCGGATGCCGGTAAATCGACCTATGACAAGGAAGAGCGCCGCGAGACGCCGGATATCAACCCCGAGGATCTGTTCAACCTGCCCAAGTCTTCGGAAGAGTAGGAAAAACAGCAGCGCCGCCGATCATGATGTCGGCGGCGCTTGCGGTTTTCTGATAAACGCGGGCGATCGCCTCAGAGATCCATCATCGTCAGGATCGCCGGGCCCAGGATCACGATAAAGAGAACCGGCACGAAGAACACCATCATCGGCACGGTCAGCTTTGCGGGCAGCGAGGCTGCCTTTTGCTCGGCCTTGGACATACGCTCATCGCGGCTCTCCTGAGCGATGACCCGCAGGGCCGAGCCCATCGGGGTCCCGTATTTCTCCGCCTGGATCATCGCCGAGACGATCGAGCGCACTTGCGGCAGCCCGGTCCGCGAGGCGAGGTTCTCGAAGGCCTGCCGACGATCGCCGACAAAGGACAGCTCGGCGGTGGTGAGCTGCATCTCTTCCATCAGCGCCAGGGACTGACCGCTGATCTCATGTGCAACCCGGTTGAAGGCTTGCTCGATCGACATGCCTGCCTCAACACAGATGGTGAGCAGATCGAGCGCATCGGGATAACCGCGCAGGATCTCTTGCTGGCGCTTTTGCGCGGCATTGGTCACGAGGATCGGCGGCAGGTAATAGCCGATGCCTGCGGCGATCAGGCAGATGCCGGAATACTCGAACATCCCCCAGCCGACGGGCTTGAGCAGGACGTTGAGATACAGGAACGCGCCCAGCGCCAGAACCGGCGGACCGGCCAGTTGGAAGAAGAGATAGCGCACCGCCGCCTCGCGCCCCCGCCAGCCCGCCGAGGCCAGCTTCATGCGCAATTCGGTGCTGGAGATCATCTCCTCCATCTTCATCTTCTCAAGCGCGCCCTTCATCATCTCGAGCTGCTTTTCGGCTTTGACCGATTTCTTGTCCTTGCCCAGATGCGCGGCGCGCAGTTCGGCACGCCGGTTATCCACGGCGGCCTGTGCGCGCTTCTTCATCTTGCTCTTGCCGTCATCGGGACCGAAGAAGGCGAAGAAGGCAAGAATGCTGCTGATCACGGCGATCCCGGCGACAAGCGGGGCAACGGCTTCCATGTCTGTTCCTCCTGCGCCTAAACGTCGAAATTGATCATGGAGCGCATCATCAGGATGCCGCAGGACATCCAGACGAGGCCGACCCCGATCATGATCTGCCCGGTCGGGTCGATGAATAGCGACTCGATATATTCGGGGCGTACCAGATAGACGAGAAAGCCGACGATGAAGGGCAGCGAGCCGATGATCATCGCCGACATCTTCGCCTCCGAGGACAGGGCCTTGATCTTGCCCTTGAGCTTCTTGCGATCGCGCAGAATGCTCGACAGGTTGCTCAGCGCCTCGGCGAGGTTACCACCCGTCTGCTTTTGAATCACCAGCACGGTGCGAAAGAAGCTGACCTCTGGCAGATCGACCCGCTCATGCATCTTGGTCAGCGCATCTTCGAGCGCCACACCCACCGATGTCGCGTCGATGACGCGGTGAAACTCGGTCTTGATCGGATCCGGGATCTCGTTGCCGATCACCTTGAGCCCCTCATTGACCGGCAGGCCCGAGCGCACGCCGCGCACCAGGATGTCGATGGCGTTGGGGAATTGCTCGAGGAACTTGCGCTTGCGGCGGTTGATGAGCTTGCCGAGCCAGAATTTGGGCAGGAAGAACGCAAAAACACCGGCGACGCCAACAGCGGCGATGGGCGGCGCACCCGCGCCGATCGTGCCCAGAGCCGCGATGGCGCCGAGCACATAGAAATACATCAAGAAGCGCGCGGGCGGGGTCTCATCAAGGCCCGCCTGCACCAGCCGCTTTTTCATGTCGAGCGACTTGCGCGCCTTTTCCTTGTCCGAGGCTTCCCGGATCTTGGCCTGCATATTGGCCTGGGCCATCTGCTTGGCGCGATCGCGCGCAGCGCCAGCTTTGTTCTTTTTCTTTTTGCTGGACGGAGCGACGCCCTCGATCCGCTTGTTCTTGCGAGCCTCGGCTTCAAACTTGCCGCCGAACAGGGCGAACATCAGTCCGCCAACACCCACAACGGCGAGCACCCCGATCAGCAGGGTGAGTTTCATCGGATCCATACGCGCCTCCCTTCCCTGCCTTACAGCCCGGCTTCTTCATCCATTTCAGCGAGCAGGCTCTTGAGTTCTTCACCGCGGTTATAGGTGCGGGCGCGGTCATAGAAATTCGGCTGACCGATTCCGCAGCCGATATGGCGACCGACCAGCTTGCCGTTCTCATCCTCGCCATCGATCTTGTAGAGCACCAGATCCTGGGTCACGATCGTCTCGCCCTCCATCCCGATCACCTCGGTGATATGGGTGATGCGGCGCGAGCCGTCGCGCAGGCGCTGGGCCTGAACGATCACGTTCACTGCCGAGCAGATCATCTCGCGGATGGTCTTGGAGGGCAGGGTGAAGCCGCCCATGGTGATCATCGATTCAAGACGGCTGAGCGCCTCACGCGGGGAGTTGGCGTGCAAGGTGCCCATCGAGCCATCATGGCCGGTGTTCATTGCCTGCAACAGATCGAACGCCTCGGCACCGCGCACCTCGCCGACGATGATACGTTCGGGACGCATCCGCAGACAGTTCTTGACGAGCTGGCGCATAGTGATCTCACCCTTGCCCTCGATATTGGGCGGGCGGGTCTCAAGGCGCACCACATGCGGCTGCTGAAGCTGAAGCTCGGCACTATCCTCGCAGGTGATGATCCGCTCATCCATCGCGGCAAAGCCGGACAGACAGTTGAGCAGCGTCGTCTTCCCCGACCCGGTACCGCCCGAGATCAGCACGTTACAGCGCACATGCCCGATGATCTCGAGGATCTTGGCCGCTGTTGGCGAGATCGACTTGAACCGCACCAGATCGGCGAGCTTGAGCTTGTCCTTCTTGAATTTCCGGATGGTAAGGGCGGTGCCATCGATTGCCAGAGGCGGCGCGATGACGTTGACCCGCGAGCCGTCGAGCAAGCGCGCATCACAGATCGGGCTGGACTCATCGACCCGCCGGCCGACCTTGGAGACCATCCGCTGACAGATCTCGAGCAGATGGGCGTTGTCGCGAAAGCGAATATCGGTGAGGTGGATCTTGCCGCTGGTCTCGATGAAGGTCTGGCGCGCGCCATTGACCATGATATCTGCGATGTCATCGCGCTCCAGCAGCGCCTCGAGCGGGCCGTAGCCGAGCACGTCATCGCAGATCTCGGTGATCAGCGTGTCCTGCTCGGCGGTGCCCAGAACATAGTTCTTTACCGCGATGATATCGACGACGATGGCCGAGATCTCCGCCTGCGCCTCATCGCGCTGCAAGGCGGCGATCCGGGTCATGTCCATCGCATCCATCAGCGAGACGAACACGTCAGCCTTGATCTCGTAATAATTGTCCGAACGCGACGCATTCGCCCGGCGCTCGGGGGCCGGAGCTGGTGCCGATTGCGCAGCGGCCGCATCGGCGCCCGCCGAGGGTTTTGGCGCGGAAGCGGGCTTCGAGCCAGGCTTCGAGCCGGGCTTGGCGCCTCCTATCGCCGCGGCCTTGCCCTTGGCTTGCGAGCGTGCCTGAGCGAGCCGGGCCGCACCCGCGCCCGAGGGCGGAAGACGGCGGCTCGGGGCGACTCCTGGCGTCTGCCCCGCGGCAGCGCCTCCCGACCCACCTGCCGAAGGTCCTGCCGATGCTCCTGCCGATGCGCTCGCGCTTTGCGGCGATCCAGCTTGCGGTGAAAGCGGGCGAGGCTGCTCAGGACGCGCTTGCGCCTGACGCGACTGGTCCGGCTGGCTCGACGCTGCCGGATCACCACCCGGCATCGGGGCCGGAGGCGCCTTGCGCTCCTGCGGTCCTGCGCCGCCCTGACGTTTTCCAAACATCTCTTCTACCCTTTGTCACTCACCGCCAAGCCGCTGGTCACGCGCCACAAGGCCACTGCGCACCGACCTGACGCCTATTTGGACCCGCCCGCGTTTTTGCCTGCCCCTTTGCCAACACCACCAAGCAGACCCTTCAGGCTCAGGCCCTTGACCGCTGGCAGAGCAACCTTGCCCGCCTTCTCGCTCTTCAGGCCCAGCAAGGTGCCAGCAAATTTGTGCAATTGATCGATGCCCTTATGGGTTCCCGACACTTCGGAGAGCATCTGACCGTTATTGATCGCCGAACCGAACAGCGCGCCATCATAGGGGATCTCGAGATCGATTTCGGCGCCCAGGATCTCGGAGAAATCCGAGGCCGGGATCTCGGGCCGCTTTTGCACGCCGGTCTGGTTCAGCACCACGCGCGGAGCGGCGTCATTGCTGCGCTCGGCCTGCAAGTAATCATAGATGGTCTTCACGTTGCGCAGGCTCGCCAGATCGGGCGTGGCGACCAGCACGATCTCGTCAGCGGCCTGCAACGCAGCGCGGGTGCCGGGGGTCCACATATGCGGGACATCCAGCACGATCACATCGGTCGAGTGGCGCAGGGCCTCGATCAGGGCGGTGACCTCTTCTTCATCGACCACGACAGCGGTCCCCATCGAGGCCGGCGCCGGTAGCAGCCTGAGCTTGTCGTTCTGCGCATAGAGCAGACGGGCGAGCTTGACCTCGTCGAGCCCTTCGATATCGACCAGCGCATCGGCGAGGCTGTGCTTGGTCTCGATATTGAAGTCGAGCGCCGCGGTCCCGAATTCCATATCGAGATCGATCAGGATCGTTTCCTTGGCCACATCCGCGGAGATCGCCCAGGCGATGTTATGCGCGAGGATCGAGGCACCGACCCCGCCCTTGGCACCATAGACCGCGATGGTCTTCGCCGCCGGAGCCGTCGCCGGATCGGAATAAAGGGTGGCAATCGCTTCGATCACCTGCATCGCCGAGCAGGGCGTCACCAGATACTCGCTCACGCCCTGACGGATCAGCTCGCGATAGATGGTAACGTCATTGCTGGGGCCGACCACGATCACACGGGTATCGACATCGCAGACCTGGGCGAGCTGCTCGAGCTCGCCGAACATCGCAAAGCCGCCCTCCTGGCTTTCGACGATCAGGACATTGGGGGTGCCGGTATGGGTGAAGCGTTTCGCCGCGCGCTCGACCCCGCCCATCGTCACCGAACACAGCGCCTTGGCCATCCGGCGGTCCTTGATCGCCTCTTGCATCGCGCTCGCAAATTCGGCGGTGGTGCAAAATGCCTCGACCGAGATCCGCGGCACGATTGTATCGACCGGACCAAAGCCTGCGCCCATCTGTGCCCCGGGCTCGAGTTGTTCGGCTGCGTTACCCATTGCGTTTGTCTCCTCACACGGATCCGAAATCCGCTTGGCTCTTGCTGCCCGTTATTCCTGAATGCGGGTGTCGGTCTGGCTCAGTTCACGCTCGGCGGCGGTGCGCTCGCCGGCACGGTATTTCTCGACCACGGTCTGGCGACGCTCGGCATCCGCCGGCGTGCTGGTGCGCGGCTCGAGCAGATCCTTGGGCCGGTCAATCATCGCGGCGAAGTTCTGCTGGACCGTGCAGCCAAAGCGCAGCGGGCTACCATTGCCGCTATCGCGGGTCGGGTCGCCCCATTCCTTCGGACATCCCGAGCCCACCGCGGCCAGGGAGGTGAAGGAGACCACCAGATCAGGCCGGGCATTCTCGGCTGGCTCATAGGGGCCGCGCAGGATCTTCTCGCTCGGCACGCCCATATCGCGCAGCGCCGTCGCGGTGGCGATCACCGCATCATCGGCCTGCATATTGGCCGGATAGGCAATGGTCACCGGACCGTTTCCGCTCGCCATGTACTGGCGGCCGAACAGCTCGAGACGGTGGCTGTCCTCGCGTGAATGCGGCGCGGCGATCGGCAGATACAGCATCTGAGGCGCTTCTTGCGCGTGGACGCGGTGCAGCAGATCGGGGCGTTCCGAGACGCCATCCCCCGAGCAGGCCGCCAGCAGGCTCAGCGCCGCTGCCGAGGCCGCCAGACGAAGGATGAGCGTAAAGCGAGAGGTCATGTCATTCATCGTCTTTACTCCAGAATGAAGCCAAGCGGCGCCTTGAGCGCCTTTTGCGCCTCGGCGGTGTCCTGGGGGCCGGCGCCATACATGTCGTAGAGGCGACCGAGCAGATACATGTCCGAGTCAGAGGCCGGCGCGAAACCATCGGTCGGCAGGGTGAAATCGCTTTCGCGGCCCTGCTTGACGACGAACGGGGTCACCAGAACCACCAGTTCGGTCTCGTTGTTCTCGAACTCCTCGGAGCGGAAAAGCTGGCCAAGCACCGGCACCTGACGCAGGCCCGGCAGGCCGTTGGAGAGCCGCCGCGTGGTCTGCTCGATGAGCCCGGCCATCATGATGGTGCCGCCCGAGGCCAGCTCCAGCGTCGTGCTCGCCCGGCGCACGCTGAGCGCGGGGATGGTCAGACCGTCGATGGTCACCGCACCATTGTCCGACAGATCCGAGACTTCGGTTGCGATCTTCATGCTGATCCGGCCTTCGCCGATCACCACCGGGGTGAAATCGAGGCCAACGCCGAATTTCTTCCACTCGATGCCGATGCCATCACGGTCACGCACCGCCGGGATCGGGAACTCGCCGCCCGCCAGAAAGCTCGCGCTTTCGCCGGAAACCGCTGTCAGGCTCGGCTCGGCGAGGGTGCGCACCATCGAGTGCTGCTCGAGCGCCTTGATGAAACTGTCCAGGGTCTGCGAGCCGACCTGGATCGGACGGCGCTGGTTATAGATGATATCCTGAACGCCATTGCCATCGGCATCGATGACATTGCCGTCCTGATCGACGAGATCGGTGACTTCCCAGCCTTGCAAGAACCCTTTGAGCGTCGCGCCGGAGAAGCCGACCGAGCTGGTCAGGGTCGAGGCTTGCAGGCCCGCATTCCAGTCGATGCCGAGCTGCTTGATCACATCGCGGCTCACTTCCGCAACGCGGACCCGCAGCATGATCTGCTCTTCATTGGTGACGTTGATGCGGTTGACGACGCCATCCGCACCATCATCGCCGCCGCCTTCGCCGCCCATCATCGAGGTCAAGCCGCCACCACCGCCGCCGCCACCCGATTGCGCGCCGCCGCTGCCCGCCTGCGCCTCATTGGAGGCCTTGCGAAAGCGCTCGGCCAACCCACCGATTGCTGCGGCCTCGGCCGAGCTGGGCGAGGTACCCGAGAGAATGATCTCTCCCAGAACCGACTCAACCCGAATATCCGAGCTGGGGAACTGCTCGCGCACCATGCGCTCGAGCATGCGAACATCGTGCTCGACCCGCACTTCCAGCGAGCGCATCGGATTGCCAGCGGCATCGAAGAACAACACATTGGCCTGGCCGATCTTCATCCCGAACAGCACCGGCTGGCGCGCGGTCCGCAGCACCGTATCGACAATGCTGGGCTCGGAGACCAGCACATCCTGGGCCGCACGGGGCAGGCGGATCGGGGTTGCCTTGCCGATATGCACGGTCAGGCTCTCGGACGGGATCGCGGTCTGCACCCCTTGCGCCAGCACTGGGCTCGGCGTGGCGAGGGTCAGGGCGAGAGGCAAGGCGGTCGCCGCGAGCACAGAGACCACCCCCAGTCGGGCAAGAGTGGCGGATCTGTGCAAGACCTGAGCAATCAGGGCCTTTTGCATGAGTGGTGTCCTTCCTTCTGGGAGGCGGCGCTGGTCAGCGGCCAGTGTTCGGCGTTCTGACGCTGGGTCACTTCTGAATGACGGTCGGTTGCTTCATGGTCGAGCGGATCATCATGATCCGATGATCGCCCTTTTCCTTTTCCGGCTCTTCGACACCGCGGCGAATATCGCGCACGGTCACCGGCATCGGCTCGGCGGGGGCATCGCTATCCGCGTTCAGCAATTCGGTAATGCCGCGCAAAGCCAGTTGCAGATTGCCGTCCTTTTCCGCGAGCGCGAGGATCTCGGCCTGTTCCGGCTTCACCTCTACCGTCGCGGTGCGGCCGATGGTCGAGACGCCCGAGCTGTCCTCGCTGAAGGTCTGGTCAATCGCCAGAACCCGAACCGAGGAAAGGATCGTCTGAGAGACCGTGAGCTTTTGCGACTCGCCGGTGGTGCTCAGCGCCTTTTGCTCGCGCACAAAGATGACATCGACATAGTCGCCCGGCAGAATGAAACCGCCAGCGCTGGTCTCGGCCCCGATCTTGATCGAGATCGCGCGCATGCCATCACGCAGCAGCGCCGACATGATGCCGGGGCGATCAAGCCGGATCAGCTTTTCCTCGCGGATCGGCTCGCCGGAGACAAAGCCCTGACGCACGACGATACCCACCGTATCCTCACGCGCCTGAGGGGCGTTTTCGGCGGTGATGTAGAATTCGGAGACCTTTTCGATCGGCCAGGGCTCCCAGCGCAGGTCTTCCGGGCGCAGGGTCTGCCCCATGCGCAGCTCGCGCGAGGCAACCAGCACATCGACCGCCGGTGCCTTGGGTTGCGGGGGGGGCGGCGGAACCATGGCTTGCGTTTGCGGGACGGCTTCGCGAGCGCGCTTGAGCTCGCCCTGTACCAAAGCGATGGCGCCGACCCCGGCACCCACGGCTATTGCCAAAATCAAAAATCTCAGGCCGCGCACGGGCGATCCTCCATCCTCATGGAAAGCGGCCAGAACGCGCGCGCCTTTCATAGGCACAATCACGCCTGCCGCCGGGGGGCTGACGCGATCAAACTAGGGGAGGATCGTTTATTTTCCGTAAGGGCCTGTCGTCGGGACGAAGCCGCTGCTAAGCAAAATGGAGGAAAACCGGCCTTTGAGGCGGTTATTTTTGCGTCGCGGCGCGCATTTCGCCGACAATCTGCCCCTTGCGGTCGCGAATGTGGGCTTGCGACCGAGCGAGAAGGCGCGGGTCTTGCGGCTCTGCCAGCCCGAGCTTGATCAGCAATTGCGCCATCACCGCTTCTGCGGCCGGGATCGAGCCATCATCCATCTTGAGCGCCAGACCGAGCCCGCGCTCGGCGATGATCGCGGTATAGACCCCGTCAGCGCCGAACTTGCAGACTGCGCGCTGTCCCGTGCTTTCAATGAAATCGGTGCAGGCCCGGCCCTTGCCTGCGATCATCTGCGGATGGGCCGCCATCGCCTCGCGCAGCGCGATCGCTGCCGCCTGACGGGCAGCAGGAAGCCGCGGCGCGCCCGCCTGCCCGGCCCCGGCGATGCGCGCCATTGCCAAGGCAAGCCCCTTGAGAGAGACAGCGAAATTGGGCGCGGAACACCCATCAATACCATGACCGAGCGGCGCAGGCGTGTCGGTCATCTGCGCGATACTCTCCTGGATCGCGACCTGCACCGGATGATCGGGCGCGGTGTAGCCTTCGTGCCCTGCCCCGCAGCCACAAGCCAGCGTCAGCATCCCGGCATGCTTGCCCGAGCAGGTGTTGTGCAACGCCGTGCCCTTGCTATGGATCGCTTCGCCCGCCATCTCGCGCCGCAGCGCCGCGCGCAACTCCGGATCAAGGGGCCATTGCGGCCCGCATTCGAGCGCCTGTGCGCTGAGCCCCAGCCGCGCCAGCCAAGCAGAAATCCGCTGCGTATGCATCAGATCGGCGCTATGCGAAGCGCAGCTCAGTGCCAGTTCGCGCTGCCCCAGCCCGAACTTCTCCGCCGCGCCGCTCTCGACCATCGGTAAAGCCTGAAGGATCTTGCACGACGAGCGCGGGAAGGTCAGCCGCTCGACATCGCCGCACCCCTCGATCAAGGTTCCTTCGGTCGTAACGATCGCGATCGCACCGCGATGGCGGTTCTCGACAATGCCGCCGCGGGTGGTTTCGACCAGAACCGGGTTCGCCTCATCCGTCATAATCTATCTCGTCCCGAAACTGAGCGCCCAGCGCAGCGCGCAATCGCCCGAAGGCGAGGCGTAGGCGTGATTTCACCGTACCGAGCGGCAAGCCCAGCTTCTCGCCGATCTGAGCATGGGTGAGCCCGTCATAAAAGGCCAGCCGGACAATCTCCAACTGCTCTTGCGACAGGCTGGGCAGCGCCTCGCGCAAGGCTGCATCGCGCTGCTGGGCATAAAGCGCGCTATCGACCGGTTCCGGCGGCTCGGGTTGCAGATCGGGATCTTCGCTATCGAGCTCCGGCTTGGCCATGCGGCGAATAAGATCGATGCGCTTGTTGCGGGCGATGGTGAATATCCAGGCCGCTGGCGATGCGACGCCGGGGTTGAAACTGTCGGCGCGGCGCCAGATCGCCAGCATGGCCTCCTGCATCGCCTCTTCAGCGAGGTCGCCGGAGCCGCCCTTTCGCATCATATACGCCTTGATTTTGCCGCCATAGCGGTTGAACAGTTGCGCAAAAGCCACCCGGTCCCGATCCTCGGCAATCCGGCGCAGGAGTTCCTCATCACCGGGGCCCAGATCTTGCGTGGAGCGCTCGGGCGGGGTCTTGCCTGCAGGATCCGTCACACTGTCACCGCTTCCGCCACTTCGAGCCAATGATGCAGTTGCGAAAGGCTCGGAAACTTGGGTTTAAAAACTTGCGCAAAATGCTTATGCACGTTCTTACAAGCCATCTGAGAAATGTCGAGAATTACCGCATTCGCCATCATCGCCGCCAAACAGGGACGCCGCACACCGCATCTGACCGCCTTGTTGCAAGACCAAGAAACAGAAAGTTGCCGGATCGCCGGGTTACAGAACCGCCCGCCCTTTCGAGAAATTCAGAAGACTTGAGGAGTTCCATGTCACGCAGCCGAGTTACCCGCACCGCGCTCACCCTTTTCACGCTCGCATCGCTTTGCCTGACGCCGCTCTTCGCGGTTTCGGCCTTTGCGCAGGAACGTCTCGTCCAGCGCCGCGACGCCTTTCGCGACTGGGCTGTCTTTGTCGATGAGTCGGGCGCGCGCAAGGTCTGTTTCGCCGCGACCGTCCCGACCGAGAGCGAAGCCCGGCGCGGCGGCCGCGTCGTGAATGTGCGCCGTGGGCCGATCTATCTGGTGGTCTCCAGCTTCCCTGCTGAAAACGTGACCAATGAGATCTCGGTCAAGCTGGGCTACCCTTCGGACACGAACAAGACCCCGGTCATCAAAATCGACGACAAGAGCTTCAAGATGTTCGGGGATGGCGAGGAGATCTGGCTGGAGTCGCCGGATATGGACAAGCAGGCGGTCGACGCGATGAAAGCGGGCCGCGGCTCGACGGTCACGGCGATCTCCAAACGCGGCACCGAGACGACCGACAAATTCTCGCTGCTCGGCTTCACCGCCGCCATCGACAGAATGAACGAGCTCTGCCAAGAATAAGGTCAGAGCAGGCCCGTCTGGCCTATCGCCATCGCCCTGCGGCTCCGACCCGGATGATCCGGGCCGGGGCCTTTGCTATTTGCAGAGATCCAGAAACATGACCGCCCCCATCACCCCCGATCTGCTCACCGTGCCGCGCAAGGACGAGCCGCAAAAGCCCAATCTCATCGGCATGAGCCGGGAGGCGCTGCAAGAGGCCATGATCGCGGCCGGGGCGAGCGCCGGGCAGGCGAAGATGCGGGCGACCCAGCTCTGGTCTTGGCTCTATACCCGGGGCGTGCAGGGCTTTGACGAGATGACCAATCTCGGCAAGCCCTTCCGCGCCGCGCTCGATGAGCTTTACGAGATCCGCCGCCCCGAGATCGTCGAGCGGCAGGTGTCGATCGACGGCACCCGCAAATATCTGCTGCGCATCAATGGCGGGCATGAAGTCGAGATGGTCTATATCCCCGAGGAAGACCGCGGCACGCTCTGCGTCTCCTCGCAGGTCGGCTGCACGCTCACCTGCTCCTTCTGCCATACCGGCACGCAAAAGCTGGTGCGTAACCTCACCGCCGCCGAGATCGTCGGCCAGGTGCTGCTCGCGCGTGATGATCTGGGCGAATGGCCCCAGCCCGGCCAGCGCCCGCAGGACATCCATGACAGCGGCAAACGCCTGCTGAGCAATGTCGTGATGATGGGCATGGGCGAGCCGCTCTATAATTTCGACGCGGTGCGCGATGCCTTGAAGATCATCATGGATGGCGACGGGCTCTCGCTCTCGCGCCGCCGGGTGACGCTCTCGACCAGCGGCGTGGTACCGGCGATGGCGCGGGCGGGTGAAGAGATCGGCTGCCTGCTCGCCATCTCGCTGCACGGGACCACCGACGCGATCCGCGATCCGCTGGTGCCGATCAACAAGCGCTGGAATATCGAGGCGTTGATGCAGGCGTGCCGCGACTATCCGCGCCTCTCGAATGCTGAGCGCATCACCTTCGAATATGTGATGCTCAAGGACGTCAACGACAGCGACGCCGATGCCAAGCGGCTGATCAAGATGATCGCGGGGATACCGGCGAAGGTGAACCTGATCCCGTTCAACCCCTGGCCCGGCGCGCCCTATGAGTGCTCGGACTGGGAGCGCATCGAGGCCTTCGCCGAGATCGTCAACAAGGCCGGTTACGCGAGCCCGGTGCGCACGCCGCGCGGTCGTGATATCCTCGCGGCATGTGGCCAACTGAAAAGCGCCACCGAACGCGCCCGCCGCGAGCGGGTGGGGCTGTAGGAGACGCTCTCATGGCCGAGCCCGCACGCAAGCGCGCCACCTATGAGGATATCCTCGCCGCTCCGCCGCATGTTGTGGCCGAGCTGATCGAGGGCGTGCTCCACACTCAGCCGCGTCCGGCGGCGCGCCATACCCGAGCGGCGTCCAAAATGGGGATCAGGATCGGGGGCAGTTTTGACGAGGATGACGAGGGCGGCGGTCACAACGGGCCAGGCGGCTGGTGGATCCTTGATGAACCGGAACTGCATCTTGGCGAGAACGTGCTCGTCCCCGATCTGGCGGGCTGGCGGCGCGCGCGGATGCCGGTGATCCCGGACGAGCCCTATTTTACCCTGCCTCCGGACTGGGTCTGTGAGGTGCTCTCGCCCTCTACCCGCCGTCTCGATGTGACGGTGAAGGCCGATCTCTATGCCGCGGCCGGGATCGGGCATTTCTGGCAGGTTGATCCCGATGCCAAGACCCTGACCGTTTTTGAGCTGAGCGATGGTCGCTGGCTGCGCGTCGTTGCCTTTGCCGGAGACGACAGCGCCATCGCGCCGCCCTTCGAGGCGGTCCCGCTGCCGCTTTCCGCGCTCTGGCTGCCAGACCCACCCGGCCAAGGGCCCGGCTAAGAGCAAAGGCACCTGCGATACCGCAAACGATTTGCCCCCACCCCTTCAAGACGAGGGATGGGGGCAAGGCATTCAAGCAACCAAAAGAAGCGCAAATCAGGCGAGCGGCGCTTTACTGCGCGAGGCCGAGGCCCTTGAGCGCTTCGCCGATCTCGCCCAGGATCGCCGGGTCGTCGATCGTCGCCGGCATCTTGTATTCCTGGCTGTCGGCGATCTTGACCATCGTGCCGCGCAGGATTTTGCCCGAGCGGGTCTTGGGCAGGCGATCCACCACCGCCACCAGCTTGAAGGCGGCGACCGGGCCGATCTTCTCGCGCACCAGCTTGACGATCTCCTTCTGGATCTCCTCATGCGGGCGGTTGCAGCCCGAGTTCAGGCAGACAAAGCCGACCGGCTGCTGGCCCTTGAGCGTATCAGAGGCCCCGATCACCGCGCATTCGGCGACATCGGGGTGGCTCGCGATCACTTCTTCCATGGCGCCGGTCGAGAGGCGGTGGCCAGCGACGTTGATGACGTCATCGGTGCGGGCCATCACATAGACATAGCCGTCCTCATCCATCATGCCGGCATCGCCGGTCTCGTAATAGCCGGGGAAGGTGGTGAGATAGGATTTGCGGAACCGCTCCTCGGCATTCCACAGCGTCGGCAGCGTGCCCGGGGGCATCGGCAGCTTCACGCAGATGGCGCCCATTTCGCCAGCCGCAACCGGACGCCCACCCTCATCGAGGATCTGGATGTCATAGCCCGGCATGGCGACGGTCGGCGAGCCGAGCTTGATCGGCATTTCTTCGATACCCAGCGGGTTGCCCGCAATCGCCCAGCCGGTCTCGGTCTGCCACCAGTGATCGACCACCGGCACGCCGAGCTGCTGCTGTGCCCAGACAATGGTGTCGGGATCGGCGCGCTCACCGGCGAGATACAGCGCGCGCAGGCCGGAGAGGTTGTATTTCTTGACAAACTCACCGGTCGGATCGTCGCGCTTGATCGCGCGGAAGGCGGTCGGGGCGGTGAACAGCGCCTTGACGTCATGCTCCTCGATTACCCGCCAGAAGGTGCCCGCATCGGGCGTACCAACCGGCTTGCCCTCGAATACCACCGTCGTCGCCCCGAGCGCCAGCGGCGCGTAGACGATATAGGAGTGGCCCACGACCCAGCCGACATCCGAGGCCGCCCAGAACACTTCGCCCGGCGCGATGTTGTAGAGGTTCTTCATCGTCCAGAGCAGCGCCACCAGATGCCCGCCATTATGGCGCACAACGCCCTTGGGCTGGCCGGTGGTGCCGGAGGTGTAGAGCACATAGAGCGGGTCATTGCCCTTCACGGTGACGCAATCGGCGGGCTCGGCGGCCGCGCAGGCGGCGACCCAGTCGAAATCGCGCCCCTCGATCATGTCCGCCGCTTTTTGCTCGCGCTGATAGACGATGGTGAAATCCGGCTTGTGGGCGGAGAGCTCGATGGCGCTGTCGAGCAGCGGCTTGTAGGCGATGACCCGGCCCGGCTCGATCCCGCAAGAAGCGGCAAGAATGGCCTTTGGCTGCGCATCCTCGATCCGCACCGCCAGCTCATTGGCCGCAAAGCCGCCGAAGACCACCGAATGCACCGCGCCGATCCGGGCGCAGGCGAGCATCGCCACCGTCGCTTCGGGGATCATCGGCATGTAGATGACCACCCGGTCACCCTTCACGATGCCGCGCTCGGCCATGGCCCCCGCGAGGCGCGCGACCTGATCCTGAAGCTCCATGTAGTTGATCTTGCGCTTGGCGCCAGTGATCGGGCTGTCATAGATGATCGCGGTTTGCAGGCCCTTGCCATTGGCGACATGGCGATCGACGCAGTTCCAGCAGGTGTTCAGGCTCGCATCGGAGAACCACTCATAAAGCGGCGCGTTACTGTCATCGAGAGCCTTGACCGGCGGCAGCACCCAATCGACTGCCTGTGCCGCTTCGAGCCAGAAGGCTTCCGGATCGGCTTTCCAGCTATCATAGACTTCCTTGTAAGACGACATGCGAACCTCCCTGAATTGTCCTGTCTTTCCATGCAACCGGCATACCGGATACTGCGGATGACAGAACGTCACCTGTTAATGGGATCTGCATAAATTGGCCGCGCGCAGAAGCAAGAATACGAATGCGCGCAGGCCGGTCTTTATCCGTTAATTCGGGAAGCTTGAGATCGCGCGCGCAAATTTCGAAAGGAACTGAGCGCAGCCGCGCAACATTCATACCGAAACACTGTTTCGCAAGATTGATTCAGATTGCCCTGTCAGCACAGCCGAAACTGATTCGCGGTCCAAAGGCTGGCCTGTAATCCATTTGCCTCGCCTCCTGGCGGCCTGTATGCCTGAGCGCAGTTACGCGTCCTGAAAGGCTTGCCATGTTTCGTCTGATCATCGCCATCGCGCTTGCCGGTGGACTGGGCAGCGTCGCAGATTTTGCGCTCGGCTCGGAATTTTTCGGCTCCGATATCCTGTCCGACAATGATCATCTGCTCAAGCGGCTGGGCATCAACATGAGCGGCGCGGTGGCGCTGCCGGTGATCTTTTTCATCCTGCGCGGGCTGTTCAGCTATATCGTGTCGATGGCGCTGCTGGCGGGCGGGGCTGCGGTGGCGGCAAAGCTCTATTTCGGCGTCGAGCAGGACTGGGTCCCGCTGCTGACCCAGACCCTCGTCTATGGCCTGATCGCGACCACGCTTTACCGCGTGCTGATCCCAAGCCGGTAGGTCGCCGCCCCTCCCCTTACCACCAGCAATCCGGAAACCACCATGAGCCTCTCCCACGGCAAGAAAGTGCTCGCCATTCCCGGCCCGACCACGGTGCCGGACGAGGTGCTGCAAGCGATGCATCGCCCGGCGGTCGATATCTACCAGGGCGAGCTGGTCGCGGTCACCGAGCAGATTCTTGCGGACCTTGGCGCGGTGTTTCGAACGCAGAGCGCGCAGCCCTTTATCTACATCGCCAATGGCCATGGGGCCTGGGAGGCGGCGCTCTCGAACACCCTGAGCCGAGGGGACAAGGTGCTCGTGCTCGAGTCGGGTCGCTTTGCTATTGGCTGGGGCGAGACGGCGAGCGAGTTGGGCTGCGTGGTCGAGATATTGCCTGCCGGTGCGCACGGGGCGGTGGATCCGCAAGCGGTGGCGGCGCGGCTCGCGGCCGACAAGGCTCACGCGATCAAGGCGGTGCTGGTGGTCCAGATTGATACCGCCACCAGCGTCTGGAACGATATCGCCGCCATCGGCGCCGCGATCGCGCAAACCGGACATCCGGCGCTCTACATGGTCGATGGCATCGCCTCGATCGGCTGCGTGCCGTTCGAGATGGAGGCATGGGGCGTCGATCTGGCGTTGACGGGCTCGCAAAAGGGGCTGATGACGCCGCCGGGCCTGTCCTATGTGCTCGCCGGTCCGCGCGCGGTGGAGGCGCATGGCCGGGCGGATCTGAAGACCCGCTATTGGGACTGGGGCTTTCGCCAGGGGCCACTGCATTACCACAAATACTGCGGTACCCCGCCGGTGCAGATGCTGTTCGCGGCGCAACGCGCCCTGCACCTGCTGCTGCGCGAAGAGGGGCTGGAGGCAGCCTGGGCGCGTCATGCAGCGCTCGCACAAGCGACACGGGCCGCCGTGCAGCACTGGGCGGGAGCGGCGGAGGCACCGCCGATATCCTTCGCGATCCCGGATGCCGCCCATCGCGCCGATACCGTCACCACCCTGCGGGTCGAAGCGCCGCAAAATGCCGAAGCCCTGCGCGCGTTCTGTGCGCAGACCTGCGGCGTAACGCTCGGTGTCGGGCTTGGAGATGCGCGGGGCAACAGTTTCCGCATCGCCCATATGGGGCATATCAACGCCCATGGCCTGCTCGGCATTCTCGGCTCGGTCGAGCTTGGGATGCGGTACCTGGGGTGGGCTTGCCCCTCTGGCGGGGTCGAGGCCGCAATCGGCGCGCTCGCGCAGATTCTTGATGGCCCACAGATGACGCCGAGCGCGCACAAAGGCTGAACTTTTGCGGGTGACACATCCCGCATCTTGCGTTAAGGAAGCTCAGGAGCGGCAGTCGGCCTGCGAACAGGGCCGCGGGTGCACGCGGGTCATTAATGGTGAGGGGGACAGAATATGGCGGCAGATCAGGCAAGCGGCGGCGACGGGAGCCGGACCTTCCTTATCTGGGGCTTTTTTCGAGCGCCGATCACCTTTTCGCAGGCCCAGTTTGCCGACGATCTCAAGCGGCGCTTCCCGGTTCTCGGAGAGGTGGGCGCGCTCGGTGGGCCGGGTGAGGGCGAAGCGGTAGCGCTGACAATCGATGGTCATATGGGGGTCGCGATGGCGGTCCCGGCGCCCTATCCGATCGCCGAGTTGCAGCTCGAAATCGCGCTCTCGCGCCTGACCTGGCCGCGCAGTGCGCCGCAGGATATCGAGACGATGCTGCATGCGCATAAGGCCCATGTCGCCTGCTCCGTGACTGCCTCCGGCAATAGCATCAAGGAGTTGCGCCACGCCGCGATGCTGGCAACGATGCTGGCGGCGGTGGTGTTCGAGCATCCCGATTGCCTTGGGGTCTATCTGCCCTCCGCGCGGCTGATCGCACCGGTGGATCGCGTGCAGGAAGGGGCCGAGCAGGCCGCCACCGGCGCTTCGCCGCTCGCGCTGTGGCTCGGTCTGCATCCGTTGATGGATCAGAACCTGCAAACCAGCGCGCAGCTCTTCAAGGTGCAGACCCATGGCCTCGAGTTTTTCACCGGCCGCGAGATCGACCACGAAGCCGCACCGGTTGCCCCGAATATGGCGATCAATGTGACGCTTGGCGCGGCGGCATTGCTGCTCGATCACGGCGCAATCTTTAACGACAATGATACCATTGGCGGCGAAGGCGGCGGACCAGCCTACCGAATTCGCCATGCCGTGCGGGTGGCCTATGGCACTCAGGTGCCAAGCTATCTTTTGTTGCACCCCGAAGCGCCCTATGATCCGCAGACGCTGCAACCCACGGCGCGCCTGCGCTCGCAAACCCATTGAGCAGCAGCGCCCAAAGAGCAGCAGCGCCCAAAGGTGCGCAAGCAAATGCAGCGCGAACGCAACGAACCGCGCCATTGTGTAGGCTTGGCGTAGGATAGGCGTGGTGTAGGTTAGGCTTGGTGTCGAATAGGAGAGTATCATGAGCCCCGATATCTGGCTGGCCTTTGCCCTGGCCTCATTGGTCGTTCTGGTGATCCCCGGCCCGACCATCCTGCTGGTCTGCACCTATGCGCTCTCCGCGGGCCGCTCGGTCGGGGCGTGGATGGTGCTCGGGGTGGGGCTCGGTGATCTGGTGGCCATGAGCGCCGCCATGCTCGGGCTGGGAGCCTTGATGACCAGCTCAGCCGAACTCTTCACCCTGCTGCGCTGGATCGGGGCTGCCTATCTGATCTATCTGGGGATCAAGCTTTGGCGCGCGCCCACCGAGCTTGATGCCGCTCAGGCCCCGGCAAAGCCAAGCTCTGGCCCGATGATGGCGGCGCATGCCTTCGCGGTGACCGTGGCCAACCCCAAAAGCATTCTGTTCTTCGTCGCCTTTGTCCCGCAATTTCTCGATCATGCGGCACCGTTCTGGCCGCAGGTCAGCGTGATGGTGGCAACTTTCACCCTGCTCGGGATGCTCAATGCCTTCGCCTATGTCCTGCTCGCGGCGAAAGCGCGCCAGCGGCTACGCAGCCCCGGTGCCCTGCGCTGGGTCAACCGTGTGGGCGGCTCGGCCCTGATCGCGATGGGAGCCCTGGCGGCAGCGACACGCCGCGCATCGGCCTAGGTCAAGAGCGAATAAGCCTCGCTCCGTCAGCGCCGCACGGCGAGCCTTGCCTTGCGGTCGGCACATTTCGTGCTTCTTGGCCGATTAATTCTTGCGGCCAAGCTACTTCTTCTTCCCAAGCGCCCGGTCGCGCTTGGCCTTGCGCGCCGCTTTCGCCCGCGCGATCTTCGCCTTGGGGGCTCGGCGCGAGGATTTCGCCGGATTGGCCACCGCCCCGCGCTGGCTCCGACTGCGCCCGCCCCCCCGACCGGTGCGCTTCCCCGAAGGCAGATCCAGGATCTCGAGAATAAGCCCGCCGGTCACCGGCGTCGCCTCGACCAGCCGCGTGCGCACATCATCGCCCATGCGCAGCTCGATCCCCGAACGCTCGCCAACCAGACGCGCCCCGGCCTCATCGAAATGGAAGAACTCATCGCCAAGGCTGGCGATCGGCACAAAACCATCGGCGCCGCTCTCATGCAGCTTCACGAACAGCCCGAAGCGCTGCACGCCCGCGATGCGCCCGGCGAACTCGCCGCCCTCGCGCGAGCCGAGATAGGCGGCCAGATAGCGGTCGATCGTGTCACGCTCGGCGGTCATCGCCCGGCGCTCGGTCATCGAGATATGCTCGCCGGTCGCCGCCAGCCCCTCGATCTCCTCCATGGTCTGACCATCATCGCCAAGACGCAGCCCGGCAATCAGCGCGCGATGGACGACGAGATCGGCATAACGCCGGATCGGCGAGGTGAAATGGGCATAGCGCGGCAAGGCCAGGCCAAAATGCCCGTAATTCTCCGGAGTGTAATAAGCTTGGGTCTGCGCGCGCAGTACCGCCATATTGACAAGCTCGGCATGCTCGCCCCCCGCAACCGCTTCCAGCGCGCGGTTGAGGATCTTCGGGGTCATCACCTGCCCCTTGGCCAGCGGCACATCCACACTCGCCAGCACCTCGCGCAGTGCCTCGATCTTTTCGGGGTTGGGCTCCTCATGCACCCGGTAGAGCAAGGGCCGCCGCGCCTCCTCCAGCGTCTCGGCGGCGCAGACATTGGCCAGGATCATGAAATCCTCGATCACCCGGTGCGCGTCGACGCGCTCGCGAAACCGGATGCTCTCCACCGCGCCCTCGTCATTGAGCGTCACCTTGCGCTCGGGCAGATCGAGCTCGAGCGGTCCGCGCCGCTCACGCGCGGCCTCGGCGGCATGGAAAGCCTTGAACAGCGGATCGATCACGCTCTCGATCAAGGGCTCGGTCACCGCATCCGGCTCCCCCTCCCAGGCCGATTGCGCCTGCTCATAGGTGAGCGAGGCGAGCGAGCGGATCATCACCCGATAGAACTTGTGGCTGCGCTTGAGGCCATCGCTGCTAAGCACCATGCGCACGGCAAGGCAGGGCCGATCGACCCCCTCATGCAGCGAGCATAGATCTCCCGACAGGCGCTCGGGCAGCATCGGCACCACCCGATCGGGGAAATAGGCCGAGTTGCCACGGCTCCGCGCGGAACGGTCCAGCGCCGAGAACGGGCGCACATAATGGGCAACATCGGCGATGGCGACCCAGACCACCCAGCCGCCGGGATTGGCTTCATCAGCATCGGGCTCGGCCAGCACCGCATCATCATGATCGCGCGCATCGGCCGGATCGATGGTCACGAAGGGCAGATGCCGCAGATCGAGCCGATTGCCCAGCGTTGCCAAGGGCTCGGCGTTCTCGGCCTCCTCCAGAACCTCAGGGTCAAACTCGATCGGGATGCCTTGCTCATGGATCGCGATCAGCGAGAAGGCGCGCGGCTCTGTTGGATCGCCGAGCCGGTCGATCACCCGCGCCTTGCGCAGCCCGAACCTCGTGCCGGGCAACAACTCGACCTCGACCAGCTCCCCGGTTTTTGCATCGCCGCAATCGAGCCGATCTACCGCGAACTCGTCCTGATTTTTCTTGTCGGTCGGCAAGATGCGCCCACCACCGCGCGGCTCCTCCTGAAAGAGCCCCAGAACCCGCCGGGCCAGTTTGGGAATTTTCTTGACGATGCGCGCCTCGAACGCATAGGGGCCGCCATCGCTGAGTGCCCGGTGGCGGCCCAGAAAGCGATCGCCGGGCGCCAGAACCGGGTCATGCTTGCGCGGCGGCGCCAGCACCATGCGCGGCGGCGGCCCTTCCTCATGCCAATTGGCCGGCGTCACCGGCAAATCGCCATTCTCGTCCGGCTCCAGAACATCGAGCGGCAAGACCGGCGGCAAGGCATGCTCACGCGGCGGCGCCATGCGGCGGCGCCCGCCCTCGATCAGCCCTTCGTCCTTGAGCTCGGCCAGCAAGCGCTTGAGCTCGATCCGGTCGCCGGATTTGAGATTGAAGGCGCGGGCGAGCTCACGCTTGCCGATCACGCCATCCTGAGCGCGGATAAATTCCAGCAGCTCATCCTTGGTCGGCAGGGGGGACGTTTTAGGCATGCGCGCACCTCTCACGGAACCATGGACTTCGCGTCATTACGCGCCAACAAGCTGTGGAGGCAAACTGTTTTGATCGAAACAGCCGACGAGCCCCCAGATCTGGTAAACCCTGCCTTGGTACCCGGAGAATATGGATATCCGATCCACTGTGCCCCCATCGCCTCACCAAAACCAGCGATGATGCAAGGATGCCGCATCCCCTAGCCCGATCCTCCGGGAGGCGCTTGCACCAAGGCCCGACGCCCGTGCATATGTTACCAAGGGGCATGGAAGGGTACAGCACAATGGCACTGGCGAAGTCGGCGACCAATCCCGTGTCCTGGATCGCACAAAAGATAAGCCGCGCTCAGGAGCGCGAGCAAACCGGCCCACGGCGCTTCGACACGCGCCGGATCGATGAGTTTCCGGCCTTTTCCCATCTCGACCCGGATCTGGCCTTGCCTGATGGCGGGCAGGGCTACAGCGCGCCCGTTGCCGCCGCCAACGGCATCGCCTGGCTCGCCCAGCGAAGCGGCCTGCCGCAATTGAGCCCGGATGGATCCGTCAGCACCGCCGCCTTTATCGGCAGCATGGCCCTGTCGCTCGGCGATCGCGCCGCCATGTCCACCGCGCCCAAAAGCGCCGCCACCGTGAGCCAATTCCTCAACGGGCTCGAGCAGTTCCTCAGCACCAGCGGCGCGCACCCGGTGCTGCGCTATCGCGGTCTCTGGCGTGTCGAGCGGCGCTTTCATGATGGCGATGCGCCGCCAGAGCTTGATTGGCTGACACGGCGCTTCAATGAGGGGGATGCGGTCTGGATCAGCATCGGCCTCTACCGACGCGAACGCACCGATGAGATCCGGCGGATCAGCGGCCATATCGTGCCGATGCTCGGTTACGGGCTGGATCTGCATGATCGCATTGATCCGCGCGTGGTCATCTGTCAGGATTGCGACGAAGAAACCTCGCAGATCCATCGGCATCATCTCACCGTTACCCCGATGCGCACGGGCTGGATCGTCAATCGCGAGCAAAAACGGGTGAAGGAAACCCAAGGGCTGCTGGCTATTCGCGGCGGCTTGCCACTCGCGGCCAATCTGTTTGCCGCAATCGATAGCGCCGTGGCGCTGTCGCTCTGATCTGACTTGATCTGATCTCGAACGGCCGCGCATACGCCTAAGAAAAAAGGCGGGCGAGACCAGCGCCTCGCCCTTCCTGTTTGCCGGTTTACGCGAACACGAAATCCGCCGCGTCCCACTCTTCCAGAGCGCTATTGCGCACGATCACGTAATCATCACCGCTAAAGGCGATCCGTACGCCGGTCGAGCCATAGGCGAAGATCGACGCTTCGATCTCTTCAAAACCAAGATAGCCGAGCGCAGAGACATCGACCTGGTCGGAGCCTTGCTCGAAGTCATAGATCGTGTCCAACCCGCTATCCACCGCGAAGACGAAGGCATCGGCGCCGTCCCCACCATAGAGACGGTCATTCCCGGCACCGCCATCGAGCCGGTCATCGCCTTCATGCCCATAGAGCGTATCGGCACCAAGACCGGCCGAAAGCACATCATCGCCGCTGCGACCGAACAGCCGATCAGCGCCGTCGCCGCTATCGAGCAGATCGGCCCCCTCGCCGCCATCGAGGTAGTCGGCACCAATGCCGCCGGTCAGCGCGTCATCGCCGGCCTCACCGAACAGGAAGTCATCGCCCTCCCCGCCATCGAGCGTATCGGCATCGTCGCCGCCATAAAGCCGGTCGGCGCCCTCATCGCCCCAGAGCGTGTCATTGCCGCCCTCGCCATAGAGGTAATCATCGCCAAGCTCGCCCCAGGCGCGGTCATTGCCCTCGCCCCCATAGGCAAAGTCATTGCCCTCGGATGTGTAGAGGCGATCCGCATCGGCGCCGCCATAGAGCCAGTCATTACCATCGCCGCCGACCAGCAGATCCGCGCCTTCATCGCCGTAAAGGGTGTCGGCATCATCACCGCCATAGAGCCGGTCGATCCCGAGCCCGCCGCGCAGATCATCGCTACCACCATAGCCGCTGATCAGGTCATCGCCGCCCTGGCCCCAGAAGATATTGTCGCCACCATCGCCATAAAGACGGTCGGCATTGTCACTGCCGCGCGCGCCCTCGATATTCAGGAGCGTGTCGGTATCGCTGCCGCCATCCACGATGACGCCGGTGGTGAAATTGACCACCAGCCCCTCGACCGAAGCGCCGAAGCCGACCATGTCCATCCCGGCACCGCCATCGAGCACGTTGGACGCCTCATTCCCGTAGAGGACGTCATCGCCCGACCCACCGGTCGCATTCTCGATCAGCGTGCCATGGGCGATGGAAAGGGAGGATGTTGCCGACCCCAGCCCGGTCGAAAGACCGCCTGCCGAGAGCTCCGAGAGATCCAGCCGCGCCGAACGCAAGTCGATCACCGCGTCATACCCGCCCAGAACGACGATCGTATCAGTTCCGCCCACATCATAGATGGTCTCATGCGAGCGATCATCGAGGCCGGTGACATCGACCGTATAGACATCATCACCGGCGCCGGTGCTCAGATTGGCCCCATACCAATCCTGGAGCACCTCGATATCCCAGGCCCCCAGCGTCTCGATGGTCCAGCCATGCGAGACCTCGGTCTCTTCGATCGTGAAAATCGGATTATACGACATGATCGTGGAGACCGTCGCATTGAGCCCACCATAGCCACTGCTCTGCGGATCAATGGGATCAACGCCCAGATAGACTTCCGACCCGAACCCGGTGTCATGCGGATGGCCAAGCCCCAGCATATGGCCGACCTCATGCAAGAAGGTCTGGTAGCCTGCGCCACCGGGCACCAGATCCGGCTCGGTCCCGCTCAGCAAGAGATCGGACAGCGCGATGTAGGAGTTCACCCCGTAATAGGCGGTACCGGTTTGGCCTTGCCAGCTCTGTGTCTGGGCGAAGAACAACACCACATCCGCGCTGGCCGCATCACTGGCCTGTGAAAAGCTCAAATCGAGGACCGTGGAGTAATAGTCGAACCCCGCCGCGGCAGAGGCTTTGCTTGCCTCGGTCCAATCAGCGCTGGCGACAAGCCCTGTCGAGCTCTCGACATAGCCAGCATCGGCAAAGTAATAGGTCAATTCCCGATCCGTGCCCGGATCGATCGGCGAGCCCCGCAAAGCGCTCAGCGGATCGAACTCTCCTTCATCGACATAGCTGACCTCGTAATCGCCGGTGAAGAAACCGCCCAATCCTTCGGCAGAGAGGTAGATCACACCGTCTTCCAGCGCTTCAAAACGCGAATAGCTGTTGACGCCTTCGAGACTGTCATCGGCCCGGTCGATCAATTGTCCGGTCGTGTCATAGACCCCCATATACGGGTCCCCAAGCGGCGAGGCGCTGCCTTCATCCGAGCGCAGCCAGAACTCATAGACATGGCCCGCCGTGACATTGACCTTGAAGAGGTCATTCTCTCCGAAATTCTCGATGCTTCCAGCCAGCAGGACCGGATCGGTGAGATCGATCGCGCCTGCCATTTGCTCGGGGCTGAGAAAATCGAGGGCCAGCGCATCCAGATCAATCGGTTGCGATGCTGGCGCCGCACCGGATGCGGTTTGCGGGAATGGACAGTCCGGCACCGTCGGCAAGGTCTGCAAGTGACATACAAAGCACATAATTCTCCCCTCACGCGCAGCGCGCGTCGTCAACCTCTCCAAATGGCAAAAGGGGAGAGAGGCAGGCCCATGCAGCGCCAATAGCGCTCCATCTGACCACCACCTATAGTGGTGAAGTCTCCCAACAACACCACATCAACGATTTTCGTGACTCCCCTCGAGCCGGGTTGACCTTAGCACAGCACCACGCGGCGAAAAGGGCAAACCTGTCGGAGAACTCCAGAATCGTTAAAATTTTATTAAAACCGGCGCAACAGTGCTGCGGCACAACCGCAACAAGAATGCCGCCCCCTGCCTGCGCAAGGGACGGCATCATTCGCCAGGCTGTAAAGGCCGATCAGATGGTCTGATCGTAATCGCCCACGCTCGGCTCGCTGCGGATCACCGCGTCGAGATCCTTGAACACCGCCCGCATTTCCTCATCGGATTTCGGGCTTTCGACCACAACCACCAGCTTGGGCTCGTTCGAGGACGCGCGCACCAGCGCAAAGGCGCCGCCTTCCAGGATCACGCGCGCACCATTGACGGTGACGACATTCTCCATCTTCAGCCCGCCCAGGGTCTCGCCCTTCTGGTGCATGTCGACCAGCTTGGCTTGCAGGCGCTCGATCACCGGATATTTTTCCTCATCCGGGCAGAAGGGCGACATGGTCGGCGAGGAGAAGGTGGTCGGCAGATCGCGGCGCAGGTCGGCCATCGACTTGCCGGGGTTGCGATCGAGCATCCGGCAGATCTCGAAGGCGACGCGCATGCCGCAATCATAGCCGCGGCCGATCGGCTCGGCGAGGAAGTAGTGGCCCGATTTCTCAAAGCCTGCGAGCGCGCCGAGTTCCTTCACCCGGCGCTTCATGTAGGAGTGGCCGGTCTTCCAGTAATCGGCCTTCGCCCCGCCCGCGAGCAGGGTCGGATCGGAGGCGAACAGGCCGGTCGATTTCACATCGGCCACGAAGGTCGAGCCGGGGTATTGCTTGATGAGATCGCGGGCCATGATCACCCCGACCTTGTCGGCGAAGATCTCCTCGCCCTCATTGTCCACCACCCCGCAGCGATCGCCATCGCCATCGAAACCGAGTGCGAGATCGGCGCCCGAGGCCTTCACGCTGTCGGCCATGTCATGCAGCATGGTCAGCGCTTCGGGGTTCGGGTTGTAGTTGGGGAAGTTGTAGTCGAGCTCGTTATGCGAGGCGACGACCTCACAGCCGATGCGGCGCAGGATCTCCGGGGCGAAGGCCGATGCGGTGCCGTTGCCGGTCGCGCAGACGACCTTGAGCGGGCGCGACATTTTGAAATCGCCGCAGATATCGTCGATATAGGCTTCGCGAATGCCCTCGACCTTCTGATAGGCGCCGCCCTCACGCAGCACGCCAAGGCCGTTCATCACGATCTCTTTCAGGCGGCCCATCTCCTCGGGACCATGGGTGAGCGGCTTGTCGGCACCGATCTTCACACCGGCCCAGCCATTGGGGTTGTGCGAGGCCGTGACCATCGCCACCGCCGGCGCGTCGAGATGGAATTGCGCGAAATAGGCCATCGGCGAGAGCGCCGGGCCGATATCGCAGACCTTGGCACCGCCCGACATCAGGCCGACCATCAGCGCCTGCTTGATCGCCGGTGAATAGGAGCGGTAGTCATTGCCGACCACGATCACCGGCGGCACGCCCATCTCGTGGAGCTGGGTGGCAAGGCCGAGGCCCAGCGCCTGAAAGCCCACCAGGTTGATCTGATCGGGGAATCTCCAGCGCGCATCATATTCGCGAAAACCGGTCGGGGTGATCATCGGCACCGACATCTCTTCCCAGGTGTTCTGGGACACTTCGGTCAGCGGTTTGGGCAAAGCTTGGGTCATCGCGGTTCTTCCCCTCGTATCAGGCGGCAAAAGTCTTTAAACGCCGCAGCTTACGCAAAAAAAAGGCCAGCTTGCGCTGGCCCCTAAATGGATAACGGCCTGGCTTTCGCCAGATCGTCAAAGGCTTTGAGATCGCCGAGCAGCGCCGACATCTCGTGAAGCGGGATCATGTTCGGCCCATCGCAAGGTGCGTTCTCGGGGTCCTGATGGGTCTCGATGAACACCGAGGCCACCCCGACCGAGACAGCGGCGCGCGCCAGCAGCGGCGCGAACTCGCGCTGCCCGCCCGAAGAGGTGCCCTTGCCGCCCGGTTGCTGCACCGAATGGGTAGCATCGAACATCACCGGATAGCCCGCGCTCGCCATGGTCGGCAGGCCGCGAAAATCGGTGACGAGGGTGTTGTAGCCGAAAGAGGTGCCGCGCTCGCACAGGATGATATCCTCATTGCCGGTGCTGGCGATCTTGGCCGCGACATTGGCCATGTCCCAAGGCGCAACGAACTGGCCCTTTTTCACATTGACCGGCTTGCCGCTCTGCCCGGCGCCGAGCAGCAGATCGGTCTGACGGCACAACAGCGCCGGGATCTGGATCACGTCCGCAACCTCGGCGGCCGGTGCGCATTGCCCGGCCTCATGCACATCGGTGAGCACCGGCAAGCCGAGCCGCTCCTTCACCGCCGCCAGCATCGCCAGCCCCCCCTCGAGCCCCGGGCCGCGATAGTTGCCGATCGACGAGCGGTTGGCCTTGTCGAAGGAGGCCTTGAAGATATAGGGCACGCCGACCTTCGCGCAGATCTCGGCCAGCTTCTCGGCCATCATCAGCGCATGATCCGTGCTCTCGAGCGCGCAAGGCCCGGCAACTAGCACGAAGGGCTTGTCCTGCGCGATCTCGATCGCCCCCACTGTCACGGTCTTGCACGCGCTTTTGGCCACTCTGGTATCCTCACGATGAATTCATCGCGTGTCTAGCCTGCTCCCCGCCCCCGAGAAAGCCCTTAATGTTCGAATCACCGGCGCAGGCGACGGAAATGTTGCACGAATTTCGTGGCAGGAGCTCTCCGATGAGCCGAATGACGCAAGCAGACTGCACCCGAAAAACGGCACCGGGCGGCGGGCATGCCCCCCTTTGGGCCCGAAACTGGACGCAGCCGCCGCCGCGCGGTAGACGGGCCGCAAATGGGAAAGGGGAGAAACCATGTTCCTTCATGAATGGCAAAGGCGGCTCTGCGGCACGGCGCTCACCACAATCACCATCGCAGCCATCCTCGCCGCAACGGCTTCGGCGCTCAGCGCCAAATCGATCACGCTCGATGACGGCGCCTATCTGATGACCACCCCCGATGCCAGTTTTGTCGATGGCGCAGACAACGTCGCCGATCAGCCGGAAGACACCGACCTGGATGGCGATCTGATCGAAGGCGGCATGCGGTTCAATTTCGACGCCAAGGGCGATCCCGGCACCATTCGCATCTGGAAAGATGGTCAGGTCAGCTTCAATGGCAGCCACTCGCTGGCCTATGAGGTCCGCGATCCCGGTGCCACGGGCGAGACATGCCCCGGCGCGACCAACAAGCTCATGCATCAGATCTATGGCGGGCTGCATCGCAACCCGATCTATCCGGTTCTGGTCAGCCAAGACCCCGAAACCAATGCCTGCGGCCCGCGCCGTGCGGTGAAATGCACGCAGGAATTCCAGCGCTTTGGCGAGCGGCGTTTCTTCAGCTTCTCGATCTTCATCCCGCCCGAGCCCTATTACATCGCCCCCTTGCTAGAGGCGAAACGCTCGATCATCTACCAGCTCTGGCAAGGCTCCCCCTTCTCCCCCGCCATCGCCGGTGTGCTGGAAAGCGGCGACGAGGCGAGCGTGCACCTGCGCTTTGTGATCCGCAATGACGCAACCGGCGGCGCCTCGGCCTGTAGCGCCCAAGGCTGGAACGACCCCTCGATCCCGCTGCATGCCGAGCCGATCAAGTTGCAGCGCAATGTCTGGAACCGCCTGACGATCATGACCCTGCCCCATCATATGGGCGAGAGCAGCCAGGGTCAGATCAAGATCTGGAAGGTGAGCCAGGCCACCCTGAAGAATGAGCCGGTCGTTGATTGGCAAGGGCAATTCGGCTTCGATCCCGCCACCGCCCGCCTGCGAGGCCGCGCGCCGATGCCCTTCTTTCAAGTCATGATCGGTATCTATCGCGAACGACAGGCAACGCGGCAAAGGCTCTATTTCGATGCGATCTATGAGGGCGAGCGCTATATCGACGTGAAACCCAATCTGATCGACGCGCTGCAATAATCACTGCTTTGCAAGGGGCAAGCGCTTCGTTAGAGCTTGTCCATGAATATCTTGTTTGTAGCCATCGGCGGCGCTTGCGGTGCAGTGCTGCGCTATCTGAGCGTCGGGCTGGCCGCCCGATGGCTGGGGGTCGGCTTCCCCTATGGCACGCTGTTCGTCAATGTTGCGGGCTCGTTGCTGATGGGGCTTCTCGCGGCATGGCTGCTGCCAAAGGGCACGACCCAAACCGGCCTGTTGCTGATGACGGGTATGATGGGTGGGTTCACCACCTTCTCCGCATTCTCACTTGATGTGATCGTTCTGGTTGAACGCGCCCGCTGGGAGGCCGCCTTGCTCTATATCGGCGCCTCTGTGCTGCTGGCTGTGCTCGCCCTGACGATCGGTCTGATGCTCGGCCGCGCGCTTGGCTTTGAGCAGATCGGGAGCTGATCCATGAGCGCCGTACAGCATGTCCAAGTCGCCCCGGACGAGGCCGATCAGCGCCTCGATCGCTGGTTCAAGCGCCGCTTCCCGCATATTCCGCATGGGCGGATCGAGAAGATGCTGCGCAAGGGCGAGATCCGGATCGATGGCGCCCGGGCCAAGGCCGCCGACCGGGTGAGCCCGGGGCAAAGCATCCGCATCCCGCCGCTTCCCGACCCTGAGAGCATGGAGGATCGCCCGCTGCGCCCGATCGAGCGCCGGGCCCGCCTCTCGCGCGAGGATGAAAGCTTTATCCAATCGCTGGTGCTCTATCGCGATGATGCGGTGATTGCGCTCAACAAACCCGCCGGGATCCCGGTACAGGGCGGAACGGGGCAGAGCCGGCATATCGACGGGCTGCTGGCCGGGCTGAGCTTTGGGCGCGAGGACTTGCCCAGGCTCGTCCATCGCCTCGACAAGGATACATCGGGCGTGCTGTTGCTGGCGCGCACCGGTCAGGCGGCGGTGGCGCTGGCGCGCAGCTTTCGCTCCAGAGCGACGGAAAAGATCTATTGGGCAGCGGTCTCCGGCGTGCCGCGCCCGAAAGCCGGGACGATCCGCTACGGGTTGGTCAAGGCCCCAGGCCATGGCCCCAATGGCGCCGGAGAGAAGATGATCTGCCTGCATCCGGACGAGATCGACGCGCATGAAGGCGCCAAGCCCGCGCGCACGGATTATGCGACGGTCGACAGCCTGAGTGAACGCGCCGCCTGGGTCGCGCTCAAGCCGATCACCGGCCGCACCCATCAGCTCCGCGCCCATATGGCGGAATTGGGCTGCCCGGTCGTGGGCGACGGCAAATACGGCACTAACCGCATCGAAAAGGAACATGGCCGCTATGGCGCGCAGCTCGGCGGCGAAATCAGCCGCAAGCTGCATCTGCACGCGCGCAAGCTGACCCTGCCCGCTCCCGATGGCAAGGGCACGCTCTCCTTCACCGCCCCCTTGCCCGAACACATGCGCCGCACCTGGGCTCAATTCGGCTGGCAGGAAGAGGATCTGCCAGAAGACCTCTTCCCACAATAACCTCCCCCCCTTACGGCCCCGGCGCCGTGAAGAAGGGCAAAATGGCAATGCGGACGGGCTGATCCTTCATATATCCACGCAAGCCGCTCCAAAGCGTAGCATAATCACTTGTGCCATCCACCGCCTCGAGCAAAGCAATCACGTTGTGATCCAATCGCTCCGTCTCGATATAGACCATGTGATCAGCTCCAAATGGAGGGGCCGATTCGAGCGGCACTTCGATCATTTGGGCGGCAGGCGATGTCAACGCATCGCCGTATTGCTCCAGCGGATAGGAAAACTGAATCGTCCCATCAGCCGCCAGATCGAAAACCACTCCGAACGCGCCTTTGCGATTGGTAATCTGCGCCGTGATCGGTGCCCCTTCGATATGACGCTCATTGCCCTCAGAAAAAGTGAGCCGAGGCCGGTCGGACTGTGCAAGTGCCGCCGCCTTCAGGGCAGCGGCAACGCGCATCTTGTCAATCAAGGCCTGCATAGGCCGCAGATCCTCTGGAGCAACCGTGTGGATCAAATCGCCTCCGGAAGAGAAGACCTCG
This sequence comes from Neomegalonema sp., assembly GCA_022760435.1. Taxonomy (GTDB): domain Bacteria; phylum Pseudomonadota; class Alphaproteobacteria; order Rhodobacterales; family Rhodobacteraceae; genus JALEFY01. The sequence goes on from JALEFY010000004.1 coordinate 59,018, forward strand.
CCGCTTGACAAATCCCAGGTCAAATCAGCAACACCCGATTTCTCTGCCCAGACGATGCCATGCAGCGTTTCAGCGCTGGTTTGCGGTAAGTCCCCACCGCTCACTTCAAACACAAGGCTCGGCAGCTCATCAAAGGTGGTTCCAAAGACATGATCCGCCGCGGCGGGCTGCTCTTGTTCCGCGTCCAGGATAAACAATATCTCGGCGTCACGCCCTCTCGGCTCGATCTGCGGGGTCTGAGCACCATCGCTGACGATCATCACCTCGTCCTCGACAAAGCGTTGCATCTCACCCTTGCGCAGCACACCGTCGCGATCAATGTCGGCCGCCCCGCGCAGGGCTTGCGCCAGAGCGTAGGACAGTGCGCCGCGCATCTGGCCATGGATCTCTATCTCCTGAACCGTCAGAGCCTCGGGAACCGCAGCGATGAAAAACTGGTTGTCGATCTCCGACGGTACCGATTGATCAGGCTCGGGCGGTGGCGGCGGTAGCGGGTCATCGTCGATCTCATCAATACGATGGTAGCGTGAGGCTCCCTTGCGGGAGCGGCCGCGCAGCACCGTCCCCGAATGGCAGCTATCGGCGACAAAAACGACCTTTGCCTGCGGGACGCTGGCCAGCAGCTCGGCAACCTCGTTGTCCCGTATCCGATGCCGCGCCGGATCGCCCTTCGCATCGAACAGCGAAAGGATGAGCGTCTCATCGAGGTGATCCTTTTTTTCCTCGCCCTTGAAGAATTCCGGCTCCTGCCCACCATGCCCGGCAAAGGTGAACAGCAGCGTGTCGCCAGCCGTGATCTTGTCGCGCACATCATCCCAGGCAGCGTAAATCGTCTCTCTTGTGGCTTGGTCATTGAGCAAGAGCTGAACGTCGAAACCCGCAGCCAAGGCGGCATCTGCGATATCACGCGCATCATTCACCGCGCCGCCGAGGTCGTTGAGATAGGCATATTCATCGATGCCCACGATGATCGCATAGGTCTTCGCCTGCGCTGAAGCGGCGATGCCGAGCCCGCCAAGAAACGCGAGCGCCGCGAAAACGGCGCTGCGCCTTTTGGGCCGGAATTGCCCCTTCACTGCTTCCACTCCACCCGACGCGCCAAGCGGTAATGTTCTTCGCTGTCGGCGCTGATCCCCGCGGGAGGCGGGGGGACCTGTTCCTCGCCATGGCCCTCGGTCATGATCTCGCCGTCATAGCCCGATTGCCGCAACGCCGCGGCAACAGCCTCGGCACGGCGGAGCGACAGCTTGAGATTATTCGCCTCCGACCCAACCGGGTCGGTATGCCCCGCCAGCACAACCCGCCGCTCGCCTTGCGCCTTCACCGCTGCGATGAATTCTTCGAGCCACGCCTCCCCCAGCTCATCAGGCTCGGCAGTACCCGATTTGAAGGTGATCGGTACATTCACCGCCGCAACCTTGAAGCCCCGGATCGACGGCTTGAGCAGCGCACCGGCTTGGGCGTCTGACGCCCGGCTCGCCGCAGGGGGTGTTGACATCAAGGGCAGCGTTTCCGCCATTTTCCGGTAGAGAAGCTGCATTTCGTCTTCGCGGATATCGGCTTCGGGCGGTTCTTTCTCGGCCAAGGCCCGCGCCTCAAGGAAATATTTCCCGGCCTGATTGTAATTTTTCATGCCCCAATAAAGATCGCCGATCAGTTCAGCCACGCGCCAATGCGGCTCGATTTGTCGGGCCAACCGCGCATATTCGAGCCGCTTTGCCGCTGATCGCCGCTCATCGAGAGCAGTCCGATAGAGGCGCTTTTTCAGCAGGTTGTCGGCGTAGGTCTTGATCGCCTCATCGCAACTTGCATCCGCCATCAAGTCTTCATGCAACTTCATTGCCTGCTCGATCGACCACCCGGAGCTGTGAATATTGGGCGCCTGCCCCCGAAGCGAGCAGGCCGCGGCCGCCGGTGCCGCGAGGAACAAGAAGCCGACGCAAATCCAAATCCCCTGAAAAATCCGCATCATCTTCCCCTCACTCGATGTGATAGTCATGATAGGCGACCGACCAGCGAAGTGCTTCGTTACGACCGTTATTGACCCGAAGCGTCCGCATGCGGCGGGCCAGCTCGCGCAAATGCGCCGCTGCGTTTGCGATCGGATCGCCGGTCATGTTCTGGGAGAACAAGGTCGGCAAATCGGGCGCATCCCCTTCTATGAGCAGAGCGATCAGCTGCCCATGCCCCCGCGGCTCCTCGGCAATCAAGCGAAGCGCCCGACCATCAGCCCCCAATACCGAAGGAACCGTGATCCGATCTCCCGCTTGCACACGCTCAAAGCCTGGAAAAGCAATGACCGAAGGGGATAGCTGGCGCAGATGACAGTCGGCCGAGACATCAAGAACGAGCAATGTACCAGTGCGCGCAGTGGAAACATCGATATGGAAAGGCATGCCGACCTTGATCGAGCCGCTTCGCGATGGTGCGATGGTCAGGTTTGCATCATTCACGAAACCGAGAAGATCACTGGGCGAGAAACTGTTGACGTCGCCGCCCCCCCAAGCGAGCTCGGAGCATCCTTTGTCACCGCGATCGAAAACCGAGCCAAAGCTCGCGGGCTCTGCCTCCGGCTCGGATTGATCGCGCTCGGAATTCTCTCTCTGATCAAGCGACAAAGGCGCGTTCCAGAGGGAGGTTTGGGAACCGCTTTGCGCCGGGTCGTGCCCCAGCCTCACCGGTCGCAGCTTGGTCAGATCACCCTCGAAAATGGGTGTGAAGGCCTTACATTCGCTCGCCCTGACACACCAAATATCCGCTTCGGCACGCAAAAAATCCTGCGCCTCTGCATTGCTGATTTGGCCATTGCCATTGCGGTCAACCTGCTCGCTCCGATGCGCCTCGATGAAGAGCCGCGTGAACACACCGCCATACTGATCTTCCCAAGCGTACTGGTCCGGCGCGGCCGCCGACCAGACCTCTCGATCCAACATCGGCTCGAACTGACTGATTTCACGCAAGGTTTCGGGATGTAGAGTCTCGGCGCGCTGAAGGGTGCCGCGCATTGTCCCATCGGCCAGGCGCTCTCGGGCGAAGCTCACCGAGCGGCGGCGCAACTGCGTGCCATCCTCCCCCGCCGCCCCGCGCGTAACGGTGCCTGAATGGCAGGCATCGATCACGACGGTGACGTCGCGCCCCTCCAATTGGTCAAGCAGAGCGCCGAACTCATCATCCGTCAAATGCCCATACTGCCAATTCGCCTCATGCATGAGCAAAGTCTCGTCCAAACCATCATCTTCGTCGCCATCCTCATCAGGAAATTGCGAGCCATGGCCTGCAAAGAAGAAAAAGACCCGATCGCCAGGACGCGTTCCCGCGATCAATTCGCGTTCTATCGCCTCGACAACATTCGCCTTTGTCGCCTGATTGTCGAATAAGAGCGTGATGTCACCTGGCGCGAACCAGCCTTCCTCAATCAGAAAATCTCTCATCGCCTCAGCATCGTAGGTCGGCGAGTTTAGCTGTCCATTCGGCATCAGCGCCGGGTAATGGCCCACGCCAACGAGAAGCGCCCTGTCCGCGTCAGCATCGCTGCTCATGCCTGCTACCAGCATGGCCATGGCGATCAGCTGCGCAGCCAGTACCCGTCTGAACAACAAGACCATGATACCCTCACCTCTCGTACCGTTTTCGGGACCAGAAATCCTATTCCCCAGTAAACTGAACCAACGGGAAGTTACTGCTGCCGGAATTGATCACTTGTGCGTTTTGTCGGTGACCGCGCTCACTCGCCAGTTCAGGAATGCGGTCGCGCAGATAGTCAGCGACGAGTGCCGCCGTGATCCGCGGCGTGTTGGCGCGCCGTGCCAATCCCTGGCCAAGCGCCTCGACCAGGGTCGTTGCAACTGGCCCCATATCGTCGATCAGATCCAGCGCCTCCTGATCCGATTGCGAAGCTGCGAAGACGAAGATCCCTCCCTTGTTCGACATCCGCCCAGCGGCCTCATGATCGGCGTGAAAGGCGCCGGAATGGCAGGTATCCAGTACCAGAAGCTTATCCGCCGCCTGGATCTCTGCCAACGAATCGACGAGGTCGGCCTCCGATATCCCGGTCTCTTCCAGATCAGCAACGGAAACCGCATCGACCGGCACATAGTAGAACGTATCAATCTGGGTCCGGTCGTCGCGCTCGCGTATGCCATGACCGGCGATATAGATCACCACCCCATCCTCTGGCTCGACTGTCGCCGCCACGGCCGCGAAACCAGCGAGCACTTGCTGCCGCGTCGCTTTGCTGCCAGTGAGAGGATAGACTTCGACCTGATCATAATGCTTCTTGTCGAACTTTTCTTCCAACAACGCGGCAACGCGCTGCGGATCCGTCTGCGCCCCGGTTAACGGCGCAAAGTCGCCCTTGTAGTCGTTGCCGCCGATTGCGAGGACATGAAGCACGCGCTTGGCTTGGCTCGGGGGGGAGCCGATCACCGAGAGATAGGCCGATTGACCAGATGCCCGGGCTTCATTGTAGATGCGCAGCTGGATCTGGTTAAGGCCCTTGCCAATGCGCACCGAACGCGTATCCGAGCGCCAAGTCTCGGCTTTTTGCGCGGGTGCCGCCCCTTGCGCCCCGGCGGAAACGGGCTGGTCACGACGTTTCACGCCGCGCGTTTGGCTGTAATCCACGGCCCGACCGTTCACCTGCACAAATACTTCCGAGGGCTCGCCTAACATGGCGAAGTCGTAGCGCAAGGTGATCCGGTCCACGCCCTCAGGCAGCGCGAAATCTCGCGTGTTGGTCACCGTCCGATCGCGCCGACGCACGCCGCGGGTGGTCTTCTCGGGATCGACGCAAATCTCGTCGCCCTTACGGTCCGGTCGGTAACAAAATCCCGTGACCCGAACCTTGGGCACTTCCATTTGTGCGAGAAGGGCCTTGGCATCGAGCGCAGGCGCGTCCGCTAAGCGCTCGATTGCATCCGGGTCCAAGCCGAGCCGAGCCTTTATCTGGTCCGAGCCGTACATACGATCAAAAAGCTGAACGAATTCAATCCACTCCGCCTCTTCGGCACCGCTCTTATTGCGGTGGTATCCAACCAGTTCCTTGCCGCCATTCGCCTCGGCAAAGCGACCATTGGGAAGCCACGCGACCCATTTATCGGGAGCCGCCACAAAGAGCTGTCCGATTGTGTCGAGAGTGTCTTGAGGGCCGATATTCATCCACCGAATGGTCCCATCTCCAAAAGCGACCACGGCGCGTTGCGCGTCTTGCGTCGCCAGAACAGAATAGGCGGGCGCATCGATCGGACGGCGCAGGAGTTGTCGGCCATCCTTGTCCAGGAGATAAAGACTGAAATCGGCACCAAGAAGGATCCGCCCATCGGACAATTGATGTGCTGAGCGCGCCAACTCTCCCGATACCAGATCAATACGCCGACCATTGAAGCTGGGGCTCCCGAGATTACGCCAATTGGCGAGACCCTTCGGGATCTCGTTGACAATCCATCCATCTTCGTCGGGATCAACTTGCGCCAGTTCAAGCCGACGCGCGTCAAAACGTTGCCAGCGCCGCTGAGAGCCGATCCTTTGCTTGAAACTCACCGCGCTCCCATCGGGGCGGATCGCAAAGCCTCCCTCAAAAAGATTGCGCATGTCATTTCCAGGAAACTCTTCCTTGAAACGAAGAGAGTAGTCCGCCTCGATCACCCCGACCGAGGGGTCTGCCGTCGCGAAGGCCACGCCGCCATCGGGCAAGGGCGTCAGCTTCGTGATCAGATTGCGCGCCACGGCAACATCGCGAAAGCGGTCTGGCTGCGCGATATTGGGCCAATGGCGAACGATTGTGCTGCGCGTGGCATCACCAACCCCGCCGGCTGCCCAGAGCGAGAGTTGCCCGCGGGCATCGCGCTGCCAGGTGAGAGCGTGGATCTCTGGCACACCGCCGACCCCACTGACGATCAGACGTGCACGTGGGTTGAGATCGTAAGCATCAAGCAAATCGATAACGCGATTATTGCCGTAAGCCACCGCCAAAAAGCGGCCATCGGGGCTAAATTGAAGCACTGAAGGGCTTAGCCCCTGTGTGCGCCCGCCCGGCGGACTTGCCGTCGCCATTGGCTGGTTGGTTGCACCGTCGAAGCTGGCATTGGGGAAGAGCTGGATGTCCCCCCCCGAAGTGACGAGCGCGAAGCGCCCATCGAGAGCAAAATCAATAGCAACCGGGCGCGACCTCAGTTTGATCCGATAAATTTCCTTGAGGTTGGGACGCATCAACCGCACCTCGTAGAGGTCGGCGGTGGAATTGGAAATCGCCGCTGCAAGCATGGTGGCTTTCCCGCCCTCGGTTGCATGGGCGAAATCGAGCAGCGCTCCACCGAAACTCTTGCGATGCACGATCTTGCCATCGCGGTAGAAGTAGAGGAAGTTGGTGCCTGCCCATTCCCCGGAATAGCCGCCGAAGATCAGCAATTCGCCCTTTGACGAGTTGATGACATCGATCGCGCTCAGGATGCCGTCATTACGGCTCCCGATCGGTGGGCGAAGCACCTGCGTCAGCGCGCCCGTCTGCAAATCCCAACGGCGCAGCGTTTTATCTTCGGAGACCGAATAGAGACTTGCGCCGTCTGCGCTCACCGCCAAATCATTGACCTTGCTGGTATGCGCCCCCGGTTCAATGCGCAGGATCGGAAGCGCGGGAGGGCTAGAC
>JALEFY010000032.1 GCA_022760435.1 Neomegalonema sp.
AGGTGAGCGCGTCGCCGTCCACATCCGTGGCCACTGGCAGGGTTCCGCTATGCACCGTGTCTTCGGCCAGGCTGATGCTGTCATCCGCCCCGACCGGGGCGTCATTCACCGGGGTCACGCTGACCACCGTGGATCGCAGGGTGCCGTTGAGCCCCTCGCCATCGCGCAGCAATACCGTGATTGTGCGATCACCTGCCGTGGGTGCTTCGCTGGCATTGGTGTAAGTGATCGAGCGCAGCAGCGCCTGCATCACCGCCGGGGTCGAGGTGCCGGGGACGGTTTCGTCGATCCGCATCTCGCCGAGCTCAATATCGATATCGAATGAGACGCCGAGAATGCTGGTCGTGAAGGTGGCGCCGGTTTCCAAGGGCACAACCTGACCGGCGATAGTCAGGTATTCGTCATCGCCTTCGGGAAGGGTATCGACATCGATGAATACGGTCGGCACGGTCGAGTCCACATCCGCAACGATCGCATCAGGCATGATCGCAATGCCGGCATCGCCTTCGGTGAAACTCACCGCATGGTCCGCCCCTGCTCCCGCGCCATTGAGGTCGAGAGTGGGCGCGTCATTGACCGCGACGACCGTCACATCGGTGCTCGCGACCGCCGAGATCAGCCCGCCCTGATCCTGCACAAAGACCTCAATTGTAAGCGTGCCTTCGGTCGGGTTCTCGCTCGTGTTCTCAAAGGTTGCCGCTTGCAGCAGCGCTTCAAGATCGGCTCGCGGCATCGCGGTGCCGCCGCCGGCGGCGTTCATCACGGCAAATTCGGCGTCGCCGTCATAATCGATCTGGAACGTGGTCGCACCGAAGGTCACGGTCTGCGTCGCGCTTGTGCCATAAGAGAAGGAGCCTGCTCCAAATGCGAAAACCGCATCTGTCTCTGTGGCGAGTGCCCCCGAAAGCTGCACGGTGAGCGCGGACAGATCATCCTCGCCGAACTCGTCGATGCTCGCATCGGCGGCGGCGATGGCGACCGCTCCGCCATTCTCGGTGAAGGTCACCGCGTGATCGGTGCCAGCGCTCGCGCCATTGAGATCCACGACCGCGGTATCATCGACCGGGGTGACATTGATGACGCTAAGCGCCACCGCCGAGCTGTCAGTCCCATCCGAGACCCAGACGGAAGCCGTCCGCTGCGCGTTGGTGGGCGTATCGCTGGTGCTCTCGAATTGCACGAGTTGCAGGGCGGCTTCGTAATCGGCAGCGGATCCGGCACCGGTGAAGCTGACGGCGCTGTCGGTGCGCGTCCAGGAAAGGCCCTGCGCCGTTGTACCGCTCGCGGCCGCCGATCCTCCGACCAACAGACGATCACCGGTCACCGCACCGCTCAGGGTGACATCGGCCGATTGCAGCGTCCCGCCCTCGGGTTCGGTGATCGCGACATCGCTGGAGACGACCTCCAGCGCAGCCGCGTTCTCGGTATAGCTGATGGTATGGCCGGAGCGCTCGGCGGAGACGAAGATTTCGCCCACGGCGGACTCAGTACTCGAGCTGTCGAACAACGTGAAATCGAGCGTGTTGGTGCCGGTGGTCAGCGCGACCAGATTGATCGAGCCGGTGACCGGGAAGACCTGCTCCAGCACGGTCGCGCTGCTGTCGCGCGTTGCCCAGAACTCGGTGCCGCTTTCGGTGATCCGCACTTCGAGCCGCGGCAGATCGTTGGCGTTGGCGACCGAGGGTTCGACGAGCTTAGTATCGTCGGCAAATTTCAGCAGGGCCTGGCCCGCGGGCTGAAATTCAAGCTCGATCCCGTTATAGGAAAGGGTCTCGCCATTGAGCGTGACCTGGAAGGAATTGTCGATCGTTTCGAGCGAGATTGTGACCTGCGCCGTCGAGAGCAGCATGTCACTGTCTAGATCGAAGGTGAAGGACTGGGTGCGATCGACCCCCACATCGCCGCCGCTGAAGGCCAGCACTTCAGAGGGTGAGACGCTCACGCTCTCGGCCACCGAGGTCGCATCGAGGTCAAGGATCGGCGCGTCATTGACCGCCGAGATCGTCACGACGCTGGTCACGCTCGCGGCAGATGCGCCATCGAGATCGACCGCGTCGAAGATGAAGCCGCGATCGGTTTCGGTCGGGTCCTGCGAGAGATTGCGATAGGCCAGCGAGCGCACAAGAGCCTGCGCCTCGTCATTGGTCAGATAGCTGCGCGTGTCATGGGTGATGGTCAGCCGCTCGGCAGAGGCATCGACCGCGACATCCACGATCAGGCTGTCCGAGACCTTCACCTGATAGCTCGCCGTGGTCGAGAGATCGAGGGCATTGCCGCCGATCAGGATGGTCTCGTCCGTTCCATCGGCAAAGCCGGTCCAGGAGACCGTGAGGCTCGCAATCTCTCCCTCGACATCCGACAGATCGCCCGTGGTCTGCGCGATCAGCACATAATCATCGCCCTCGGTCATCGCGACCACATTCGAGCTCGAGACGCCGGTCCCGGCGAGGTCGATCACCGGCGCGCTGTTGACATCGCGGAACTTCAGATCGGCGGTTGAGGGGTCGGCATCGCTGCCATCGGCGCTGACGATCACGGAGCGTGCAAGGGCGAAATCGCCCGAGCCGTCAATGTTCTCGTCATTGGCATCGAAGTCATCGACCGCGTCGGCACCCTCGAAAATGTCGAGCAGGCCATCGCCATCGGTATCGGTCGTGTCGGTGATCGAGCTCGGCGCCCCATCGCCGCGCTCGGCGATATCGGCAATCCCGTCGCCATCACTATCCGCATCGAGATAGTCGGCGGTGCCGTCGCCATCGGTATCGACCGGGGTCAACCCGGCGCCATAGGCATCGTCAATTCCATCACTGTCGGCATCGACACCCGAAGGCGCAGTATAGCTCGCCGTGGCCTGTGCCTCGACATTGTCGGTGATCCCGTCATTATCGCTGTCGAGATCAAGGTAATCGGCAACGCCATCGCTGTCAGTATCGCTCACTTCGGTCAGCCCGAAGCGGAACTGGCTCGAATTGATCGACAGCCCAGACGGATCCATGGTCTCGAAAACGATATCCACGCCGTCGATCGGCATGTTGGCGAAGATCTCAAACTCGGCAAAGGGCTGCGATCCGGCAAAGCCACTCGTGCCCGTGATCGTGATCTGCGCCCCATCGACGGTAATCGACGCGTCGGCTGAGGACAGCACCTTCCACTCAAAACCCTCGGGCGCATTGATTGCGGTGAATTGAAGCTGATCGCTACTATTCAGATTGGACGGTGCCACGGTGTTGTCGGCCGAGATCGTGAGCATCGACGCGCTGTCAAAGGTCATCGAGGTACTGAAGCCCTCACCCAGATCGGTGGATCCGGTCTCAAGCCGCAGGATGTCGGCGGTATCGCTTGCTGCGGCCGAGAAGATCTTGGCGCCGGTAATGGTGCCGATCTCGACAGGGGCGGAAATCGTGACATTGGTGCCCAGCGCGTCGCCGCCGACCGCCGTGCTCGTCACGACCGCAGTGTCGCCCGGCTCCAGCGCGTTCGCCGATCCAAGCAGACTGGTAAAATTGGCAATGCTGGTGCTGAACCCCTCCGCGGCATCCGCGATCCCGTCACCATCGCTATCGAGATCGCGGGCGTTGGTGATCCCGTCACCATCCGTATCGAAACCATGCGCGCCGGTCAGCGCCGTCTCGCCACCGAAGATCAGGACCTTCCCGTCCGGCCCGTCGTTGGTCGATCCGGCAAAGCTCACTTTGAGTGCATGGATCTCGCTGCCGACGCTGGCCAGATCGTCAAGCGCGTATACGGCCATATGGGCGTTCTGGTTGCCCGATGCTTCGATCAGATGACCCAGATCGGTGTAGTCGCTGGTATTCACGGTGAGCGTGCCGATGACATTGCCATCCGCATCCAGCGCTTCGATAACCGCTGCGTTGTTGCCATTGCGCTCGGTGAAGGCGATGAACATGTCCCTGCCGGCGACAACCGGGGTGTTGTAGCGCAAGATGTAATGGTCATCCGTGGTCAGCGCGCCGTCAATGGCGAGATACGCACCCAGGTCCAGCCCTTGAAAAGCGCCCAGGATATCGGTGTCAAAGCTCGCATTGCTGGCAGCCGTGAAGACTTGGCTGCCATCATCGCGAAAGGCTGCGCCGCTCGGGTTTGAGAATGAGCTCTCGAACGCATCGGGCAGCGCAAAGTCGCTATAGGTGCGCCCGCCGACAGTGATCGATTGCAAGATGTGGTCCTCTGCTTCCGAGGCCGGATCGAGCGAGTCGATCGTCGCCGTGAAGCTTTGCGAGCCCGACAGACCGCTGGCGCGCGTGGCGTCCGCCAGCTCCTGTGCATCGGTCAGACCGTCATCATCGCTATCGAGATCGAGGTAATCGGCGGTGCCATCGCCATCGGTATCCACCGCCGTGAGCCCGCCACTCTCGAAGGCGTCATCAAGCCCGTCATTATCGCTATCGAGCCCCGTTGGAGCGACATAGCCGACCAGGGTCTGCGCTTCAAACAGGTCGCCGACACCGTCATTATCGCTATCGGTGTCCAGATGATCGGCGGCGCCGTCGCCGTCGGTGTCGCGATCTGTGCTCAGCATCGAGAAGGGCAGATCGGCGAGCGCGCCCGCGCTCGGTGCGCGATACCCGACGGCCAGCTCTTCCCCGCCCCCATGCTCGTAGAAGCGCACCTCGAAAGTGTACGTACCGCGATCGAGATCAATGGTGCCGGTCCGGGTGGTAAAGCCCTGGAGATAGTCATTATCGACCACAAGCTGGCCGTTTACATAGAGCTGGCTGGCATCATCCGAACCGGTCGAAAACTCATGGGTCCCACTCTCGCTGACGGTGATATAGCCGGTGTAGCGGATCGCGAAATAGTCGCCATCAGCCGGTGTGTGGGTCGTCCAGATCGTGTCAACGTCGAAATCGCCGATCGTCCCGGTGGCGGTCGCTCCGAGGCCGGGGACGTTCTCAACCGAGCCATCCACGATCGCGAGATCGTAAAATTCGTAGGTCAGGACCGCGCTTTGGGTCTCGACCAGATCCAGAAGCCCGTCATCATCGTCATCGAGATCAAGCGGGTTGGCGATCCCGTCATTGTCGGTATCGGCATCGCGAAAATCGAGATCGAGGGTCAGTGGATCGGCATTGCTGCCATCGCTCGCAAGGCCCGGATCGGCGGAGAGGGCAAAGGCGCCGCCGCCGGTGATGTTTTCGTCATTGGCATCATAGCCATCGGCCACATCGGCCCCCTCGAACAGATCGAGCAGGCCATCGCCATCGCTGTCAGTGAAATCGCCGCCGATCGCGAAATCCGCCCCGTCGCCGCGCTCGGCAATATCGAGAATACCGTCATCATCGCTGTCGGCATCGAGGTAGTCGGCGGTGCCGTCGCCATCGGTATCGACCGGGGTCAGCCCGGCATCGCCGGCGCCCTCATAGACATCATCGAGCCCATCGGCATCGGCATCTACGCCCGAGGGAGCGACATATCCGGCCGTGCTTTGCGCCTCGACATTGTCGGTAATCCCGTCATTGTCGCTGTCGAGATCGAGATGGTCGGCCACGCCGTCGCTGTCGGTATCGAGCGGGTCGATCGCCGTGAGGTAGAGGCTCAGATCGTCAAAGGCGAGGGTGTTGTCGGGCGAATAGCTGTTCTGCTCGTCATAAAGATAGACGCGCAGCGAATAGGTGGTTCCGGCCTCAAGGATCGTGCCGGGGGTGTCGTGCTGGGTATAGGCATAACTGTTCGGCGCGGGCGAGGCCTGCGTTGCATCTGAAAAGAGGACGTCCGAGGTTGCGAAGCCGTCGCTCGAGAGCAGGCCGGTCATCGAATAGTCGCCGGCGCCCGACGCTCCCCATTCGGTGGCAGCAAGACCATGCCAGAGGAAGTCGAGCGAAGAGGTTTGCGAGAGCGTGAAGCTCACCTCGACATATTCGTTATAGGCAACCGCCTCGGCATAGGTCGTCGCATCCGAGCCGGAGAGGATGTACTCGCTGTTACTCGTTGGGGCGGTGAAACCGCTGCCGAAGGTGATATCCGACGTGCTCGAGGTGAACGAAGCGCCATCGCCCGAGAAAGTCGCCGCATTGGTCGTGCCGCCGGCGTCATTGTGCAGCCACTGAATCTCGCCAGTCGTCAGGATGCGGTATTCGTTGCGATCGAGGATCCCGTCGCCATCGCTGTCCTTGTCGGCGAGGCCGCCGAGCCCGTCGCCATCGACATCGACCTGCACTGTCACCGAGCCGGTGCCGCGCCCGCCGAAAGTGTCGGTCACGATATAGGAGAAACTCTCTTCAGGCCAGGTGCCGCTGGCGAGCGTCACGTCGAGCGTGCCATCGGCATTGAGCGCGACCACGGTCCCCGAATTGAGCGTGACTGGCGAGCCGACCGAGATCGCGGTCTCGGAGGCATCGAACGGATCGACGATGGCGCTGACGGCCATCGCATCGCCCTCGGCATCGCTGTCATTGGCCAGTACATCGACATTCACGGCCGAGCCCGGTTGCGCGGTTGCGGTGTCATCGGTGGCATCCGGCGCGGCATTGACCTGGATCGCGAGCGAGAACCCGTCGCCGCCCGCTCCCTCGATCGAGCCGCTTGCCGGATCGATCTGGAAGGTAACGGTGGAGAACGTCCCCTTGAGCCGCACGGCACCCGCAGAGGTACCCTCGAGCGGATCATGGGTTGAAGCTGTGCCCGCCGAAGTATTGAGCGTCGTACCCACCGTGCGCTCGATACTGCCAGCGCCCTCATCGACCTCGAATTGCTTGTTGCCGGAGATCTCTTCGAGCGTGATGCCGGCGGTCAGGACGGTGAAGTCAGCCGAATTGGAGATGTAATTGCCGTGCCCGCCGATGCGGTCGAAATAAAGGATCGGGTCGACCACGTCTTCGCTGAACGTGATGGTCATCGTACCCGAAGCCGCGTCATCGCTCGCCGCATCCCCCGAGCCTTCGGGCGTCATATCCCAGTAAAAACCCATATCGAGCGCCGTCGCGCCCTGAACCGCGGCATCGCCATAGACGGCGTTGCTGGTCAGTGTCGTGGTTGAATTGATCTCGAACGCACCGCCTGAACCCGCCGTCCCCGAAACCGTGACGCCGACCCCGTTGCCGAGCGTCGTGGTCGCCACATCGGTCGAGGTGTTCACGCTCCAGCTTCCGCTGAGCGAGCCAGTCGCCGGATCATGGCCGCTGATCGTGAACACTGCATCAGTGGTGAAGCCGGTGCCATCATCGGCGGTGATTGTCACAGTATAGGGACCGGCCGTCGCCGCATCCGCCGGTAGCGAGCCCTCGATCTGACCCGACACAGCATTATAGCTCAGCCCGCTTGGCAGGCCGGAAACCGAGAAGGTCAGCGTGTCGCCATTCACGTCGGAAAACTGGGTATCGACCGGGATAACGATCTGCTCACCGGCCACGCCGTCGAAATCCTCGAACGGCACCACGATATCGGGGGCTTGCGGCGCGGGCGGGGTGAAGGTGACCTCGAGGATCGGGCGCGCCCCGGCCGTGCTATTCTCGGAGCTATAGACCTCCCAATCGATCGCGCCGGTCGAGCCGGTATCGATCACCCAGCCATAATTATTCGCGCCATCGAGCCAGGCCTGCACATCCGCCTCGAGCCCGGAGATGATCTGGGTTCCACCGAGCCCGGCGTCGAGCGTGCCCGACGCGGCAACGGCCGCCTCCGTGCCATTGGCTGAAACGCCGTTGTTCAAGGAGTTGTAAGTCGAGCTCTCCGTCCAGTTCGTCAGCATCCGGTGCACTTGCACGGTTTCCCCGGCATCGGTGCCTGACACGTAGAATTTCAGGCTCGCGGAGGTGATGGTCGAGCCATAGGCGATCTGACCGGCGCCGTTGCCGAAGATGTCATCGAACTTGATCAGGATCTGTTCGTCATTCGGGCTGCCATCATCGACCCGCAGGGTCGTTGCGCTGCCAAAGGAGGTGCTCCCGCTCAGCCGATCGAGCTCGGTATCGCTGGTGCCGGTATAACCGTTGCTCCCTTGCTGAAACTGTACGGTGTCGAGGGTATGGGTCCAGGTCCCTTGCGTCTCCAGGTCGATCACGATCTCGGCTTCGATCGAGCCAATGGTCGTCTCCAGCTCCCAGTCACCGCCAAGGCTCTCATGCCCGGTCGTATCGCTCGATGCCGCAATATCCGCCCCGGTCGCTTCCGCCAGCGCGTCGACCGCAAGTTGACCGCTTTCATCGCCGCCAAAGTCACAGCCATAGATGAGGATATCCCCGCCCTCAGAGAGCGCCGCGCCGATAGTGCTCAATTCGTCGGCATGGTCCCCTTGGATACTGGCGAGATCCAATGTCGCCGAACCCAGTTGCAGCCGCCCGGGATCACCATGCGAGACGATATGCACCGCGTCGATCTCGACCCGGTTTTCCAGATGCTCCGCGATCTGCTCGACACCATCGCGGTCCGGATCGAGATAGATGACCTGCGCATTCTCATCGAGATCGGCCAGCAAGGTTTCGAGATCGGGAACACTGGGATCGACGAAAACGATCTCGACCCGGCTCTCACTGACCCCTTCCATCAATCCGGCCGCCAGCGCTTCGACCTCCGCCGACAAGGGGGCATCATCGCTCGCGGCGATATCCTGCTGCTGGGTATCGTCGAGCACCTCGGCCCCTGTCGCGACCGCGGCAGCATCAAGGAGGATGCGCGGCTCCAGAGCCATGAGGCCAAGAGCTTGCTTTACCTGAGCCTGTTTGACCTGAGCGTCCGATGCCTGCTGTCCAGCCTTGGGGCTTTGGGCCATGATCACTATCCAATCATCTGATGCGGCGCCTCGATCGAAGGAGAAATGTCCCTTTCATGCGCGGCGCGCTCGGTATTTCTGCTCTATTGGGCCGACCCTTCGCGCTCGGGGCGCGGGGGAAGGCCGTCAACCTCAATCGCGCTCCATCACCCGCGCAGGCGTGATCACCAGGTCACCCAGAAAGGTCGAAACGACGTAGCGAAAGCTTGGCTTGGGCAGGCTTGTTGAGCGGCTCGCTGCGGGCTGGATCTGGCCGGTTTCGAGCGCGGCGGGTTGCGCGATGACGAGAGCATCACTGCGCACCGGCTCTTCGCGCCGCTCCGGCAAAGCGATATCGCCGGTCATGAAACTGTCCTGCTCGGGCGGTACCGGCGCTTGCGCTTGCTGCACGCTCGCATCGCTTTCAGCCAGTCCGGCCAATGTTGCGAGTTGGTCCAGCTCATCGGAAGCGAGCGCCTCAGCGTTGCTGCGGGGCAAGGAGGACAGCGCGATCTCCTGCATCTCGCCGCCCACGTCACGGAACGCCTGCGCCATCTGCGCAATCGTTCCGCCGTCCGACAGCGCGGCGCTATAGGGATCGGAGCCAACCGCCGCCAGAATATTTGCGTAGGCGTTCTGGACATCCGCATAGGCAACATCGAATTGCACTTGGCTCACAAGCTGGTTCATCCGCTCGCGCAGCAATGTCTGTTCGGAGACCTGACCGGCGCGAAAGGCAGCGGTGATCTGCTCGAGGATCCGGTCTTGAACCTGCGCCTTCTCTTCAGCCGCGCGCAGCTCCCGCGCAAGATGCTCAAAGCGGATCACCGCGACATCCACCTGAGAGATCACCGCCAGGGTCGTCGCAGCAGCGCGTTGGATCATCAATTCGCGGCGGTATTCATTGCGCTTGAGCGTATCGGGCAGCCGCACCAGCTTCAGCAGGTTCCAACTCACCCGCGCACCATAATCGGCCCATTGATTGTTGATCAGAAATGCATTCGCATCATAGCTGACCCCGGCAAAGAGCGAGGCGTTGGGCAGTAATTGCAAGATCGAAGCGATGTCTTCCTGGCTCTCGATCCGGATCTCATAGGCCGCCTCGCGCAGCTCGGGCCGGCTTTCGAGCGCGGTCGCGATGAGAGCCAGCCGATCTTCCTCAAGCTGAGGGATCTGCGCGTTGCGATCGGGCACTACCAGCGCGAAGCGCGCACTCGGCGGCATGTTCATCAGAGTCGCAAGCTGGGCTTTCGAGACCGAAAGATCGGTTTGCAGCGACAGGATCTTTTCACGGATCAGCATCAATTCGCGCTGATAGGTCACCGCCGCGAGGGGCGATGTCCGGCGCTGGGCGTATTGATCGCGCGATTTGCGCAGCGCTTTCTCGATATCCCCTTCCAGCGTCGCCAGTTGAACCAGCAGGCGCTGAGCGCTCACCGCGCGCCAATAGGCGCTACGCACATCCTCGATGATACGGCCAACGATCTTGCGCCGTTGCTCGCTGGCGATCAGAGCCCGATCGGCGGATTGATGTGCGCGCACATAGGACAGGCCGAAATCAAGCACGCTCCAGCTCGCCTCAAGATCTGCCGTGCGCACCTGCTCTTCTTGAGACTGTGCGACATTGCTGGTGCCGGGCTGATTGCTTCGCTCACTCAACCCGGCCTTAGCAGCAAGGGTCGGCAACATGTCATAGCCGGAGATCGAAATCTCTTCGCTGGCCAGGATATGTTCGAGAACCCGGACGCGGTGATCGAGATTATAGCGGATCGCTCTGGCAATCGCCTCGGAAAGATCGATCGGGCGCGCCACCGGCTCTTGCTGATCAAGGACTTCGGTCAATTGCGCCGTCATCATCTTGCGCAACTCATGCGTCTCGATCGGCTCAGGCTCGACCGTGCAGGCGGAAAGCAGCAACGCCCCGCCCAGAACGGCGAGCCGCCCTGAACGGGTTGTGACCCGTGCAATTTTCCGCAGTTGCTGACGCATAAACATCCAGACCATTCGGCGAATGAGGAATTTCCTAGCGTCAGTATAGGTTGGGGGAGTTAAGGGAGCGTAACCTCGCTCGGCCCGCCGAAAAGGTTTTCAAACCTAATTATTTGCTAACTGAAAAAGATCAGGCCGAGAATTCTCGGATCAAAACCATGTGGACGCGACCATAAATGCGCGAAAACACACTTCTAGGTTGTGCTTCGATCTGAATCCTACCAATTACTTCGCCATATAGGGTATTAACGCGGGTATTTTGCGCCTGAAGCTCTACCAGAAATACAGAATTGACGATCCTGCTCTTCCCCTGCCCCGTTTGTTCGAAATGGGCGGGGCCGTCATGGTCGGATTTGAAGACAGGATTTGGCAGCTCGCCGACCGCAGCCGGAGTGATTTCGAGCAATTCGGCCTCGATCTTGTCCAGAGCCAGATCATCGGGAATGAATTGGGCCGGTTGCGATTGGTCGATGCGCCCAAGTTGATACTCATCAACCATCGCCTGGATCCGCCCGCGCTCCGGGCTGATCAGGACCAACAGCGATTCCGAAGGAGCGGCAAAACGCCCCGCGCGCAGTCCGGGGGCCATCTCGCGCACGATCCCGTCAAAGGGGGCCCGCAGCGCCAGCTCCTCGCGCGCATGGGCAAGCCCGGTGAGCTTTGTACGTACGGCCTCGATCTTTTGATCAATGATCAAGCGCTCATCGGAGCGATCAGGGTCCGCCAGAACCCGGTGCTGTTGGATGAGGAGCAGCTCAAGCTCTTTTTGCGCGAGGGCCCAAGCATTTTCCAGTTCAGGCGATGTCAGGAGCAAGAGCGGCGCGCCGGCAGCGACCTCCTGCCCGCGCTCGACCAGCACTTGTGTCACTTGCGCTTCTCGGGGCGCATAGAGCGCCGTCTCGCGCGCCGCCGAAAGCACCGCCACCGAGCTCACGCTTCCGGGAAGCGGTACCGAGCAAGCGGCGATGATCGCGAAAAGGATGGTCAGGGTGGTCAAGGACCGAGGACGGCGGCGAATTTCATGTCGCATTTCGTACCACTGCTTTACTTCGCGATAGACGGGAGAGGCGATGAACCAGAGGATCTCGACGAAGAACAGGGCCACGCCGAGCAGCTTGAAAAAGGTCGAGTAGACCAAAAGCGCGATGCCAATGAACAAAAACAGGCGATAGATCCAGATCGCCCAGGCAAAGCCGATCAGAAACTGTCGAAACGCGACTGGTACCGGCTCGGGGGGACGATGACGCAAATCGAACAACCACTCACGCAGCTTCCAGCGCCCGAAAGCAAAGGCGCGCTGATGCAGGTTCGGGGCATTGAGCACATCCGAGAGGATGTAGTAGCCGTCAAAGCGCATGAACGGGTTGAGGTTGACCGCCAGGCTCATGATCCATGAGCTCGAAGCGGCGACGAAAGCGACGCTGCGCCAGGGGCCTTCGGGCAAGATCGCCCAAAGCAGGCTCGCCAGAACCGCGATCCATAACTCCACCGCGATCCCGGCAGTATTGACAACAAAACGCTGCGCACGTGAGCGGAGCCGATAAGCGTCGGTCGTGTCGGTGTATAAGACTGGAAAC
This sequence comes from Neomegalonema sp., assembly GCA_022760435.1. GTDB lineage: Bacteria > Pseudomonadota > Alphaproteobacteria > Rhodobacterales > Rhodobacteraceae > JALEFY01. Next base: position 12,274 of record JALEFY010000032.1, read on the forward strand.
AGCACGATAAAGGCAACGCCGATCACTGGCACTTTCGCGCCATAGCGATGCGCGGCGAAAGCGTGCCCAAGCTCATGGCAAGCCTTGATCACGATCAGCGATCCGCCATAGATCAGCGCGCCTTCAAGGGTCAAAAAGTCCAGAAACGTGCCCAGGAAGACGTCCCAATGGCGCGAGACCAGAAACAGGGCCAACGAAAACAGCACCAGCCAGATCCCCAGCGCCAGATAGGAGAACAAGGGTGCCACCAGCGGGTAAAAGGCACTCAGGGTTTTCTCCGGCTGAAAAAGCGGTACCCGAAAGAAGAGATAGCGGTGCACGATCTCGGTGAGCAGACCGCGCCGCGTGCGGCGATGCAGCGTCTCGAGCGAGGCCGGATCGCTCGCTTGGGTCAGATTATTTGACTGCGCGAAATCCACCAGCGCCGCGAGCTCTTGCTCTTGCAAGGGCTCGCCATAGCGATCGAGAAACCTTTGCTGCATCTGGGGAATGGTGATCGAGCCCCAAAGCGCGAGGATGTCAAAGGCGCGCTGCCCGATGCGCAAATGGCGATGCACATTCGGATCATAAAGCAGATAGCTGCGCGCACCGCTCCAGTCCTGCGGCCCATCATAGAGCCGAAGCTCCTCGCGCAGGGCTGGCAGCAAGGCTTGGGCAGCGCTCACCACATCAGACCCCCGTCAATTGGCGCAGATAGGATAGCGGGCGACGGAACAACCAATATCCAAGCGTGGTCTGATCGCCGATGATCCGCGCCGTTCCCCGCAGCCCGATGCGCGGGACGATGGTTTCGGCTTCAGAAATCTGTGCCGTCATCTCATAGGCGAGCACACCGCCATCAGCTTCCTCGGCGCGGTAAGCACGCTCGGACAAATGAGCGCTGAGCGGGTTGAGCGGGTCGGCATCGAGGAACACCCGCACCATCGCCTTCTCGGGCAGGGAGACCGCATCATTGGAGGGCAACGCCATCACAATCTCGACCTGCGCCGGGTCCGCGATCTCCATCACCCGCTCGCCGATCGAGACCGGTTTGCCGGTCCAGTCATCGACGCTCGAGAACAGGACGACCCCGCCAGAGGACGCGCTGACAACCACCTGAGAAAGACGCTCGGCCGCATAGTCGCGCCGACGCTCGGCAAGCTCCAACTCGGCCTTGGCGATCGCGACTTCCTTCTTTCCGCGCGGATCAACGAATGCCGCCTGTTTGGCGGTGTGAAGCTTCGATTGCGCAACCGCAACCTCACGCTCTGCCAGATCGAAGGCATTGCGCAGATCGGTATCATTGAGCTCGAACAGGGCCGTTCCGGGGGAGACGACCTGATTGGGCGCAACGAGGATTTTCTTGATACTGGCACTCAAGGGCGCGGTCACAACCGCGGGATCGCGCCCAACGACCTCTGCTGGAGCGAGCACCGTCATCGGGACCGGCAACGCGAAGAGCGCCAGCAGAGACAACAGCCCGGCCACCCGCATACCGAGGGTCAGCCAACCCGAGGCTCTCGCCTGCCTCGCTCCGCCCATCGCCCACCAGGCATGGGCAGCGGCCCGCACGATGCGCTGCAACCCGGCGATCTCACCCGGCGCAAAGGGTGCCTTTCGCGCGAAGACGATCGCCCCAAGCCCCAGACCACGCTCAATGACCGGGATCAGGTGGCAATGCTGAAAGGGATACTCGCCAGGCGCCATGCCGATGGCAACGAGACCTTCGCGGCCCAGTTGTGCATCGAGCTCGAAACTGCCTTCGACAAGGGGCTGCTCTACTTCATTGACCACCCGCTCAAACGCCCGCATCAGCGGCGCGGTCCGGTCAACCACCTGCACATTCGCCGCCGCAGATACCCGATATTGCGCGTTCTTGCGCAGCAGCCTGACTTCGTCGCTGGTCAGGATGATCGCCGTTCCATAGGGCACGATGCGCCGACTGGCATTGGCCAACTGATACCAAAGCGCCGAGATCGTCTCCGCGCTGCGAAAGGCTTCCTCGAGCTGCAAGAGCTGCTCGACACGTTGCGAGCTGCCGGTTGATTGCCGCTTGGGCGGCGGGGTCTGCGCGGCACGGGCTGCCGCATGCGAATGACGCGGCGATGGCGCAGGCTTCTCCGCGCCCTCGAGCCGACCGGTCAAGGCCGCCTCAGGCGCCAGATGGGTCGGATCACCCGCGGGGCGAGGAACCCGAGCGCTTTGCTGCCCCGTTTCCGGCTTCATCATTGCGCCGCCCCGCCTTGACCCGAAATCTCTCCGGTATCCGCAAGCGGCATGTCGAAATTGGCCACGCCGCTCATGCCCGACAGCACAAGCTCGGGCTGCTCGACCAGTTGCGCGATCACTTGAATGGTCTGGCTGACCGGATCAACCCGCGCCCCGACCCGCAGCACCTGAGCAGTATGGGCGGTCCCGGTCTCATCAATCACGAAAGTGAACGGCTCGCCGGGGCGCAACCAGCGCAGCCAGATCGAGGGCACGATCAGATCGATCTCCAGATCCTGCGAACCGATCAGCGTCAAGATCTCTTGTCCCGCCGAAACGGTCTCATGCGGATAGGCGTAGACATCGGAAACCCGCCCCGCGAAGGGCGCTGTAATCTCGCAAGTGCTTTTCTCGGCGTCGATGGCCTCCAGCCGCGCATTCGCTGCTGCGGCTTTTGCTTCGGCGAGCTGAACATCCATCGCCCCCGTAGCGCCGTAGGATTTCAGCGTCCGCTGCTGCTTGAGCTCTGAATGGGCCGAGCGTTGTTCGGCAATCGCTGCCTTTTTCTCCGCCTCGATGCGCCGGCAATCGAAGGAAACGATCACAGCGCCAGCCTCAACCGCATCGCCGACCGAATAGGGGCGATCGAGGATGCGGGCGCCGGTTTCACTGGCCAGAGTTGCGACCTTCGAGGCTTTGAGCACGCCGCGCACCTGCGCCTCTTGCGCGTAAGCCTGCGTGGCGGTGCAAAGGGCAAATGCAGCGGCGGCAATCGCAGCGAGACGCAAGCGTGTTTTCCTGGCGGCGATCATGGCCAAGCTCCTCAAGGCAGACGGTTCCTGCTCGGGAGCATCTTCAAAAACGCGTAACAACTGGTTAACCGAACGGCATGTGGGCTCAGCTTTGCGCAACCATGACGCGCTGAGCACCGTTTCACCGAAGATTACGCGCAACAGCTTTCGGATTTACGGCAGGTTCGCGGCAGGAGTTGCCTTTACCTCGCCGCCGAATCAAGGCATCCACCTTTCACCGCGATGAACCTGCGGTATAGAGCGGCGCAATCGCTCGATCTCGAGCGCAAGGCAGCGCCGGACGCAACCCAAACCCTGAACGCAATCACTGTGCGCAACTGGAGAAGGTGACTGAATGGACCATGGCCCGCAAAACTTAGACGGAAGACCGTCGGGTGAGCGGTGGCATTGCGTCGATCGCCTTGCCTCCGGCGCTCAGGAAAGCTGACCGCGTCAGCCTGATCGAGCGTAGGCTCACCTCCCACAATTAACCCGCTTTTTTCGGTGTGGCTTCGGCGGCACCGGTATCTGAACGCGCTCGCGATGCCTTGATCGGCATTTCCGGGCTTGCAGGAGAACGGCCATGGCTGCCGAGCAAGTGCTCGCGAAGCCGGTCGGCGGGCGTGGGGTTCCCCTCGAAACCGAGATCAAACGGTATGCAAAGCCGTATCAACGTCGGCTGCGCAAGCTCGCGAAGACTTCTTCGCGGCTCGGGGACCTCATTGGCACTTTTCCCGCCGCCGCCTTCGCGCTGGTGTCAGGGTACGGCTCCCCCGCGCAACGCGGAGAAGCTGTGCAAATGGTGAAAAATGGTGAGAGCCTGAAGAAGGTCGCTCAGGCGCTGGATCTGCCATTCTGGATGCGGCGTCTGCCGCCCGAAGCCTTTGCCGAGCCGCTTTCGGGCGGGATCTGCGGGGCTGAGGAAGGGTTCGCGCGCAAGATCGTCAATGCGCTCCCGGAAGGGCCGGCCAATTATGGCCAATGGCTCGCCTGGGTCGATCGGGCGATGACTTGCGGGGACGAGAAATTCGTCCTGTGGATCGCCGGACTGCCGATCTACAAGCGCAAGCCCGGTGTGGCATCCGCCGATCCGGCGCTGGTCGAACTGCTTGCTGCCTTTGCCTGGTATTCCCGGCAAAACAGTCGCCAGAAGCGCTCGGCGCTGATCGATGCGCGGTGGAACCCGCGGATGCCGCTGCTCTCCGCCTCGCTGGAGATCGGGGAGTGGCTGCTGCGCGTGCTCAGCCAGCGTTGTCTGGACCTGCCGCGGGTGACCCGCAAATGGACCGAAGGACAAAAGGTCAAGGGCATGAACTTCGTGCCCCTGACCACGGCAAGCGCGCTCGAGGATGAAGGGCGGGTCATGAACCACTGTGTGGGTTCCTATGCGGCCAAGGTCGCGGCGGGGCATTGCCTGATCTTCTCGATCCGTGATCGCGGCCAGCGTGTGGCAACGCTGGAGATCGTGGCCTCGCATGCGTCGATGGGCGAAGGCTTGGTCAATCAGCTCTATGGCCCGAGCAACAGCCCGGTCTCGCCTCAGGTCCTTAGCGCGGTCGAGGAATGGCTGCGGCGTCAGGGCCCGGTGCCACTGGTCGCGTTCAATGATCGCACCATCGCGCGGGCCTTGATGAGCGAGCGCTGGGATGCGTTCTGGCAACCGTTCTGGGATGCGCATGGCGCCCAAAGCGTCATTCGTCCGCAGCCCGACTCGGCGGCGATCTACCACCTCAACCGCTCGCTCGTCTTGCTCGAGCGTTTGGGGCGCCAAAACTGACCCGACATCGTGAGGGGCAGGGCGTTCGCCGCCTTGCCCCTCGCACCGTGGCTTCATGCGAATGTTGCGTGCCGATCCCTAGCGAACGGCCTCGAAATTGCGTAAGTGGGCCGTAGATTTCACCTGGAGTGACGAATGTCTCAAACACCAACGCCTCAATCCCCAACGCCTCAAGCCCGAAAGCTCAATCCGCTCGTGAAACTGGTTCTGGAGATCGGACCGCTGGCCGCGTTCTTCATCGCCTATCGGATGTTTCGCGATGGCGGTGACGAGGGCATGGGTGAGGGCGAGTTGCGCGCGATGCTGATCGCCACTGGCACGCTGATGGTGACCATGGCGGCGGCAATGGGGATCATGTGGGCATTCACCCGCGAGATCTCGAAGATGCAGATCGTGACCTTTGTGGTCGTGATGAGCCTCGGGGCGCTGACGCTTCTGCTCGGCGACAAGGACTTCATCAAGCTCAAGCCGACCCTGGTCAATCTCGCCTTTGGCGGCGTGCTGCTGGTCGGCATCCTGCGCGGGCAGAGCTATCTGAAATATCTGCTCGAAGAACTGGTGCCGCTGCGCGAGGCTGGCTGGCGGGTGCTGACCCGCAACTGGACGATCTATTTCGTCGCCATGGCGGTTCTGAACGAGGTGATCTGGCGCACGCAAGATGATGACACCTGGGTGAACGCGAAGACCTTCCTTTATCTGCCGATCACTCTCGTCTTCACGATCAGCCAGAGCTTCGTGATGAACCGCTACCTGATCGAGGAAGAGCAGGAACAAGCCTGAGCGGCGCCGCGCGCCCTCAGCCCTGACGCGCCTTCTCGATCACCGGCAGCAAGATCTCTTCGAGATCGTTGACCGGATATTCGCAATCCGACATGCCAAGCCCGCGCAAGACCCCGTCGAGCGAGCCTTGGCAGGGATTGCTGATGATCGCCCGATTGAGCGGCCCGGTATGCTTGTAGATGATCCGGCCCTGTCCGTTGATCACATAGGTCTCCGGCACGCCGGTAACGCCCCAGCGCAAGGCATCGCTGCCCGAGGCATCGACGATGATATCGTCGAACGGGTCGCCGAGCTGGGAAAGGAACTGCCGCGCCTTTACCTGCGTGTCCTTGTAATTATAGCCGATGAGCCGGACATCCGGGGCCAGCTCCTTGAGCCGGATCAGCTCGGGATGCTCGACACGGCAGGGCCCGCACCAGGAGGCCCACATGTTCAGCACCGTCACCCGGCCATCCGCGAGATCGGTGTTGCTCACGGTTTCCTGAGCGGCATCAAGCTTGGGCAGCGTGAACTCGGGAACCGGTCGGTTGAGCAGCGCCGAAGGCAGGGTCGAGCCACGGCCGGACATCAATTGCACGGCAAACAAGGCCAGCAGCGCCGCAATCAGAGCAAGCGGGATGAGCGCCTTGAGTTTCATGCTGCGTCCTTTTGCTTTGCCCGGCGATCCTCAAGCGCTTTGAGCTCGGCGCGCACCTTGGCGTTGCGGTAGAGGATCCAGGCCGTCAGCGCCCCCAGAACGAGGATCGTGACACCGTAGGAAGGCCAGATGTAAATGTTGTAATCGCCAAAATCAGGCAGCATCGCAAATCACCTTTCGGCCAGACGCAGCGCGCGCACTCGGCGAGCCCGGATCTCGGTGCGCACACTGACGAGCAGCAGCGTCACGAAGACAAAGAAATAGCCGACCATCATCACCAGCAGCGGATAATAGAAGCTGTTATCGACATTGGTATCGGCATCGACGCTCAGGCTCGAGCCCTGATGCAGGGTCGGAAACAGCAGCGAGGCATAGCGGGCGAGAAAGGCGAAGATTGACCCGACAAGGCACAGGATCGCCGCCAGATCCGCCGCCTTGACCGGATCCTCGATCGCATTCCACAGCGCGATATAGCCCAGATAAAAGAACAGCAGGATCAGGATTGAGGTGAGCCGCGCATCCCATTCCCAGTAGCTGCCCCATCCCGGCATGCCCCACAGCGCGCCGGTTACGATCGCGAGCAGGGTGAAGGCCGCCCCGATCGGCGCCGCGGATTTAGCGGCCAGATGCGAGACCGGATGCGAGCGGACCAGCCCGATCAGGCTCGCCACCACCATCATCCCGTATACATTGATCGAGAAGAAGGCGGCGGGCACATGCACGAACAGCATCTTCACCCCCTGTCCATGCAGTTCCGCGGACGGGGTGGCGAACAGGCTCCAGAACAGGCCGACCACAATCAGCGCGGCGGCGATCACTGCCGTAAATGGCAAGAGCGCCCCCGAAAGGCGCATGAATTTGTTCGGATTGGCGAAGGACCAGAAGGATGTGCTCATATGAAAAAGTCCTAATGTGCGGATCGCTTCGGCTCAAGCGAGGAATGGGGCGAAGACATCATGAGAGCGTGATCCGCAATGCCGCAGCCGAGGCAAAAGGCGCCAGCGCGGCGCAGCCAAGGGTGATCGCACTCAGCATTCCCAGATAGGGCCAGGCTTCAAACCCGGCAGCCGAAGCACGCACCGCCATCGCGCCAGCGACCAGGGTCGGAATATAAAGCGGCAAGACCAGCAGCGAGAGCAACATGCCGCCGCGTCGAACGCTCGCGGTCAACGCAGCCCCAATCGCCCCGATCAGCGAGAGCGCCGGGGTCCCGATCGCCAGCGACAGGATCAGCATGCCATAGGCGGCCGGTTCGAGGTTGAGCAAGGCCGCCAGGATCGGCGCGGCAAGGATCATCGGCAGTCCGGTGGTCACCCAATGCGCCGCTGCCTTGGCCAGCACGACCGCTTCGAGCGGCGTGCTCGCCAGCATCAACCCGTCCATCGAGCCGTCCTCGACATCGGCCTGAAACAACCGATCGAGCGAAAGCAGGCAGGACAGCAGGGCAAAGACCCAGAGCGCGCCGGGCGCGACGCTGCGCAGAACATCCGGCTCACCGCCCGTACCGAAGGCCAGCAGCGTCACCGCCAACAGAAAGAAGACCAGCGCTTGCCCGGCACCGCCGCCGATACGAAACGCAAGCGCCAGATCTCTCCAGAAGATCGAGGTCATCAACCGTTCCTCATCCGAACATCAAATCCACGCGCCCTCATCAAGAAAGGGATCGTCGCTCGCCTCATCCATCTGCACACCGCGCGGGGCCGCCTCAAGCACCAATTCACGCGCCGCCTCAAGGCCCAGATCGATATGCGTCGCCGCAATCGCCATCCCACCCTTTGCACAATGCGCGCGCACCAGATCGGCGAAGACCGCCACCGAGGCCGCATCGAGCGAGACGGTTGGTTCATCAAGCAGCCAGATCGGGCGCGCTGCCACGCTCAGCCGCGCGAGCCCCAGGCGCCGCTTCTGCCCGGCCGAACAATGCGCCGCCAGCCCTTGTGCGATGTGATCGAGGCCAAAGCGGGTCAAGGCCGCTGCCACCCGCGCCTCGGCATTGTCGTTCTCGCCCCAGATCCGGGCCCAGAAGCGCAGGTTTTCCGCCACTGTAAAGCCGGGCTTGACGGCATCGAGATGCCCGATCGCAGCCAACTGGCTCTGCATCGTCTCACGATCGTCTGACAAATCGAGGACCTCCTCGGACAAACCGCTGAGCGTCACCGACCCACCAGCCAAAGGGACCAGGCCAGACAGACACCGGAGCAGGCTGGATTTGCCCGCACCATTGGGCCCGCGCAGAATCAGCACTTCCCCCGCCTCGATAGCGAAAGAGATCCGCGAAAACACGCGGCGACCGCCGCGAATGCAGGAGATTGCGTGGGCTTCTAGCTTCATGCTCTCCTGCTACCGCGCCAGAGGATGAATGAAAAGCACGCAAGAAAATTACGCCGCCGTGACCATTCGCCCGGCACCAATTGCACACGCCATATTGCCACAGCGCCATGCCTGCGTCATAGAGGCGCCATGGAGCAACATGTGAATCCGCGCGCTTGAGCAAGACCGTCGAGATTGGATTGTTCGCCAATTTCTCGGTCTGGTTTCGGGCGCCCGTATTCGCGCAACATCAAGCAAGGGAGTGCCCATGGCCATCGAAGTCGGCGCTGATAGCCAGAAATATCGCAAGGACCTTACCGTCGCAGGCAAGACTTACGCCTATTACGACCTCGCTGCTGCGGGCGATGTGGCCAAGCTGCCCAAATCGCTGAAGGTCGTCATGGAAAACCTGGTGCGCCATCTCGACGGCACCACGGTCACCGATGCCGATATCGGTGCCTTCGTCACCTGGTTGACCCAAGGCGGCAAGGTCGAGCATGAGATCGCCTACCGCCCGGCCCGCGTGCTGATGCAGGATTTCACCGGCGTTCCGGCTGTGGTCGATCTGGCCGCCATGCGCGATGCGATGGTTGCCCTCGGGGGTGACCCGAAGAAGATCAACCCGCTCAACCCGGTGGATCTGGTCATCGACCACTCGGTGATGGTGGATGAATTTGGCAACCCGCGTGCCTTCCAGCTCAATGTCGATCGCGAATATGAGCGCAATGGCGAGCGCTACACCTTTGTGAAATGGGGCCAGGGCGCGTTTGAGAACTTCCGCGTCGTGCCGCCGGGCACCGGCATTTGCCACCAGGTCAATCTCGAATATCTCGCTCAAGGCATCTGGACCGACACCGATCAAGCCGGTGCGCTCGTTGCCTATCCGGATACACTGGTCGGTACCGACAGCCATACCACCATGGTCAATGGTATGGCCGTGCTCGGCTGGGGCGTTGGCGGGATCGAGGCGGAAGCTGCAATGCTCGGCCAACCGGTCTCGATGCTGGTTCCCGAAGTGGTCGGCTTCAAACTCACCGGCAAGGTCAAGGAAGGCGTCACCGCGACCGATCTGGTGCTGCGTGTCGTCGAGATGCTCCGCCAGAAGGGCGTTGTCGGCAAATTCGTCGAATTCTACGGCGAAGGCCTCGACGTGCTGCCGCTGGCCGACCGTGCCACCATCGCCAATATGGCGCCTGAATATGGCGCGACCTGCGGCTTCTTCCCGATCGACGAAGAGATGCTGCGCTACATGCGTGTCTCGGGCCGCGACGAAGACCGCATCGCCCTTGTCGAAGCCTATGCAAAGGCCAACGGCATGTGGCGCGAGAGCGGCGATGAGCCGATGTTCACCGACACGCTCGAGCTCGATATGAGCACGGTCGAGCCGGCGATCTCTGGCCCGAAACGCCCGCAGGACCGCATCAATCTGAGCGAGGCAGCCTCGAGCTTCACCAAACTGCTCGGTGAACAACGCGGCATCGACATCTCGGCCGAAGCCAAGGACATGGCCGATGAAGGCCCCGCTCCGACCGCATCGGGCTCCCTGGCCAAGCAAGCCAATGTCGAGGGCACCGACTATTTCATCAAGGACGGTAATGTGGTGATCGCCGCGATCACCTCTTGCACCAACACCTCGAACCCGTATGTGATGATCGCAGCCGGTCTCGTGGCGAAAAAAGCCGCTGAAAAGGGCCTGACCCGTAAGCCTTGGGTCAAGACCTCGCTGGCGCCTGGCTCGAAAGTGGTGTCGGAATATCTGGAAGCCGCTGGCCTGCAAACCGGGCTCGACAAGCTCGGCTTCAACCTCGTTGGCTATGGCTGCACCACCTGTATCGGCAACTCGGGTCCGCTGCCGACCGAGATTTCCAAGGCCATCAACGAGAACGACCTGATCGCGTGTTCGGTCCTGTCGGGCAACCGTAACTTTGAGGGCCGCGTGAACCCGGATGTGCGGGCAAATTACCTCGCATCGCCGCCTCTCGTCGTCGCCTATGCGATCCTTGGCGACATGAATGTCGACATCACGACCGCACCGCTGGGCAATGACCAGAACGGCAACCCGGTCTATCTCAAGGACATCTGGCCGAGCTCACAGGAAGTCGCCGAGCTGGTCGAGAAGACCGTGACCCGCGAAGCCTTCCAGTCGAAATACGCCGATGTTTTTGCTGGTGACGAGATGTGGCAGGGCATCGATGCTGGCGCTGGCCTGACCTATGACTGGCCCGCAAGCTCGACCTATGTTCAGAACCCGCCCTATTTCCAGGGCATGGGCATGGAAGCTGGCGAGATCGAGGATGTCGAAGCCGCGCGGATCCTCGCGGTGCTGGGCGATTCGATCACGACCGACCACATCTCCCCGGCTGGCTCGTTCAAGGAAACCACGCCTGCGGGCAAGTACCTGACCGACAACCAGGTGCCGGTTCGCGACTTCAACTCCTATGGCTCGCGCCGCGGTAATCACGAAGTGATGATGCGCGGCACCTTCGCCAATATCCGGATCCGCAACGAGATGCTGGATGGGGTCGAGGGCGGCTATACGCGACACGTTCCGACCGGTGAGCAGATGTCGATCTATGACGCGGCCATGCAATATGCCGAAGATAAGACGCCTCTGGTCATCGTCGCGGGCAGCCTCTACGGCAACGGCTCCTCACGTGACTGGGCAGCCAAGGGCACCGCGCTGCTCGGTGTCAAGGCTGTGATCGCCGAAAGCTTTGAGCGTATCCACCGCTCGAACCTGGTCGGTATGGGCGTCCTGCCGCTCGAGTTTGCCAATGGCGAAAGCCGCAAGTCGCTGGGTTTGACCGGTGAAGAGGTGATCTCGATCGTTGGCCTGGGCGAAGTCAAGCCGCGCCAGAAGGTGACGGCGAACATCACCTATGCCGATGGCACCCAAAAGGATATCGAGCTGCTTTGCCGGATCGATACCGAGACCGAGATCGAATATGTGAAGAATGGCGGCGTGCTGCACTATGTGCTGCGCAATCTGGCTAAAGTCGCCTGATAACGCCTTCACAGTTCAGACCCGATCAAGAGCGCCTTTCGAGGCGCTCTTTTTTTTGTGAGCGCTTCAATGTTGACCGTCACCGCGATGGCTCGCAGGCAAGTAAAAACCCCGGATCACGCAGGGCGATCCGGGGTTCTGTGTTCTTAACGATGCCAACCGATTGAGACCCGGGGGCATCGAGGGGATCTTATTCGTCGTCTTCCCACTTACCGCGACCGTATTCGTCGTCACCACCGCGCTTCTTCCCGCGGTTCATATTGCGGCGCGGACGATCACCGAAGGGATCCCCCTCATCAGCGCTCGGGGGAGGCCCCGGCGGCGGCGTGAAATCGTTGCGCGGCGGACGACGGTCGTAACCACCCCGATCACCACCGCCATCGCGGTCACCAAAGTCGCGGCGTGGCGGGCGATCGCCATACTCGCGGCGCGGCGGACGGTCGCCATAACCACCCCGATCGGAGCGATCACCACCACCATAGCCGCCACCGCCATCACGATCACCAAAATCGCGGCGCGGGGGACGGTCGCCAAAGTCACGACGCGGCGGACGATCGCCATAGTCGCGGCGCGGCGGGCGATCACCGAAATCCCGACGCGGGGGACGGTCACCAAAGTCGCGGCGCGGGCGGCGAGCCTCAGCCTCGATCAGTTCACCATCCAGGGCGAGATGACCAGCAGACATCCGGCCCCGCCGATCTTCAACCAACTCATACGTAACCGGCTGTCCATCGGGCAGGGTCTCAAAGCCCGCTTGCTGTAGTGCCGAAATATGAACGAAAACGTCATCGCCCCCTTCTTCTGGGCGAATGAAACCGAACCCCTTTTCGGGGTTGAACCACTTAACCGTCCCGGACGGCATGCGCGCCACCTCTATCCTTTGGCATAGCTTTCAGTCGTCGACCACCGCCGCGTGGTGTCGAGTCAATCGGAGCGCCGCGGGAAGGAAGTCTTGTCGCACCTATAACATGATTGCAGGACAGACGCATGTAGATTCGGCGCGCAGTTTCCTTTAGGAACGCTTTTTTACACCGAAAATTGGGTATCCATGAACTACCGTCACGGTTTCCACGCCGGCAATCATGCCGATGTCATCAAGCACGCGGTCCTATGCTGTCTTTTGGCGCGCATGGCAGCCAAAGACAAACCGATGACGATCATCGATGCTTTTGCAGGCGCCGGCCGGTATCATCTTGCCTTGGACGATCGGGCCATGCGCGGGGGAGAATGGCAGGGGGGCGTCGGACGGGTCTGGCCGGACCTGCAAGACGATGCTCCTGCGGCTTTCAAGCCCTATTTCAGCCTGTTGACCCGGCTCAACCCCAATGGCCTGCTCCATCACTATCCAGGGTCCCCCCTTATCGCAGCAGCTTTTGCACGGGCGGACGACAAGGTACTGGTCAATGAGCTTCACCGGGAAGAGCGCGCAACCCTCACGCGTACGATGGCGCCATTTCCGCATGCGCGTGTCTATGACATGGACGGCTGGCAGAGCATCCGGGCATTCCTCCCCCCGATGCCCCGCCGCGGTGTCCTCTTGATCGATCCGCCCTTTGAGGAAGCAGGAGAGTTTGCGCGGCTGCGCGAGTCGATCCGGGTCATCCGTCAGATCTGGAAAACCGGCGTCACTGTCCTGTGGTATCCCCTGACCCCTTATGGTGGTGTTAGTGCCTTTTCCCAGGAGCTGATACAGGTCGCCGGTGACGTGCCGACCCTGCAACTTGAGCTGATCCTGCACCCGCCAGAAGAGCGCGGCCTATACGGCTCCGGCCTCGTGATCCTCAACCCGCCCTATGGGCTTGAGGAGGACGCGCGTGAGATCGGCAGCACGCTCGAGGCTGTATTTCATGCGGATCCTGGCTATCGGCAGCGCTGGATCGTGAGCCCTGATTGATCTGCGCGAGATGCGGGCAACAAAAAACCTCCCGTTTTTTCGGGAGGTTGTGGGGGTTGCTTTGTTCATTTCTGGTTGCGGGGGCAGGATTTGAACCTGCGGCCTTCAGGTTATGAGCCTGACGAGCTACCGGGCTGCTCCACCCCGCGTCACTGTCGCGTGCA
>JALEFY010000033.1 GCA_022760435.1 Neomegalonema sp.
CTGAAGGTGGCCCTTCGGGCGCAGCAGAGCCGGTTCCGCTCGTTCTCACCGGCCTCAACCGGAGGATCCACTCCGCTTTTCGCCCGGTTCGTAGCCCGGAACCGGCTCTGCTGCGCTGACGCCGCGACATTTATGGGTTCATGACCTAGGCCGTCGCCCCGTCCGGGAGCAGGCGCGCGATCGCCGGGAACTTGCCAGCGAGAAGGTTCAGCACATTGCGCTCCGGCCCATCCGGCGCGCCCAGGGCCAGCCAAAGCCCGATCAGAGCGAGCGTATAGGCGACGGCGCCGGTGAATGCCTGCAAGATCAGGCTCAAGGCCGCATCAAGCGTGCTCTCGACCCCCGGAGCCAAGGGCTCGACCGCCCAAACCGCCAAGGCCATCACCCCGCAAGCAAATGCCGGGCGCAGAGCCTCGCGCAGGAACCAGTCAAAGCGCAGCCCCAACCGCCGCCTGGTAATGGCAATCTCGATGATCAACACGATCAGATAACCAAGCACCGTTGCCCAGGCCATCCCTTCCAGCCCGTAATCGGGGCCCAGCACCAGCATCGCGGCCACCATGATCACGGTCCCGACCCCATAGGCCCACATCAATCCGGTCTGCTGACTCTTGGCGATCATCACCGACATGATCGTACGCGACAGAACCGTGGTCAGCCCGGCGATCCACAGGATCTCGACAATCGGCGCCGCTGCCATCCATTGCGCGCCAAACAGCAGCCGCACCGCTGGCTCGGCAACCAGCGCAATACCCACCGCCATCGGCGCGGTGATGACAAACAGCACCCCGAGCGCGAGCTGGAACTGGCGCTGCATCTCCTGCGCATCGTCTTGCAGACGTGAAAAGCCGAGGATGAGCGAATGCGAGACCGGCCCGGCCAGCTCGGTCACCACCATCTTCGCCAGCTCCACCGCCAGAGCGAAGATCGAGACCAGCGACGTGCCAACGATCTTGGCAACGAAGAAGACATGGCTCTCAAGAAACAAATAATTGCAAAGGTTGAACCCGAGCAGCCCGGCCGAGGCACCAAACACATCGCGCCAATGCGAGAGATTGAAGCGCGGGCGGTAAGGGTGCAGCCAGTAAGACAGCGCGGTGCCAAGGATCGAATTGGTCGCGGTTGCGGCGATCAAGGCGCGGTAGTCCGGCCAGATCAGCACCGCCAGCGAGATCGCCACCACGACCGATGTCAGCTTCGGCACTGCCCGCACAATCGTGTATTTCCGATAATCGAGCTCGCGCGAGAAGGCCGCAGCGCCTTGATTATAAAATCCGTTGATGAACGTCGTCACACAGAGCGTGTAGAGCAGATAGACCAGAACCGGTTCACCGAAATAATCGGCAATCCAGGGCGCTGCGAGAAAGAACACGATGGCGATGATCGTGTTGCGGATCACCGTGAAGCTGAAAACCGCGTCGAAATGGCCCTTCAATGCTTCCTTGCGCTGGACAAGGGTCAACTCGGGGCTGAAATCCATCAGCATCTCGGTGCCGAGGACGATCATCGTGGCAATCGCAACCACGCTATAGTCATGGGGGGTCATGATCCGGGCGAGGACGATCATGTTGATCAACCCGGAGAAGCGCACCAGCCAGCGTGCGCCGACGAGCCACAGGGCACCGCTCGCCATCCAGCCGGCCCCTTCGGCGACCCGCGCTTCTGCCGCCTTGACCCGATTTTCCTCGAGATTGTCGGATCCGGTCGCGGCCATGTCTCGCTCGATCTAAGGGAGTGACGATGGGGAGAGGTGGGGGTGCCTGCGCCGTTCACCCGGCGCGGGCGAGAGGCAGCGGCCCCGGCGCCCCATACTGGGGAGCGGGGGCCGCGCCGATCGGTATCAGGCCGCGGTCAGTGCGATCTGGCGCACGTCATCGCCGACATGCGCGTCGTACTGGGCGAAGTTCTCGGCGAACATCTTGACCAGCTTGGCCGCGGTCTCGTCATAGGCCGCCGGGTCTTCCCAGGTGCGACGCGGGTCGAGGATCTGGTCTGCAACGCCTTCCACAGCCACCGGAACCTCGAAGCCGAAATTCGGATCCTTGCGGAATTCGACGGCGTTCAGCGAGCCATCCAGCGCCGCGGTCAGCAGGGTGCGGGTGGTGCGGATCGGCATGCGCGAGCCAGTGCCATAGGCGCCGCCGGTCAGACCGGTCGAGACCAGCCAGCAGGTCGAGCCATGCTGGGCGATCTTGTCACGCAGCAGCGCGCCATAGACTTCCGGACGGCGCGGCATGAACGGCGCGCCAAAGCAGGTCGAGAAGGTCGGCTCGGGCTCGGTCACGCCTTTCTCGGTGCCAGCCACTTTCGAGGTGAAGCCCGACAGGAAGTGATACATCGCCTGCGCCGGGGTCAGCCGCGCGATCGGCGGCAGCACGCCGAAGGCATCATAGGTCAGCATGAAGATGTTCTTCGGAATGCCGGCCATTGCGGTTTCCGAGGCGTTCGGGATGTAGTGCAGCGGATAGGCGACCCGGGTGTTCTGGGTCTTGCTCGCGTCATCGAAATCGATCTCGCGGGTCTCTTCGTCCATCACCACGTTCTCGAGCACCGAGCCGAACATCTTGGTGGTGGCGTAGATCTCGGGCTCCGATTTTTCCGAGAGCTTGATGGTCTTGGCGTAGCAGCCGCCCTCGAAGTTGAAGACGCCCTTGTCGGTCCAGCCATGCTCGTCATCGCCGACCAGGGTACGGGTGGCGTCTGCGGAGAGGGTGGTTTTACCGGTGCCCGACAGGCCGAAGAACACAGCGGCTTCGTCTTCATTGCCGGTAGCGTGGTTGGCCGAGCAGTGCATCGGCATCACGCCTTTTTCAGGCAGCATATAGTTGAGCAGGGTGAAGACCGATTTCTTGTTCTCACCCGCATAGGACGTACCGCCGATCAGGATGAGCTTGCGCTCAAAGGAGATCGCGACAACGGTTTCGGAGCGGCAGCCATGCTTTTCCGGGTCCGCAAGGAAGCTCGGGCAGTTGACGATCGTGAACTCGGGATCAAAGCTCGCCAGCTCTTCGCGCTCGGGGCGGCGCAGCAGGTGACGGATGAACAGGGCGTGCCAGGCCAGCTCGGTCACAACGCGCACATTCAGGCGGAATTCCGGGTCGGCACCGCCGAACAGATCCTGCACGAAGTACTCGCGCCCGGTCATGTGTGCGATCATGTCGTTGTAAAGAACGTCGAATTTTTCCGGTGCCATCTCACGGTTGGCTTCCCACCAGATATTGGCTTCCGAGCCGGGCTCGCGAACGATGTGCTTGTCCTTGGGGGAGCGGCCGGTGTGAACGCCGGTCTCGACTACGACCGAGCCACCAAGGCCCAGCTTGGCTTCGCCGCGCTCGATCGCCGCTTGAACCAGGACAGGCTCGATACCATTGTAATGCACGCCGGCCAGGCCGGAGACGCCCAGAATATCAATCGGCTTTGACGGGTTGAAGAGGCCGGTCTGCTGCACGGTAGTACTCCTTGATGATGCACGCACGACAGCGCATAACGCGCCGCTCAGATTTGATGCAGGCTGAAAAGCAAAAGACGCGCCAACTCCGCACGGTCGACGTTCCCCTGCCCTCATTTCCCCTTCGAGGCTCTTAACAGGCTCGATTTCCGTCGACAACTGGGCGATTGTGCCGCGCAGCACAGTAAATTCAATCGAGAAACCATTGCGTAACAGTGCCGGACAAGCTCTATTCGCGCCGTTCATGGTTTCCCGTCCCCTGACTGCCCCGTCGGGGGACAGATGACGGACACTTGCTGGAGGACCTATGCCTACCATTGCCCTGGTCGATGACGATCGCAACATCCTCACATCGGTCACGATGGCGCTTGAAGCGGAGGGATTCGAGGTCCGCACCTATCCTGATGGCGCCAGCGCCCTGACCGGCCTGACACAAAGCCCGCCCGATCTGGCGGTGCTCGATATCAAGATGCCGCGGATGGACGGGATGGAACTGCTGCGCCGCATCCGGCAAAAATCGGATCTGCCGGTCATCTTCCTGACCTCCAAGGATGAAGAGATCGATGAAGTGCTGGGCCTGCGCATGGGCGCGGATGATTATATCCGCAAACCCTTCTCGCAGCGCCTGTTGATCGAACGGATCCGTTCTGTTTTGCGCCGCAAGGAAGCTGGCGATCCCACCGTGGAACGCTCCGAGGCCGACCGGCCGATCACGCGCGGCAAGCTGGTCATGGACCCGCTGCGCCATTCTTGCGAGTGGAATGGCGGCCCGGTGACCCTGACCGTGACCGAATTCCTGATCTTGCAGGCTCTCGCGAGCCGTCCGGGCTTTGTGAAAAGCCGCGATCACCTGATGGACGCCGCTTATGACGACCAGATCTATGTGGACGATCGGACCATCGACAGCCATATCAAGCGGATCCGGAAAAAGTTTCGCGTGGTCGACCCCGAATTCGACGCAATCGAGACACTTTACGGTGTTGGCTATCGCTACAAGGAAAGCTGAGAGGCGCATTTTTGCGCATTCGCCCGACTTGCTGACGCTCGGGCTACGGGGGCTCGGGCTGCGAGCTTTCGGGCTGCGAGCACTTACGGCGCCGGGCGTGGCGCGCAGCCGCAGGAAGTGAGATCGCCGCATGGGAATAACCGGCAGCACCAAGTCAGACCCGGTTGATTCGCTTGATCTTGCGTCCGAAGACGAAGGGAGCGGAGCGGTCACGCTTGCGCATGATCGCCCCGCAGGAGCGCGGGACGCGGCACCCTCCGCCGCGCCTGCATCGACAAAAGAAGCGATTGAACCGCGCCGTGGCCCCGACGGCGCCAAGGGGGCGGGCCCATATCAAGACGCCCCGAACCAAAACGTAACGCCCCAAAAGGAGGGAAAACCGGACAAGGCATCGGCCCTGTCTCGGCTCAAAGGCACCATGACCGCCGCCGCTGCGCGACCCTCGAGACTGCATCGACTGCTCAACCGCAAGCGCCGCAAGGCCGCGCCCTCGAACAGCTGGACATGGCTGCGCCAGCAGATCAGGTTCCTGAGCCGGCGCCTGTCCTTTTCCTCGCTGGCGCGGCGGATCATCATTCTCAATGTGGCAGCGCTGGTCGCGATGGTCGGCGGGATTCTCTACCTGTCGCAATATCGCGCCGGTCTCATCGATCTGAAGATCGATTCGCTCGAGGCCCAGGCCCGTCTTCTGGCGGCAACGATTGCCGAGGCGGCGCCGCATGAAACCGACCCCGGCCGCTATGACCAGATCGCCGCCAATGAGGTGCTCCGCCGCCTGGTGCTCCCGCTGGGCTTGCGGGCGCAAATCTACGACACGCGTGGGCGGCTGATGGGCGACACCTTCGCGATGCGGGTCAGCGGTTCGATTGCCGAAGGGGCGACCATCATCGCCGAGCGCACGCCCCCCGAGGGGTTTCTCGCCCGGATCGAGGACTTCTTCTCCCGCCTCGAGGCGCTGGCCCGCGAGGATTATGACAGCTACAAGGAGATCCCCCCGGCCGGCATCTCTCGCGACAAGGAAGTCTACGCGGCCATCGGCGGCAAACGCGCCAGCGCCAGACGGGTCAATCGCGAGGATGAACTGATCCTCTCGGTCGCGGTTCCGGTCGAACTGCGCAGCCGGGTGCTCGGGGCACTGGTGATCTCGACCGCCGGGGGCGATATCGACAATATCGTTGCGGCAGAGCGGGTGGCGATCCTCGAGATCTTTCTCGTCGCGCTGGCCGCGACCTTGCTCTTGTCCTTTGCCCTCGCGCAGACGATCGCCCGGCCGATCCGCCGTCTGGCCATCGCCGCCGACAAAAGCGGCACCCATAAACCCGGCCGGGCCAAAGGTGAGCTGGTCAAGATCCCCGATTACACCAGCCGCTCGGATGAGATTGGCCATCTCTCCGCGGCAATGCGCCGGATGACCGATGCGCTCTATAACCGGATCAACGCCATCGAATCCTTTGCCGCCGATGTGGCTCATGAGCTCAAAAACCCCCTGACCTCCCTACGCTCGGCGGTCGAGACCCTGCATTACGCCCGCACCGATGAGGCGCGCGAAAAGCTGGCGCGGGTCATCAATCACGATGTAAAGCGGATGGACCGGCTGATCACCGACATCTCCAACGCCTCGCGCCTTGATGCCGAGCTGGTGCGCGAGCAGCGTGCGGCCTTTGACATGACCATGCTCTTGCAAACCGTGGTCGAGATCGCCGAACCACAAGCCGAGAAACGCGAGGTCGCGATCGAACTGGTACTGCCGGGCAAGGCGATTCGGGTGCGCGGGATCGAATCGCGTCTGGCGCAGGTCCTTCACAATCTGATCGACAACGCCCTCTCCTTCAGCCCCGCCGGAAGCAAGCTGACCGTCTCGGCCGAGCCCGGTCCCGTCGATGGCAGGCCCGGCATCTGGATCGAGGTCGCCGATGAAGGGCCTGGGATCCCGCCGGAGAATATCGAGCAGATCTTCGGCCGGTTCTATTCCTCACGCCCTGATGGCGAGGAATTTGGCAAGCATTCCGGACTGGGCCTGAGCATCTGCCGACAGATCATCGAGTCGCATGACGGAAAGATCTGGGCGGAAAACCGCACCGATCGGTCCGGGGCCCTGTTTCTCATTGCCATGCCGCGCTAGCTGCGCAAATTTGCGGCCATGAGCGATCCCTTCTCCCAGCCCGTCCACGCTAGCTGCGTTTGCTTCACGCCAGCCCCCGAAGATGCCGCGCGCGCAAGTGCAGAGCGCATGACACAGGAGCGCAGGACACAGGAGCTCTCGGGCCAGGCAATCCTGATCCGGGGCCCGTCAGGGATCGGCAAATCGAGCTTCGCCCTGCGGCTGATCGGGCTTGGCGCGGTTCTGGTGGCCGATGATTTCGTCTCGCTCGGCCTTGAGGGCAAACGGGTCATGGCGAAAGCGCCCAGTCGGCTGCGCGGCGTGATCGAAGCGCGCGGGGTTGGCCTGCTGCGCCTGCCCTATCTGGACCACGCGCCTCTGGCGCTCATCGTCGATCTTGTGGCCAATACGAATCACCCGGCAGCGCGATTGCCGGAGAATCGCTATGAGAATTTGGGGTCTGTTCAAATTCCGCTACTATCTATGACAGAAGACAGCCGATCCGCAGCGATCATTGCGGCCATGGCGCGTGCACCGAGCATGGGCGCAACCCTGCTCGATCCGTCTGCCCCTCTGGGTGGAGGATAGTGGAGGAACAAGGCGAACTGGGATGACACAGACCCGATCGACATCTGCCGCCCCGACCCGGGTCATTCTGGTAACGGGCCGATCCGGAGCGGGCCGCAGCACGGCGCTGGCCGCGTTCGAGGATTTCGGGTTCGAGACGGTGGACCGTCCGCCGGTCACCTTCATCCCCGAGATTGCCACCGAGCTCGCCTGCGCGGGCAATCGCGCGATTGCCATCGGTATGGATGCCTCGACGGTCGGCTTCTCGATCGGAGGGATCGAAGGGGCCATCGCGCGCCTCAAGGGTCTGAGCGGATCGGGCGGACGACCGGCGATGCAGGTCGAAATCCTGTTTCTCGACGGTGATGATGAGGCGCTGCGGCGGCGATATACCGAGACCAGGCGCCGCCACCCTATGGCGCCAGAGGACAGTATCGAAACCGGGCTCGAACGCGACCGGCGCGAAGTGCTCCCCTTGCGCGATCTGGCCAGCGCGGTCATCAATACCAGCGCGCTGAGCCCTCATGATCTCAAGCGCGAGCTGCGCCAGCGCTTCGCGGAAGCCGATGCGCCGGGGATGGCGATTACCTGCATGTCCTTTTCCTACAAGAAAGGCGTGCCGGATCAGGCGGATATGGTGCTCGACTGCCGGTTCCTGCGCAATCCGCATTACGAGCCGAACCTGCGCCCCTTTACCGGCCGCGAACCAGCCGTCGCTGAGTTCGTCGCCGCCGATCCCCTGTTTGCCCCGTTCTTCGATCGGGTGCTCGACCTGGCGCAATTTCTGCTGCCTGCGTTCATCGCCGAGGGCAAAAGCTACCTGACGATTGCTTTTGGCTGCACGGGCGGCAAACATCGCTCCGTCGCCATGGCCGAGGCGGTGGCAAGGCAGTTGAACACGCTCGGATGGAGTGTCAGGGTGAGGCATCGCGAACAACAGGACGCGGCCCAAAACGAGACCGGGATCAGCCCCGATCCGACTGATCCAGCCAAGGGACGGACAAACGCAGCATGAGTGCAGGCGAGCGCATTGGAATAGTGATTGTCGCCCATGGCGGCTTCGCAGCGGAACTTCTCAAAGCCACAGAGCACGTCGTGGGTGCCTTGCCCGCCGCACGCGCCATCGGGCTTGAACCCAAGGACGATCTGGCCGTGCGCCGCCGCGATATTGAAAGTGCGATCTCCGAGGTCGATACCGGGACCGGCGTGATCGTGCTGACCGATCTGTTCGGCGGCACCCCCTCCAATCTTGCCATTGCCGCCATGGCGCGCGAAGGGGTGGATGTCATTACCGGCGCGAACCTGCCGATGATGATGAAGCTTGCCAAATCGCGCCATCTGCCGCGCGAAGAAGCAGTCGCAGCCGTGGTCGAGGCCGGGAAGCGCTATATCATCGCTGCCGGATCGATGCTGGAGACCAGAGCGAAATAGCGTTATGGAACGGGACGCTTTGCCCCGCATGACCAGGAACCCGGCCTCCATGGCGCTCACCAAAACGCTGCATATCATCAATATCAAGGGCTTGCACGCGCGCGCCTCGGCCCGCTTTGCCGAGACCGTCGAGCAATTCGACGCCGAGGTGACCGTGGAGCGCGATGGCCTCGATTGTCCGGGGACCTCGATCATGGGATTGCTGATGCTTGCGGCAGTCAAGGGCACCAGCATCGAGGTGAGCGCCCAAGGCCCACAGGCGCAAGCGGTCCTCGATGCGCTGGATCTGCTGGTCGCCGACCGGTTCGGCGAGGAGGAATAGCCCCGGCAAATTCGAGCCAGCAGCTCGATCGAGCCGCGCACGGACCCTCACCGCCGCGCTCTCCCCTTCATCCAGCCTTCACAGCAAGTTACTAAACTCGACAGATCTTCGGAAGGAGCTTGTTCGATGGATGCCGCCACGTTTCTCTATCTCAGCGCAGCGGTTTTTACGCTGGCGGCCGTGTTTGGCTATCTCAACACCCGATTTCTGAAACTGCCGATGACCATCGGCCTGCTGATCATCGCCTTTGCGGTGTCAGTCAGCGTCATGCTTATCGACCAACTCACCGGTACCGGCGCGGCGCAAAGTGCGCGCAACTGGTTCTCGCAGATCAACTTTCATGACAGCCTCATGATCGGGATGCTGAGCTTTCTGCTCTTCGCCGGTGCGATGCATACCAATCTGGAGACCTTGCTCGAGAAGCGCTGGCATGTGCTGCTGATGGCAACACTGGGGGTCATTGCCTCCACAGCCGTGATCGGCCTGCTGTCCTACGCCCTGCTCGGCGCGCTTGGCTTTGAGATCCCGCTGATCTGGTGCTTTGTGTTCGGTTCCTTGATCTCGCCAACGGACCCGGTCGCGGTGCTGTCGATCCTGAAAACCGTCAACGTACCCAAATCCCTGCAAACAAAGATCGCCGGTGAGAGCTTGTTCAATGACGGCGTCGGGGTGGTCGTGTTTCTGGCGCTCCTCTCGATCGCGGCCGGGGGAGACGGGCATGGCGCGGGCGAAGGCGCGGAGCATGGCGCGCAGGCCGTTTCCGCGGGCTCGATTGCGATGCTGTTCATCAAGGAAGTCCTCGTTGGTGTGGTGTTGGGCCTGGCAGGCGGTTCGATCGCGTTCATGGCCATGCGCAGCATTGATGAATATGTCCTCGAGGTGATCATCACGCTGGCTCTCGTGCTCTCGGTCTATGCGATCGCGGTGGCGCTGCATGCGAGCGGTCCGCTGGCAGTGGTGATCGCGGGCCTGATGATCGGCAATACCGGCACGCGCTATGCCATGTCGCAAAAGACCCGTGAGCATGTGGTGATGTTCTGGGAATTGATGGACGAGATCCTGAACGCCGCGCTGTTCTTGCTGATCGGGTTTGAAGTGCTGCTGATCGGCTTTGGCGCGGATGTGATCCTGGCCGCGATCCTCGCGATCCCGCTGGCCCTGATCGGCCGTGTGGTGGCGGTGGTTCTGCCGACGACCTTGATCAAGCTCGGGGGCGGGCAGATGACAGAGGGCGCGACCCCGGTCCTGATCTGGGGCGGCCTGCGCGGCGGGATATCGGTGGCGCTGGCTCTGGCGCTGCCTACAGGCGATGAGCGCGATCTCATCCTGGCGATGACCTATGCGGTGGTGGTCTTCTCGATCATCGTGCAGGGCCTGACTGTGCAACGGGTGATCAAGCAGTTCATCCGTCAGGACGCTCCGGAAGCCTGATCGGCTCAGAGCCGGAGCGCTTAAGCCGTCGCTAACCCTGACCGCCTAAAATGGTGTTGATGCACACAACCATAGCGTGCATCGCCCCTCTTGTGTTGGTCAAGCGAGCCCTCAATGCAGCCTTCAGACACCGCACGGCCCCAATCCGTCGACAAGTTGACGGACAAGGAGACAAGCCATGTGACGCAAGTGTCCGCCCACGACGCCCATTCCCTGCTGGGCGCGGCCGGGTATGGGACATTCTTGCTCGATCTTGGCAGCGGCCAACTGCGATGGTCAAAAGGCGCTGCCTCTCTGCCCGGGATGCCAGGCACCGGCCTGCCTCAAGACCGGCAAGGCTTGCAGGGATTTGGCTATGGCAAGGACAGCCTGCCCTTGCGCTCCTTTCTGGACCGCGCCGAAAACCGGCAACTGCCCGAGAGGGCGGGGAGCGTCTTCTTCTTGCAAAATCAAGCGAATGGCCCCGAATGCAGCTTCGAGCTGCGCCTGATCGCGCTCGGTCAGCAGGCCAATGAGGCGAGCGCCGCGCGTGTGATCGGCTCCATGCGCAATGTCACCACCCGGCGCGCGCCCAGTGCGAGGGTCGATCTGATTGATGACACCAGCACCCGCATTCGCGAAGACCGCAATCGCCTCTACGAGACCCTGGCCGCAGCGATCGCACGTCAGCAGATGGAGGGGCAACTGGTCAGCTATCTCGTGATCGGCCTCGATAATCTCGACCAGCTCAACGAAGCCTATGGCTATAACGCTGCCGATGAAGCCATAGAGACGATCGGCAGCCGCATCGTCGATTGCCTGCGCCGCGACGACGCGATCGGGCGCCTGGGCGGCTCGATGTATGGCGCGATCCTGAAGCATGAGAGCGCTGATGATCTCTCGAAGATCGCCCATCGCATCCAGGCGAGCATTCGGCGCGATGTGATCGAAACCGCGTCCGGGCCGTTCGCTGGCACCGTGTCCATCGGGGTGGTCACGCTGCGCGATGCTCAGATGCCGGTGCAGGAAATTCTCGAAGCGGGCGAGGATGCGCTCTCGGCCGCACGCGCGCGCGGCGCGGATTCCGTTTCATTTCACAACGAAGACACCGAGCAGAAAGCAAGGCGCCGCCGCAATATTGCCGTGGCCGCCGATATCGTCGCCGCCATTGAGGAAAACCGGCTCTGCCTTGCTTATCAACCGGTGGTGGTCTCTGACGGCTCGCGGCGGGTGTCTTTTCACGAATGCCTGGTGCGGATGATTGATCGCGACGGCTCGATCTTGGCAGCAGGGCATTTCATGCCGGTGGCTGAATCGCTTGGCCTGGTGCGGATGATCGACCGCAAGGTCCTCGCCCTCGCCTTCGAGACCCTCGAGCGCGCGCCGCATGCGAGACTGAGCGTCAATGTCTCCCCGCTTTCGGCGAATGATTACCGCTGGCGGGAAATTTTCATCCAGCATGCTGCCGAGCGGCGCGATCTGACCGAGAGATTGATCCTGGAGATCACCGAAACCGCGGCCATTGAGGACCGGATCGAGATCACGAGCTTCATTGATGAGATGCATGCCTATGGATGCGCCATCGCCATTGATGATTTCGGCGCTGGCTACACCTCCTTCCGCAATATCCGCGATCTGCGGGTGGACATGGTCAAGATCGACGGGTCCTTTGTGCGCAATATCCTCGAGAGCTCCGACAACCAGATCTTTGTGCGGGCGCTGCAGGCGATCGCGAAGAATTTCGACATGATGACGGTGGCGGAGTTCGTGGAAACGGCGGAAGAAGCCAGCTTCTTGCACGCGATGGGTATCGACTGCCTGCAAGGCTACCATCTGGGCAAGCCGACAATCGATCCCGCGTGGTTGAACTGACGCCATTTCCGCGCGCAGCCCACAGTAAAAAGCCATTGCCACTCTTCACGAGCAGCAATGGCGGATAATCAGTCTCGGCGCGGCTTTCGATCCGAGTCCGAATATGAATACAGCGCCACGGGAGCGCTGCTTGTCGACGCCTTACTTGTCGCCAGCCTTGGCCAGAGCATCAATCGTCGCCTGCATCTTGGCGAGTTGCTGCTTGAGCTCGTTGATCTCGCTCGAAGACGGCCCGTCTGCCTCGCTGCTCACCGGCTCGGCGTCATCGGGCAGGACCATGCCCGCCAGCCCCGTCGCCGGAACTTGCGAGAAAACGCCCATCGCGTTGCGGAACATCTCCATATTCGCACGCGCCATCGCATCGAACTGCGCGAAACCCGGCGTCTGACCGAAGGAGCGCTCCAGTTGACTGCGAAAGGTCTCCTGGTTGCGCTCGAAAGCCTGCATCGTCATCTCGAGATACCGGGGCACATAGCCTTGCAGGGTATCGCCATAAAGACGGATGATCTGCCGCAGGAAGCTGGTCGGCAACATCGCGCTGCCCTTACCCTCTTCCTCGAAGATGATCTGAGTCAGCACCGAGCGGGTAATGTCTTCACCCGATTTGGCATCCTGAACGATGAAATCCTGGCCACTGCGCACCATGGCGGCCAGATTTTCCAGCGTCACATAGGAACTGGTGGCCGTATTATAGAGCCGCCGATTGGCGTATTTCTTGACGACGATCATTCCGCCCTGAACGCCGCCCTTCTGTTTGATTGCGTCGTCTTTCATCCGCGTCTCCCTGATGCCCTGCCGCCCCCTTTTCAGAAGAAAGGAGAGCAGCACGGCTTACCGATCAGTGTGTCGCGCCCGGCCCCCAAGTCGACCGGCGTCAAAAACGCCGGGCGGCTTCCCGAGCTGCATTTTCCGGACCATCGCGGGTGCGAAATCCACAAAAACCGAGCGACATCCGATCTTATGTTGCATTGCCTCACTACGATTGCATCGCAACCCAGAAACAGCAATGACTTTCTGTACTTAAGGATTATTGTCGCGGCTTTGAATGGAAGGGTGCGTTCGCGCGCTTACCATGTTATCCGTGCCGCTACGTCAAAAGTGTTCGCTGCAATGAAGAAGAGAGCAGATGATGGCGAACCAAGAAGATCCTCGGCAACCGGTGCCGAACTCCGCCGACATGCCGGCTGCAAATACCCCCTTGCGGCGTGCGGCGAGGAGTTACATGGACCTCTGGCTCAGAAACGCGCAGCCGGGGCCTTCGGTCGACCGTGCCGATACGGCTTTTCAGGCGGCCGGGGCAGCCTCGCTGGCCGGTCAGGGGCGTTCGGCGCAGGGCGAGAACAGCGAAAAGCCGGTTGATCGCGCCGAGCATGACCGCGCCGAGGATGACTGCTCCGAGGATAACTGCGGATGAGCGATCAGGCAGCATCTTCGCCGAGCAGCGCCGAGCACCGATTGCCGCGGGGATTGGGGCAGGCCCTGATGGCAGCTCTGGCAACCGGTCCGGCCGCCGTGCGCGCCCTGGAATCGAGCCATTTGCAGCGCGGCGGCGCCCGGGTGGATCCAACGATCTGGCGCCCCTCCATGCGCACAGCGGCCGAGCTGGCCTCGGCACGCCTGCTGCAATACACGCCGCAAGCACGCAGCGAGGCGATCAATACCGCCGCGCGCGAGACCACGGTCGCCCTGACCAATGGCGTGCGCAAGCTCGCGATGGTCGAGCCCTATCCGCGCCCCGAACAGGCGCCTCCCGTCTGGCGCTCGGGCAGCGCGACACTGATCCCCTATGCGCCAACCTGCGGCGAGCACGAGCAAGGCGAGCCGGTGCTGGTCATTCCCTCGCTGGTCAATCGACCGGACGTGCTCGACATGACCCCGCAAAGGTCGCTGCTGCGATCCCTCGCGCGCAAGGGGCATCCGGCATATCTGCTCGACTGGGGCGATCCGGGCGCGCAGGAGCGGAGATTCACGCTCAACGATTATGTGCTCGAGCGCATCTTGCCCGCCTGCGCGGTCGTCGCTGCCTTGCACCCTGCGGGCACAATCTCGCTCATCGGGCATTGTCTGGGCGGCGCGCTGGCGATGGGCGCCAGTGTCCTCGACCATGCGCGCGGAGATCGCCGTGTCGGCGCTCTCACCCTGATCGGCACCCCCTGGGATTTCGCGCCGGTGCAAATGCGGGGCGGTATCGCCCCGCCCAGAGGGGAGCTCGAGCGGCTGATCGCGCTTTGTGAAGCCAGTTTTGGCGGTTTGCCGCCCTGCGTGCTCGACACGCTGTTCTTCCTGCGCGATCCGCTGCAAGCCATGCGCAAATTTCCGAGCTTTCTCGAGATGGCACCAAAGGGCGAGCGCGCCCGCATGTTCGCGACCGTCGAGCGCTGGCTGCGCGAAGGGGTGCGGCTGGCCAGCCCGGCAGCGCGGCAATTGCTGATCGAATGGGGCATGGACAATGCCACCATGCGCGGGCATTGGCAGATCGATGGACAACGCATCACCCCGCGTGCGGTGCCGGTCCCGATGGCGATCATTGCCTCGGCCAGCGACACCATCACTCCGGTCGAGAGCGCCCTGGCGCCGATGCATGGCGCTCGCGCTGCCCGGTTCGCCCAGCGGATCTCGCCGCGTTCGGGCCATATCGGCATGCTGGTCGGCACCCGCGCCGAGAGCGAGTTGATTGCCCCGCTCACCCGTTTTCTCGCCCATCATCGCGGCGCAGGCCCCGCGCCGCCTTGAGAGAACCTCGAGCCCATTCGCCGGCCAGGATTGACGCGAATGTCAATCGGAAAAATGGTCACCCCCGACACTAGCCGACACCGCCAATTACCGCTAATGCTGGGTCGTCGGGCAAATCGCAAAAAGATTTCCGCGCCTGCGGGAAATAAAGCGCCATTTTTGGCGCGCAAAACGAAACAATGTTTGCACTGCACCCTTCTCATTCGCTATGCAGGGAAGGTAATTTAGGGAGCTTCAAATGACCAATGTCGTGATCGCCAGCGCCGCCCGTACCCCGGTCGGCTCCTTCATGGGATCCTACGCGAACACCCCGGCGCATGAGCTCGGCAAGATCGCGATCGAAGCCGCGCTCGAGCGGGCGGGCGTCGAGAAGGAAGCCGTTTCCGAGACCATTCTGGGTCAGGTGCTGACCGCTGCCCAAGGGCAGAACCCGGCCCGTCAGGCGCATGTGAATGCCGGCCTGCCGATCGAATCCGCCGCCTGGGGCATCAATCAGGTCTGCGGCTCCGGCCTGCGTGCGGTCGCACTGGGAGCCCAACATATCCAGCTCGGCGATGCGGGCGTCGTGGTCGCTGGCGGTCAGGAAAACATGTCGATGTCGACCCATGCCCAGGCGATCCGCTCGGGGCAGAAGATGGGCGATCTGAAATTGATCGACACCATGATCCGCGACGGCCTCTGGGATGCGTTCCACGGCTATCACATGGGCACCACCGCCGAAAATGTCGCCGAGAAATGGCAGATCTCTCGCGAGATGCAGGATCAGTTCGCTCTGACCTCGCAAAACCGCGCCGAAGCCGCCCAGAAAGCCGGAAAATTCGTCGATGAGATCGCACCGGTCGTGATCAAGCACCGCAAGGGCGACATCACCGTCGATAGCGACGAATATATCCGCCACGGCGCTACCATCGAAGCGATGCAAAAGCTGCGTCCGGCATTCTCGAAGGAAGGCTCGGTCACCGCTGGCAACGCCTCGGGCCTCAATGACGGTGCCGCCGTCACCGTGCTGATGAGCGTCGAAGAAGCGCAGCGTCGCGGCATCACCCCGCTCGCCCGCATCGCCTCCTACGCCACCGCCGGTGTCGATCCGTCGATCATGGGCTCCGGCCCGATCCCGGCCTCGCGCCGCGCGCTGGAGAAAGCGGGCTGGTCGGTTGGCGATCTCGATCTGGTCGAAGCCAATGAAGCCTTCGCCGCACAGGCTTGCGCCGTGAACAAGGACATGGGCTGGGATCCGGAGATCGTGAACGTCAATGGCGGCGCGATTGCGATCGGTCACCCGATCGGCGCTTCGGGCTGCCGCGTTCTGACCACCCTGCTGCACGAGATGAAGCGCCGCGATGCCAAGAAGGGCCTCGCCACGCTGTGCATCGGCGGCGGCATGGGCGTCGCCATGTGCGTGGAGCGCCCGTAAAACAGAGCGTCGAACGCCCTTAAGCCTGAGCGTTGAGCGCGCCGCGCGCGCCCGCGCAAGTCTCTGAAAAGTCTTCGGCGCAGCGCTCCCAAACCAGAAGGGGCGCGCGCCTACTTCCCGCCTCTGCCAACACCGGCAGGGGCTTCACTTGCCCCAACCCAAAAAAACTGACAGGAGGATACTCCCATGGCTCGCGTTGCAATTGTCACCGGCGGCTCGCGCGGTATCGGCGCATCAATCTCCAAAGCGCTGAAGGAACAAGGCGTTACTGTTGCCGCCAACTATGCCGGCAATGATGAAGCCGCCAACAAGTTCAAGGAAGAGACCGGGATCCCGGTCTACAAGTGGTCGGTTGCCGACTACGACGCCTGCAAGGCTGGCATCGCCCAGGTCGAGGCGGATCTCGGCCCGGTCGATATCCTCGTGAACAATGCCGGCATCACCCGCGATTCCATGTTCCACAAGATGGAACCGCAGCAGTGGAAAGAAGTGATCGACACCAACCTGTCGGGCATCTTCAACATGACCCACCCGCTGTGGAACGGCATGCGGGATCGCAAGTTCGGCCGGATCATCAACATCTCCTCGATCAATGGTCAGAAGGGCCAGATGGGCCAGGCGAACTATTCGGCGGCCAAGGCCGGCGATCTCGGCTTCACCAAGGCCCTCGCTCAGGAAGGCGCGTTCAAGGGCATCACCGTCAACGCGATCTGCCCGGGCTATATTGGCACCGATATGGTGATGGCGGTCCCCGAGAAGGTGCGCGAGAGCATCATCGCCCAGATCCCGGTCGGCCGTCTCGGCCAGCCCGAAGAGATCGCGCGCTGCGTGTGCTTCCTGGCCAGCGATGATGCAGGCTTCATCACCGGTGCCACCATCACCGCCAATGGCGGCCAGTACATGGCCTGATCGCCCGGCGATCCCCTCAAGATGATCGGCGCCCCCGGATCAAAGCGGTCCGGGGGCGTTTGCATTTGCGCACTGGCGAGCGCGCCGCAAGGTCGCTAGATTGCGCGTCGTTGGCTCATCAAATCGAGGGATTGGCAATGCGCATTGGAATTCTTGAAACCGGCAAGGTGCCAGCGGAACTGGCTGAAAAGCACGGGACTTACATCCCGATGTTTCAACGCCTGATCCATTCGGCCGATCCGGACATTGCGCTGCAAACCTATAGCGTCGTCGATTTTGACTTTCCCGCCAGCCATGATGCCTGCGATGGCTGGATCATCACCGGCTCGCGGCATGGGGTCTATGACGACCTGCCCTGGATGAGCGGGCTCAAGCATCTGATCCGCGCCGCCTATGCCAATCGCGTGCCGCTGGTCGGTGTCTGCTTTGGCCATCAGATCATCGCCGATGCGCTGGGCGGGCGGGTCGAGAGATTCTCTGGCGGATGGAATTGCGGCGTGCACAGCTATCAGATCGAGATTGAGACCCCGTGGATGCAGGGCGAGAGCAAACCCGCCGTCGATCTGCTGGCCATGCACCAGGATCAGGTGATCGACTTGCCGGAGGAGGCGCAGGTCTGGGCCCATTCGCCGAGCTGCGCGCATGCCTTCCTGATCTATGGCGATCCGCAGGCACCCGGCGCGATCTCGATGCAGCCGCATCCCGAATTCGACGCGCAGTTCGAGCATGACCTGATCAAGAGCCGCGCCGACCGCATCCCGGCCGAGATTTCGGAGCCAGCAATCGCATCGCTGCAAAAGCCGCAGGACTCGCCACTGATGGCGCGCTGGATTACCACCTATTTCCGGCAGGCCGACGCGCTGCGCCAAGCGAGCTCAAAGGCGGCTTGATCCGGGACCGAAAAAGCCCGACGCAGCGCGCGCCGGGCTTCCGATCTTGTTGTCACGATTGTGACACTGCGTGGCCTTCTGGCCCGTCTGATAGACGCAGGAATTGTTCGGGAAGTCATACCGATCAAGCGCGC
Source organism: Neomegalonema sp. (assembly GCA_022760435.1). Classification (GTDB taxonomy): domain Bacteria; phylum Pseudomonadota; class Alphaproteobacteria; order Rhodobacterales; family Rhodobacteraceae; genus JALEFY01. Next base: position 18,238 of record JALEFY010000033.1, read on the forward strand.
ATCAACCTGGTGGTGACGGCATATACACAGTATTTATCGGAAAATTCGTTCCCTCACGCTTCCTATCGCCCTGGTCTCTAACTAGCCTTCAGACGACTTCGTTCTATTTCATCCCGCAGCTTGAGCTTTTGCCGTTTCAGTTCTTTGATCTCAAGTTCGCTAGCCCCCGGTTGGCGTTGGACCTGTGAGATTGCTTTATCGAGGGTCCGGTGCTTTTCCTGGAGAACTTTGACGTGAGACTCTAAGCTCATTACGACCTCCTTTGCTGTGAGTAAAATAATTCAAACACGCCTTCATGGTGCTGTCACGTATAAATCGACAAAAAAAGAAGTTGGGGCAGTTGTGGTAGATAACGCGAAGCGCACACACCAGCGGTTGATCATCGGCATTTCCGGGGCGTCTGGGGCGCTGCTCGGGATCCGCGCGCTGCAAATGGCGCAGGCGCTCGGGGTTGAGACTCATCTGGTGATGAGCAAGGCGGCCGAGATGACCATCGGCTATGAAACCCCCTATCATCCACAAGCCGTGCGCGAGATGGCGACGGTCGCGCACCGCATCGAGGATGTCGGCGCCTCGATCGCCTCTGGCTCGTTTCGCACGCTGGGCATGCTGGTCGCGCCCTGCTCGATCAATTCGCTCAGCGAAATCGCCTATGGCATGACCAGCAGCCTGCTCACCCGTGCGGCCGATGTACAGCTCAAGGAGCGCCGCCGCGTGGTGCTGATGGTGCGCGAGACGCCGCTGCACACCGGGCATCTGCGCGCGATGCTACAGGCGAGCGAGATCGGCGCGGTGATCATGCCGCCGGTTCCGGCCTGGTATGCCGAGCCGAAGACCAATGACGAGATCGTAGACCAGCTTGCCGCCCGCGCGCTCGACCCGTTCGGGCTCGAAGCTCCGCAGGCCAAGCGCTGGGGCGAGGACCTCAGCAAAGGCAAGCGCGGCGGCGTTTGAGCGAGATTTTCATTCCCTTTGCCCGCGGCTTGAGATAGGCGCGAGCGCATGACGACATATACCGCTTATTCAACCCTGCCCGATGAGGCCAGCGCCGCCGAGCTTGCCGCTGCCGTCGAGATCCTTGAGCCGACCGGGGTGGGCTGCTTCGAGATCGAGGATGGCAGCGGCCTCTGGGAGGTTGGCGCCTATTTTCTCGACCGGCCCGATGAAACCAAGCTGGCCCTGCTGGCCGCGGCCCATGGTGCCAAACCCTTCGTGGTTTCGCGGGTCGAGGATCAGGACTGGGTGGCGCAGGTGCGTCGCGAGCTGCATCCGGTGCGCGCCGGGCGTTTCGTCGTGCATGGCGGTCATGATCGCGAGGCGATCCGGATCAATGAGATCGGCCTTGAGATCGAGGCGGCGATGGCCTTTGGCACCGGTCATCATGCGACCACGCAAGGTTGCCTGCTCGCGATTGACTGGCTGCGCCGTCAGGGACTGACCCCGCGCCGGGTTGCCGATATCGGCTGCGGCACCGGCGTTCTGGCGATGGGGGCGGTGAAAGTCTGGCCTTGCGAGGCAGTTGCGACCGATATCGACGGCGTCGCCGTTGCCACCGCCCGCGCCAATATTGCCTTCAATGGCCTTGGGCCGCGGGTGCGGGTCGCACAGGCGGTCGGGTATCGCCATGACTTGCTGCGCCGCGGAGCGCCTTTTGATCTGGTGCTGGCCAATATCCTCGCCCGCCCGCTCGCCGCGATGGCTGGCGACGCCGCCCGTGCCACCGCGCCGGGCAGCTATATCGTGCTCTCGGGCCTGCTCACCCGGCAGGAAGCCTTCGTCACCCAGCGCTATCGTGCCTGGGGAATGACCCGCGCTCATGCTTTTCGTATCGGCGAATGGACCACACTCGTGCTGAAGCGCCACCACAAGATGAAGGGGCGCTAAACTTTCTCTCCCCCATATGTTAGGGCTTGCCGCAACAAGAATGAGGCAGGACCATGCGGGTGATCGGAATTGACCCCGGCCTTCGCAAGATGGGCTGGGGCATCGTGGATGTGTCAGGGAGCAAGCTGCGCCATGTCGGCAATGGCGTCATCACCGGCACGGGCGATGCGCTTTCAGAGCGTTTGGTTGCGCTTTTTCGCGGCCTTGAAGACGTTCTGAACGCCTACTCCCCGACCGAAGCGGCGGTTGAGCATACATTCGTGAACAAGGATGGCGCTGGCACGCTCAAGCTTGGCCAGGCCCGCGGCGTGGCGATGCTGGTGCCGGGCTTGTTCGGATTGTCCGTCGCCGAATACGCGCCCAATTCGGTGAAGAAAGCCGTTGTCGGGGTCGGTCATGCGCAAAAGGACCAGATCGCCCATATGGTCGGCACCCTGTTGCCCGGCACAAAGATCGTTAACAGTGATTCGGCAGACGCCCTCGCCATTGCGATTTGTCACGCCTATCAAGCTGGCAGCCGCGCACGGATCGCCGAAGCCCTAACCCGCGCAAGATAGACAAATTAGCCTTGCATAGACGCAACCATGACCGGAACAAACGGTCCACAAATTTTTCGCTGTGAAAGCTAAATTTTTATAGATTTTGACGCCTCCGTCGCGTTTTTGGCGATTTGTGGAAATTACGGGTCCCTGCCCCCAACCTCCAGTCTTGTCAGGGATAAATTCGACTTTATACTTTTGGATGGCTTTAAAATAATGCCCGCAGAAATTTCGGATCAAGACCTTTCAACGATCATCGATATATTCAGAGAATCCGGCTTTAACGGCGGCGTGATGGAGAAAATCGCCAAAGGCACGTCGCTGAGATCGAAGCGTCGACTTTATGACTTTTTTGATGGCAAGGAAGCCGTCTACCTCGCGGCATTGCGCACCTATTCCGAGCGCCGACACAATGATCATCAGAAGATTTGCGCGCGGAAGAAAACAGTAAAAGAACGCTTCCGGCTGATCTTCGAGCGCGAGATCGAGAAAGAATACCGGTATGGCTGCCTGCTCTGTTATGCGATGGTCGAGCGGGCGCCGCATGATGAGGCGGTGCGCGCGATCACGCAATCAGCCGATGCACAGTTGCAGGGCACTTTCGCCAGCTTGCTGGGCGAGGATAATCGCTGGAAGGATGATGCCGAACTGCGCGCGCAGCAGGCTGATACATTCGCGATGCTCTTTTCGGGATTTTTGCTGTTGATCCCGCAAGGCACCAGCAAGGCGGAGCTTGCCACCCGCATCGAGCAGATCCTGGCACTGCTCGACTGAGCCGCTTTTCTCGACAGAGCGCTCTTGCTCTCGGGCTCTAGCCGATTTGGTGGCCCTACCCTTCCATTGACGCATATTCGGTGTATGTTGCGCGCGTCGCGCCCCCCGGGCGGCAGGCAAGCGGTGGCATCTCAGTCGCGGGCGGAGCGCAAATCGAGCAATGATCGGAAAAATCACCGGCCGCGTGGCCTATGTCGCGGATGACCATGTGCTGCTGGAGGCCGCCGGGGTTGGCTATATGGTGTTCTGCGCCCCGCGCACCCTTGCGAGCCTGCCGCGCCCCGGAGAGGTCGCTGCGCTCTATACCGAGATGGTGGTGCGCGAGGATCTGATGCAGCTTTTCGGCTTTCACACCCTGGTCGAGAAGGAATGGCATCGGCTGCTGACTTCTGTGCAGGGGGTGGGTGCCAAGGTCTCGCTGGCGATCCTCGGTGCGCTTGGGCCCGAAGGCGTGAGCCGGGCGATTGCGCTGGGCGACTCGGTCGCGGTCAAGCGGGCGCCGGGGGTCGGGCCGAAACTGGCGCAGCGCATCGTCAATGAGCTCAAGGACAAGGCTCCCAACGTGATGGCGCTGGGCGCCATGGCCGCCAAGGCCGCCGGTCCGCAACGCCCGGTCGAGCAGGGAGCCTCGTCCGAGCCGGGCATCGAGCCCGCCGCGTCCGATGCCGGGGCAAGCCCGGCGCCCGCCGATGAAGCAGCCGCGGCCAGCTCCAGACAGGCCGAAGCGGAGAGCGATGCGCTTTCGGCTCTGGTCAATCTGGGTTATCAGGGGCATGAAGCTGCCACGGCGGTCGCGCGCGCGGCGCAGGCGGCAGAGGATGCGGGAGAGCCGATCGCCGCCGCCAGCCTGATCAAGGCCGCGCTCAAGACCCTGGCGCGATGACAGGCGCCGACGCGCTCGGCGGCGCGGGTGATCGCGCAGGTAGTGGCAATGGCATTGATCGCGGAGCCGCTCCGGACCTGCCCCCCGTTTTCGGCGCAGCATCAAGTGAGGCAGCGTGAGTTTTGACCCCGATGACCCAGAAGGCTCCGGCCTGATCCGCTCCGAACCGCTGGAGGAGGATTTTGCCGCCGATCCGGCCTTGCGCCCACAAAGCCTCGACGAGTTTGTCGGGCAGGAGGCGGCGAAGGGCAATCTGCGCGTGTTCATCGAGGCCGCACGCACCCGCGCCCGCGCCATGGACCACCTGCTCTTTTACGGCCCGCCGGGGCTTGGCAAGACCACACTGGCCCAGATCGTCTCGCGCGAGTTGGGGGTGTCGTTTCGCATGACCTCGGGCCCGGTGATTGCGCGGGCGGGAGACCTTGCCGCGATCCTCACCAATCTGGAAGCGCGCGATGTGCTGTTCATCGACGAGATCCACCGGCTGAACCCGGCGGTCGAAGAGATCCTCTACCCGGCGATGGAGGATTTCGAGCTCGACCTCATGATCGGCGAGGGGCCGGCGGCGCGCTCGGTACGGATTGATTTGCAGCCCTTCACCCTGGTCGGCGCGACCACGAGGCTCGGGCTGCTGACCACACCGCTGCGCGATCGCTTCGGCATTCCGACGCGGCTGGAATTCTACACCGTGGCCGAGCTGCAAAAGATCGTCGATCGCGGCGCGCGGCTGCTCGATGCGCGGCCAACCCCGGAAGGCGCGCATGAGATCGCCCGGCGTGCGCGCGGCACGCCGCGGATCGCTGGCAGGCTGCTGCGCCGGGTCGCCGATTTCGCGCTGGTGCATGGGGATGGCACGATCACGCGCGAGCTGGCGGATATGGCGCTGGGCCGGCTGGAGGTCGATGATCTCGGGCTCGACAGCAATGACCGGCGGTATTTGCGGGTGCTCGCCGAGAATTACGGCGGCGGGCCAGTCGGGGTCGAGACCATCGCCGCCGCCATGTCCGAGGCGCGCGATGCGATCGAGGAGGTGATCGAGCCGTTCTTGCTGCAACAGGGGCTGATCGCGAGGACCCCGCGCGGGCGGGTGCTGGGGATGAAGGCATGGCGCCATCTCGGGCTTGCCGCGCCGAGCCAGCACGCACCGGGGCAAGGTAATCTGTTTGATGAAGGCTGAGCGATGCCAAGGCGCGCAAGGCTATGCTGCGCCGCAGGATCTCGCTCAAGAACAACATTTCAGGGAGGCAAAGGATGAGCGCCTGGGGTTATCGCAGTTTCGAGAATGATGACGCTCTCGACTGGCTGGCGGGTTTTACGGAGACGCGCGACCCTGCCGCCTATGTGCGCGACACTTTCGCGCCGATCAATGAGGCCGATGAAGAAGACAATGTCGAGATCCCCGAATGCGCGGCGGCGGTTGCAGCGGCTGAAGCAGTAGTGGCGGCGGCCAATGACGATGCGCCGCGCCTGCCCGCGCAAGGCCGCGCTCACATCACACCGCTGCGCCAAAGTCCGCTTCTGGACGATCTGCGCGAGGAAGCGCGCTCCGCGCTGCGCCGCATTCTGGACGATAGCGAACTGGCCGAGGAATGGCATGACGCGCAGGCGATCGAGGATATGAGCGGCGGCTGGGAAAACAGCATGCGCGCCTTGATCGACGAGTTGGAGTGAGCGGAAACCGCCGAGCATCGGGCCAACCCGCGCAATCGCTTGCCCCGATCCGCATGCGCAGCTAGGAGTGAGGCATGACAGATCAAATCAATCAAGACGTCCCCCCTGTGACCGAGGCCGAGCCCACAACAGCGGGCGCGGTACAACCGGAAGAGGGCGCGGGATCCGACATCGCCGCCGACATCCCCGCGCAGGCGGAAGGGCAACCTTCTTCCGATGAGAACGCGGCGCAAGCCGAGAACGCAGGTACTGCGGAACCGGGCACCGAGGAAAATGGCGCCAGCGAGAAAAGCGCTGGCCCCGCCGAAGCGCTGAGCGATGCCGACAAGATCGCGGCTTTGTTCACGCGTGAGGACGGCTTTCTCTTCGCCAAATGGACCAGGCCGATGGTGCTGCGGGTGCTTGGCACCGACGCAACCGGCGAGAAGCAGATCCGCTCGGCTTTTGCCAGCACCGCCAGCGCTGCCGATCTTGGCATCGCCGATGAGGATCCCGAGCTTGGCGCCAATATGCTGGTCGCCTTTTGCGATGACTGGCGCGAGCTGGTTGGCTTGCACGGGCTCGACGCGCTCTTGCCCGAGGGTGATCGGTTGATCGCACGGCTGATCGCAGCGGATGTGAACGAATACACCCTGTTCAATTTCGACGCCGATGGCGGCATTCGATGCGCGGTCATTTTGCTGCGTTATCAAAGCGAGTGGCGCCGTATGGCTCCCGAAACGCTGGCGCTGACCCTGGCGGCGCGGGCGCTGTTGCTATGGTCGGAGGAAGCCTTCGCGCAAAGCTCTCCGGTCATTCGGCGCCGCAATGGCCCCAAGATCGAGAACTGGTTCGCCAACCTGCTCAGCGCGGCCTATGACGCCAGCGTGCCGACACGCAGTACCGATCCGGCTCTGGCGCAGGTCCTTGCCGATCTGACCGTCAAGGCGCGCGAGACGGCGCTCGCGGAAAAGGCAGCACGGGCGGCTGAGCGTGAAGAGGCGCGCAAGGCGAAAGCAGCGCAAAAGGAACAGGACGCGGCGGAGCTTCAAGCGCAGGAAGAGACTGCAACGGCAGACACCGCTGCGGCTGCGGGCGCGCAGGATAAGAGGGAGCCGGTGGCCGCGGCAAGCGATGAACCTGTGGCGCAAATCGCCTCCCAAACCGAGACCGAGGCACAAGAGGCGCCAGCGCCCGACGCACCGGCCTCGCAGGATCCTCAAGATACCCGCTCTGAATGAGGCCGGGTCTCAAATGAGCACGCAGAGCGTACCGCATCGGCATTCGGTCCGGGTCTATTACGAAGACACGGACCTTGCCGGTATTGTCTACTACGCCAATTACCTGCGCTTCATTGAGCGTGGCCGCACCGAATGGCTGCGCAGCCTGGGGATCGATCAAAGCCAGTTGCGGGCCGAAAGCGGGCTTGTGTTCGTCGTTCGGCGCTGCAATGTCGACTATCTGCGGCCGGCGAAGATGGATGACATGCTCGTTGTCGAAACCCATCTGACCCGCTTGCGCGGCGCGAGTATCGAGCTATCGCAACATATCCTGCGCGGCGAAGAGCTGCTGATCCGCGCGGGCGTGAATGTTGCATGTGTGTCGGCAGATGGAGTACCGAGCCGCCTGCCCGAGCAATTACGCCTTTCGTTGATCCAGCATCAGGTTTAAGAGCGAAGCCGCATTTGGTCGCGTTTTGGCCTGAATGCCATGACACAGACGCTGGTGAGATCGCCGCTGCGGGGCCGGCTCGGCGCTTCTGGTGAAGGATTTGTGCTCTCGTTAGTGCTTAAGGGTTGGGGTTCAGGATGGATTTGATCGCAGCATTCGCAGTTGAGGCCGGACAGGCGCTGGATTTTTCGGTTCAAGCCTTGTTCATGCGGGCCCACTGGGTGGTGAAAGTTGTCATGATCCTGCTGGTTCTGGCCTCGATCTGGTCCTGGGCGATCATGTTCGAGAAATCGGTTCTGCTCGGGCGCCTGCGCCGCGGGGCGAGCAAGTTCGAGGACGCTTTCTGGTCCGGCAAACCGCTCGATCAGCTTTACGAAGAGATCGGTGCCAATGCCTCCAACCCGCTGGAGCGGGTCTTTGTCGCCGGGATGCGCGAATGGCGGCGCACCTTCGATGCGAAGGGGACGGAGCTTTTTGGCGGCGCCCGTGATCGGATCGACCGGGCGATGACCGTGGTCGGCGCGCGCGAATCCGAACGGCTTGAGGCACGGCTGGGCCATCTGGCGACGATCGGAGCGGTGACACCCTTTGTCGGCCTCTTCGGTACGGTCTGGGGGATCAAGAACTCCTTCGAAGAAATCGCTCTGAGCCAGAACACCTCGATCGCTGTTGTCGCGCCCGGCATTGCCGAAGCGCTCGTGGCGACGGCTCTGGGCCTCTTCGCTGCCATCCCGGCCGTGATAGCCTATAACCAGCTCATCAACTCGTCGAACCGACTGAATGTCCGGCTCGAGAATTTCTCCGATGAGTTTGCGACGATCCTGTCCCGTCAGCTCGACAAGCAGGGAGCGGCGTAATCATGGGCGCTTCGATGGGCAATGGCGGAGCAGGCGGAGGCCGGCGCCGGCGGCGGCGCGGCGGATCGGGTAGCGCTCCGATGGCGGAGATCAACATCACGCCTTTTGTCGATGTGATGCTGGTGCTGCTGATCATCTTCATGGTCGCCGCACCGTTGATGACCAGCGGCGTGCCGCTTGAGCTGCCGCAGACGAGTGCCAACCCGCTGCCTTCGGAGAGCAAGCCGCCCTTGACCGTCAGCGTCGATGATGCGGGCCGGATCTTTCTGGGCGATGAGGAATTGGCCGCGCGTGACCTTGCTGCCGCACTGCAAAATGAAATGCAGGACAGAAGCTCTGACCGTATTTACCTGCGCGCCCATAGCGAGATCGGCTATGGCAAGGTGATGGAAGTCATGGCGCTGCTGAATACCAGCGGCTTCCGGAATATCGGGCTGGTGACCAAGGGCGGGCGATCTGGCGGCGCCGAAGCACCGAACTAGGCGCGCCCGAAACGGATTTGGTCAAGGAAACGGCCCAGTCAAAGCGGACCTGTGAGCGTACTCGAGCCAATTGGCACAGTGGAGAAAGCATGAAGCGGAACCTCGTCATCGGGCTATCCCTGTCCATGCTGCTGCATCTCGGCGGGCTCGGAGCGATGCTGGCCGGCCTCGACTTTTTCAAGCCTGAGGAAGAAGAGCCGCTGGAGATCGTCGACACGAATTTGATCTCCGAGGAAGAATTCGAGGAATTGCTTCAGGAGGCTGAGCCCCAGCAGGAGCCTGAGCCTGAGCCGCAGCCCATCGCTCAAGTGCCGCCGGAACCTGAGCCGGAACCCGAGCCCGCGCCGGAGCCCGAGCCCGCGCCGGAGCCCGAGCCGGAAGTCGTTCCTGAGCCAGAGCCCGAGGAGGTCGCGATGCTCGAGCCAGAGGAAGAGGTTCTTCCCGCGGCTCAGGCCCCGTATCAATCGGCGCCACCCCCTCCCAGCGTGCTGGCGGGCCCTTCGGATGCCGACCGCTCCGCCGATCTGAGCGTTGCTTTCCCGCTCGCCCGGCCGAAAGTCTCCGATGTCGCCGCCCTTGAGCCCACCGCGAGGGAAGAGGACGCTGCCGATATCGAGCTCAAATCCGATCAGCCCGATACCAAGCCGCAACCCTTCAAGCCGCGCATTGCTGAAGCGCCAGCACAGCCACAGGCGCGGCTGACCGATCGTCAGGTCTCTGCCGATCGCACAACGGCAAGGCCGCAGGTTGCTCGGGTCGCCGAGCAGAACGAGGCCGAGAACCGCGACGAGAAGGTCACCGAGGAAGCGCGCCGCCAGGCCGAAGCGCCCAAACCGGAAGCCCCCAAACCGGAAGCGCCGCGCCCTCGCACCCTGGGCTTTGAGCCCGATCTGGCAGACGCTCAGATGCCACGGCGGCGCCCGGCCCGGCCAGCGCCGACGCAAACAGCGCAGCCCAAGCCAGAGCCAAAACCGCAGCCCAATCGCGCGCAGAGCTTTGAAGATCAGATCGCCAATGCGCTCAAAGAGGTCCCGGCCCCGACCAGCACGCCAACACCAGCGGCGCGGCCGACGCCGACCCCGCGCGCGAGCACCCCGGCCCCCAGCTCTTCGCCGATGACGACCGCGGAAAAACGCGGTCTGGTCCTCGCCCTCAAACGCTTCTGGCTGCGACCGGATATCGGCGGCACCGACCCGCAGGGGCTGATCGTCACCGTCGAGTTTGACATCCACCCCAATGGCTCGCTGATCCCGCCGACGATCAATGTCGTGCAGCCAGCCGCGCCGCGCTCGACCCGGCAAGAGGCCGCGGTACGCGCCGCCTTGAACGCATTGCAAAAGGCCTCGCCCTTCAGTTTGCCGGCGGAAAAGTATGACCGCTGGGCGAGGATGCGCGCGACCTTCGACCCGGTGCGCGACGATCTGGCGGTGAACTGAGCCACGCCCCTTCTGATCGGCCGGTTTGCGGCTCTGGCCATACCGCGACACTGCGGCATGGCTGCATCACTGCGCAGCGCCAGAGGCTCTTCGCAAACAGGCTGCGCAGCCTCGCCCCGATTTCGCCTTGAGCAAACTCCAGTGATCTGGGCTGACGTGATCACTTCGAATCTGTTAAGGGCTTCGCCAGCAAGGCCGCGCGACGACACGCGCTGCCAATGGAGGAGTGGGATAGGAAATTCATGGCGAGCTTCAAACGACTTGCGCTCAAAGCGGCCGGCGCTCTGGTTGCAACCCTCATCGCCGCAGCGCTGCTGCCGGCTCAGGCTCAGACCCAAACGCCCCTCCCATCCGCGCAGGGCGATCGTCTGAGCGTCACCGTCTCGGGCGGCGAGTTCCAGCCGACCCCGATCGCGCTGCCGCGCTTTTCCACCAAGGATCCTGCGGCGAACGAGCTCGCTGGCGATATCTGGACCGTTGTGCGCGATGATCTGGTCAATTCCGGCCTGTTCGCGACCGTAGAGGGCGGCCCGGCCAATGAGAGCCTGGCGGTGCAGCCGCAATTTGCCGGGTGGCAACAGATCGGCGCGCAGGCGCTCACTCTGGGCGAGCTGTCGATGGAGGCCGATGGCAATATCGCTGTCGAATTCCGCCTTTGGGATCTTGTGAGCCAGCAACCGCTCAAGCAAGCGCGCTACCGGGCCGATCCGACCGGCTGGCGGCGTGTCGCGCATATCATTGCCGATGATATCTATGAGCAACTGACCGGCGATGGCCGCTATTTCGACAGCCGCATCGTCTTTGTCGAGGAAAGCGGGCCCAAGAACCGCCGCCGCAAACGGCTGGCGATCATGGATAGCGATGGCGCCAATGTCACCTACCTGACCAGCCCGAATGTGCTGGTTCTGACGCCGCGTTTTTCGCCCGTCGATCAGGAACTGACCTTTATCTCGTATCAAACCGGCCAACCGCAGGTCTATTTGCTGAACCTGCGCACCGAGCTTCAGCAGATCCTTGGCGAATTGCCCGGCATGACCTTCGCCCCGCGTTTCTCGCCCGATGGTCAGCGCGTGATCCTGAGCCTGGAGCGGTCAGGCTCAACCGATATCTATCTGATGGATATCGCGACCAAGCGCCTGCGCCAGCTCACCAACTCGATCGGCATCGACACGGCACCGAGCTTTTCTCCCGATGGCAGCAAGGTGGTGTTCGAATCCGATCGCGGCGCCAGCCAGCAGATCTATGTGATGAATGCGGATGGCTCGGACCAGCAGCGGATCAGCTTTGGTGACGGGCGCTATGGCACTCCGGTCTGGTCGCCGCGCGGCGATCTGATTGCCTTCACCAAGATGCAGGGCGGCCAGTTCCATATCGGCGTGATGCGCCCGGATGGTACCGAAGAGCGTCTTTTGAGCTCCGGCTTTCTCAATGAAGGTCCGACCTGGGCTCCCAATGGGCGGGTGCTGATGTTCTTCCGCGAGACCCGCGGCGAGAACGGTCTGCCCCAGCTTTACACGATCGATGTCACCGGCCGGAACGAGCGTCGCCTCGTCACCCCTGCCGGGGCCTCTGATCCGGCCTGGTCTCCGCTGCTGCGCTGATGCGGCGCGGATCCGATCTGAGCCTGTGACTTTGCGAGCGGGGTGTTGAGAGTGAGCCCCGCCTCAATTGAAAGGAAACAACCATGCGTAGCTTGACCCTCATTGCCCTGATCAGCGCCGCCGCACTGGCCGGCTGTTCCAAGACCGAGCCGCAGATCTCCAGCACCGCCGGTGCCAATGGCGCGAATGGCGCCAATGCCTCGGCTTCCTTCGCGCCGGACTCGGTTCAATATTTTGAGGTGACCGTTGGCGATCGCGTCTATTTTGGCACCGACAGCACCGATATCTCGCCCGAAGCGCGTGTGACCCTCGACCGTCAGGCGCAATGGCTGCTGGCCAATCCGCAAGGCTCGATCACCATCGAGGGCCATGCCGATGAACGCGGCACCCGCGAGTATAACCTGGCACTGGGCGCGCGCCGCGCCAATGCGGTCCGCCTCTACCTCGCCTCGCGCGGTGTGCCGAGTGCCTCGATGCGCACGGTCACTTTTGGCAAGGAGCGGCCGGTTGAGGTTTGCTCCCGCGATGAATGCTGGGGTAAGAACCGTCGTGCGGTAACCGTCATTCCGGGTGGCGCCGCCAGCTAAGAAGAGCTTCGAGCAGAGAATAAGGACAGGAGACATGGCGATGAGGCAATGGATGCCCCTTTTCAGGATCACGAGCCTGGGCACGAGCGCAGCCGCTGGCAAGGCGCTGCTGATGGCCGCCACCCTGTCCCTTTCTGCGACCATGACCGTGCTGTCGCCGAGCCCGGCGGCAGCGCAATCGAGCGACTGGGTCAATCCGGCGGTGATCTCACTGCAAGACCGGGTCCGCCAGCTCGAGGCGCAGGTGCAAGCGCTGGGCTCGGGCGGGCGCGGCAATTCGGGTGCGGTCGCGGCGGCTCCGTCCTCGGAAGTTTTCTTGCGCCTGAGCCAGATCGAGGATGATCTGCGCCGGATCAACGGGCAGCTCGAGCAGTTGCAATATCAGCAGCGCCGGGCGCAGGGCGAACAGGAGCGCAGTCAGCAGGATATGAAACTGCGGCTGGAAGCTCTGGAAGCGGCGGTGAATGGCGAGACCCCGACCAGCTTGCCGCCTGCGAGCGCCGCTCCGAGCGCACCGAGTGGCAATGATCAAGGCTCGCTGCGCCCGCAAAACCAGAATCGCGTGCAGATTACCCGTCCGGCAGCCGTCTCGCCGCAGAACCAGCAAGCGGCCGCTGCGGATGCCCTTTCCAATCTTGGATCGCGCCCCGGGACGCTGGGCACGCTGCGCAGCACGCAGCAACCGAACAATGCGAGCGCCGGTCCGATCTATGACAGCCCCGCCCAAGGCGCCACTCCGAGCGCAGCGCTCGGCGAGGAAGCGGCCTTTCGCGACGCGCTCGATACCTTGCGCAATGGCAATATCGAAGGAGCGCAGGCGAAATTTCAGAGCTATGTCACGGCCTTCCCTGGCTCCAAGCAAACCGGGGATGCCTATTACTGGCTGGGTGAGACCCATTATGTGCGCGGGCGCTATGATCAGGCCGCCACTTCCTTCCTGACCAGTTTCCGCGACCATCCCAAAGCGTTGCGGGCGCCGGACAGTTTGCTGAAGCTGGGTATTACCATGGCTCAACTTGGCAAACCCCAGGAAGCCTGCCTGACCTTTGGCCAGCTCGGCAAACGCTTCCCGGATGCTTCCTCCAGCGTGAAGCGGCGCACTCAGGTTGAAGCCCAGCGCGCGGGATGTCAGTAACCGGCGGCAAAAACGCGCCAACCAGCGGCAAGGATGCGCCCGCTGCACCGATCAGCGCCGAGACTTTCGCAGCGCTGATCGCCGCTTTCTCACTGCCTCCGAAGATCGCTATTGCCGTTTCCGGCGGCGGAGACAGCATGGCCCTGTTGCGGCTCATGCACCGTTGGGCGGCGGGCAAGCCGCATCGCTTGCTCGCGCTGACGGTCGATCACGGCTTGCGCCCCGAAAGCAGCGAAGAAGCAAGGCAAGTCGGCACCTGGTGCGCTGCCCTTGGCATCGAGCACCGGATTTTGCACTGGAAAGGTGACAAACCGAGCGCCAATCTCCAGGCACGGGCACGTGAGGCGCGTCTTACATTGCTGCGCGAGGCCTGCGAAAGCGCCGATGCCGGGCGCTTGATGCTCGCGCATACTCTCGAGGATCAGGCCGAAACCTTCCTGCTCAATCTCGCGCGCGGCTCCGGGGTCGATGGTTTGAGCGCAATGGCGCCCGTCAGTCGTGAGGGCTTGCGTGATGGCTTGATCTTGCGCCCGCTGCTGAGCCAGCGGCGGAGCGATCTGCGCGCGAGTCTGCGGGCGATAGGGCAGGACTGGTTCGAGGATCCATCGAACCGCGATCCACGGTTTGACCGGGTAAGGCTGCGCGAGGCGATGCCAATGCTCGAGAAGCTGGGCCTGTCGCCCAGCCGCCTCGCCGCCACGGCCCGCAATATGAGCCGTGCGCGTGAGGCGCTCGACAGCGCGGCGGTAACGCTCGGCAAGCGCGCTTGCCTTTGGTCGCCCATGCGGGTCATCACCCTCGATCCTGTCCCGCTGCGCGATGCACCGGAAGAGATCGTCTTGCGGGTCCTGCGCCAGGTGCTTTGCGAGATTGCCGGTGCAGCACATCCCCCCAGTCTCGAGCCGCTCTTGCGCCTGCGAGATTGGGTCGCAGCACCCGCCACAAACGGGCTCGCTCTGCATGGCTGCCTGATCCGGCGCAGGGCGGATGGTCGCCTGGCGGTACTGCGCGAGGCGGCGTCTTGCGAAGGCAGTGTCGCTCTTCGGACTAGCAAAAGCTGGGACGGATTTTACGCCCTGCCGCCGCTCGCCGCCCGGTTTCTGGGTGACTGCACGATCCGCGCGCTGCGTGAAGACGGCTATCAACAGATTGTAAAGTTTGAGGATTTAGACCCGCCTGAGCCCTGGACCACTGCCCCGCACGAGGCGCGCCTCGCAGCCTTGTCAGTCTGGAGAGGTGGCAAGGTGCTCGCTGTTCCGCAGGCGCGCAAAGGTGATCTGGTCGCGCTGCTGCCGCCAAAAACGCTGCTTGGCGCCGCATTGCGTCCGAATATTGATTAGACGCACAAGATGCTTATCTCTTACGCTATCTTTTTCAGCTATTCAGTGGTGACGCCACAAGGACGAAAGGCTCAACTGTGGGCAATATGAAGAACCTGATGCTGTGGGCGGCCATCCTCATGCTGTTTGTGATGCTTTTCAGCGTCTTCCAGCAGGACACCCGCACCGCATCCTCGAATGAAATCGCCTATTCCGACTTCCTGCAACGCGTTGAGGACAACACTGTCAAGCGGGTCGAGATCAATGGCGAGGAGATCGCGGGCGAGTATAAAGAGGGGGGGCGCTTCTTCACCTATCAGCCCTACCCGATTTATGAATCCGGCCCGGGCGGTCTGATCGACAAGCTTCGCAGCGCTGAAGTGCAGGTCGATGTCGTCCCGCAACAGCAATCGGGTTTCATGAACGCATTGCTGACCTGGCTGCCGCTGCTGGTGCTGGTCGGGATCTGGCTGTTCTTTCTCAACCGGATGCAAGGCGGCGGACGCGGTGCGATGGGCTTTGGCAAGAGCCGCGCCAAACTGCTGACCGAGAACACCAATCGCGTCACCTTTGACGACGTGGCAGGCATCGACGAGGCCAAGGACGAGCTGCAAGAGATCGTCGAGTTCCTGCGCGCGCCGCAAAAATACACCGCACTGGGCGGCAAGATCCCCAAGGGCGCGCTGCTGGTGGGCCCTCCGGGCACCGGTAAGACGCTGCTCGCCCGCGCGATCGCTGGTGAGGCGGGCGTGCCCTTCTTCACCATCTCCGGTTCGGACTTCGTGGAGATGTTCGTCGGCGTTGGTGCCAGCCGGGTGCGCGACATGTTCGAGCAGGCGAAGAAGAATGCTCCTTGCATCGTCTTTATCGATGAGATCGACGCGGTCGGGCGCCATCGCGGCGCCGGGTATGGCGGCGGCAATGACGAGCGTGAGCAGACCCTCAACCAGTTGCTGGTCGAGATGGACGGCTTTGAATCGAATGACGGCGTGATCATGATCGCGGCGACCAACCGCCCCGATGTGCTCGACCCGGCCTTGCTGCGTCCGGGCCGGTTCGACCGTCAGGTCACCGTTCCGAACCCCGATATCGTCGGGCGCACCAAGATCCTGCACGTCCACGCCAAGAAGGTTCCGCTGAGCCCCGATGTCGATCTGAGCGTGATCGCGCGCGGCACGCCGGGCTTCTCGGGTGCCGATCTGGCGAACCTCGTGAACGAAGCCGCCCTCACCGCGGCGCGTGCGAACAAGAAACTCGTCACCATGGATGATTTCGAACGCGCGAAGGACAAGGTGATGATGGGCGCCGAGCGGCGCTCGATGGTGATGGATGATGAGGAAAAGAAACTCACCGCCTATCACGAGGCCGGGCATGCCATTGTTGGCCTCAACGTGCCCAAGCATGACCCGATCCACAAGGCGACGATCATCCCGCGCGGTCGTGCACTTGGTCTGGTTCTGTCGCTGCCGGAAAAGGACAAGTTCTCCGCGACCAAGCAGGAGTACGAATCCAAGATCGCGATGGCGATGGGCGGCAAGGTCGCTGAAGAGATCATCTTCGGTGCCGATCACGTGACCTCGGGCGCATCTTCGGACATCCAGCATGTCACCCGGATTGCCACGGCGATGGTTACGGAATTCGGCATGTCCGAGATCCTTGGCAACATCAACTACGCCGATAATCGCGAGACCTTCCTGGGTGCACAAAATGGCGGGATCAACGCCTCGGCCGAGACGCGCCGGGTGATCGATGAGGAGATCCGCCGCATTGTGGACACCGGCTATTCGAGCGCGAAGCAGATCCTGACCGATCATATCGAGGACCTTCACCGCCTGGCCAATGGGCTCCTGGAATATGAAACCCTCACGGGCGATGAGATTCGCAAGGTGATCGCGGGCGAGCCTTTGGACCGCGATGAAGATGGGGCATCTGGCACTTCGCCGACGCGCGGGATCGGTGTGCCGAAAGCCGGGCGTCCGCGCCCCGAATCTGACGGCGGTCTCGAGCCTCAACCGACTTGATCGTCGCTTGTCGAGGCATTTGACCTACAAGAACGTCCGTTCGCCTCGCGAGCGGGCGTTTTTGTTTTCAGCATCACAGCTGATTTGCTATCCCCTCATTAACTGTGAGGAGGGTCCCGATGCCGCTGAATGACGCCGATGCCGCGCTGCTGAATATCTGCCTTTGCCCCGTCTGCGCGGTCACCTGCCGCCCCGATGAAGGCGATCTGACCGCTTATTCCGATCTCAGCGCCACGCCGCTCTTCACGCTGGACCCCTCCAACCCCGATAGTGGCCTGATCGGCACCTCGATCAACGGCTTGCCGGTCTGGAGCGCCGAGGAGACGGCGGCCCATATCGCGCGTCCCTATGGCGATTGGACGCTCTATACCGATGAGACGGTGACGGTCACCTACAGCTTTCCCACCGACAGCGATATCAACAGCACCGATTTCGATGATTTCGACGCGAGCGAGCAAGCTGGCGCCCGCCGGGTCATGGATCTGGTCTCCGATGTCGCAAATATCACCTTCGTTGAGGCGGATGAAAGCGATGGCGGGCAGATCCAGTTTCGCAATATCTCGACCTCGCAAAACGGTGGCGGCTGGGCGAACTACCCCTATTCCGGGACGGTTCTGGTCAATATCGGCCATGTCTCCTGGGGCGAAGAACTGGTCGAGGGCGAATACCGCTTCCGCCTGTTGATGCATGAGCTTGGCCATGGTGTCGGCCTGGCGCATCCGGGCGACTATAACGGCTCAAGCGCACAATATTCGGATGCTGATCACTATAATGACAGCCGCCAATACTCGAACATGTCCTACTGGTCCGAGAGCTATACCGGCGCCAGTTTCGGCTATGCGGCGACCTATCAGCTCCATGACATTCTGGCGCTGCAACAGACATATGGCGCCAATATGAGCACGCGGACCGATGATACGGTCTATGGGTTCAATGCGACCGCGGGCCTGGTCTCCTACGATCTGAGCCATGATGCAGACATGGCCTTCGCGATCTGGGATGCTGGCGGCACCGATACGCTCGACTTTTCGGGCTATACTGGCAGCACCGCGATGGATCTTCGCGACGGCGCGTTCAGCTCCGGAGCTGGCCTCACCTATAACGTCGCCATCGCCTATGGCGCGGTGATTGAGAACGCTATCGGCGCCGACGCAGCGGACGAGATCCGCGGCAACGAATATGACAACATCCTCACCGGACGCCTTGGCAATGACCGGATCGAGGGAGCGGAAGGCGATGACATTCTCATCGGCGATGGCAGTGGCATCGGCGCGCCCGAGGATTTCGGCATTGTCACGCTCAATGAAGGTGCCGAGACCGGCCGCAGTATCCGCGTGACCGGCTTTGATGCCATGCCGAGCGACGGCTGGACCGTTGAGTTCTTGCAAGCCTATGGGCAGGCCCCCGAATCCGCCTATTACGATATCGATTTCCCGGGCTTCTCGCTCTACCAGTTCACCGACACCAACCTCTATTTCAAGGGATGGGGAGAGGTGGATACCTGGCACAGCACCGGTATCAGCCCGGAAGAGCTGTTCGATGGCGGGCTCCACCGCATCTCGATCTCATGGGACAGCGCCAGCGGGCAAATCAGCTTTTATCTCGACGGCAAGCTGCAAGCGAGCACCACCAGCAATCAGGGCGCAAGCTGGCCGAGCTCTGGCACCGTCAAGTTCGCCGATCATAGCCGCGTCGGTGACATCCGGCTGTTCTCGGGCGCGCGCAGTGCCGAGGAGATCGAGGCCAACGCCTTCAATACGCTGGCCGATCCGGCAAGCGAGACCGATCTCGTTGCTTATTGGCAGGTCGATCCGGCGGATCCCTCAACGGTCAGCGATGTGGTCGGCGGCGCGGATATGACCATTGCCGGCGATCCGGCGCTTGGCACGATGGTTTTCGAGAGCCGCACGGATGATGACACCCTCGATGGCGGCGAAGGCGATGATCTACTGCAAGGCGGTGCCGGTGACGATATCCTGATCGGCGGTCTGGGCAGCGATGACATGCAGGGCGGCGATGGCTCGGACACCGTCTCCTATGCCAGCGCCGCCAGCGCCGTAACTGTCAATCTCACCGCCCAGACCGGATCCGGCGGCGAGGCTGCGGGCGATGTGATGTCCAGCGTCGAGAACGCAATCGGCTCGGCCTATAATGATCGCCTGATCGGCGATGCCAATGCCAACCAGCTTGAGGGCGGCGAGGGCGTCGACACCCTGAGCGGGTTTGCAGGTGATGACGCGCTCTATGGCGGCGGCGGGCGTGACCGTCTCTATGGGCAAGAAGGCGATGACCTGCTCGATGGCGGCGACGAGATTGATCTGCTGGTCGGCGGCGCGGGCAATGACACGCTCTATGGCGGCGGCGATGCGGATCGCCTCTACACCAATGACGGCGATGACATCGTCTATGGCGGCGATGGCGCCGACCGGGCCTGGGGCGAGGCTGGCAATGACACCCTCTTTGGCGAAGGCGGCGTCGATGTCCTCAACGGGATGGATGGCAATGACATCATCGATGGCGGCGAAGGCAATGATCGCAATTATGGCGGCGCCGGTAACGATATTGTCTCGGGCGGTGACGGCAATGACATCGTCCATGGCCTGACCGGCACCGATACGCTCAACGGAAATGCTGGCAATGACCGCTATTATGGCGGCGCCGATGCTGATCTGTTCGTCTTCGATATCGGCTCGGACGTGGATACGATCTACGATTTCGAGCAGGGCATCGATACGATTGTGCTCAACGGGTATGGCTTCAGCAGTTTCGCCGATTTCTCGGACGATATTTACCGCGCGGGCTCGACCTCGGTTCGCATTCAGCTCAACGCTGATGATGTGATCCTGGTGCGCAACAGCACCATTGAAGATTGGGATGCCAGCGATTTCACCCTGAGCTGATCTGAGCGCCGCGAGGCGCTTGCCGCGCCAGCTCCCGCAGAAACTCCCCCACCCGTTACCCCCGCCAGCGCCTCGACTGAGGCGTCTGGCCGGGCCGATGCTGGGTTGATTTTGCAACAGCTTCGCCTGGTTCGCGCTTGTCTTTCTCGGGCGCAGAGGCAGTCTCTTGCCAAACCGTCGGAAAATCAGGCGCCATGTCATTCAAGGCCCAAGAGAGAGGCATTCACCCCCCTATGGCAACCCGTATTGCCGTTATCGACCCAGACCGCGAGCGCGCCCTGATGATCGTCGACAGCCTGCGCGAGGCTGGCGACTATGACATCCATGTGTTCGGCGATGAGACCGGCATCGCCCGCAAACTCGCCAGCATTGATCCGGATATCGTGCTCATTGATCTGGCCAGCCCCTCTCGCGACATGCTCGAGCAGGTGGCGCTGGCTTCTGGCGCGCTGGAGCGCCCGGTGGCCATGTTTGTCGATCATTCCGATGAGGGCATGATCCGCGCCGCGATCGAGGCCGGGGTCAGCGCCTATATCGTCGATGGGCTGCACAAGGACCGGATCAAGCCGATCCTCGAAACCGCGATCGCCCGCTTTCACAATTTCGCCCGCCTGCGCGCAGAGCTGGAGGCGACGAAATCCGCCCTCGCCGAGCGCAAGTTGCTCGAGCGTGCGAAGGGATTGCTGATGAAGGCCAAGGGCATCCCCGAGGACGAAGCCTATGCGTTGATGCGCAGGACGGCGATGGATCAGAACCGCAAGATCGTCGAGATCGCGCAAAGCATTGTTACAGCCGCGGAGATCATGGGATGAAGCGCGCCCAAAGTCAGGAGAGCATCCTTTGCGGTTTCATTCCGCTGACTGATTGTGCCCCCCTGGTTGTGGCCCGCGAGCTGGGCTTTGCCGCCGAAGAAGGGGTGGAGCTGATCCTCAAGCGCGAGGCCTCCTGGTCGAATATTCGCGACAAGCTCGGCTTTGGTCTGTTCGATTGCGCTCATATGCTGACCCCGATGCCGCTGGCGATGTCACTGGGCCTGTCCGCAGTGCGTGCCGATATCGATGTGCCGATGATCCTGTCAGTGAATGGCAACACCGTCGGCATGTCGTCATCTCTGCGCGAGCGCCTGTCCCAGAGCGGATCTGCGACCCATTTCACCGATGCCAGACGCGCCGCCGGGGCCTTGCAGCTGGTGCGGCAAAAAGAGCGCAGCAGCGCTCCTTTGCGCATCGGGGTGCCCTGGACCTTCTCGATGCACACGCTGCTGATTGATTACTGGCTCGGGCGCTGCGGTTTTGACATCGAACGCGATGTTGCGCTTTCGGTCGTTCCACCGCCCTTCATGGCCGAGGTCCTGGCCGCTGGAGAGATCGATCTTTTCTGCGTCGGCGAGCCCTGGGGCTCGATTGCTGTTGAAAAGGGGGTGGGGGCCATGTTCCTGTCCGGGAGCGCGATCTGGAACTTCGCCCCGGAAAAGGCACTTGGCGTGCGCCGTGCAGAGCTCAAGGAGCGCCCGCAGGCCTATCACGCCCTGCTGCGCGCGCTGTATCGTGCCGCCGCCTGGTGCGCCGATCCTACCCATCGCGGCTCACTGGTCGAGATCCTCGCCCGCCCGGCCTATGTCGATGCCCCCGCCGAAGTGATCGAGCGGGCGCTCAGCGGCAATCTCATCGTCAATAGCAGCGGCGAGATGCACCGGGTCGGGCGTGCGCTGGAGTTTCATGCCGCCAGCGCCACCTTCCCCTGGCGAAGTCAGGCTGGCTGGATCGCGCATCAGTTGCGAAGACGCTACGAGCTTTCGGCAGAGGAAAGACAGCGGGCGCAATCGGTGTTCCGGCCCGATGTCTACCGCGCCGCGCTCTCCCCCCTGATCCCGGCGCTGCCGCTCTCCTCCTCCAAGCTTGAGGGGAGCTTGACCGACAGTATCGAGATCCCGGCAGCCTCCGGATCTCTGATTCTCGGCCCGGATGCTTTTTTCGATGGCTCTATTTTTGATCCGACCGCGGATAAACTGCCTAAATTTTAGCCCTTTTTAACTTTTGCCCCCTCTTGAGGCAAATTTTCGCTTGAAGCACCCACCGCTTGTGCGCATGGTGAGGGCATTCCGGGCCAATGATGGTCCTGAGAACAAATAGAAGGCCACGGGGACTGGGCCTTCTCAGGAGCAATGCCGCTCGATCCGTTTGACACTCGCCCAAGCGAGGATGTCATCGCGATCGAGCGGCATTTTTGTTTGCGGAGCTCCTGCCGCATGACATCTTCTTCGGAGGAATGAATGCCCTCAAGACTGACACGCCGTTCATTGATTGCCGCTGCGGCATCCGCAGCCGCACTGCTTGGGTTGGCCGCGATGCCAGCCTCGGCCGAGATGCTCGATGTCGAAAAGGACGAGCTCAAGTTCGGCTTCATCAAGCTGACCGATATGGCGCCGCTCGCGGTGGCCTATGAGAAGGGCTATTTCGAGGACGAAGGACTGTTCGTGACGCTCGAAGCGCAGGCGAACTGGAAAGTTCTGCTCGACCGCGTGATCGACGGCCAGCTTGACGGTGCTCACATGCTCGCCGGTCAGCCGCTCGCGGCCACCATCGGTTTTGGTACCGAGGCGCATATCATCACCCCGTTCTCGATGGATCTCAACGGTAACGGCATCACCGTTTCCAACGAGATCTGGGCGCAGATGAAAGAGCACATCCCGCATGAGGATGGCAAGCCGGTCCACCCGATCTCCGCCGCGGCGCTCAAGCCGGTGGTCGAGAAGTACAAGGCGGATGGCAAGCCCTTCAACATGGGCATGGTGTTCCCGGTCTCGACCCACAATTACGAGCTGCGCTACTGGCTCGCCGCGGGTGGCCTCAAGCCGGGCTACTACTCGCCGGACAATGTCAGCGGTCAGATCGATGCCGATGTGCTGCTCTCGGTGACCCCGCCGCCGCAAATGCCGGCGACCATGGAAGCGGGCACCATCTACGGCTATTGCGTGGGTGAGCCCTGGAACCAGCAAGCGGTGTTCAAAGGGATCGGCGTTCCGGTGATCACCGATTACGAGATCTGGAAGAACAACCCGGAGAAAGTCTTCGGTATCACCGCCGAGTTCGCCGAGAAATACCCGAACACCACGCTGGCGCTGACCAAGGCGCTGATCCGCGCGGCGATCTGGCTCGATGAAAACGATAACGCCAACCGCCCCGAAGCGGTGAAGATCCTGTCGCAGTCGAACTATGTCGGCGCGGATTACGACGTTATCGCCAACTCGATGACCGGTACCTTCGAGTATGAAAAAGGCGACAAGCGCGAAGTTCCGGACTTCAACGTGTTCTTCCGCTACTTCGCGACCTACCCCTACTACTCGGACGCGGTCTGGTATCTGAGCCAGATGCGCCGCTGGGGCCAGATCGCCGAAGCCAAGCCTGATAGCTGGTATGATGATGTGGCCAAGAAGGTCTATCGCCCGGACATCTACATGGCTGCTGCCAAGATGCTGGTCGAGGAAGGCAACGCGCCTGAAGACGGTTTCCCTTGGGATACCGATGGCTACCGCACTCCTCAAAGCGAGTTCATCGACGGCGTCACCTATGACGGCCGCAAGCCGAACGAGTACCTCACCCAATTCGAGATCGGTCTCAAGGATGCACAGACCGTCACCTCGACCGGTGTGAGTGAATAACCGGATCTGCTTGCTCAGAGCCCTTCGTTTCCTCTCCCGAGGGCCCTGACGAGTAGCAAGGTGCTGCGCAAAGACAGCCGGTGACCGTCCAGCCAGCGCCGACCAGCCCTCTCCCCCGGGATTGTCCTTCCTGCCCGGGGGAGAGGCTCTGACATTCCTTATTTCCATCGCTCTGGCTGTTTTCAGCCAAAAGTCAAAATGCGGAGCAGAAAATGGCCATAGCCAGCGATCCGATGACCAGCGCGAGCAATGCCGAGCGCGAGGCGCGCAAGGAACGGACATTCGCGCGCATTACCAAGGTCTCCAAGTTTCTCGACCTGCTGGGTCTTTCCTTCATCACCCCCTTGCTGCGCATCGCCGCGGGCGACAGTGTTAAGCAGAACGGGCGCGATCTGTGGCGCCTGATCGGCGCGCCGCTGCTGGCGATCGCCATTTTTCTCGGCCTATGGGCCTGGTCGGCGCCGATGGTGCAAACTTCGCTCGGCGCGGTGCCCGGACCGGCTCAAGTCTGGGATGCGGCCAAGGTGCTGCATCAGGATCATGTCGATGAGCGCGCCAAGGGCGATGCCTTTTACGAGCGGCAAGAGGCGCGCAATGCCAAGCTGATCGCCGCCGGTAAGGAAGATCGCGTAAAATGGCGCGACTATACCGGCAAGCCGACCTATTACGATCAGATCTGGACCTCGATCCAGACCGTTTTCATGGGCTTCCTGCTCGGTAGCATCGTTGCGATCCCGCTGGGGATCCTGTGCGGGCTCTCGCCTTCGGTACAATCGGCGCTCAACCCGCTCATTCAGGTGTTCAAGCCGGTCTCCCCGCTCGCCTGGCTGCCGATCGTGACCATGGTGGTCTCGGCGGTCTATGTGACCAATGACCCGACCTTCTCCAAATCCTTCCTCACCTCGGCGATCACCGTGACGCTGTGCTCGATCTGGCCGACGCTGATCAACACCTCGCTCGGGGTGGCCTCGATCGACAAGGATCTCGTGAATGTCGGCAAGGTGCTCAAGCTTGGTTTCTGGACCAAGGTGTTCAAGCTGATCCTGCCCTCGGCCCTGCCGCTGATCTTCACCGGTCTGCGCCTGTCGCTCGGTGTGGGCTGGATGGTGCTGATCGCTGCCGAGATGCTGGCGCAAAACCCCGGCCTTGGCAAATTCGTCTGGGACGAGTTCCAGAACGGCTCCTCGCAATCGCTGGCCAAGATCATGGTCGCGGTGCTGACGATCGGCATTATCGGTCTGCTTCTCGACCGGCTGATGTACGCGATCCAGGGCGCCTTCACCCATGCTGCCAAGCGCTAAGGAGGGTCTGATGCCGATCTTGCAATACAAGAACGTCTCCAAAAGCTTCGGCGAGGGCGCAAAGGCCGAACAGATCCTGCGCGACATCAATCTCGAGGTTGAGGATGGCGAGTTTGTTGCGATCCTCGGCTTCTCGGGCTCGGGCAAGTCGATCCTGATGAATCTCGCGGCCGGGCTTTACGGCCCGACCAGCGGCGAGATGCTGTTCAAGGGCAAGCCGATCACCGAGCCTTCGCCGGAGCGTGCACTGGTGTTCCAGAGCTACTCGCTGATGCCGTGGCTGACCGTGCATGGCAATATCAAGCTCGCGGTGGACAGCGTGTTCAAGCGCGAGAGCCGGGCGGAGCGCGAGGCGCGGATCACCAAGTATATCGACATGGTGGGCCTCTCGCATGCTCGCGAACGGCGCCCGGCGGAGTTGTCGGGCGGGATGCGCCAGCGGGTGTCGGTGGCGCGGGCGCTGGCGATGAGCCCCGAGGTATTGCTCCTTGATGAGCCGCTTTCGGCGCTCGACGCCCTGACCCGCTCCAAGCTCCAGGACGAGTTTGCCGCGATCTGTGAGCAGGAGAAGAAGACCATTGTCCTCATCACCAATGATGTGGACGAGGCAATCTTGCTCGCGGATCGGATCATCCCGCTCAATCCAGGGCCGGGGGCGACCTTTGGGCCGGAATTCCGGGTCAATCTCAAGCGTCCACGCGACCGCGCCGCGCTCAACCATTCGGATGACTTCAAACGCCTGCGCGCCGATGTCACGAAATACCTGATGGAAGTCGGGATCGAGGCCAAGGCGGCCAGCGATAGCGGGCGCACCCTGCCCGATGTTACCCCGCTGCACTCGCTGCCCGGCGCTTACCAAAAGGCAGCGGTACCCGAGGGTCCGCGCACCGATCGCTATCTGCAATTCTCGCAGCTTCACAAGGTGTATCCGACCCCGAAAGGGCCGCTCACCGTTGTCGAGGATTTCAACCTGACCCTCAAACAGGGCGAGTTCATCACCCTGATCGGACATTCGGGCTGCGGCAAGTCCACAGTGCTGACGATGACCGCGGGGCTCAACGAGATCTCGAAAGGCGCGATCATTCTCGATGGCAAGCACGTCGCGGGTGCCGACCCCGAGCGCGCGGTGGTGTTCCAGTCGCCATCGCTGTTTCCGTGGCTCACCGCCAAGGAAAATGTCGCGCTCGGTGCAGATCGGGTCTATCCGCGCGCCAGCCAGGCCGAGCGGCAGGATGTGGTCGAGTATTATCTCGAGCGGGTCGGCCTCGCCGATGCGATGGACAAGCCCGCCGCCGAAATGTCGAACGGGATGCAGCAAAGGGTCGGCATCGCCCGCGCCTTCGCGCTCTCGCCCAAGCTGCTGCTGCTCGATGAGCCCTTCGGGATGCTCGACAGCCTCACCCGCTGGGAGCTGCAAGAGGTGCTGATGGAGGTCTGGTCGCGCACCAAGGTGACGGCCGTCTGCGTCACGCATGATGTCGATGAGGCGATCCTGCTCGCGGATCGCTGCGTGATGATGACCAACGGGCCTCAGGCGACGATTGGCAATATCATGGAAGTCGACCTGCCCCGCCCGCGCACCCGCAAGGCGCTGCTCGAGCACCCGGACTACTACGCCTATCGCGAAGAACTTCTCGATTTCCTCGAAGCCTATGAGGGCGGGAAAACCCCGAAAACCCCGATCAAGAAAGCCACGAAGGAGGCCGCATAATGTCGCTACTGTCCAAACTGTTCGGTTCCAAACCTGCCGCTCCCGCCAAGCCGGAAGGCCCGCTCTCGGCAGCGCAGATCAAGATGATGCAGGATGATTTCGCCAAGGTCGCGCCGATCGCCGACACCGCGGCCGAGATCTTCTACACCCGCCTGTTCGAGATCGCGCCGCAGGTCAAGCCGATGTTCGGCGGCGATGTCGGCTCGGAAGCGATGAAGGGCCAGGGCGCGAAGCTGATGGCGACCCTGGGCGCGGTGGTCAACGGGCTCGACAACCTCGATGCGATCGTGCCGGTCGCCCAGCAGCTCGCGGTCAAGCATGTCGATTACGGCGTGAAGCCCGAGCATTACGCGCCGGTGGGCGAGGCGCTGATCTACACCCTCGACAAGGGCCTCGGCGACGGGTTCACCGCGCCGCACAAGGAAGCCTGGCTCGCGGCTTACGGCGTGCTCTCGGGCGTGATGATCGAAGCGGCATATGGAAAGGCTGCCTAAATGAGTGAGAAACTGGTTGTCATCGGCGCAGGGATGGCGTCCGGGCGGTTGCTCGAGGAGATCTTCGAGCGCGCTCCGGGGCGATATGACGTCACCCTGATCAATGCCGAGCCGCGGGGGAACTATAACCGGATCATGCTCTCGCCAGTTCTGGCGGGGGACAAGACCTATGAGGAGATCGTCACCCATGACGATGCCTGGTACGCATCCCACGGCGTGACAACCCGTTTCGGTCGCCGCGTGGCGCAGATCGACCGCGCGGCGAAGACCATCACCGATGATAGCGGTGAGGTCTATCCCTATGACAAGCTGGTGATCGGGACCGGATCGAACCCGTTCATCATCCCGGTGCCGGGGCATGATCTGCCGGGCGTCATCGCCTATCGCGATCTCGAGGACACCGAGAAAATGGTGGCGCTCGGCGCGAAACCCGGGGCCAAGGCGGTGGTGATCGGCGGTGGTCTGCTCGGGCTCGAAGCCGCGGCCGGCATGGCGATCCATGGCGTCGATGTCACCGTGATCCACCTGATGCCGACCCTGATGGAGCGGCAGATGGACGAGGCCGCCGGCAATCTCTTGCGCAAGAGCATCGAGAGCAAGGGGATCAAGATCCTTACCGAGGCCAATACCGATTGCATCCTCGGATCAACTGAGCTCGGCGTGACCGGCGTGCGGCTGAAGGACGGCACCGAGATCGGGGCCGACCTGGTGTGCATGGCGGTCGGGATCCGCCCGAATGTGGCGCTGGCCAAGGAAGCCGGGCTCGAGGTCGGGCGCGGGATTCTCGTCGATGACGGGCTGCGGACTTCCGACCCGGATATCTATGCGGTCGGCGAATGTGTCGAGCATCGCGGGGCGATCTACGGGCTCGTGGCACCGCTCTATGAGATGGCGAAGGTGCTGGGCGCGCAGTTCGCGGGCGATGAGGCGGCGGCCTATCTGGGCTCTGTCACCTCGACCAAGCTCAAGGTCACCGGCTGCGATGTGTTCTCCGCGGGCGATTTCGCCGATGCCGAGGACCGCGAAGAGATCGTGTTCCGCGATGCCTCGCGCGGCGTCTACAAACGCCTCGTGCTCAAGGACAACAAGATCATCGGCGCGGTGATGTTCGGCGACACCGCCGATGGCTCGTATTTCTTCCAACTCCTCAAGGATGGCGAGGATATCAGCGAGATCCGCGACACCGTGATCTTCGGCCCGGCCTTTGCGGGAGGGCCCGGCGCGGACCCTCTCCAGGCCGTTGCAGCCTTGCCGCTTGAAGCGGAGATCTGCGGCTGTAACGGCGTTTGCAAGGGCACGATCGTTGACGCGATCACCAGCAAGGGGCTGACCACGCTCGCGGAAGTGCAGGCGCATACCAAGGCGTCCTCCTCCTGCGGCACCTGCACCGGGCTGGTCGAGCAATTGATGGCGGTCACGCTGGGCGAGTCGTTCGAGAAGAACACCGTCACCCCGATGTGCGGCTGCACCGATCTCACCCATATGGATGTGCGCAAGCTGATCGTGGCACAGGGGCTCAAGAGCATCCCGGACCTGATGCAGGCGCTGGAATGGAAGACCTCTTGCGGCTGCGCCAAGTGCCGGCCCGCGCTCAACTATTACATGATCGCCACCTGGCCGGGTGAGGCGGTCGATGACAATCAGAGCCGGTTCATCAATGAGCGGGTCCACGCCAATATCCAGAAGGACGGCACCTATTCGGTAGTTCCGCGGATGTGGGGCGGGGTCACCACCGCCGATGAGCTGCGCGCCATCGCCGATGTCTGTGACAAGTATCAGGTGCCGACCGTCAAGGTCACCGGCGGCCAGCGCATCGACATGCTCGGCATCAAGAAGGAAGACCTGCCCGGCATCTGGGCGGATCTGGGCAAGGCCGGGTTTGTCTCGGGCCACGCCTATGCCAAGGGCCTGCGCACGGTGAAGACCTGTGTCGGCAAGGACTGGTGCCGCTTTGGCACGCAGGACAGCACCGGCCTTGGCATCAAGCTCGAAAAGGCGCTGTGGGGCTCCTGGACCCCGGCAAAGGTGAAGCTCGCCGTCTCCGGCTGCCCGCGCAACTGCGCCGAGGCAACCTGCAAGGATATCGGCGTTGTCTGTGTGGATTCAGGCTATGAAATCTCGTTCGCCGGCGCGGCCGGTCTCGATGTCAAGGAAACTGAGTTCCTGTGCAAGGCTGGCAGCGAAGAAGAAGCGATGGAAATCATCGAAGCTCTCCTCCAGCTCTACCGCGAAGAAGCGCAGTACCTGCACCGCATGTACAAATGGCTCGCCGCTGTCGGCATGGAGCACATCCAGGCCAAGGTCGTCGAAGATCTCGAAAGCCGCAAGGCTTTGCGCGCCCGGTTCCGCTACTCGCAGAGCATCTTCCAGGTCGATCCCTGGGAAGAGCGCGCCGCTCAGGGCAAGGACGCCCATGAATTCAAGGCCATGGCCGAAGTTGCCTGAGGCGCCGGCCGGCTCATTGGAGAAGACGATGCAAGTGATCCAGTCTGATTGGGTGGATGTCGGCGCGTTGACCGACATCCCGGTACGCGGGGCGCGAGTGGTCAAGACCCCGCTCGGCTGCGTGGCGGTGTTTCGCACCGCCGAGAACGAGATCTTCGCGCTCGAGGATCGGTGCCCCCATGCGGGCGGGCCGCTGTCCAATGGCATCGTCCATGGCCGCTCGGTGACCTGCCCGCTGCATAACTGGGTGATCTCGCTGGAAAGCGGTGAGGCGCAGGGGGCCGATGAGGGCAAGACACCCGCGATCGCGGCCAAGGTGGAGGATGGGCGTATCCTGCTCGATCGCACCGCCCTGATCGCCCGCGCCGCCGCCTGACCTGACGGGCCTGATCTCTCGGGCCTGACCTCCCATGCGCGCAATATCCCACGCGCGACAAACAGGGGGAGAGCCGAAGGCAGCAGCCCGCCGGCGCTCCCCCACCCCAGCGAGAAGATTGTAACGAGACCCGCCATGACAAATGCTCCGAGCGCCCCGACCTGCACCACCTGCCCGTATTGCGGGGTCGGCTGCGGGGTGGTCGCGAGCCCGCAGGCCGATGGCTCGGTGACAATCAAGGGGGACGCGGCGCATCCGGCCAATGACGGGCGGCTCTGCGTGAAGGGCACATTGCTCGGCGATACCGTCGGGCTCGACGGGCGGCTGCTCCATCCGATGCGCGGCAATGGCGAGCGCCTCTCATGGGATGCGGCGATCAACGAGGTCGCCGACAAATTCGCCGAGGCGATCAGGACCCATGGGCCGGACAGCGTGGCCTTTTATGTCTCCGGCCAGATCCTGACCGAGGATTATTACGTCGCCAACAAGCTGATGAAGGGCTTCATCGGCTCGGCCAATATCGACACCAATTCGCGGCTGTGCATGGCGTCTTCGGTGGCCGGGCACAAGCGCGCCTTTGGCGGGGATATTGTGCCGGGCACCTATGAGGACTGGGACGAGGCCGATGTCATCGTGCTGGTCGGCTCCAACCTCGCCTGGTGCCATCCGGTGCTCTACCAGCGCATCGCCGCGACCAAGAAGGCGCGCCCGAACCTGCATGTGGTCAATATCGACCCACGCCGCACCGCGACCTCCGAGCTTGCGGACATGCATCTGGCGCTGCGCCCGGGCTCGGATGTGGCGCTGTTCAACGGCCTGCTGAGCTGGCTCGCGGCGCACCGGATCACCGACAAAGCCTATCTCGAGGCGTATTGCGAGGGGACCGAAGCCGCGCTGGAGGCGGCGGGGCCGCTCGATCTCGATGCCATCGCCAAGGCCACCGGCATCACGCCGGAGGATCTCGCAGCGTTCTATGCGCTCTGGGCCGGCAATGAGAAAGTGGTGACGGTCTATTCGCAGGGCGTCAATCAATGGTCGACGGGCACCGACAAGGTCAACGCGATCATCAATTGCCATCTCTACACCGGGCGCATCGGAAAGAAGGGGATGGGGCCGTTCTCGGTCACCGGCCAGCCCAATGCGATGGGCGGGCGCGAGGTCGGCGGGCTCGCCAACATGCTCGCCGCGCATATGGCGCTGGAGAACCCGGTGCATCGCGACCTCACCCAGCGCTTCTGGAACGCCCCGCGCATGGCGGACAAGGGCGGGCTGAAGGCAGTCGATCTGTTCGACGCGGTGGCCAGCGGCAAGATCAAGGCGCTGTGGATCATGGCGACGAACCCGGTGGTCTCGCTGCCGCAAGCCGACAAGGTGCGCGCCGCGCTGGGCGGGGATTGCTTTGTGGTCGTCTCCGACATGCTGGCGCAGACCGATACCGCGCAGATGGCCGATCTGCTGCTGCCCGCCACCGGCTGGGGCGAGAAGGACGGCACCGTCACCAATTCCGAGCGCATGATCTCGCGCCAACGCCCGTTCCTGCCCGCTCCGGGTGAGGCACGCCATGACTGGGCGACGCTGGCGGCGGTCGGCAAGGCGCTGGGCCGCGCGCTCGGCGAGGATTGGGACGACGCGTTCTCCTTCTCCACCCCGGCATCGGTGTTTCGCGAACACGCCGCGCTTTCGGGCTTTGAGAATGGCGACACCCGCGCCTTTGACATCTCCGCCTATCAGGCGATCTCGGACGCAGGCTATGCGAGTCTCGCGCCCTTCCGCTGGCCCCATGCCGCGGGCGGGCATCCGCTCAGCCGCTTCTTTGCCAAGGGCAAGTTCTATCACGAGGGACGCAAGGCGAAGCTGATCGCGGTCTCCCCGCGCCGCAGCGATGTACCGCTCTCGGTGCGCTATCCGCTGGTGCTCAATACCGGGCGGGTGCGCGATCACTGGCACACCATGACCCGCACCGCCAAATCGGCCCGGCTCTCGCGCCATATCGGCGAGCCCTATCTGGAGCTGCATCCGCGCGATGCCGCCCGGTTCGGGATCAGCGAGGACACGCTGGTGCTGGTGAAGAGCGCGCAGGGCCGCTATCTGGGCCGCGCCTGGATCACCGATCGGGCGCGCGAAGGATCGGTCTTCGCACCGATGCACTGGAACGGGCAGACCGCCTCCGCCGCGCGCATCGACGCGCTGGTCGGGCCGAGCGTCGACCCGGTCTCGGGCCAGCCCGAGAGCAAGCGCACCCCGGTCAGCATCGAGCCGCTGCCCGCCAAATGGTATGGCTTTGCGGTGACCAAAACCGAGCCCGCGCCCGGTTGCGCCTATTGGGCGAAAGCGCGGACCGAGACCGGTTGGCGCATCGAGATGGCCGGCACCGAAGCGCCGGGCGATCTCGACGCCTTTGCTGCCGAGCTGCTCGGCAAAACGGGCGACAAGACAGAAGGATTGTCGCTGATCCATTACGAGGACGCCGCGCGCGGTGCCCATCGCTTCGCGCTGTTTGATGGCGACGTACCGCTCGGGGCGCTGTTTATCGCTCGCGGGCCGGTGGCGGTCGAGCGCGACTGGCTGGTGCGCGCCTTTGACGATCCGAATGCGGGCGTGCAGCGCTTCCAATTGCTCGCCGGGCGTGCGGGCAAGGATGCGCCCGATGCTGGGCCGACGGTCTGCACCTGCTTCGGGGTCGGCAGCCGAACGATCGAGGGCGCGATTGCTGCGGGTGCGAATTCAGTTGATGCGGTCGGCAAGGCCTGTCAGGCTGGCACCAATTGCGGCTCTTGCCGTCCCGAGATCCAGGCGATGCTGCGCAAGCTGCAAAAGGCGCCGGGCGATGCAGCCGCGCCGGACGTGATCGCCGCCGAATAAGCGCGATGCGCGGCGCGCCCTCACACGTTGCAAGGAATTGAGGCCATGAAAAGCTTTCCGATGTTCATTGATGTGGACGGCAAGACCGTCCTGATCGTGGGTGGCGGCGAGCAGGCGGCGCAAAAGGCGCGGCTCGTGCTCAAGACCAATGCCCGCATCCTGCTGGTCGCCGACGGTTTCGACGATGAGCTGGCCGGGCTGATCGCCTCGGGCCGTGCCGATGCGCGCCCGTTTGCGCAGCTCGCCGCGGCCAGCAAGGGGGCGCGCTTTGCCTTCATCGCCACCGGTTGCGCCGGCGCCGACGCCGCCCATGCGGCAATGCTCAAGGCGCAAGGGCTGCTCGTCAATGTCGTAGATCGTCCGGAACTGTGCGATCTCACCACCCCGGCGATTGTTGATCGCGACCCGGTGGTGATCGCGATCGGGACCGAAGGCACGGCGCCGGTGCTCGCCCGGCAGATCAAGACCCGGATCGAGCAGATGCTCGAGCCGCGGCTTGGCGAGCTGTCGGCGCTCGCAGGGCGGCTGCGCGGGGCTGTTGCCGCCCGGATCGCGCGCGAGGAGCATCGCGGCTTCTGGAACTGGGTGTTCTCGGGCCCGGCCCGGCGCGCCTTCGCCACCGGAGAGGAAGCGCAAGGGGCGCAGATCCTCAAGGACGCGATCGCGAGCGGCGGCATTCCGGGGCGCGGCCCGCGCGAGGGGCTGGTGAGCCTCGTGGGCGCGGGGCCGGGGGCGGCCGATCTCATCACCCTGCGCGGGGTGCAGCGGCTGCAAGAGGCGGATGTGATCTTCTATGATCGCCTGGGCACCGAAGAGGTGCTGGAGCTCGCGCGCCGCGATGCCGAGCGGGTGTTCGTCGGCAAGAGGGTCGGCCAGAACGCCTGGCCGCAGGACCGGATCAACGGCGTGATCGTCGCCGCCGCGCGCGAGGGCAAGCGGGTGGTGCGGCTTAAATCCGGCGATCCGCTGATCTTCGGCCGCGCCGCCGAGGAAGCCGATGCGTGCGAGAAGGCCGGGGTGGCCTGGGAAGTGGTGCCGGGCGTGACCTCGGCCAGCGCCGCCGCCGCCGAGGCGCGGTTCTTCCCGACCGAGCGCGGGGTGGCGCAACGCTTCACCCTCGCCACCGGGCATGGCGCCGCCGGCGCAGACGAACCCGATCGCGCTTGCGCAGTGGCGCGCGGCACCACCACCGCGTTTTACATGTGCGTGGGCAAGGCCGCCGCGCTCGAAGCCGATCTGCGCGCCGCCGGTGTGCCGCTCGCCGCGCCGGTCCTGATCGTCGAGGCCGCCGAGAGCGCCGCTCGCCGGGAGTTCCGCACCACCGTGTCGGGGCTGCACGCCACCATCGCCGCTGAGACGGTGACGAACCCGGCTCTGATCTTCGTGCAATGGCCCCAGGATCTTGGGGCGCAGGATCTTGGGGAGCAGGCGGACTCGTTCGCACACGCGCATCCGGCCCGCCTGTCCGCATAACCGACCCCGTTTCTGACTGACAATCCTCTGCCGGGCGCTTTGGCGCTCTGTCGCAAAACTCGCACTGGCCACTCCGTCGATCCGGCGCTAATACGGGCGCGACTTCACTGCTAGATCCACGGAGTGACCCATGACCGCGACCCGTACCGAGACCGACAGCTTCGGCCCGCTGGAAGTGCCCGCCGACAAGTATTGGGGGGCGCAAACGCAGCGCTCGATCCTGAATTTCCCGATCGGCTGGGAAAAGCAGCCCGTCGCCCTCGTCCGGGCGCTCGGCGTGGTCAAGAAGGGCGCTGCGCTCGCCAACAAGAAACTCGGCAATCTCGAGCCCGGGCTCGCTGATGCCATCGCGGCCGCCGCGCAGGAAGTCATCGACGGCAAGCTCGATGACAACTTCCCGCTGGTTGTCTGGCAAACCGGCTCGGGCACCCAGTCGAACATGAACGCCAACGAAGTGATCGCCAACCGCGCGATCGAGATGCTGGGCGGCGTGATCGGCTCGAAAGCCCCGGTCCACCCGAACGATCACTGCAATCGCAGCCAGTCCTCGAACGACACCTTCCCAACCGCGATGCATATCGCCGCGGTGATGGTGGCGCAGGAGCATCTGCTGCCCAAGCTCGACAAGCTGCGCGGGGCGCTCGCGGACAAGTCCGAGGCGTTCAAGGACATCATCAAGATCGGCCGGACCCATACCCAGGACGCGACCCCGCTGACGCTTGGGCAGGAATTCTCGGGCTATGAAGCGCAGGTGCGCCACGGCATCGCCCGCGTGATCGCGGCCCTTGAGGCCCTTTATCCGCTGGCACAGGGCGGCACAGCGGTCGGCACCGGCCTCAATGCCAAGCCAGGCTTTGCCGAAGAGGTCGCCCATCAGATCTCGGAGATCACCGGCTATCCGTTCGAAACCGCCGAGAACAAGTTCGAGGCGCTGGCCGCGCATGACGCCATCGTCGAGATGTCGGGCGCGCTGAAAACCGTCGCCGCCTCGCTGTTCAAGATCGCGAATGATATCCGCTTCCTCGGCTCGGGCCCGCGCTGCGGTCTGGGCGAGCTGAGCCTGCCGGAGAACGAGCCCGGCTCCTCGATCATGCCGGGCAAGGTCAACCCGACCCAGTCCGAAGCGATGACCCAGGTCTGCGCCCATGTGCTCGGCAATGACGCGGCGATCGGCTTTGCCGGCACCCAAGGCCATTTCGAGCTCAACGTCTACAAGCCGATGATGATCTACAACCTGCTGCAAAGCATGCAGCTTCTCGGCGATGCCTCCTCGGCCTTCACCGACAATTGCGTGGTGGGCATCGAGGCGAATGTGGATCGCATCACCAAGCTGATGAACGAGAGCCTGATGCTGGTGACGGCGCTGGCCCCGGAGATCGGCTACGACAACGCCACCAAGGTCGCCAAGACCGCGCACAAGAACGGCACGACGCTGAAGGAAGAGGCGATCAAGCTGGGCTTTGTGACCGCCGAGCGCTTCGACGAAGTGGTGCGCCCCGAGCAGATGATCGGGCCGAAGTAAGTCCGCGGGCCGCTCCCAGTACTGCCCCCTGCTCGCTGCCGCGCCAGCGCCGGCGTGACAGGGGGCCACAAGGGGGGACCACAAGGGGGGACCACAAGGGGACCCATACAAGAAGGGGTGCGGGCGATCATCGCCCGCTCCGCCACCGGAGCCGCATGCATGAGCAAGCCGATCAATCTCAATCAGGTCCGAAAGCAAAAGGCCCGGGCTGCAAACAAGAAGCGCGCAGATGAAAACGCCGTGCGCTTTGGTCAAAGCAAGCAGGAGCGCGCCCGCCTCGATGAGCAAGCGACGCAGCGCCAGCGCCTGCTCGATGGGCACAAGCGCGACCGGAACGATCCTCCGGAAGGCTCGGAATGATCCGCCCGCCCCGCCCGCGCGCCCTCATCCGGTATCGCCCGTTTCTTGCCTATCTGCGCCCGGCACGGCGGCCCCGATTTCATCCACTCATTCCGATCGCTTTGGCCTATGCGGTCTACCTGCTCTCCTTCAGCCATCACGATGCGCTCTATTTCTGGCTCTATGATCCGCATCTCGGCGAACTGGCGCCGCGGATCGTCGATGCCGAGCTGACCATTTTGTGGCTGCTGGTGATCGGCTCGGAGATCGTGATCTTCGCGCTGCTCGCCCGCCTTCTGCACCGGCGCAAGGCGTTGAGCCTGTTCACCTCTCCGGGCGCGCGGTTCTGGCGCGGGACCGCGCTCGGAGCGCTCTCGGCGCTGATCTTCTTCGGTGCCCCGGCGCTGCTCGATCTGCTGATCCATGGGCCAGGCGAGGGGCTCGAGGTCCAGCCGTTGATCGCAGGAGCGGCGCTCTACATGCCACTGCTGGCACTTGCGGTCATCTTTCAGGCGAGCTCCGAGGAGGTGATGTTTCGCGGCTACCTGTTACAGCAGATCGCCGCGCGCTGGCCGAACCCGATCGCCTGGGCGGTGCTGCCGAGCCTCGGCTTCGGGCTGATGCATATCGACCCCTATATGCCGGCGACGGACAATCTCTTCTATATCGCCTCGACGCTGATATTCGGCCTGACCGCCTCCTATGCCACCTGGCGAACCGGCGCGCTGGGGCTCGCAATCGGCATGCATGTCACCGGCAACTGGATGGCGTTTTTGTGGATCGGCGAGGCGGGCGATCCGGGCTCGAGCCTGGCGCTCTATCTGGCCCCGCCCGCTTATGATCTGAGCCTGCTTGCCTGGGAGCTTGGCTATTTCGGCTTTCTCATCCTGCTGCTCGAGAGCCCGGCCTCACCAGCGCGGCGCTGGCTCGGACTTACTCCGCTGCGCCTTCGCCGATCGCCGTTTCCCAATAGGGGCGCGGGCCGTATTTCTCCTTGAGAAAGGCGATGAAGACCCGCACCCGCGGCGGCACGAAGCGACCGGGCGGGCGCAAGGCCCAGATCGCCCCGGCCCCCTGAAATTCCCAATCATCGAGCAAGGTAACCAGGCGCCCGCTCGCCAGCTCCTCGCCCACATCATACAGTGACTTGAAGGTGATCCCGAGCCCATAGACCGCCGCGTCGCGGATTACCCCGCCATCATAGCCATGGACGGGCCCCGATTTGAGACGGATAACCTTCTCCTCGCTACCGCGCCGGAACCGCCAGATCCGCATATCGCTGTGCCAGATGCAGTCATGGGCATAGAGATCCTCGGGCATTTGCGGGGATCCGCGGCGCTCAAGATAACTCGGCGCGGCGACAATTACCCGGCGGTTCTCCGCCAGCTTGGTCAGCATCAACGCGCTATCGGCAACCGGCCCGATCCGAACGACCAGGTCATACCGGCCCTCGACCACGTTCACCAGCTCGTCAGAGACATGCAAATCGAGCTCGATCTGCGGGTAGCGGTCGAGGAACTCGCGCAGGAAGGGCAGGACATGCTTTTGCCCGAACGGGCCCGGCAGCGACAGGCGCAAGGTGCCGCGCGGCGTCTGCTCCTGACCACCCAGCCGCGCCTTGCCTTCCTCGATCTCGCCGAGCGCTGCGCTCGCATGGGTGAGAAAGATCTCGCCATCCTCGGTCAGGGTCAGGCTTCGGGTCGTGCGGGCAAAGAGCGTGGCGCCTACCGCGCTTTCCAGATTCTGGAGCCGAGCGCTCGCGGCGGCTGGCGATAAACCGAGCTCACGCGCCGCAGCGGACAGGTTCCCGAGCGCCGCGGCACGCTCGAACAGGATCAGTTCCTCCAGCCTCATGGTCGCGACTTTCTCCGTTTTCCGAACAATCTTTCAGATAAGAGCCTAATTATCAAATTGTGCAAAAGCCAGCATCTTCAGGTCATCGCAACAACACGGCTCAAGGAACAGAGAGCCGAGAAGGAGAGCACGATGTCCAGCCCCGATCACAGCCGTGAATTTCTCGAAGACCTGATCCGGCAGCCCAGCCCCGATCAGATCGCCGCTCATCTGGACTTGGCCCATCGGGCCAGAGCCGAAGCGTTCTCGCAGGGGCTGCAAAGCCTCAGGGATCTGTTTCTGATCCAACGCCGCGAGATTGAAGGGCGTGCGTGAACATCCCGGCGCGTACCACTCCAGGCACGAAGAGAACCAGGTTGGGCGGGAAGGCTTTCCAGGCTTTGACCCGCCCGCCAGCAATGCTAGACCCGCTCCGTTGACAGGCTCAGGGAGAGGGCGATGGCTCCGTTTAAAGACTATCTTGAAACCGGCAAGGACCCCAAACCCGGCCTCTGGCGCACCTTTGTCGGGCTGCTGCTGATCTTTGCAGGCTTGCTGATCACTACCATGATCGGCACCGTGCTGGGCTATCTGCTGATGCCGCTCGTGTTTGGTATCGACTCGAGCGCGCTGGAGCTGCAAGACCTCCTCGGACAGAGCGAGATGCTGCTGCTCAGTGCAGTGATCGGCATCGCGTTAATGCACCCGGTGATGGCGCTCATCGTTAGGTTTCTGCATGGGCGCCCCTACCGTACGCTTCTTGGCGCGGCGGAGCGTCTGAACCGGCGTAATCTGACCGTGGGAATGCTCGCGGCGCTCGGAGCGACGGCATTGGCCACGCCCCTCTCGGTGTTTTTGGGGTTGGTCGAGATCACGCCGCAGGAGCTTGCGCCCAATTGGTGGCTCGGCGCCGTGATCATCGCGTTTCTGATCGTTTTTCAAGCCAGCGCCGAAGAGGTGATCTTCCGCGGCTATCTGGTGCAGGGCTTCGGCAATGCGGCGCCGCGCGGCTGGAGCGGCGCTCTGCTCTGGGCGTTGCTCCCGGCGCTGCTGTTCACCGCCATTCATCTCAATGGAAATTTCGACCAGCATGGGCAGATGCATCTGCTCGCTGTTTTCGCTTTCGCGCTCTTCGCGGCGGCGCTTGTCTACGTCACCGGCGGGCTGTCGGCCGCGATCGGCTATCATATCATGAACAACTGGCTGGCGCTGATCGTGTTTCGCAGCGAACTGGGTATCGAAGGGATGGGCGCCTTTGAGGTCCGTTTCGGCGATAACGCGCTGGGAATGATGATGGCGGTTGAGTGCTTGTCCCTGCTGGTCCTGTTCTTCGTGATGCGGCGCTTTGTGCGCCCGGAGTGAGGCTCCGATGTGCCGCTACGCGC
Source organism: Neomegalonema sp. (assembly GCA_022760435.1). Classification (GTDB taxonomy): domain Bacteria; phylum Pseudomonadota; class Alphaproteobacteria; order Rhodobacterales; family Rhodobacteraceae; genus JALEFY01. The sequence goes on from JALEFY010000033.1 coordinate 57,379, forward strand.
CTGCCCGCAAGCATTCGGTAACGCTGCATGGTCATCGCACCAGCATCACTCTGGAGCCCCCGTTCTGGGAGGCGCTCCAGCGTCTGGCCGATCGCGAGGCGCTCAGTCTCAATGCCTTGGTCACGCAGATCGATGAGGAACGCGCGGCACAGGATGCCAGCGTGCCGCTCTCCAGCGCCCTGCGGATCAGGCTTCTCGCGGCTGCTCGGAAGGGCGAGCTGTGAGTTCAGGACCTAACGGGGCAATTCGGGGCCGATGATCTCACTGCTGAGCCGGCGCTTCATCGAGACCCCTTCACAACTCAAGGTGGCCACCTGACGCAGTCGGCAACCGTCCTTTTGCGCGCGCTCCAGCGTGACCGAAAGACCGCCGAGATCGAAGGCGAAGCTGGGCGCGGTGACGCGCAGCGCGCAAAAGCTTTGCGTCCAGCGGCTCATCCCATCCATCACCTTGGCAAAGCTCTCCAGATCCTTGACCGCGAAAACCTGCCCACCGGTCGCATGGCTCAGCGATGCCAGCTCCGGATCGGGCGCCGTTTCGCCGAGTGTCACCGCATACAGCATCACCCCTGCTGCTTCATATTGCGGGGCGAGCTGCTCTGCCGTACCCGTCGGCAGATCGACCGCGGAACGATCGGTGAGGAGCAGAGCGACTTGCTGATGACGTCCTGCTGGCTCCGAGCCCGGTTGCGTACTTGGCCGCCCTTCGAGCAAGCGCGAGAGGGAGCGCACCATTGGCGGCGCTTGGGTCGAGAGTTTGACGCTGCGCATTTCCTCGCGCATCCGCTTGAGCATCGCAAAGGCATGGGTATCGGAAGCCAGATCGAACAGCCGATCAATCTGCCCGGCACCATATTCCTTGCTGGCCCAGGGCGAGCGCAGCGACGAGCCACCGGCGAAATACATCGACATCGACGCCTTGGGCATTTGCGCCCCTCCCGGCACATCGCCTGTCGGAAGATCGGTGCTGATCGTGCGGCTCGCCGCATTGCGGAACCCGCTGATCAGACGGGTGACCATCTCATAGATCGCATCGGCGCGGCGCACATTCCCTGCGGCCGGGCTCTCGCTGCGCGGGATTGTCCCGGCAAGATCGGCCGACAGGTTGACAAGCACGCTCAGATGCACCGCCAGCGCCGGATCGTAATAACACGAAAGCCGCTCCAGAACGCCCGAAGCGCGCTGGTCATCGGCGCCCGCTCCGAGCCAGGAAACATCGAAATCCGCCACCGTGAGCGCCTGATCGGCGCAAAGCGCATCGGCGGCGGGGCCGAGCATCGGGAAGCAGACGAATTCGGTCCTGCTCGCCTCTGCCGCCTCGGTGATGAGGGCCGCCAATTGCGGGCCATCTTCGCCTTGCGGTTCAGGCGGGACCCCATCGCCGCCGACCAAGGGGCTGGCAGCATCGGGGGACAGCGCCTGGGGCGCTGCCTCTTCGCTTGGAAGGCCCAAGGCAGCAATGCTCTCATCGGGCTGCGGCGCCCCCACTTGCGGCAAAGGCGCGGGCGTCGCGTCTGGCAGAACCGCGTCCGCAGTTTCGAGCGCAGAGGCAGAAAGCGGCGACGGATCGCGCTGCTCGACGGTATTGTCGGCAAGAACAGTCGCAAAATCGGGGGTCTCGATTGCGGGCGCTGCTGGCGAGGGTGCCGCCTGGGGCGCTTGCGGCAAGTGCTGCGGCGGCTCGATCTGATCAGGAGCAGGGCTGCTCGGGCCGTTGGCACCGGACCCCGCATTCGCGGCGGGCTCGGCGGCCTCGCCCTGCAAAGCAGCAAGGGTCTGGTCCGTATCGGTTTCGGGAGAGGCGCTCGTGCTCCAGTCCGGAGCGCTGGCGATCTGTGGCGGGTTGCTGGCGCAAAGGCCCGGATTGACGGCAGGCAGCCCCAGCGCCGCATAGCGGCAATCGAACCATCCGGGCGGCACTGTCAGATAAGTGCCCGCACGGCGCCAGCTTTGCAGGGCCGCGACCTCCCTCGGCTCGGCCATCTCGCCATCTATAGCCACGCGCCGCGCGACCCCATGCGCCATCACCCCCAGTGAACCCGCGAGCATCGCCGCCAGCACCGTGAATGCCAGCGCAGGCATTGCGACGCCGAACGGGAGCAGCGCCGTTCCGTTAAAGACCGCCAGAAACAGCGCCGCGAGCCCCATTCCAGCCGCCCCCAGGGCGCTCATCCACAGCCCACGCACACCAAAACTGGCGGTCGCATAGGCGCCAAGCCCAAGCAAAAGGGTGAGGCCAAATAGCACCGTCCAGAGCGGGGCCAGGCCCAGAAGCCCGGTGAGCACGCCATAGCCTGCCATGCTCACCAGCGCCGCGGCAGCGATCACCGCCAGCGCGGCGGCCAGCGGACCGCTCAGGATGCCGACACCGACCATGCTCGCAACCGCAAGCGCAGCAAGCGACAATAGCAGCAACAGAACCGCAAACTCACGGGCCAAGCCCAGCGCCGTCGTAAACGTCATGATTGCTCACCCTCTCTCCAGCAAGCTCGCCGATCAGCCGATACCGCCCCTCGCGGAGCGGTCATTGCGCTCACTGACCTTGCGGCGGCGTTTGCACCGCGCCCTCGCTCTTCAAAGTCGTCAGGAACGCGATCAGATCCTCGATTTGCTGCGCGCTTAGCCGAGGCTCACCGGTAAAATCCTCAGCCTGCGGATCCTGCCCGGCGATCTCGTAATACGCAGGCATTGATGTTTGCGGCTGACGGATCTTCGGATTGACAAGCCAGAGGCGCAGAGCGGCTGGCGAGACGCGATCCGCAATCCCATCAAGCGCGCGCCCCATGCCGCCCATCCCCGAAACGCGGTGGCAGGAGAGGCAGCCCGCTTCATTGATATCGGCAAAAAGCGCCCGGCCCCGCTCAGCATCGGGCGGCGTATCGGTCAAAGGATCGTTGATGCGCTCGCCATCGATGATTTCATAGCTGAGCATCATGGTCTGTTGTGCCGCGACCTGCCAGGCATCCGCCCCGACACCGACAAACAGGCAAGCCATCACGAGCAGACGCTGCGCCCGAACCCGCACCCTCATCCCAGCCAAATCCGATCCTCTCTCACCGCCCTGATGCAGCCCATTGTCTCGGACTTGCAGGGAGCGTCCTTATTCCGCCTTGCACTCGATTACCGCAAAGCACGCCTTGAGTGCAAAGGCGGATGTTAAGGATTTTGCAGATCGCGCCGATATGGCATCGAGACGCTGCATCAGCGCATTTTTATTGCAGATTCAGGCACCCGATCATGACCGATACGCCCGCCCCTCTCCCGACCATTGACGCAATCGGCCTGCAATGCCCGTTACCGGTGCTCAAATTGCGCAAGGCGCTGAGTCGGCTCGCGGCAGGGCAGAGCGTGGCATTGCTCGCGGATGACCCGATGGCATGGCTCGATGTCGAGCATTTTTGCGCCGAGCAAGGACATCTGCTCCTTGATCGTGAAGATGAGCAAGGGCGCCTGCGCTTTGTCGTGCGCAAGGCGCCTGCGGAGGGTTCACATTGAGTTCGTGACCTAGTGCCCGCCGCCAAAGCTGCCGGTGCGGATGCCGTAATTGACCGCGATCCCGTATTCCGGGTCATCATCCGAATCGACCATCAACTGCCCGGCACGGCTCAGCAGCGCATGGCAATCGCGCGACAGATGGCGCAGTTGCAGCGTCTTTCCTTCGGCCTCATAGCGCGCCGCCAGATCCTCAACCGCTTGCAGGGCCGATTGATCGACCACCCGGCTGTCGATGAAATCGACGATCACGAGCTTTGGATCCTCAGCGGGCTTGAAGAGTTCGGCAAACCCGTCGGTCGAGCCAAAGAACAGCGGCCCTTCGATCTGATAGACCTTGGCGCCCTCGGGGGTGAGGTAGCTCTTCGCATGGATGCGCCGGGCATTCTCCCAGGCAAAGGCCAGCGCCGAGACGATCACCCCGACCACGACCGCGACCGCCAGATCCTCGAACACCGTCACCACCGTGACCAGGATCATCACCAGCGCATCGGTGAGCGGGATGCGGCGCAGGATGGTCAGGCTTTGCCAGGCGAAGGTGCCGATCACCACCATGAACATCACCCCGACCAGAGCGGCGAGCGGGATCATCTCGATCAGGCCAGAGGCGGCGACGATGAACACCAGCAGGAACAGCGCCGCCGAAATCCCCGAAAGCCGCGTGCGCCCGCCCGATTTGACGTTGATCATCGACTGGCCGATCATCGCGCAGCCGCCCATCCCGCCGAAAAAGCCGGTGACGATATTGGCCGCGCCCTGGGCGACACATTCTTGCGAGGCGCCGCCGCGCTCGCCGGTGATCTCGCTGACGAGGTTGAGCGTGAGCAGGCTCTCGATCAGGCCAATCGCAGCCAGGATCACCGCGTAGGGAACGATGATTTCCAGCGTCTCGAGCGTCAACGGCACCATCGGGATGTGAAAGGTCGGCAAACCGCCCTCGATCGAGGCCATATCACCGACCCGCGGCACATCGAGCCCGAGCGCGATCACCAGTGCCGCGGTGACCAGAATTCCGGCCAGCGGCGCGGGAATGGCGCTGGTCAGCTTGGGCAGGCCCCAGATCACTGCCATGGTCAGCGCGACCAGCGCCAGCATCATCACGAGCTGCCCGCCCGCCATCCATTCCATGGTACCATCGGCGCCTGGCACCTTGAACTGGGTGAGCTGGGCCAGAAAGATCACGATCGCCAGCCCGTTGACAAAGCCGAGCATGACCGGATGCGGCACCAGGCGAATGAACTTGCCGAGCTTGAACACCCCGGCCAGCACCTGCAAGATCCCCATCAGCACCACGGTGGCAAACAGGTACTCGACCCCGTGCGAGGCGACGAGCGCAACCATCACCACCGCCAGCGCCCCGGTCGCGCCCGAGATCATCCCCGGCCGCCCACCAAACAGCGCCGTGATCAGCCCGACCAGAAACGCCGCATAAAGACCGACCAGCGGGTGCACCCCGGCGACAAAGGCAAAGGCCACCGCTTCGGGCACCAGCGCGAGGGCCACGGTCAGGCCGGAGAGCAGCTCGGTCTTCGCCTGACCGAGGGTCAGCTTGGCGAGGCTCGATTGCTTGATCTTGTCGACCGAAAATCCTTCGGCAATGGCGGCAAGGGTCGCTTTGGTCACGGGGGCGCGGTTCTTTCTAGACTGATTGGCTCGGATTTGCTGCCTGCTTAGCGAGTATGCTGCGGCTGCGAAAGGGCTGCATGTTGTTTTGGATACAATTGTGCTCTTGTCGGCGCGCAGCGCGCCGCCCATCCTTGGCGCCGATCACTTGGTGAGACACTCTCCGAAAGGACACGCCCATGCCTATCCTCTCCCCGACCAAGATCACCGGCACCGTGCGCTATCTCGGCATCAACCCCGATCGCGCCGCCGGGTTGCAAAGCCAGCCGCGTGAGCAGGTCACCGTCACTTATGACGGGTTTGAGGGCGAGGCGCATGGCGGGCTCACCCGCGCCTCGTGCAGCCGGGTGATGCTGCAATACCCCAAGGGCACCGAGATCCGGAACGTGCGCCAGCTCACCATCCTCTCGGAGGAGGAGCTGGCACAGATCGGCGCGGCGATGGATCTGCCTGAGGCGGTACAGCCGGAATGGACCGGTGCCAATCTGGTGCTCTCGGGCATCCCCCAGCTCACGATGCTGCCGCCGGGCGCGCGGCTGATCTTCGGCAACGGCACCTCGCTCGCCGTGGATATGGAGAACGGACCGTGCAAGTTTGTCGGCGAGGTGATCGAGGCGCTCTATCCGGGCAAGGGGCGGCATTTCCCGAAATTCGCCCAAGGAAAGCGCGGCGTCACCGCCTTTGTCGAGCGCCCCGGCGCGATCGCTCTGGGCGATACCTGTACCCTGCACATCCCCCCGCAGCGCATCTATGAGCCGGCACTGGCGGCGGCGACGCCGTGAGATCTATGAGTCCGTGACCTGGATCGTCTCCACCCGCCCATCATAAGCGACCGAGATGCCTTCGGGCAGCTCTGCGCTGAGCGTCTCGTAGTCGAGATCCACATGCAGGTCGGTCAGGATCGCGTGTTTGGGCCGGGCGCGGGCGATCCAGTCGAGCGCCTGGGTGAGATGCGCGTGGCTCGGGTGCTTGGTGTAGCGCAGGCAATCGAGGATCCACAGATCCAACCCGTCCACCGCCTGCCAGGCTTCATCCGTCATCTGATGGATATCGGGCAGATAGGCCATCTTGCCGATGCGAAAGCCCAGCGCCTCGATATTGCCGTGCTGCACCCGAAACGGGATCGCCTCGATCACCCCGCCCGCACCCTCAATGCGCAGTGGCGGGGCTGCCATACCGAAATCCGAGATCAGATGCAGATCGAGGATCGGCGGATAATCGCTGCCCAAGGGCGTTTCGAACGTGTAGCCGAACCGCGCGCGCAAGACCTCATGGGTGCGGCCATCCATCCAGATCGGCACCCGTCTGCGGGTGTTGAACACGACCTGGCGCAAATCATCGATGCCATGGGTATGATCCGCATGATCATGGGTGATCAGCACCGCGTCGAGCGTCGACACCCGCGCTTCGAGCAATTGCTCGCGCAGATCCGGCCCGGCATCGATCAGAACCCGCGTCACCCCCTCTGCGCCGACCCTCTCGACCAACAAGGCGCAGCGGCGACGGCGATTTTTCGGGTTGGCCGGGTCACAAGCGCCCCATTGGCCAGCCCCTTCCGGCCCGCCCAGACGCGGCACCCCGCCCGAAGAGCCGCAGCCCAGGATCGTGAAGCGGTATGACATGAACTCCCCTGATCGTTCGCAAACACCCTGACGCGATGCCGACGCCGGTCCTTGGTACTCGACAGCAAATAGGCGCTCACGCAGCCGCTGTCACCCCGAACCGTGCATGCGCGCTTGATCCTCTTCGCTCGATGCAGCCCTGCCCTCGCCCAGATCCATATGCGCCGCCAGATGATCGATGAAGGCACGCACCTTGGGCGCCAGATGTCGAGGATTGGGAAATACCGCGCTGATCGGCGTTGCGGAAGGCAGGATCGGAAATTCCGCCAGCAGCGAGACCAGACGCCCCTCACGCTCCGCCTTGTCCGCGACCCAGCTCGGGATCATGACGATGCCTTGCCCGGCCAGCGCCATGCTCAGCAGCAGGGTCAGACTGTTGGCCCTGAGCGGCCCGGTCAGCTCGAGCTCCAGCGGCCCCTCCTGCGAGCCAAAGCGCCACAGGATCGGGCCGGAGGCGAGGCGGAAGGAGAGGCAGGCATGGGCGGCCAGCGCGCTCGGATGATCGGGCACGCCATGCTCGGCCAGATAGGCGGGGCTCGCATAAAGCCGCGACCGGCTGAGCGCGATCCGCCGCGCAACCAGGCTCGAATCGTCGAGATGCCCCATCCGGATGGCGAGATCCATCCGACCCTCCACCAGATCGACGAGATTGGCCGACATCGACAGATGCAGCCGCACCTTGGGGTAGCGGGCGAGAAAATCGGGCAACAGAGGCGCGATCAGCAGATTCGCAAGCTCTGGCTCCACCGTGACATGCAGCGTCCCGGACGGCGCTTGCGACAGGCCCGCGACGACTTCGCGCGCGGTCTCGACATCGGCGCAAATCCGCCTCGCATAGACGAGCAGCAACTCGCCAGCCTCCGTCAGGCTTTGCTTGCGGGTGGTGCGGTGAAAGAGGCGGGCGCCGAGATCGGCTTCGATCTGCGCGATCTGGCGCGAGACGGCGGAGGGCGTTACCCCGAGCTGCCGGGCTGCGGCCGAGAACCCGCCGGTTTCAACCACGGTAATGAAGGTCGTGAGGCTCGCGAACTCATCCATTTGTGCGTTGAGCGCACAAGTTCTGTGCCCGGTCAACGGTTTTTAGAAGCCGCCGTGCCGCGCATCTTGATCTGCGACGGGCGCGAGCGTGCCCGCTTGGATCGGAGACCAAGACGTGAAACCCCATTCCCTCATCAAGAAGGCGATCGCCAGCGGGCTTGCCGCGGCTTGCGCCCTGTTCTTGCCGCTCAGCGCCGAGGCTGGCCCCAAAGCCGATCTCACCCCGGCGCAGAGCGTGCGCTATCACAGCGCCGAGATTGCCGGCACCGAGATCTTCTACCGCGAGGCAGGATCCACCGACGCGCCCACCGTGCTGCTGCTGCACGGCTTTCCCTCCTCGTCGCACATGTTCCGCAACCTGATCCCGCAGCTTGCCGGTTCCGCTCATGTCATCGCGCCGGACTATCCCGGTTTCGGCTATAGCGCGGCGCCGAGCGCCAAGGACTTCGCCTATGATTTCGCGCATGTCGCGGAGCTCATCGACGGGCTGACAGAGAAGCTCGGCGCCAAACGCTATGTGCTTTATATGCAGGACTTTGGCGGCCCGGTCGGCATGCGCCTCGCCCTCAAGCATCCCGAGCGCGTTGCCGGGATCATCGTGCAGAATGCCACCTTCCATGCCGAGGGCTGGAATCCGGGCGTTGTCGAGCAGTTCTCCGCGTTCTGGCAGGATCCGACGGGCGATAACGAGAAGGCGATCCGCGGCTTTCTCGCACCCGAAACAACGCGTTGGCAGTACACGCAAGGTGAGGCACGGACCGAGCGCCTGAGCCCGGATGCCTGGACGCATGACCAGAGCCGCCTCGATCGTCCCGGCATCGACGCGGCGATGCTCGCATATCTCTACAACTATCAGGACAACATCGCCCAATACCCGGCCTGGCAGGCCTGGCTCGGCAAGGCGCGCCCCGCGTCCCTGATCCTGTGGGGCAAGAACGATCCGTTCTTCACCCTTGACGGTGTCAAGGCCCTGCAAGGGCTGCTGCCCGAGGCGAAGACCGAGTTCTACGAGGCAGGTCACTTCGCGCTCGAGACCCATACGCCAGAGATGGCGGCCCAGATCCGGGATTTTCTCACCCGGCTGCCGCGCTAGGCGCGCGGCTTCATCCCTGCCCCCCTGTTCAACCCTGAAACCAAGGAAGACAAGCCATGACCAAACTGCTCTATATCAAAGCCTCGCCGCGCGGTGATGCCTCGAAATCCTCGGCGGTGGCCGATGCCTATCTCGCCGCCCTTCGCGCGCGCCAGCCGGGGCTCGAGCTCGACACGCTGGACCTCGCAACCGAGGCGCTGCCGGATTACGACGGCGACAAGGTCGCCGC
>JALEFY010000034.1 GCA_022760435.1 Neomegalonema sp.
AACTGCGTGAGATCAACATCCGAGCCCGAAGGGTGAGGCAAGCGCGACCGCGCGCCGGCCGATAGGCCGCCCCATCGGAGCCGTGAGCGAAGCGAACTGCGTGAGATAAGGAATGGTGGGCGGTACTGGATTCGAACCAGTGACCCCAGCGATGTGAACACTGTGCTCTACCAACTGAGCTAACCGCCCGGAGCGGATACCGATAGCCTGCATGGGCCGGGCGGTCAATCCGATTTGGACATTGCTCGACCTATCTGCCGCTCATTCCGGCTCGCATCCGTGACATGAGCTCGGGCAGCTCCCGAAAATGGCTCAGGATATGATCGGGCTCGAGCGACGGGATCGGCTCGGCTGCATGACCAAAATCGCACAGGATTACCGGCAAGCCGGCAGCGCGGGCCGCGTCGCGGTCCGTGCGGGTGTCGCCGATCATGATCGCTAGGTCACGGCGCCCTCCTGCCCCGTCAATCGCAGCCCAAAGCGGATCGGGGTCGGGCTTGCGCACGGGCAAGGTATCTCCCCCGATCACCGCCGCGAAGCGATCCAGCAATTGCCATTCGCCCAGAGCGGCTCTGGCCAGATCTTCGCGCTTATTGGTGCACACGGACAGGCGCCAACCTTGCGCTGCGAGACGATCGAGGGCGGCTTCGACCCCATCATAGAGACGGCTTTCGAGCGCCAGGCGAGACTTGTAATGGCCGATGAAAATCTCCACCGCCGAGGACAAGGCCGCCTCGTCAGTGGTGCGGCCTGCGCGCGACAAGCCTGCTTCCATCATCACGCGCGCGCCCTGCCAGGCCAATCCCTTGTCGGCGATGGGGTCCAGCCCCGCCAGCCCCATATCCCCAAGCGCCATATTCGCCGCTCCAATCAGATCCGGCGCGGTATCGGCCAAAGTGCCGTCGAGGTCAAAAATGGCGGTTGGCATGCGAAATGTCCCAAATGATTCGAAAATTGCCCTGTGCAGACGTTTTATCGACAGGCTGCGCGGCAAAAACAACGCTTGAGCAATCCCATTAGGATATGAACAAGGGAGCCGACAGGCCGTGCCACAGTTTGAGGCAAGGCTTGGCCGCGTTGACAATTGCAAGAGTGACCCAAGCGTATGTCCAAGGAATCGACCCGGTCTCCCGAAGCTGATGATCCCCGTTTTGCCGCCGTGATCCTTGCGGCCGGGCGCGGGACGCGGATGCGGTCCGACCTTCCCAAAGTCCTCCATTCGATCGGCAATTTGCCCATGGTTGGCCATGTGATGCGGATGGTGGCTGCGCTGGGCGCCGACAAGACCATCATTATTGTGGGGCATGAGGCCGAGCAGGTGCGCGGCGCGATCCGCGGGCTTGATGCGCAGGCGCAGACGGCATTGCAGGAGCCGCAACTGGGCACAGGCCATGCCGTCCAGCAAGCGGTGCCGATGCTGGGTGATGATCTGGACGATGTCGTCGTTCTGTTTGGCGATACCCCCCTTATCCGGCCCGAGACCATCGCCAACATGCGCCAGGCGCGGCGGGACGGCGCGGGCGTTGTGGTGCTCGGCTTTGAGCCGGAGACGCCCGGCCGCTATGGCCGACTGGTGACCGACGTGCAAACCGGGGCGCTGACGCAAATCGTCGAGGCCAAAGACGCAAGCGAAGAGCAATTGGCCATCCGGCTTTGCAATGGCGGAGTCATGTGCCTTGATGGTCGCCGACTTGCGGGCTGGCTCTCCCAACTGAGCGCCGATAATGCTGCGGGCGAGTATTACCTCACGGACCTGGTTGCGATTGCCGGAGCACAGGGCGTGCCCAGCGCCGTGGTGGTCTGTGATGAAGACGAGGTGCAAGGCGTCAATAATCGTGCCGAGCTCTCCCATGCCGAAGAGACCTTTCAGGAGCGAGCGCGAGTTGCGGCGATGCTCGGCGGCGCGACCTTGCAGGCGCCCGATACGGTGTATTTCAGCGCCGACACGGTACTTGGTAGAGATGTCATCGTAGAGCCGAATGTGGTGTTCGGGCCCGGCGTCGTTGTTGGTGACAAGGTGACGATCCGCGCCTTCTCGCATCTGGAGGGGTGCGCGCTCGCATCTCATACCCAGGTCGGCCCCTATGCACGGTTGCGCCCTGGCGCTGCGCTGGAAGAAGGCGCGCGGGTCGGCAATTTCGTTGAGATCAAGAATGCCGCGATTGGTGCCGGGGCCAAGGTCAATCACCTGAGCTATATCGGCGATGCGCAAGTGGGTGCCCGGTCAAATATCGGCGCAGGCACCATTACCTGCAACTATGACGGGTATCTCAAGCACCAGACGCAGATCGGTGAAGACGTATTCGTGGGCTCCAATACCTCGCTGATAGCTCCTGTAACCATTGGTGATCGCGCGAATATTGCGGCCGGGTCGGCGATCTCGCAGGATGTCGCGGCAGACGCGCTCGCATTTGGCCGCGCGCGACAATCACAGTTACCGCAACGTGCTGCTGACTTGCGAAAGGCGCTCGAAAAGGCCAAGAGAGATCGCAAATCGTAGCGTTTTGCGCCGCGTGCGGATGAGCGGCGCGTAGAATAATGCCTTTAATCGGCGGGGGTGCTTATGTGTGGGATCATCGGAGTGATTGCCAGAGGCGAAGCTGCGCCCTTAATGCTCGATGCTCTCAAACGCTTGGAATATCGCGGTTATGACAGCGCCGGGATCGCCACGCTCAAGGGCGGTGTGATTGATCGGCGCCGCGCTGTTGGCAAGCTCGACAGTCTGTTCAAGACCGTCGCTCTCGAGCCGATCGAAGGCCGTGTCGGCATCGGTCACACGCGCTGGGCTACCCATGGCGCGCCGACGGTTGCCAACGCGCATCCTCACGCGACCGATCGGGTCGCGGTCGTGCACAATGGCATTATCGAGAACTTCCGTGATCTGCGCGATGAGTTGATCGCCAAGGGGCGCACCTTCACCTCCGAGACCGATACGGAAGTCGTTGCGCAATTGTGCACGGAGTTCCTCGATCAAGGCATGTCGCCAGCCGATGCGGTATCGGCAACATTTGCCCGGCTGCGCGGCGCCTTCGCGCTGTGCTTCTTGTTCAAGGGAACGGCTGATCTGATCATTGCAGCGCGCAAGGGATCTCCGCTGGCAATCGGCTATGGCGATGGCGAAATGTTTGTCGGATCGGATGCGATTGCCCTGTCCCCGCTGACGAACAGGATCTGCTATCTTGAAGAGGGCGACTGGGCCGCCGTCACCCGTGACGGAGCGACCATCTTCAATCGCGACGGTTTGCCTGCGAATCGCGAGATCAAGGTGATCCCCGTCGCCTCGGCGAAGGTAGACAAGGGCGACCATCGTCACTTCATGGCCAAGGAAATCCATGAACAGCCCGCCGTGGCTGGCTACACGCTGACCCATTTCTCCCCGGCAGGATCCGAGAGCGTTGCGGCGATCGACGGATTGGATTTCACGAAGATCGACACGCTCAATATCGTGGCTTGCGGCACCGCCTCCTACGCGGGTGCCGTCGCCAAATACTGGTTCGAGTCGCTGGCTCGGCTGCCGGTGAATGTCGATGTCGCCTCCGAATTTCGCTATCGCGACGCGCCGAATGTGCCGAACTCTGCGGCGCTGTTCATCTCGCAATCTGGCGAGACCGCCGATACGCTCGCAGCGCTGCGCCATGCCAAGGCGCGCGGCGACATGATCCTGTCGGTTGTGAATGTGCCCACATCCTCGATCGCACGCGAATCCGATATCGCGATCCCGACCCAGGCCGGTCCGGAAATCGGTGTGGCATCCACAAAGGCATTTACCTGCCAGCTCATCGCGTTGTTCTGCCTGAGCCTTCTGGCCGGGCGGCAAAGGGGTACGATTTCGCCCGAGCGCGAAACTGAGCTGCTTGGGATGATGCGCGAAATGCCCACGCTCATGAGCGAGGTGCTGCGCTCGGAAGGTTTGATTGCGGGGATTTCGTCCAATCTTTCGACGGCGCAGGATATTCTTTATCTTGGCCGCGGCCCGATGTTCCCGCTCGCGCTGGAAGCTGCCCTGAAGCTCAAGGAAATCAGCTATATCCATGCCGAAGGCTTTGCCTCGGGTGAGCTCAAGCATGGCGTGATTGCCCTGGTCGATGACAAGGTACCGGTCGTGACCCTGGCGCCGCGCGATGCCTTGTTTGAAAAGACGATCTCGAACATGCAAGAGGTCATGGCACGAGGGGGCAAGATCGTCCTGATCTCTGACGCATCCGGGGTCGAAGAGGCGGGCGAAGGCGTTTGGCGTTCGATCGCATTGCCAGAGGTAGACCCGCTTCTGGCGCCGATCCTGTATGCGCTGCCGGTGCAATTGCTCGCCTATCACACCGCTGTGCACAAGGGCACTGATGTTGATCAGCCACGCAATCTGGCGAAATCGGTGACGGTCGAGTAATCGCCGCGCCCTGCCTGCACGCGCGGGCACAGTTATACCACACGAATCACTTAGCCGGATCTGGGTCAGGGGCTGCGGACAGGGAGTGAGTGAGTTGCGTTCAATTGTTTTTGTTACCGTTTTGACCTGCGCATTCGGGCTCGGCGCAAGCGCCGCGCTCGCTGGGCCATGGACCGAATACTCTGCGAAGAACACCCATCCGGACACCTTTCCCGTGTTGCGCGAATGCAAAACCGTGGACATGTTTGAGCGCAAGAGGATCCGGGCAGCAAAGAAGGTCCCGGAACAATGGCGCGCCTTTCTGGGCCATTGGAAATCCGGAGCCTGGCGCGGCGCCCTTTGTCAGGAACTGGTGATCTCCGAGATCCATGATGACGGGTCAGTGGTGCTTTATGATCTGCAAGGCCGCTACGATGCCTGGGGCCGCAGCCCCAGTGCCTTTCGCCGCGAAGGCCGCTTTCTGGACGATAACCGCCTTCAGGTGGAGATCGGAGGGCCGGCTCTGCTGACCTTCTGGATTGAAGATGGTCTCATGTACGGCGTCTATGATTGGGGTCAGGGCACGATGCGGATCCGCCTGGCTCAGGAATAGAACCCGCAGCGCCTTTCCTTGGCAAGGATGTGTTGCTAAGCAGCGATGTCGCGCCATGCCGCGCGGCATCATCCCTTGCAAGCGTATCAAGCCCCCATGCCCCCTTCGCCATCCCCCAGCCCACCAGCCCTCTGGCTCGAGAACGTGTCGCATCGGCGCGATGATATCTCGGTCTTGAACGATATTACGCTATCGAGCTCGGCACGCAGGGTTGCCATCGTTGGTTGCAACGGGTCAGGCAAATCGAGCCTCGGGCGGCTGATCACCGGGCTTGAGGCGCCGGATGAGGGGCAGGTGCGCGTCTTCGGGATGGATATGGCAACAGACCGTGCCCAGGCCCTGATGAATGTCGGGCTGATCTTTCAAAATCCCGATCATCAGATCATCTTCCCGACTGTGCATGAAGAGATCGGCTTCGGCCTCGATAATCTCGCACTCGAAGCGGCGGAGCGCGAAGACCGCATCCGCTCTATCCTCGCCCGGTTTTCGGCTCAGGACTGGTATGATCGGCCGGTCACCCGTCTCTCTCAAGGACAGCGCCATCTGGTCTGCCTGATGTCCGTTCTGGCGATGGCGCCGAAATTGATCCTGCTCGACGAACCCTATACCGGCCTCGACATCCCCACTGCGGCGCGGATGCGGCGACTGCTCGACGACCTGGAGCAGCATGTTGTGCTCATCACCCATGATCCCCAGGAGCTGCGTGGCTTTGACGAGCTGGTCTGGCTTGATGAAGGAAGCCTGCGCGCCCATGGCGCGTGTGAGAGTGTGCTCGCGGACTTTCTGGAAGAGATGGAAAGGCGCGCGCAGACATGCTGAGCCTGGCTTTGCCAACAAGGACCTGGGCGCATCGCATCCCCGCCGGGCTCAAGCTGCTGGTGCTGCTGGCGCTGTCCACCTGGCTGTTCACGATCGAAGATCCGGGGATCCTGCTGTCCTGCCTGCTCGCGGTAGGGCTGATGACCGCCTTGCTCGGCCGTGCCGCCCTCAAGCAGAGTTGGCGCCAGTTCAAGCCGCTCTGGTCAATGCTCGCGCTGTTACTGATCTTTCACGCGCTGATCGAAGACCTCGCGACCGGAATGATCATTTGCCTGAAAATCGTCACCCTGGTGCAGTTCGCCAATCTTGTGACGATGACAACGCCGCTCGGATCGATGATCGCGCTTGTCGAACGTTTGCTCGGTCCGCTAAAAGCTCTGGGCGTGCCCGCAAGAGTGATCGCACTGGCAATGGGGCTGGTGATCCGCTTCACCCCGACATTGATGCAAAAGACCGCGCAATTGCAGGACGCATGGCGCGCGCGCTCGAAAAGACGCCCCTATTGGCGCATCATTGTCCCGCTGACGATCGCCGCGATCGATGACGCTGAACAAGTGGCGGATGCGATCAGAGCGCGTGGCGGGGCGCGAGACCGTTGAAACGAATCGAATATCGGAGAGATTGATGGCCAAACCCAGCTCACTCGAACGCGATATCGCGCTGATTGCGATGTTCGCCGCGCTCATTGCTGCACTTGGCCTGTTGCCCAAAGTGATGCTGGCGACCGGTGTCCCGATCACGGCTCAGAGCTTTGGCGTCATGCTTGCCGGGGCTGTGCTCGGCGCCAAGCGCGGCTTTCTTGCCGTTCTGCTCTTCGTGGCCCTGACTGTGCTGGGATTGCCCTTGCTCGCCGGAGGGCGCGGCGGCCTGGCGGTTCTGGCGAGCCCGACGGTCGGGTTCGTGATCGGGTTTCCCTTCGCAGCGCTGGCGACGGGCTTCTTGATGGAGATCGGCAAGCCGTCGGCCATGTTCATGCGCGGGGTCTTTGCTGCGATCCTTGGCGGCATTGTCGTTCTTTACGGGTTCGGGATCCCGGGTATGGCGATCCGGCTGGAAAAGGATCTCCTCGAAGCCGCCGGTTTCGCCTTGCCCTATCTCCCCGGCGATCTGCTCAAGGCTGTGCTGACCGGCGCTGTGGTCGCCTCGCTCTATCGCGCCCGTCCCGGCGTGTTTGCCTATCAGCGCGCAGGCCGCTAAGCGCGCGGTTATACCCGGCTAAAGATCGCCGCCGTTCCCAATCCACCAGCGGCGGCGATTGCAGCCATTCCGAGCGCGCCCTCGCTTTCACCGCGCAAGAGGTGAAACAGCCGGACCGCCAAAATAGCCCCGGAAGCCCCGATCGGGTGCCCGCGCGCCAAAGACCCGCCACCGAGATTGATACGCGCAAGCTCGAGAGCAGCGCCGCGCTGGCAAGCAATGGCCTGCGCCGCGAAGGCTTCCATCAACTCGATGCAGGCCAGATCCGCCGCAACCAGATCGGCATCTTTGAGCGCCTGCCGGATCGCGCCTACCGGGGCGAGACCGGGGCAAGTCGGATCGCCGCCAAGCGTAGAACCCGACAAGACCCGCATCGCGAAGGGCCGCTGCCGAAGCCGTCTTTCCATCGCTGCATAGCGTTCACGCCCGATGAGAAGAACCATCGCGGCTCCATCCGCGTCGACCGATGTATTGGCGCTGGTGATCGTCCCGGTCACCACCTTGGCCCGTGCGCAAAGCCGAGGCGTCAGTTCGCGGGTAAAGGGATCCAGGCGCGCTTCGACCCCTTCCGGGTTTTTGATCTCGGACGCGGTGTCGAGCGGCGCGGTGCGGGCCCGATGATGGCTGGCAATTGCCCAGCGATCCTGCTCCTCGCGCGTAATGCCCAAGCGCTCGGCCAGATCGGCAGCGGCTTGCAGCATTGTCGGGTCCCGCTCGGCCCAGGGGGTAAAGGGGGCTTGATGCCGAAACTCAGGCTCGGCGCCCCAATGCGCGCGGTAATACCGGTCCGGGCGCAAGGAGCTCGACTCCGCCCCGCCCGCCAGAACAACCTCGGCAACACCGGCTCGGATCAGCGCGTCACCCAGAAGGATTGCGTCCAACCCACCGACGCATTGGCGATCGATGCTCAAGCCAGCAATCCGCTCGGGCAAGCCAGCCGCCAGAGCCGCGCGCCGTGCCGGGTTACCCCCAGCGCCCAGCGCATTGGACAAGATCACCTCATCGACCTCATCGCCCGAGATTTCGGCATCGGCGAGAAGGGCATTGATCAAGGGCGCGGCGAGTTCTTCTGGCTGAAAGTCTCGCAACGCGCCCCCATGCGGCGCGACGATGCTGCGACGAGCCGCGATGATACAAGCAGCGCCGGTCATACCAGGGTCGCCCCTAACGCCTGCCGATCCGGCTTTCCCGAAGGCAGCATCGGCCAGGGTGAGACAACATGCACCGCATGAGGGACCGCAAGCGATCCCCAGCGTGCACGCAACTCCGCCATGACGCGGCGGCGCTCTTCGTCCTCTAGAGCGCGATCGGTCACCGCGACAAGGCGGTTTTCACGCAGCGGATCGGGGAGCCTCAGCACACAAATCTGCCGCCCCGGCAAGGCGCTGGCGAGAAACTGCTCGAGCGGGTCGATAAACACGTTCTCCCCGGCGATCGTGACCATCCCGCTCTTGCGACCCTCAACGAACAGATACCCGTCGCCGTCGCGCCAACCGATGTCACCGATCGATAGAAAGCCGCCCTGCCAAATCGTGTTGGGGTCCTCGCCGAGCGCATACCTCTCGAACAGCATCGCGCTGCGAACCCAGATCTCTCCTTGCGCGCCTTGGGGTACGGGCATCCCGTCCGGGTCAAGGATCTCGATCTCGACCCCGGGGCAGGGCGGGCCGACCGAGCCCGGCGGGGCGTCGGGAGTTTTCATCGCAATGAAGCTGGTCTCGCTCGCCCCATAGAACTCGATCAGCCGGGCACCGGGAAAACAGGCACGCACGCTCGCGGCTCTGACCGGATCGAGCTTCGCCCCGCCGCACAGGATGTAGGCGAGCTGGTCGAAGCGCTCCTTGGCCGCTGCGCGCAGGAGCATTTCCAGTTGGGTCGGCGTGGCATAGAGCATCGTGAGGTCCGGGTCTCTCAGAGCCTCGATTGCGGCTTTGGGCGTGAAACCGGCCAGAACCACCGGCTCAACCCCGCGCACCAGCGCCTCCATCGCGCCGAAGAGATGCATCGAATGGCTCATGTCGCCGCAGATCAGGGGGCGGGCCGTCTGAGGATAGGCCAGCATCTGCCGCTGTACGGCAAAGCTTACGAGCCAGCTTTCCCAACTGCGCAAGATCGCCTTGGGTTGCCCGGTCGAGCCGGAAGTGAAGCAAAGCAATTTCTGCCCCTCGAGCCCGGCGCAAGGCAACCGCCATCCCTTTTGCGCACCGATCGCGGAGGCGGGTGCAAGCTCGAGCTGACGCGCGGTCTGGGCGCGGATGATGCCGCTCGGTCGATGCGCCTCGATCAAGTGCAAGACCGCCCTTGCCAGAGCCGTGTCATTGCGCCCCTCAAGGAGCAAAGCGCCGCCATGCTTGCTTGCTGTCATGCCTTCCCTTCGCAGCAGGATCCGCCCAATGCAGGCATCTCACCATGATCTACCTTGAGCCCGCGCTGTCATGGCATATCTTCAGAAGGCTTATCTTGAAATAAGCGACCACCAAGCAGAAAGCGCACATCATGATCTCCCGGAGAACAGCCTGTCGATCTCGCCTGATCACAATGGCTGGCGCTGTCCTTATTGCATTCTGCACGCTCCCGGCGATGGCTCAAGCGGAGCACACCTGGCCGCAAGATGTCGAGATCACCGATCCCGATGGGGCAGGGCTGACCCCTGAAGATCTGCTGGAGCGTCTTGAACAGGCGCAAGTCGTTGTGATCGGGGAGATCCATGACAACCCCGCTCATCACGCGGTGCAGGCGGCGCTGGTCGCAGCACTCGACCGGAGCGTCGGTGTGTCCGGCATCGTTTTTGAGATGATCGCTGAGAATGACGAGGCGCAGGTCAATGCCCATCGGGAGAGCGGCGCGCCTGATGCGGCGCTGGTATCGCTTGTCGATTGGAGCGGATGGCCGGACTTCTCGCTCTATGCCCCGATTTTCGAGGCCGCGCCGCAGGCTCGAATCTATGGCGGCGCGATCCCGCGGCAAGAACTCCGGTCAATGGTGCGCAAACCCGCCGATATCGGCACTTTGCCAATCGCGGCGCGGTATGGCCTCGATCAGCCCTTGTCAGAGGAGGAGCAGGCGGCGCGCGAGGCTGGTCAGATCGAGGCACATTGCAACGCCATCCCCCCTCATGTCGCGCCGCTCCTCGTCGCGATGCAGCGCCTTCGCGATGCCAAGCTGGCTGACGCTGCGCTTCGTTCGGTCGATGACGCTGATGGGAACGGTATTACCGTCGTCATCACCGGTTCCGGCCATGCCGACAAGAGCCGCGCGGCCCCATTCATGATCGCAACCGCGCGTCCTTCGGTGACAGTTTTCTCGCTCGGGGCGGCAGAGCGAGCGGCAGGGGCCAGCAAGGATCAGGGGATCGCGAGCGCGGCTTTTGACGCCATCGCCTTCGCACCATCGGTCGACCGCCCGGATCCTTGCGCCGCCCTCAAGACCCGGTAGGGCCCTCAGATCTTACCATCATAGGCTTTACGGCCTATGCGGGCGGCGAGCAGGGTAAAGGTGTCGCGGGTCAAACCGGTCAGCGCCTCGTCACGCAAGCGCTGCGCATCATCGATCCAGACCCCATGCCCGCCAAGCGCTTGCGCGATCGCCGGAAAGTCCGATCCCGGGAAATCCACCCCCAGATTGCCGCGCTTGCTCTCGCGCTGTTTCTTCTCGATCAGCGCCAGGCTCTCATCGACAAGCACGCAGATGAGCAGCGGGAGACCGAGATCGCGCGCGGTGGCGAGCTCACCCAGCCCCATCTCGAGCCCGGCATCGCCGACAAAGGCGATGGTGGGCGTCCGCGGCCGTACCAGCGCATGCCCGATCGCGAGCGGGACCGCGCAACCCATCGTGCACAGCGCCGCGCTTTGCAGCAAGGTGCGCGGTGCCGGGCAATCCCAGATCTGACTGAGCAAGATCCGGTGGGCCCCGCTATCGGCGGTGGCGATGGTGCTGGGGGGCAAACAGTCTCGCAGGGTCTCGAAAACGACTTCCGGCCCCCAATCAGCGCCCGCGGCGAAGGCTTTGCGCAACTGACCGCGTTGCTGAGCAGGGCGATCGCCCCAACTACTTTGACCGGCGGCGGGGCGGAGCAACTCAAGACTGGCACCGATACTGCCCAGCAAAGTAACCTGCGGCGCAGCGTGCATGCCGTGATCGCGCAGCACCGGGCTGATCTCGATTGACGGCGTCTCCGGCGGCCAGGGCCTTACCCA
Source organism: Neomegalonema sp. (assembly GCA_022760435.1). GTDB lineage: Bacteria > Pseudomonadota > Alphaproteobacteria > Rhodobacterales > Rhodobacteraceae > JALEFY01. The sequence continues at coordinate 11,189 of JALEFY010000034.1, forward strand.
CCCCTTGCGCATCTCGATCGGGTCATAGCCGACAAGCAGGATCAGATCCGCTTCCTGAAGCATTGGCAGCAAGAGCGCATCGGCCTTCGGGCTGAGCCCGGCACCGCCAAGCGACAGGGGCGCGCTGTCATCAATGACGCCCTTGCCCTTGTAGGTCGCGATCACCGGAATCTTGTATTGCTCGCAGAAGCTGCGGATCTGTGCGCTACAGCCCTCATTGACCGCATCGACACCGATCATCATCAGCGGTTTTTTCGAGGCTCCGAGCAGATCGCGGGCAAGATCGAGCTCCGCCCCCTCTGCGGGCCTTGATGCCGCGGGCAGCGCGGGTGGCAGGCTCATTTGCTCGGGCGAAGGGCCTTCCATGACGCTGATCGGCAGATCGACATGAACCGGGCCCGGTTGACCGCTGCGTGCCAGGGCAATCGCCTTGTCGATCACAACGCCGACCGACCCCGTTTCAGCGCGAAAACTGCCCTTGGTGATCGGGCGCAACATCGCCTGATGATCGAAGACCTGATGCGTGTAGCTATGCGCTTCCGCGGCATCGACGCAGCCGGTCAGAAACAGCATCGGCACCCGCTCCTGCATCGCATTCGCCACGACATTCACCGCATTGGCGACGCCTGGACCCAAGGTGGCGATCAGGATCGCTGGCGCTGCCGGACCCGCATTGCTCTCGGCGTGCCAGGCGCCCTCGGCCAGAAAACCGGCCGCGTTCTCGTGCTTGGTGAGGATAAAGGAGATGCCAGCCTCATCGAGACCATCGATCAGCGCGAGCACTTCGCCACCGGGAATGCCAAAGGCGCGGCGGCAACCAATTGCCGCGAGTTTTGCACCGACGATCTCTGCGCCGCTGGGTGCCTCTTTGCTGAACGACATTAGCCGATATCCTTCCAAGAAAAAACGCCGTCAGCATAGCGACGGCGTTTGTCCTCTTCCATCGGCGATCACAGGAAGTTGTGATCAGTCATTCTCTTCCCAGATCATACTTCCCGGAGGAAAGGCGAGCAGGTCATAGTGACCGATCCGCACGCTCTGACGCTCGACGCCGCGCCATTCGCTCGGGTCGGTACCGGCTTCACTTGCGGCCTGGGCAACACCGTCGGAGAGTGTTTCGATGAAGAACCCATCCTCTGCGCCGCCCAGGGCCCAATCGCTCGGCGCGGTCTCAACCGTATAGCCCGCAGCGCTCAGCGCCTTTTCGAGATAGGCGGTGGCATCCGGACCCAAAGCGTCGCCAAAGCCCTTGTCGCTGTGCTGATGACGGATGAAAGCATCCCGAACAGCGGCGTCATCCGGATGGGCGGGTTCCCAGTTCTCCTGGCCGTTATAGGTCAGCACCGCATAGACGATTGCCCGCTCCGGCAGCGCCGCGACGAAACGATCAATCCAGGCAGGCGAGACCAGATCGAAAAAGGCTGAGCAAGTCACAAGATCCACGTCTTCCAGGACTTCGTCGAGCACTTCATTGAGATCACCGAAGACAACCTCACCGCCAAGAGCCGAGCGCGAAGCGGTGTCGAGCAGCTTGATATCATTGTCCACGACCCGCCAGCGCACATCATGCGGCATGTGTTGCGACAGGGCGCGCACATTCGCTCCAGTGCCACAGGCAAGATCGACAACCATCGGAGCATGCCGCGCCCGCATCGCTGAGCCGGCCTTGTGAAGCAGATGCTTATCGCGTGCTGGAATGTCGTACATCTCGCGCAGTCCAAGCCATTCGAAGCTGAAGCTCATTGAAATCTCCGTATTGCGTCCGCCACGAGTCGAGCGGTTTCCTCCCATCGGGGCAGATCTTGGGCAGCGCGCCAAGAATCCTCGGCGGCCGCCATGCGTAAGCTCATATCTTCAATCAATATTCTTAATGTTTGGCCAAAGGATTGCGGATCGCGCACATCGGCGAAACGCGCGCTTGGTGCCGTCTGCTCAACCGCACCGCCGCGCGCAGCGACGATTGGCAGGCCTTGATTGACCGCTTCGGCAAGAGCCATCCCGTATCCCTCATAGAGCGAGGAGGAGATAAATATATCCGCCATGCTATAGCGCGCGAACATTTCCTCGGCCGAAACAGCTCCGTGCAGCGTCACCCTGTCACGCAGGTCCAGCGCCGCGATTTGAGCCCGCAGATCCGCCACCGCAAGCGGATCCGCCGTCAGCGGGCCGATCAGATCGAGATGCCAAGGCGCGTCTGCAATGGTGGCAAGCGCGTCGATGAGCAAATCATAGCCCTTGCGCGGGATCACTGCGCCGACCCCGAGCAAGCACGCTTCCTCACTATCGCAGACCGCACGCGGCATCGGCACCGTACCGGGCCGGGCAATCGCAATCCGATCTCGCGGCACCCCGAACATCTTCTCAACCGTGTCGGCAGTGGTCGCGCTGGTCACGACCACTGCGCGCGCACGCCGCAGGGCATGGCCCTCGCGCTGTTCAAGCGTCGCCGATTGCTCGGGAGACAAGCCGGTTTCCAGACATAGCGGGTGATGATGAAGCGCGATGGTGCGATCCGCGAAACCCTCGACCAGAGTCTCGCTGAAAGCGCCATAGGCGAGGCAATCGATGAGCAGCAGACCTTGCGTTTCGCTCAATACGCGAAAGGTATCAGCCTCCGCTCCCGCACTTGGATCGGGATGCAGCAGGGGCAGCGAGAGATGATGGGCCCGCACACCCGCTTGCGGGAAGTGATGCAATAACCGGCGGCAATACTCATAGCCGCCGGAAATGGTGGACAAGGCACCGGGAATGGCAAAGGTCAGTTCCAGCATCGCGCCTTTGTCCTCACACAATTTTCGGTTCCTCGCTGCGGTCACGCAAAGAGTGTCGCCCGATCAGGCGATCGCCGCCTCGTACCAGGCTTTGGCAACATGGCTTTCGACCAGCGTCACTTTCAGCCGATTGACCTGCTCGGCCCCCGGCCCCAGGCGCCCTTCTGCAATCGCTTCCTTCATCTTGTTGAAGATGTGCCGACACAAGAATTCGGTCGAGGTGGTCTTGCCGGCAAATTCGGGCACCGTATCGAGATTGGTGTAGTTGATCGGCGCCAGCGTCTCGCGCAGCGCGTCGAGGGCCCGGCCGATATCGACCACGATCTGATCCTCGCCCAGGACTTCCCGATAAAACGCGACATCCACGACATAGGTCGCCCCATGCAGGTTCTGCGCGGGACCGAATACCTCGCCCGGCAGACTGTGAGCGATCATGATATGCTCTCGCACTTCGACTGCGTACATGGCGTTACTCCTCTCTTGTTTCGTTCAACTAGGCTTCGTAGCGAACCACGCTCGCCAGACCGGTCGTATCCTGGCCCAGGATGCTCGGGATGGCATCGGGCAGGGCGTCAAAGGCCACCTCATTGGTGATCAATGCGTCGTATTTGGGGTCTGCGAGCAAGTCGAGCGCCTTTGCGAGGCGCCGCCGATAAGTCCATCTTGCGGCTCGATCAGGGGGGATCTGACCGACCTGGCTCGAGCGCAAGGTCAGGCGCCGTGAATGAAACGCCTCGCCCAAGGGCGCAACCGGGGACCGGCTGCCATACCAGCTCATCTCCACCACCATTGCCTCGCGCCCGGCACAGTCGAGGGCGGTTTGCAGCCCGGCATCGCTGGCGCTGGTGTGAAAGACAATATCGGCTTCACAAGCGCGTGAGCCGGATATTTCTGAACTGAGAACAAAATCGGCTTCAAGGCGCGCTGCCAATTCGGCGCGCTGCGGTGCGATATCGACCAGAGTCACCTCGGCACCGGGGATCGTGCTGCATATCCCGGCGATCAATCCGCCGAGCACGCCGGCACCGACGACGGTGATCCGGTCCCCCGGACCGACCTTCCCGTCCCAGATCCCGTTGAGCGCAGTCTCCATATTGGCCGCCAGGATCGCACGGCGCGCCGGGGTGTGCTCAGGGATCGGTAGCACGCAATCGCTCGGCAAGCGGAACCACTCCTGATGCGGGAAGAGCGAGAAAACTTCTTTGCCAACAAGTGCTTGTGGCCCTTCTTCAACTCGGCCGACATTGCAGTAACCATATTTCACCGGGAACGGGAACGCACCCTCCTGAAACGGCGCACGCATCCGGTCGAACTCGCTTTGCGGGACCGTGCCGTTGAACACCAATCGTTCGGTGCCACGAGAAATCCCCGACCAAAGGGTGCGAACAATCACATCCTCGCCCAGCGCTGCCTCGCGCTCCCATGAAATTGTTTGGATTTCAACTCTTCGCGGTGCGATATAGAACAAAGCCCGAGTTTCGGCATTTTTGCTCCGTTGAGGGACAAAATTTCGTCCGCTTTGGCTCGTGTCTGTCACTGCGGATCATAACTCCCAGATTCCGGTGGCTGATGCTGCCTATACAAAGGAACCTTGAATGACACAAACCGCCAATCACGAGGGGGCGGCGACCGCAGGCGCACAGGAGCAAGACCGGCAGGACATGGCCGGAGCTACACCTGCGGGATTTCAGAAATTCTCGAGCCTGGCCGCACGCCGGGCTTTTGTCCTGATCCTCAATGTCAGCACCCTGGCCGTATTGCTCGGGATCATCGCATCGCTGCTCGGCACGGGCGGTTGGACGGCGATTGATATCGCGCTTTTCGCCTGCGTTGCGCTGAGCGCGCCCTGGACCATCCTTGGGTTCTGGAACGCGGTGATCGGGTTCATCCTGCTCAGATCCGGCGAAGCCGGCATGCGCGCGGCAGCGCCTTTCATGGAAGGCGAGCGGGAGAGCGGCGCGCTTGAAAAGCGCCATGCGATCTTTATGACCTTGCGCAATGAGGATCCCGACCGCGCCTTTCAGCGGCTGATGGTGATGCGCAAGAGCCTGGACGGTACCGGAGAAGGCGCCGCCTTCGACCTTTTCGTTCTGAGCGACAGCAATGATCCGGAGATCTTCCAGCGCGAGGAAGCGCTGTTTGAGACCCATAAGGCGCAGCTCGATGGGCTCGGCACCGCCACCTATCGCCGACGCACCGACAATCGGGGCTTCAAGGCCGGCAATGTGGAAGACTTTGTCGAGCGCTGGGGCAGCCAGTACGATTGTTTCTTGCCGCTTGATGCAGACAGCATCATGTCCGGGAAAGTCATCCTGTGCATGGCGCGGATGATGGAACAGCACCCGAAGCTTGGTATCCTGCAAAGCCTGGCCGTGGGCGCGCCCAATGCGAGCCCGTTTGGCCGGATCTTCCAATTCGGCATGCGGCACGGGATGCGCAGCTTCACCATGGGCAGCGCCTGGTGGCAGGGTGATTGCGGCCCGTTCTGGGGGCACAACGCCTTTGTGCGTACCGCGCCGTTCCGCGATCAGTGCAAACTGCCGGTCCTGCCCGGAAAGCCGCCTCTTGGCGGGCATATCCTGAGCCATGATCAGGTCGAATCTGTGCTGATGCGCCGGGCCGGATATGAAGTCCGAGTGATGCCGGTCGAAACCGAGAGCTTCGAGGAAAACCCGGTCACCCTGCTCGATTTCATGAAACGCGAGCAGCGTTGGTGCAATGGCAACATGCAGTATTTCCCGCTGTTGGGGATGCCCAACTTGCGGCCGACATCTCGGTTCCAGCTCTTTCAGGCGATCATGATGTATATCGGCTCGCCAGCCTGGATGCTGCTGACCTTCCTTGGCGCCATGAAGCTGTTCGAGACCGATATCGGGCAGATTGATACCACGCTGGCGATCGGCAGTTTCTTCGCCATGTTCGCGATGAGCATGACGCCCAAATTGCTCGGGATGCTTGATGTCATGGTCAGCCCGGGCGGTATGCGCCGCTATGGAGGGGCCGCACGCTTCATCTCGAGCTCGGTGCTCGAAACCGTGTTCTCGATGCTGATCGCACCGGCGGTCGCGATGCGTCTGACGATCTTCATGATCGGTCTGCCTTTCGGCCAAAAGATCGGATGGAACGGGCAGATCCGCGATGCTTACGGACTTGAATGGGGAACGGCGATAAAAGCGCTGTGGCCACAGACCCTGTTCGGTGCCTTCCTGCTGGCGGTTTTCGCTTCGGTCAATCCGGCGATCCTGCCTTGGGCAGCTCCGGTGATCGCAGGGCTTTTGCTGGCCGTGCCGGTCGCGGTGGTCACGGCATCGCCCAAGCTTGGCCGCGTGATGTCACGCAAAGGCGTTGCGATGATCCCGGAAGAGGTGACGCCATCGCCGATCCTGCGGGCTGCTGATGCTGAGGTTCTGCGCGAGACGCCAGTGATCACCCCAGCTTCGGGCCCGATGACGATGCCGGCCGAGTAACGCGCCGCCCGGCACAACGCAAAGCCCTGCCTTCACACAAGGCAGGGCTTTTTTTGTTAGCGACCCAAGGGAATTTCCGGCGATGCCATGTCTCGCCAATCGCTGACATCCCATCCGGTCAGCGCCTCGACCGCCGCAATATCGGGCTCGAAATGAGCAACCAGTTGCGCGCGAAGCTGCGAATCGATCGGCTCGGGATAGCTGCGCTGATGAAAGCGATAGCGCTGCGGCGCGGGCTCGGGCGCGACCCCGAGAAAGCGCGCGGTTTGCAGCCAGGCGTCTTGCGGTTGCTGCCGCGCCTCTTCGCTCTTGAGAAACAAGACCTGCTCAGCGGCGAAATGGGACAGAAGATGCGAACACTGCCCGGCATAACGCGAGCGCGCCAGATAGGCGGTATCGCAGGCTCCGCTCATTTCATCCCGAACAGCCTCGGCAAATCGGCGCGCATCACGTCCCTTTTCATTATAATGGTTCCAATGCGCATAAGCCCTCGAAACCGGGTCGCGCAGCATGATGATCACCCTCAGCGACCCATTGCAACGCTTGAGCGCGTCAATTGCAGTGGGGTGATACAAGTAATCAGGCGAGGCTTCCCCGCGCAGTTTGCCAGCGATCCTGCGGGGAAAGCGCGCCTTATATGCCAACCTGGAGAGGCCAAAAGGAATGCGCGCCCCAAGGCCCAGCCAATGATTGAGCTCCTTGCGGCCAGCGACCTGAATATCCGGGCGCTCGCGCAGGATATGCCATAGCGCCGTCGTGCCGCCCTTCATGACGCCAGCGATCACGAAATCTATCGTCGGTGCGCCTGATTGAAAGTCCAAATGCATCCCCCTGCTCGCCATTTGCGGCGCAGCCCTTTAAAGCTTCTCTCGCAACCACAACCGGCTTTTGCCGACCCAGTCATAGATTAGCAAAACCGATATGTCGATTTGGTCCAGAATAGCTGATGCTCTCTCTCGCTTGGTTCGGGCTGGATCGCTCACCGATTTTTTTGGTGAGCAAACGCCGCCGGACAAAACCGTAGCCTTTGCCATCGCCGTCATTGCTCTCGGTGCAAAGATGGCCAAGGCCGATGGCCGCGTCACCCGCGACGAGGTCGATGCGTTCAAAGAGGTCTTCTTCATCCCGAAAGGCGAGGAAGAAAAGGCAGCAAGGGTGTTTGACATGGCGCGCGAAGATGTTGCCGGGTTCGATGGCTATGCCCATCGCATCCGCGCGATGTTCGACGGGCATGAAGAGCGGGCAACGCTCGAAGATATTCTCGACGGTCTGTTTCACATCGCCGGTGCCGACGGCATCTACCATCCGCGCGAGCTGGAGTTTCTCCACGATGTCGCCGAGATCTTTCAGATCGACCAGCGATGCTTTGACCGCCTCTTGACCCGGCACGACCCGAGCAAGGGCGGCGATCCCTATGCCCTGCTCGGGGTTTCGCATGACGCTGATCTCGATGAGGTCCGCGCGGCCTGGCGTCGTTTGGTGCGCGAGACCCATCCGGACCGGATGCTCGCGCGCGGTGTGCCGGAGGAAGCCGTAAAAATGGCCTCCAAGCGGCTGGTTGTCCTCAACTCGGCCTATGAGCGCATTCTCGCCGAACGGCGCTGATCGGCCTCACAGATCGAAGGTCGTGACCACCGGAGCGTGATCGGAGCCCTTCTCCCAGCCGCGAACCTCGCGCAAGATCGTTCCGTTCGCGATGGCTCCATCCAGATCGGCCGACGCCCAGATATGATCGAGCCGCCGCCCCTTGTTCGACGCCGCCCAGTCGCGCGCGCGGTAGGACCACCATGAGTACAATTTGGCGTCCGAATCCACAAACCGGCGGGATGTGTCAATCCACCCGCCCGCCTGTTGCACGCTATTGAGCGCGTCAACCTCGACCGGCGTGTGGCTGACCACCTTCAGAAGCTGCTTGTGGGACCAGACATCATGCTCGAGCGGCGCGATGTTGAAATCCCCGACCAGCACGGATTTGTCATGCGATGCGTCGAAGGTTTCCTGCATCTGGGAAACGAAATCGAGCTTGTGAGCAAACTTGTCATTTGCATCGCGATCAGGCACATCGCCGCCAGCGGGCACATAAAGATTGTGCACAACCAGCCCGCTTTCGTGACGCACGCTCACATGGCGCGCATCACCTTTTGCGCAAAAATCAATCGAGCCCGCATCCTCGATCGGCGCCTTGGAAAGGACCGCGACGCCGTTATACCCTTTCTGACCGCGCGCGATCAGATGAGGGTAGCCAGCATCGGCAAAACCAGCGCGTGGGATCAAATCCACAGGCGATTTGGTTTCCTGCAAGCACAAGATGTCCGGGTCTAGTTCGTGCAGCAGTCGGAGCACCAACCCTTCGCGCAGCCGCACCGAGTTGATGTTCCACGTCGCCAATTTAATCCGCATTTGCGCCCACTCTTCCTGCCTCAGGTCGCGAGACGATAGCCCCCGCTTTCGGTAATCAGCAAGCTGGCATTGGACGGATCGGGCTCGATTTTCTGGCGAAGACGATAGATATGGGTTTCGAGCGTATGTGTCGTGACCCCGGCATTGTAGCCCCATACCTCATGCAAGAGCACATCGCGTCCGACCACCTTGTCCGGCGAACGCAGCAGGAATTTCAGGATATTGGTCTCTTTTTCCGTCAGGCGCACCTTCTTGCCGGCGCTGTCGGTCAATTGCTTGCCGCTCGGTTGGAAGACATAGGGCCCAATGTTGAAAACAGCATCCTCGCTCTGCTCATGTTGGCGCAACTGGGCACGGATCCTGGCGAGGAGGACCGAGAATTTGAAGGGCTTTGTCTGATAGTCGTTCGCCCCCGACTCAAGCCCGAGAATGGTGTCCGCGTCCGAGCTATGGCCGGTGAGCATGATGATCGGGCATTTAACCTGCGCCCGCCGCATCAATTTGCACACTTCGCGGCCATCCATATCCGGCAGTCCAACATCCAGGATAATCAGATCGAAGAGCTCACTTTTGGCCCTTTCGACCCCATGTGCGCCGGTTTCGGCCTCAAAGACGTCGAACTCCTCCGTCACCAGAAGCTGATCCGCGAGGGCCTCGCGCAGATCGGCATCATCGTCCACCAGCAGGATCTTCTTGAGTTTGGACATTTCTTGCATACCTCGTCGGTTCAAAAGCCAGACACGAAAACGATAGATGCAAAATCGGCGCTGTCATGCGAAAGGACAAGGCGGGCGAAGGCACGGATGACAGAGCTGTCACCTCGTCACGGCTTTTGTTTCGAAATGTTTCATCACAAGCCCGTTATTTGTGAGATCATGAGGTAAGAATGCTGTTGTCTGCAGAAGATCGCCGGTCACGCGCCTGCTCCGAGCTGCGTCGGGGATCTCCGATCGTGATGACCCTGCAAGGCCAGAGCGCCGTGATCGTCGCTGCTGAAACGATGACTCAGGCGACCATGTCCGAGTTGCAAAACCTCGGGCTCGGTGCGCCGACGCTTGCCCTTACCGATCGGCGGGCGGCAATCCTGAGAGTGCCGGCTTATGACCAGGATCTCGTGCGCCTGGAGATCGCGCCGAATTACTCCTTGCGCCAGATCAAGGCGATCGCCGACCCTGCCCTCGCGCTCGATTTTCCCATGGTTGGCCCGTTCAAGGCCGTGCGCAGTGGTGAGGCCCATATTCACCGGGCCGCAATTGCGCTGTGCAAACGCGCCCGCCTGCTCCCCTGTGCCATCGTTTACGAGACCGAATCACCCCGGAACGCACAGGCTCTGCGCGCTGAGCATGACCTCGCCTGGATCGATGCCGCCGAAAGCTTCGGCCCGGATGTCGAGCCCTGGAAGGAAGTCGTATCTGCCCGGGTGCCAATCTCCGTCGCGCCGAGTACAAGGCTGCGGATCTTTCGTCGCCAGGGATGGGATGACGAGCATTATGCCGTCGAAATCGGAGAGCCGGATCGGCATCAACCCGTCCTCACCCGGCTGCATTCTGCTTGCGTGACCGGCGACTTGTTCAGTTCATTGAAATGCGATTGCGGGCCGCAACTGAATGCAGCTCTGGCACAAATCGCCAAGGCTGGCTCGGGCGTGTTGATCTACCTGCTGCAAGAAGGGCGCGGGATTGGTTTGGCCAATAAGATGCGCGCCTATCGCTTGCAGGATGAAGGCTTCGATACCGTCGAAGCGAATCACCGGCTTGGGTTTCAGGACGATGAGCGGCTCTTGACCGATGGTGGAGAAATCTTGCGGCAGATGGGCTTTCGCAAAGCGCGCCTGATGACCAATAACCCGCGCAAAATGAATGCGCTCGAAAAAGTTGGGATCGAAGTGGTCGAACGGGTCCCGGTGATCACAGCGCTCAATGCCGAGAATGAAAACTACCTGGCGACGAAGAAGCTCAAGAGCGGGCATCTTCTCTGATGCATCGCCCCTGCGATTTGTTGGTCATGCGCCATGGCATGGCGCTTTATCGCGGAAGGTTTTTGCCTTGCGCGATCGGGCGCGGGGGCGTGGATCGCGAGAAAGCCGAGGGCGATGGCAAGACCCTCGCCGGGGCGTTCTTCATCGAAGACTGGCTGGTGCGGCCTGATCGTTGCCACCTTCCCGGCGCCTACAGGCTGCGCCATCGGGATGGCTGGTCGGATGATCCGGAAGATCCCGCCTATAATTGCGCGGTTTCTCTCCCGCATCCGTTTCGCCACGAGCGGCTATGGCGGGCTGATCCGCTCTACGACGTGATCGGCGTCATGTCAGCGAATCGCGATCCGATCGTCAAGGGCGGCGGCAGTGCTCTGTTTGTGCATTGCTGGCGGCGGCCGCGTTATCCGACCGAGGGCTGTATCGCATTCGCCCGTCCACATCTTCTCTGGATCGCATCAAGCTGGATGCCCGAAGCACGGGTCATCATACGCGCTTGAACTCGCTTCTATGGCTGGCGCGAACCGAAAAGCGCCGATCCAACGCGAACCGAGGTCGCCCCGAGCGAGATAGCGGTTTCAAAATCCGCGCTCATTCCCATGCTGATTTCAGCAAGGCCGTAGCGCTCTGCGAGCTTGCGAAGCAGCGCAAAATGCGGGGCCGGGTCTTCGTCCGCGGGGGGGATGGCCATGAGGCCAGCGATCGATAGTCCGCGATCCCGGCAGTGATCGAGCAGCGAAGGCAGCTCGTCGAGCGAGACACCCGCCTTTTGCTCTTCCGCACCGGTGTTGACCTGAACAAGCAGCTTCGGCGAACGCGCCATTTCGGAAATGAGATCCGCGAGTTTGTCGACAAGTTTGGGGCGATCGACGCTCTCGATCACATCGAAAAGCTCCAGCGCCGCGCGCACCTTGTTAGTCTGCAAAGGCCCGATGAGATGCAGCTCCAAATCGGGGAAAAGCGGGCGTCGCTCAGACCAACGCTCTTGCGCTTCCTGTACCCGATTCTCGCCAAAGACACGATGCCCGGCCGCCAAGACCGTATCCACACGATCATCGCTCTGCACTTTCGAGACGGCGACAAGCGTTACCGAACCGGGATCCCGACCGGCGAGGCTCTCCGCCCGCGCGATCCTCTCTTCGATCTCTTCAAGCGCCATCATCCCTCCGCTCAAAAAAGAAAGAGCGGGCAAAAGCCCGCTCTCCCTAACTTCACGCTGTAAGGCGTCGATTAGAACGACACGCCGAGCAGCAGTGCGCCGCCGATGCCATCGGTGTCGGTCAGATCGTTCTCACCGTACTCGATGCCCAGACCTGCGGTCACGCCAGCGCCGAGCTGGTAGCCGATGCCGCCGTGGATCTTGGTCGACTCGTCGCCGCCGTCACGGTCTTGGTAGCCGTAGCCAACCAGAGCTGCCCACGGGCCGGTCGAGAACTTAACCGAGCCGGTGTAGCCTTGGCTGTCGGTGGTGCCAACTTCGTTTTGCTCGTAGAAACCAGCAAAGGTCAGCGAGCCTGCGCCAACGCCGAAGCCGACTTCTGCGCCGCCGTGGAAGCCGTCGAAGTCCAGACCTGCGTCGGTTTCGGCATTGATGTAACCACCGCTCAGGGCGAGGTCGAAGCCACCGAAGTCACGCGAGTACGAAACACCAACCGAGATACCTTGGTTGCCGTTGTCGGCTTGGTCGTTGAAACCGTCCGAACCGCCGTCGTTGCTGATGTCCGGGGTATACGAGATACCAGCCTGGAAGCCCGAGATGTTCGGGGTGTAGTAGTGAACCGCGATGTCATCACCAAAGGTGGTCATGAAGCCTTCGCTGGCGGTGGTCAGGTTGTGGGTCGAGTCGTAAGCCGCCATGCCCGGAACAACGCTTTGGTTGCCAACGGCCAGGTTGTACGCTGCGTCGTCGTTACCGCCGACCATGATTTTACCGAACGAGCTCTGGATCGACATCCAGTTTTCGTCGATTTGGTCACCGGTGGTGTGGCCTTCCAGCTCGATGCGAGCTTCGATGGTCAGACCGTTGTCCAGGGTGCCTTTACCTTTGAAGTGCACTTCGCCTTCACGGATGACGTGGAAGCTTTCGTCGCTCTCGGTGGTGCTGCCGCCGATGTATTCGGAAACGCCAACACCTGCGCGCAGGTAGCCGCCGAGGCCGAGTTTAACGTCTTTCGCGAATGCAGTGCCAGCAAACGCGGTTGCGACCAGGATGGTCGATCCAAGCAGGATCTTTTTCATTGTTTGTCCCTCGCAAGTCCAAAAGATATGTAGCGATAACTCACACCCCGAAGGCCCGGGGTCGCGTTCACCCTCACTATTAGGGCCGTTTGGGTCAAGGCGATTTTCAATTAGCTTCCTGAGTGCAACAACGCTGTTACATCGAGGGCACAGCCTTTTGGCGCGAAACGCCCTCTTACCGTGGGTTTGAACGCCTTGCTTTGACCACAAGGTCGGCTATGGTCTGCGCAGCTTTACGTAAATAGGTGGGTGATGAAGACGTCTGTCCTGATGACCGCTGCCGTCTTGATGATGCTGCAAGCATGCAGCAGCGCGGAAGTGAAATCCGAATATCCCAAGGATGATGCCTTTGGTAATCGGCTCAGGGCCGGTGAGAAGGAACCACCGGGGCTCTTTAATGCCGGCGCGATCTTCGGGTCCGGCGAGAGCAGCGGCGAGACGACCAATCTTCCGGTCAATAAATACCTTTGGCGCGCATCGCTCGATACGCTCGCATTCCTGCCACTGGCATCCACCGATCCTTATGGCGGCGTGATCGTCACCGAATGGGGCTCCTCGCCTGCCAGCCCGAACGAGCGGATGAAGGTTTCCACCTATATCACCTCCGCGGAGCTCAAACCGCAATCGCTCAAGGCCGTGGTCAACCGGCAAGTGAGAAATGAAGCCGGGCAATGGGTCGAGGCACCAGTCTCCGCCGAGACAGCGCGCAAGTTGGAAAATGCGATCTTGACCCGTGCACGGCAGATCAAATCCGCTGAACCAGAAAAATAGTCGCGTCGCTTTGCGGACGGACTATAGAGACATGAATACAGAAAACCGGCGGCTGTCTCAGCCGCCTTTTTCATAACGGGCGAGAGAGCATGTCACGATATAACGCGCGAGTGGTGGAGCCGAAATGGCGCGAAAAATGGGTCGAGCTGGGATGTGATCGGGCACAAACCGATCCCGATAAGCCGAAGTATTACGTTCTTGAAATGTTCCCTTATCCTTCGGGCCGCATCCATATCGGGCACACCCGAAATTACACGATGGGCGATGTCATCGCTCGCTACAAGCGCGCCCGCGGCTTTAACGTACTCCACCCGATGGGTTGGGACGCGTTCGGCATGCCGGCCGAAAATGCCGCCATGGAGCGCAACACCCATCCGGGCAAATGGACCTACGAGAATATCGATACCATGCGCGCCCAACTCAAACTGATGGGTTTGTCGATCGATTGGAGCCGGGAGTTCGCCACCTGTGATCCCGACTATTACGCCCAGCAACAGCGCCTGTTTCTCGATTTCTACAAGGCAGGGCTGGTTTATCGCAAGAAATCCACGGTGAACTGGGACCCGGTCGACCAGACCGTGCTGGCCAATGAGCAAGTTGAAGACGGGCGCGGATGGCGCTCCGGTGCGCTGGTCGAAAAGCGTGAGCTCACGCAATGGTTCTTCAAGATCACCGCGATGGCCGATGAATTGATCGATGCCATCGACACGCTCGGCGGCTGGCCGGAGAAAGTCCGGACCATGCAAGCGAACTGGATCGGGCGCTCGCATGGGCTCGAGTTCAAATTCGACGTCATTGATAGCAAGGGCAAGACCAAAGCCGACCCGCTGATCGTCTATACGACCCGGCCGGATACTTTGTTCGGGGCTGCCTTCTGTGCGATCTCTCCGGGCCATCCGCTCGCGTTGAGCCTGGCCAAGCGCAACAAGAAGCTCGACGCGTTTCTGGCAGAATGCCGTCAGATGGGGACCACCGAAGAAGAGCTGGAGAAGGCAGAGAAGAAAGGGTTCAAGACCTCCTATCGGGTCCGCCATCCATTCGACCCTGACAAGCTCTTGCCCGTCTATGTCGCCAATTTCGTGCTTATGGAATACGGGACCGGCGCGATCTTCGGCTGCCCGGCGCATGACCAGCGTGATCTCGATTTCGCCCGCAAATACGATCTGCCGGTCCTGCCGGTGGTTGTGCCCGAAGACGCCGACCCGGCCAGTTTCGAGGTCGGGGACGAGGCCTATACCGGTCCAGGGCGAATCGCGAATTCGCAGTTCCTCGACGGCATGTCCGTTGAGGAGGCCAAGGCCGAGGTCGCGCGCCGGATGGAGAAGGATGATCGCGGCCATCTGAAAACCAATTACCGTCTGCGCGACTGGGGTATCTCGCGGCAACGGTATTGGGGCTGCCCGATCCCGATCGTCCATTGCGATGCCTGTGGACCTGTGCCGGTGCCAACCGATCAGCTTCCAGTGCGTCTGCCTGACGATGTTGAGTTCGACACGCCCGGTAATCCGCTCGATCGCAACAGCGCTTGGCATAGCACCAATTGCCCAAGCTGCGGAGCGAAGGCGCGGCGCGAAACCGATACCATGGATACCTTTGTCGACTCGTCCTGGTATTATGCGCGCTTCACCGCGCCGGAGGCGGACACGCCGACAAGGGCAGAAGATGCTGCCTATTGGCTGCCGGTTGACCAATATATCGGCGGGGTCGAGCACGCCATCTTGCACCTGCTCTATTCGCGCTTCTTCGCCCGCGGCATGAATGATACCGGCCATCTCCCGGCAACTGCGCGCGAGCCATTCTCGGCATTGTTTACGCAAGGCATGGTTTGCCATGAGACCTATCAATTGCCCGACGGCAAATGGGTCTCCCCCGATGACGTGGTGCGCGACGGGTCCGCCGTCAAACATCGCAGCACCGGGGCACCGATCTCGGTCGGGCCGATCACCAAGATGTCGAAGTCGAAGAAGAACGTCGTCGACCCCGAGCAAATCATCGAGCAATTCGGCGCCGATACCGCGCGCTGGTTCATGCTGTCCGACTCGCCACCCGAACGAGATGTCGAATGGACTGCGTCGGGTGTCGAAGGCGCCTGGAAATTCGTGCAGCGCGTCTGGCGCCTGATCGATCAGGTCAAGGATACCGCAGACGATGCCAACGCAGAGAACGATGCCCTGCGCGCGGCTCATCGCGCGCTGCAATCGGTGACCGCCGACATCGAGGCATTTCGCTTCAACAAGGCCATCGCGCGCGTGTATGAGCTGCTCGGCCAAATCAGCGCCGCCCAGGTAGATGAGCCGGCAACCAAAGCCGCGGCGCGATTGATGATCCAGATCATGTTCCCCTTCACCCCGCATCTGGCTGAAGAGGCATGGGAAGCGCTTGGCGGCGAGCAACCTTTGGTCCAGACCGCTTGGCCGGAGCCCAATCCAGCCTTCCTCGTCGATGACACCGTAACCTTGCCGGTTCAGATCAATGGCAAACGCCGCACCGAGTTGACTGTTGCCGCAGAGGCATCGAAAGAAGAGATCGAAGCTGCGGTGCTGGCCGATGCGACCGTTCAGCGGTATCTTGACGGCAAGCACCCCAAGAAGCTGATCGTTGTTCCGAAGAGGATCGTCAATGTCGTTGCCTAGACGCTCGTTTGTCCTCGGCCTGGCCGCTCTGTCGAGCGGCTGCGGCTTCTCTCCGATCGCTCGCCAGCAGGCTGGGTCGCCCATCGCCTTTCGCAGCATCGACATCACCACGAACAATGAGCGCCTCGCCTATCACTTGCGGCGCGCTCTAGCGAAGGCCATTCGGCTGAGTGATCAGGCACCGAACACCCTTTTGCTGCGTCCGGTGCTGGTCAAGGAAGGCCTGGCGATCCAGCAGGACGACACAATCTCACGCTTCAATCTCCAGCTCGTGACGGGCTTTGATGTCGTGGTTGCCGCGGAACCGAGCGCCCCCTCGAAGCAGACCGGGACGGTCACCAGCATTACCGCGCTCAACGCAACCAGCTCACAATTCACGACCTCGACGGCCGAGCGAGACGCGGTGCGGCGTCTTGCCGATGACAACGCACGGCGCATCCTACGGCAACTGCAACTGAACACGCTCTAGAGCCCATGGCTGCCAAACGTGACTTCGATGCGCGGTTTCTGGGCGTGAAGCCTCTGCCCGCGCATGCGATCGCCGTACTATTCGGCAATGATGCGCCCCAGGTCGATTCGGCCCTTCGTCGCTATCAACACTGGTTTCGCAGCGTCTCACCCGAAGCCAAGCTCTCCAGCGAAACCCCCAATGCCATCGACGCGGCCCAGCTCGGGGACTTCCTGAACAGCACCTCTCTCTTTGGCGAAACCGAGCTGCTTTGCGTGGCGGGCATTACCGAGCGTCATGCCAAAATCATCGACGCTGCCCTTGAGACGCTGAGCGAAGGGACAGGGTCCAACGCGATCGCTCTGTGCTCAAATACGCTCAAGTCGAAATCCAAACTCCTGGACCGTTGTCGCAGCCATCCCCGCGTGCTGGTCATAAGCTGCTATGAAAGCCGGATCGAGCGCGACCAGGCGGCGCTCCTCATCGAGACGGCTGGCCTTAAGGCGGCGGATACAGAAGCAGTTGAGCTGCTCTGCATGCTTTCGGATAGCCAATCCATCGATGCGGTTACGGCGACGTTGGAGCTCGCTGGGTTGCACGCCGCACCCGGCGATGTTCTGACAACCGACTTGCTCAGGAAGGTCTTGCCGTCTGGAAATCTACTCCAGGGCAATGAGATCCTCGGTGCAATGCTGGCACCAGAGCGCGGGGAGCTGCTGCTTCATTATCGTTCGGAGATCCAGTACGGGGCGAGCGCGGGCGCTTATCTGGCTCGCACGGCCTATGCCCTCGAGCAAATGCGCAGTTTCGCGGCCTCCGGCGGCTCTTCGTTCTTACCCTGGCCGATCAAGAAGCGTTTGCAAGATGCGCTCAGGCAGCGCCCATCACTCGGGCATGCGGCGGAGCAAGCGCTTGTCGAGATCCATCAGACGGAGCGCACCCTGCGCTCGGTATCCGTTGTGGAAGATGAAGAGGTCGAGCGCTGCCTGCTTCGCATCCATCACATGCTTTCAAGGCGGTAGCGAGCGGCCCGCTTACCGCACAAAGAAAAAGCCGGGCTCAAAGGCCCGGCTTTCTATTTACAGCGCTTCTTCTTGCATGAGCCGGGCACAGAGCCTGTCGAGATCCTCCAGGCTGCGGTAGCTGATCTTCAGCTCACCCCCGGCTTTGCCCTTATGCTGGATCGAAACCGCCATACGCAGTGCGGCGCTCAGATCACCTTCCAGCGCCAGCGTATCCGCATCCTTTTCGGCCTTCACCTTGGGCGGGTTCTTGACCGTCTCGAGCGGAGCCTTGGCGGCTGCTTCGACCTCGCGCACGCTCATATTACGCTCTACCGCGAGCTTCGCGAGACCTTCGGCATCCGAGGCTGTCAAAAGCGCCCTGGCATGACCTCCGGACAATGCGCCCGATCTCACCAGTTCCTGGACCGAGTTCGGAAGGTTCAGCAATCGCATGATATTTGCGATATGGCTGCGGCTCTTGCCGATGCTCTTGGACAGCGTTTCCTGAGTGTAGCTGTATTTCTCAACGAGCTGGCGATACCCTGCCGCTTCCTCCATCGCGTTCAGATCAGCGCGCTGAACGTTCTCGATGATCGCAATCTCAAGCGCTTCGGTATCATCGAACTCGCGGACGATCACCGGGATCTCATGCAAACGCGCACGCTGAGAGGCACGCCAGCGCCGCTCGCCAGCGATGATCTCAAACTCACCGGCCCGGTTCTTTGACGGCCTGACAATGATGGGCTGAATGATGCCCTTGTCCTTGATCGACGCAGCCAGATCGTTTAGCTCTTCTTCATCAAAATAGCGGCGTGGCTGATCCGGGTTCGGTATGACCAACTCGATTGCGAGAATGCGCAGCCCATCACCCGAAGCAGCGGGCTCGGGACCAAGATCCAGATCATCCAGAAGAACCGAAAGGCCGCGCCCCAATGCCGGCTTGGAAGAGGACTCCACCATGTTCATCTCTCCTCTCCTTAAGCCACAAGATCATGTTCGCGGCGCAGCACCTCATTGGCGAGCTTGATATAGGCCTGGCTCCCCGGACTGGTAATGTCGTGAACCAATGCCGGCACGCCATGCTGCGGCGCCTCCGCAATCTTGGAATTGCGCGGCACGATCGTCTCATACACCAGATCGCCCAAGTTCTCGCGGGCATCATCTGCAACTTGCCCCGAGAGCTTTGAGCGGCGATCAAACATCGTCAGCACAACGCCCTGGATCTGCAATTCCGGGTTCAGGCTCTTGCGCACGCGCGAAACGGTGTAGAGCAACTGACTCAAGCCCTCGAGTGCGAAATACTCGCATTGAAGCGGCACCAGAACGCTATGCGCCGCCACCAGAGCGTTCACCGTCAAGTAGTTGAGCGAAGGCGGGCAATCAATCAGCACATAATCATAGGGCAGCGACCCTGCGCCATTCTCGCCGCGCGGACGCAACGCTTCGCGGAGTTGAAACCGACCACGCTCAGCATTGCGCAGTTCGATATCCGCACCGCTGAGTTCAACGGTCGATGGAACGATATCCAGTCCATCGACCTGCTGCGCTTTGACGGCAATTTCCGAAAGCTTCGCATCGCCGATCAACAGGTCATAGGTCGTGCGGTGCCGATCTTTGCGCTCGATCCCAAGCCCGGTGCTCGCGTTGCCTTGAGGGTCAAGATCGACGACAAGCACCGACTTGCTGATCGATGCCAAGGCGGTTCCGAGATTGATGGCGGTCGTCGTCTTCCCAACGCCCCCCTTCTGGTTGGCGATTGCCAGAATTTTTGTCATTTACTGCTCCAATAGCCTCAGGCCGCATTTCCTGTTTTATATTCTGCGGCTCGCTCTTCTTATGCGAAGGATTTGCCCGTCTTCGCTGAAAGGGTTGGGCAAGACCTCCTTTTCAATATGCCAGTTCGCCTCGGCGTCGGTCAATTCCTCACCCACCTGCCGCCCCTTCAGCAAGGCCAGCTCTGTTGCAATTCCGCGCAAATTCTCGGTCCAGGAGAGCAGCCGATCCACCGGAGCGAGGGCGCGGCCGGTGATGATATCAGGCGGCGGCATCGTGAGATCCTCGATCCGTGCGGCTTTGGCGACCGCATTGAGCTCCAGCTCTGCAATCGCGCGCACAAGGAACGCGGTCTTTCGCTTATCGCTATCCACCAGCGTAAAGGCGCGCTCCGGGGCAGCATCTTTCGCGAGAACCGCGAGCACCAGCCCCGGAAAGCCGCCGCCGCTCCCAATATCGAGCCAGTGACGACCGGGCAGCGCTAAACCGGATAGCCCAGCACAATCACAAATATGCCGCTGCCAAAGAACGCCCATATCTCGGGGAGAGACGAGGTTGATACGCTGGTTCCACTTTTCCAGCAGCGCGGCGAAGTGATTGAGCCGCTCCAATGTTTCACGTGAAACATTGAGCGCCTCCAGAAGCTGAACATGGCCTCGCGCACGGTCCTTGGGGTCAAGCCCGCTCACTCGGCAGACCCCCGCGCGGTATCTGCCGAGAGCGCCGCACGGATATGGGGCAAAAGCGCCGCCAGCGCTGCCGGGGTCATCCCCTCGATCCGTTTAGCCTGCGCGAGGCTGCGCGGCCGGATGACGCTGAGCTTCTCGCGCTGCTCGGTGGACAAGGACGGCACACCCGCGAAATCGAAATCGGGAGGAAAGACCAGATCCTCATCGCTTTTCAGCAACGAGATCTCTTTCTCTTGCCGATCGAGGTACCGGCTATAGGTTGCTTCCGCTTCGAGCTTCGCTCGCTGGCGGTCACCGACCTCTGCCAGGCTCGCATCGAAAGCAATCAGCGTTTCGAAGCTGACATCCGGGTAGGACAAAAGGTCGAGCAGGCTGCGCCGCTCTCCATTTCGGTTTATGATGATCCCATGCGCAGCGGCCTCTTGCGGGGATACCTGTCGTTCAGCCAAAGC
The DNA here is from genome assembly GCA_022760435.1 of Neomegalonema sp. Lineage (GTDB taxonomy): Bacteria > Pseudomonadota > Alphaproteobacteria > Rhodobacterales > Rhodobacteraceae > JALEFY01. Next base: position 31,810 of record JALEFY010000034.1, read on the forward strand.
CGCCTTGATTTGCTCGCGCGCGATGCAAGACGCTCCAAAAGCCTGCTCGCGGCTCTGCCCGACCAGCCCGACCGCACAGCCGAGAGGGGTCAAGCGCTCATCGGCGTTATCTGCGCGCAAGGAGAGACGAAATTCCGCGCGCGAGGTGAACATCCTATAGGGCTCCGAGACGCCTTTGGTGACCAGATCGTCGATCAGGACGCCGATATAGCCTTCCGAACGTTTCACGTGAAACATTGTGCTCTGCCCGGCACGCGCCGCAGCATTCGCCCCGGCCATTAGTCCAAGAGCGCCGGCTTCCTCATATCCGGTCGTTCCATTGATCTGACCGGCAAGGAACAGACCCCTCACACGCTTGCATTCCAGGCTGGCGGCGAGCTCGGTCGGGTCGATATAATCATACTCGATCGCATAGCCCGGCCGCAGGATCTCGACATTCTCCAGACCCGCGATTGCTCGGATGAACTTCTCTTGCACATCCGCCGGGAGTGAGGTCGAGATCCCATTCGGGTAGATCACCGTTCCGCAGCGCGTCTCAGGCTCGAGAAAGACGTTATGGCTGTCCTTTTGCGCAAAGCGCATGATCTTATCTTCGATCGACGGGCAATAGCGCGGGCCCACCCCTTCGATATGGCCGCTATACATCGCCGAGAGGCCGATATTATCGGCGATGAAGGCATGAGTTTGCGGGTTCGTCTTGGTGATGAAGCACGGGACCTGCGCCTGATCGATCCGATCCGTCAGGTAGGAGAACGGCTCCGGGCTCGCATCGCCGAGCTGTTCTTCGGTTTGCGACCAGTCGATGCTCGCCCCAAGCAGCCGCGCCGGGGTTCCGGTCTTCAGCCGGCCGACGCGAAATCCCAGGCCGCGGATCTGATCTGCCAGGGCAATCGCGGCTGGATCCTCGACCCGTCCGCCCGCGCTGCGCAGATCGCCAATATGCATCACACCCCGTAGGAAGGTGCCGGTAGTCAGCACTACCGCGCCAGCGCTCACCGAAACTTCGCCCGAGAGGACAACACCGCAAACGCCGCTCTCATCGAGCTCAAGCGCCGTTACCTCGGCTTCCAGGATCGTGAGGTTCTCCGCCTCTCGCATCTCGCGCTGCATGACTTCGCGATAGAGATCGCGGTCACATTGCGCCCGTGGCCCGCGCACCGCCGGGCCGCGACTGCGATTGAGGAGGCGAAACTGGATCCCTGCATAGTCCGCCGCGCGGCCCATCACGCCGTCAAGCGCATCGATCTCCCGGATCAGATGACCTTTGCCCAGCCCGCCCATAGCGGGATTACAGGACATTTCGCCGATCCGATCGAACCGATGGGTAATGAGAGCGGTGCGAGCGCCCATGCGATGCGCGGCATGCGCTGCTTCACAGCCAGCGTGACCGCCGCCAACCACAACGACATCGAAGCGTTGCTGCGAATGTTTCACGTGAAACACTCCTATTTCCCGATACAAAATTTAGAGAAAACCTCGTCCAGCACATCTTCGGCATCAATCCGCCCGATCAGTAACTCGAGCGCCATCGCCGCCGATTTCAGATCTTCGCTGGCCGTTTCCAGTGAACCCGACTGTAGTGCTTTTCGCGCATCCTGACAATGAAGCGCCGTTTGCTTCAGCAGGCGTTCACGCCGCGCCGATCCGCTGATAGGCGAGAAAATTGCACCGCCCGCCGACTGCGCGGTGACGAGAATTTCTGAGAGCGCGGCTCTGGCAGACCCATCCTTGGCGGAGACGGAATAAACGGCCCTCGCCGGCAGCGTGCTCAAGCGTTGCGGTGCTGGGTCGCCGAGGTCTGACTTGTTCCAGAACAGGTAGTCGCCTTCGTTAATCTCGCCGGTAAGACGTCCGAACCCTTCGAGCGTGTCAGCGCTGGCGACATAGATGCGAATGTCAGCCGCGCTCGCCAGTGAGCGGGCTCTCTCAATGCCAATCCTCTCGATCTCTTCACTGCTTTCACGCAGACCGGCTGTGTCAATGAGCTCAATATCAAAACCCATCAAGTTGATCTGACCGCGCACCGCATCTCGGGTGGTGCCTGCGATGCCTGAGACAATTGCTTGATTCTCGCCGATAATCGCGTTGAGCAGGCTGGACTTACCGGCATTCGGCGGCCCGAGCAGGATCACCCGGACCTTCTCGAGCTGACGGTTATCCGCAGGCAGCGCCGAAAGATGCGCATCGATTGCCTGTGTCATAGCCTCAATGCTGGCCGATACATCAGCGGTGATATCGATATCCAGACCTTCATCCACAAAGTCGATGCTCGTTTCCAGCAGGGCAGCGGCCTGAATGATCTGATCGCGCCAAGGTGCCACGAGCTTACCGATCTCTCCCTCAAGCAGCCGGAGCGCATGCTTGTGCTGCGCCTCGGTCTGAGCGGCGATCAAGCTGCCGATCCCCTCCGCCTCTGAAAGTGAGAGTTGGCCATTGAGAACGGCGCGGCGGCTGAATTCACCAGGCTCGGCAAGACGCGCGCCCAGATGCTCGAGACACTCGGCAACTTTGCGTGCAATCAGCGGACTGCCATGCAGGTGAAACTCGACGGATTCATCGCCGGTAAAGCTCTTTGCCTGCTCGAAATAAAGGATGAGGGCCTGATCGAGCTCAGCTTGAGAGACCGGATCAAAAAGTCGGCGCAAGCTTGCAAGACGGGCAGGCGGCGCCGGACGCCGGGTCAGAGCTTCGAGGATCTGCCGCGATTGCGGGCCACTGAGCCGCAAGACAATGACCGCAGAAGCAACCGCCGCGCTCGCAGGGGCGTAGATGGTTTCCAAATGCAAAGGACGCTCCTTTGATAACAAAGAAGCGTCCTAGCCGAAATCACATCTGATCACCAGAGATCTGATCAGGCATTCATGGAGTCGAAGAACTCGGAATTTGACTTAGTCTGCTTGAATTTGCCGATGAGGAATTCGATCGCATCGACTGTGCCCATCGGGTTCAGGATCCGGCGCAAGACGTAAGTTTTGGTAAGATCGCTCTTCTCGGTAAGCAACTCTTCCTTCCGAGTGCCGGATTTGAGAATGTCGATCGCCGGGAACACGCGTTTATCTGCGATCTTGCGATCAAGCACGATCTCGCTGTTGCCGGTACCCTTGAACTCTTCAAAGATCACTTCATCCATGCGCGACCCGGTATCGATCAGGGCGGTTGCGATGATGGTCAGCGATCCGCCTTCTTCAATATTACGGGCGGCACCGAAGAAGCGCTTTGGTCGCTGGAGTGCGTTCGCGTCTACACCGCCGGTGAGCACCTTACCGGATGCGGGCACCACCGTGTTATATGCGCGGCCCAGACGGGTGATCGAGTCGAGCAGGATCACCACATCGCGCTTCATCTCAACGAGGCGCTTGGCTTTCTCGATCACCATTTCAGCGACCTGAACGTGACGCGAGGCCGGCTCGTCAAAGGTCGAGCTGACCACTTCGCCGCGCACCGAGCGCTGCATGTCGGTGACTTCCTCCGGCCGCTCATCAATCAGAAGAACGATGAGATAGCATTCCGGATGATTGGCGGTGATCGAATGGGCGATATTTTGCAAAAGGACGGTCTTACCGGTTCGCGGCGGCGCCACGATCAGGGCACGTTGGCCCTTGCCCAGGGGTGCAACGATATCCACCACCCGCGCACTAAAGTCCTTGCGGGTCGGGTCATCGGTCTCCATCTTCAGCCGCTCATCCGGATAGAGCGGGGTCAGATTGTCGAAATGCACCTTGTGACGCTGAGCTTCCGGCGGTTCAAAACCGATCGTCGTGACCTTGACCAAGGCAAAGTAGCGCTCGGTATCTTTGGGAGCCCGGATCGTACCTTCTACGACATCGCCAGTTTTCAAGCCAAATTTCTTGATCTGATTAGGACTGACATAGATGTCATCGGGCCCGGCGAGATAGTTCGCATCGGCTGAGCGCAGAAAGCCGAACCCGTCCTGAAGGACCTCGACAACACCGCTGCCCGTGATCTCGACCTCGCGTTCTGCGAGCTCCTTGAGGATCGCGAACATGATGTCTTGTTTGCGCATGGTATTTGCGCCTTCGACCTCGAGCTCTTCGGCGTATTCCAAAAGCTCTTTGGGGGATTTCGCCTTAAGATCATCGAGGCGAACTAAATCGGTCATATCAATTTCCATGGGGGAATCGCGAGCACCAGAACGGTTCGCGTGAGAATTTGAAATCGAAGCCTTATCCAAGACTTCGATTTTGTCAAGATCGGGCGTGCCCAAGCCCAGGGGTAAATTGGGCTCCGAGTAAATCGGGCTGCCGGTAGATCAGGCCGCGTTCCGCCAGAAGGCAATCATCTGCTCGACGCGTTCGATCTTGCCTTCTGGCGTGATGCCATGGCCAAGATTGACGATATGGGAGCGACCGGCAAACAGATCTCGCTGTCTGACAAGCTCATCGGCCAAGGCAGCTTCACTTCCCAGAAGGAACATAGGGTCCATATTACCCTGGAGTGCGACCTTGCGATTGGCATGGTCAAAGAGGCTCGGGTCCATGCCCTGATCCAATGCCAGCACATCCGCCGGGACTTCATTGGCGAATTTCAGATAGGACGCACCGATACCGCGCGGGAAAGCGATGACGGGGATCTGCGGAGCGTCGGTCCGTACATTTTCGATGATCCGCTTGATCGGATCAAAAACGATCTTCTGGCGCAGGCTCATCGGCACAGATCCGGCCCAGCTATCGAAGATCTTTACGACATCGACACCGGCCTTGATCTGCATTCGCAAGACCCGCGCGCAGGCTTCCTCGACAATCTCGAGCATGGCGAAGAATAGGTCTGGTTGCTCCAGAAGCAGCTTTTTCGCCGGACCCTGATCCGGTGTCGAGCGGCCCCCGATCATATAGGTCATCAGCGTCCAGGGAGCGCCGATAAAGCCGATGAGCGGAATGTCTGCGCCTAGCCCTGCATTGATCAGCTCAATGGCTTCTCCGACGCTCTCAAGGCGGTCCTCGATGCCATTGAGATCGAGCGCTGCCAATTCAGCCTCGCTGGCGATCGGTTCAAGGACCGGGCCAACGCCCTGTTCAAAGCGAACGTCCTGACCCAGCGCCCAGGGGATGATCAGAATATCCGAGAAAAGGATTGCAGCATCGAAACCGAAGCGGCGGATCGGCTGCAAGGTCACTTCGGTTGCGAGCTTCGGCGAAAAGCACAGATCGAGGAATGAGCCAGCTTCAGCCCGTGTGGCCCGATATTCGGGCAGGTACCGTCCTGCCTGTCTCATCAGCCAGATCGGCGGTCGATCACATTGCGCACCGCGGATCGTACGCACAAACAAGCTATCTTCTTTTTTCATATTTATATTGCTGTTGTTTTGTTGGAGGGCGGATATTGGGGATGAGGGGCAATCCTCAAACCTCCCACCGATTTGCCCAGAGATTCGATGGCTGTTTTCCACTGCACTATGCACAGCAAATCTCAGGTCACAATGCGACCAGGTTCCCAAGATCTGGTAGGGGTCACAAGGGTTATGAGGCTTGACTCAATTTCTAGCTCTCGCGCGATCGATATCCACGCGGCGCCTGCAGGGGGTTTTGCACTGGGTAAAGTTCTGTGGAAAACTCTGGGAAGATCTGGACGCTTTTGGCCCTTTGGCTCAGAAGATCGGTCTTAGATGAATTTCCGGGGCATTATGCGCATTTTATTAACAACTTATTAACCGGTGCATACGGTGAACAAAGTCATCCTCGCGTCGCAAAGTTCGGTTCGGCAGCAGATGCTCGAGCGCGCTGGCATATCGTTCGTCGCGCGTCCGGCGCATCTGGATGAAGAGCGCTTGATCGAGCAGATGGTTCAAGAGGGCGCCGGTTTTTCCGAGATCGCGATTGCTCTGGCCCAAGCGAAGGCAGCGGTCATACGGCGGTCAGACGAAAGTGCTGTCATCATTGGTTGCGATCAGTTGCTGGTGTTTGAAGGGCAGATCCTGTCAAAGGTCTCTAGCCGAGAGGAAGCGGCAGAGCGTCTTTTCTCAATGCAAGGGAAGACGCATGCTTTGGTGACTGGCGCCGCCGTTCTGACGCCAGACGGAAGCTGCGAAGCGCTGGCAGTTGAGAGCTTGGTGTCGATGCGGGTGCTCTCGTCGCGCTGGATCGAAAACTATCTGGCGGAGCATTATGAAGAGGTCCGGCACTCGGTGACTTGCTATCAGATTGAAGGATTGGGCGCGCAGATGATCGCGCATCTGTCGAGCGATAATTTTAGCGTGATGGGTATGCCCTTGCTGGAGATTATCGGCATATTGCGCGCAAAGGGTTTGATGGAGCAGTAGATGGCGGAAATCTTGTATGCCGGCGTGATTGGCGATCCGGTCAGTCACTCGAAATCCCCGTTGCTGAAAAACTATTGGCTACGCGAGAATCGTGTGAACGGCATCTACGTGCCGATCGATGGGCGCGGGCGGCCTTTGGAGGAAATCCTGCGCGATCCGTTTTTAGCGCAGTTTCGCGGGTTCAATGTCACCATTCCCTACAAAGAGCAGGCATTCTGCTTGGCCGATCAATTGAGCGATCGCGCCCGGGATTGCGGGTCGGTGAATACGTTGACCCGAGAGCCTGATGGCTCGCTGACGGGCGATAGTACCGATGGGTATGGCTTTCTTGAAAGTCTTGCCGCTGCTGCACCTGGGTGGGATGCGGGCGGCAAGGTCGCGAGCATTCTGGGCGCAGGGGGCGCGGCGCGGTCGGTGATCGCTGCCCTGATCGCGCAGGGCGCGTCGCAGATCCGTTTGAGCAATCGCACGCGCGCCAGGGCTGAGCAACTCCGCGAAAGCTTCTCGGCGCCGATTACCATCGCCGATTGGCAACCCGGTTTCAGGTTTTACGAGGACGCCGATCTGGTTGTGAATACGACCAGCCTGGGGATGGAAAACCAGCCTCCCTTTGACCTGGAGTTGCCGAACCTGCCAGCCACTTGCCTGGCTACCGATCTGATCTACGCTCCGCTCGAGACGCCTTTCCTCAAGCGAGCCAAGCAGAAGGGTGCGCAGACAGTTGATGGTTTGGGGATGCTGCTCCATCAGGCAAGGCCCGGATTTGAACGATGGTTTGACGCTGTGCCCAAGGTTACGGAGGCGTTGCGCGCTTGTGTACTTGGCTCGAGCGGTTTCATTCCATGATGCGCGTTGGCTTGACCGGTTCGATTGCCATGGGGAAGTCAACAGCAGCGGAGATTTTTCGCCGCCATGGGGTCCCGGTTTATGATGCGGATGCGCAAGTCCATCAGCTTTATGCGGTTGATGGTGCGGCGGTGCCTTTGATCGCGGAGTTGCTGCCTCGCGCGGTTGTCGAGGGTGCCGTTGATCGGGCGATCTTGAAGCAAGCGATTGCTGAAGATGGCACTTTGCTCAGCGAGATTGAGGCAGTTGTGCATCCGCTGCTGGCGCAGTCGCGGCACGCGTTTGTGGAGGCGGCGCGGGACACTGGCGCCGCGTTCGCGGTATTCGATATCCCACTTCTCTTCGAGACCGGAGCTGAGGCTGATTTCGATAAGATCGTCGTGGTTTCGGCACCGGCGCCCGTACAAAGAGCCCGGGCATTGGCGCGGCCAGGGATGACGGAAGATCAGCTCACCTATATTATGTCTAGACAAATACCAGATGCCGTCAAACGCCGAAAGGCTGATTTCATCATCGACACCAGCGGCGATCTTGAGGACACGGCGGATCAGATCAGATCCGTCATCGAAAAACTGACATCAATGCAAGGCTGAGATCATGAGAGAGATTTCGCTCGATACCGAAACGACGGGTCTCGACCCGGCAACCGGAGATCGAATCGTCGAGATCGGCTGCGTGGAGCTCATCAATCACGTGCCGACCGGGGAGAATTTCCACGTTTATATCGACCCGCTCCGCCCGATGTCGGCCGAAGCCACGGAGATTACCGGCATCACCGATGAGATGCTGCGCGGCAAGCCGACCTTTGACAAGATCGCGCGGGATTTTCGGGACTTCATTGGCGATGACATGCTGGTCATCCACAATGCGTCCTTCGACGTGAAATTCATCAATGCTGAGTTCGCGCGCGTGGGCTTAGATCGGCTGGATCTTGCCCGGGTCTGCGATACGCTCACCATGGCGAGGCGCAAATTTCCGGGTGCGCAGGCTAATCTCGATGCGCTTTGTCGGCGTTTTGGCATCGACAATTCATCACGTGAAAAGCACGGCGCGTTGCTCGATGCCGAGTTGCTGGCGGAAGTCTATCTGGAACTGATTGGCGGGCGCCAACCGGATCTCGTCCTCACAAGTGCGGATACGGAGGAAGCGGCAGCGGTGAAGACCATTGTCGCGGGTGTGAAAAAGCGCCCTTATCGTTCAACCAAGCGCCTCACCCCAGAGGAGCACGAAGCGCATCGCGCCTTTGTCGAGACGCTCGGAGAAAACGCTCTTTGGAAACTGTAACAGCCGCCAAGCGAGGTGGCGGCTGCAAGTTTCAGGTCAGGATCGCTCGATCAGGCAGTGGGTGCCGTTTGCGCTTGTTGCGCTGCCGCGGCCAGTTGGCGGCGATACAGAGCAGCAAAATCGATCGGATCAAGCATCAGCGGCGGGAAGCCACCGTCACGCGAGATTTCCGCGATGATCCGGCGCGAGAACGGGAACAGCAGGCGCGGGCACTCGATCAGGAGCACAGGTTGCAGCGCCTCTTTCGGGACATTCGCGAGCTGGAACACGCCGACATAGTCGAGATCGATCTTGAAGACATCCATCTCGCTGGTATTGGCGTTGACGACGGTTTTCAGCGAAACGCTGTAACGGTCTTCCGAGAGCGGCTTGGCGTCTACATTGACATTGACATTGATGTTCGGCTTGCCGCTCGGGTTTGCGCCCTTGTTGGCTGCCGAGTTCTCAAAGTTCACATTCCGGACGAACTGCGAAAGCACAGTGAGTTGTGCGGTCTTGTTCGCGCTATCAGCTTGGTCGGTCATGGAATTTCTCCCCACATGTGGCCTGCGGCGCTGGTTAGCATGAAGCGATGACCCAGAAAAGCATCGCGTTGTAAAACATGTACGACGATGCGCCTCTGGTGCCTATTGCGACCACGGAGACGGGCCCGAACGCTGGTTCTTATCCCCAGGCTGCTCGTCGAGTATCAGAGCGTCATCGACGGCTTCCTCCCGCCTGTCCGCCGGGGAATGCGGTGAAGGACGCTCATCGCTCGGCGGATGCTGACGGTAGGTTTGCGACCCGCCCGAGCTCGTCGCGGTTGTCACCGATACCGCCATACGGCTCAAAACCTTGCGCCGCAAGAAATCTCTAACCGCCGGTACCAGAAGGGAGAATCCAATCGCATCGGTAAAAAAACCGGGCGTGAGCAAAAGTGCGCCGGCAAATAGCAGCATCATGCCATCCGTCATCGCCTTGCCGATCGCGGCGGGGTTGTGCATGTCACTCGCCGCGCGCTGCATCAGGGCCTGGCCTTGCGAGCGCATGGCCGTCGCGCCAATCAGCGCCGTGACGACGACAATCGCCAGAGTAGGCCACAGGCCGATGCGCTCGCCCACGGTGATGAAAAGGGCGATTTCGATGATCGGAACCAATATAAAGGCGGCCAGCAGCAGCATGCGTTCGCAGTTCTCTCGATAATGGATCGGCTCTGTGCGTAGACTTAGGAGATGCGATCGCCTACATCCAGAGGCATAGCGAAAGACCGTGACAAAACGCGCTGTTCGACGGGGCTTTCCCGGCAGCAAACAAGAGCGAGAATCATGTCCGATAACGATCTTCTTATCATCGTCATTCTGGCGGCCGTCGCAGCATTCTTGCTTTTCCGCTTGCGTAGCGTGCTGGGTGAGCGGAGCGGGTTTGAGCGCAGCGAAGATAGCGCACTCGCCGGAATGAAGCGCGAGCGCAACCCAGAGGCCGCATCGCCGAACGGAAATGTCGTGCCGCTCAAGCCCGATTTGCAGGTCGAGCATGAGGACATCAAAGCCTTCACCCCGCTGGACACCCCGCTGGGTGCCTCGCTGATCTCGGTGAAGAATGGCCTGCGTGACTTCGACATGCGCGAGTTCATGTCAGGCGCGAGCGGCGCTTATGAAATGCTCCTGATGGCCTTTGAAACCGGCGATCTCAAGACTCTGCGCAGCTATCTCAGCGATGAAGTCTATACAGCTTTCGCTGGTGCAATTGAAGAGCGAGACGCGCAAAAGCTGCGGATTGATATTCGCTTCATCGGCATCAATTCGGCGGTTCCGGTTTCTGCACGGATTGATGAAAGCGAACGCACTGCGGAGATCAGTGTCAAATTTGTCGCAGAAGTAGTGCGGGCGGTGCGCAATGAGGCCGACGAGGTCGTTGATGGTGACCCAACGGCGGTCACAAAAGTCGTGGATACTTGGACCTTCTCGAAACCATTGAACGCGCGGGACCCCAATTGGTATCTGGTGGGCACCGACGCGTAACGGAGGGTTCAGGTGCGCAATTCTGCTTCGCTTATTCTGGCGATGGTGGCTGCTTTCGCTCTGGTCGGATGTGCTGCAAAAACCCCGACCCCGCACGGAGACCAGACGACGGAAAATTCCTGGGAAACGACAATATCGCGGCACGGCGCTTTGCTCTCGCCGCATCTTGGCAAATCGATCCGGGTCGATGATGCGGATGGTGTTGAAATAACGCTTGTCGATTTCGCGCAATTGCCTGGTTGGGGAGAGGATGATCACGGCGCGGCCCTGACCGCATTTCGCAAGAGCTGCGAGCTCAATGGCGAAGGTCGCAAGCTGAGCTTTCGGCAGGGGCTGATGCTTGAGCGGCGCGATTGGGATCAGGTATGCTCCGAGTTGACGGCCTGGCGCGGATCCGAGCGGGCGTTTCTGGAGAGTCGGTTCGTCCCGGTGAAGATCGCCCCGAGCCAGGATGCGCTTTTCACCGGATATTATGAGCCGGAAATCCAGGCCTCGCGCACCAAGACGGGGCCGTTTCAATATCCCCTCCACCGCACCCCGGACGATCTGGTTGTGCGCGACGGTCGCTATGGTCGGATCAACGCCCAGGGCCAGTTTATCCCCTATCTCTCACGCGCAGAGATCGCGCGGGGCGGTTTGCAGAGTAACAAGCTGGCCATCGCCTATCTCGCTGATCCAGTGGACAAGTTTTTCTTGCAGATCCAGGGATCCGGTCGCCTGCGTTTCGCCGATGGATCGGTGATGCGGGTGGGTTTCGCGGCCAAAAATGGTCACCCCTACCGATCGGTGGGGCGGGAGATGATCCGGCGCGGCTGGACCAGTAAGAACAAGGCCTCAGCCCAGGCGATCAAGTCATTCGTACGGCGCGACCCAAGGCGGGGGCGGCAGCTCCTGAACAGCAATCCGTCTTATGTGTTCTTTCGGGAGATCAAGGATCTGAAACCCGATGATGGTCCGCTTGGCGCGCTGGAAGTGCCGCTCTCGGCGGGGCGGAGCATCGCGGTGGACAAGCGTTTCACTCCGCTGGGCGCGCCGGTCTGGATCGAGGTGGAACGGCCGAAAGCGCCGATCAAGCGGTTGATGGTGGCTCAGGATGTCGGCGGGGCGATCAAGGGGGCGCAACGGGCGGATATCTATTTCGGTTCCGGGCATGAAGCCGGGGCGGAAGCCGGGACGACGAAGTTCTCCGGCAGCATGACCGTCCTTTATCCTGTGGACACGATTTTGCGGATGCTGGGCGCGGCATCATGAGTGGACGGCGGCGCCGTGGTCTGACCCCTGAGGAAAAGGCCCTTTGGGATCAGATCGCGCGCCAGACGACGCCTTTGCAAAGAAAGGCCGCCGAGAAACGCGAGCGCCATGCGCAGGAGTTACGCGCTGAGGAAACTACCCCGCATCTGCGCGACTCTGCGCCGCTCGATCCGCATCCCATACCGGATCACAAGTCCCATCGTTCGGCTGTCGTGAAACCGACACCGCCCAGTTCGATGCCTCGGGTGAATGTCCAGCGCGCGGCGCCGTTGATCTCCGATCTGAGGCCGGGCGCGCCGGGTCTTGATCGTCGCACTGCGCGGGCCTTGCGACGCGGCAAGCGCGAGCCTGATGCGCGGGTTGATCTGCACGGCATGAGCGCGGAGCGGGCGCAAGTGGTGCTGCGTAATTTCATCCTCTCCGAGTTCAATCGCGACAGTCGCTGCGTATTGGTGATCACCGGCAAGGGCGGGCGCAGCAACCGCGATGCTTTTGCGGATATGCGTAGTTTTGGGGAAGGGCGCGGCGTCCTGCGCACCCTCACCCCCGAATGGCTGCGCAGCCCGCCGCTTTCGCAATTCGTCACTGATGTCTATCAGGCACATCAGAGCCATGGCGGCGGCGGTGCGCTTTATGTTTATCTGCGCAAGAACCGCTGACCACGGTGCCGCGCTACAAGATGTAGCGGCTCAGATCGTGATCCTTCTGGATATCATCAAGCTTTTCATGCACATAAGCCGCGTCGATCGTGACTTTCCGCGCATCGGCGGGCAGGTCCGGCGCCTCGAAGGATAAATCCGACAACACCCGCTCCACGATCGTATGCAGGCGCCGTGCTCCGATATTCTCGACGCTCTGGTTCATGTGTGCGGCGGTTTTGGCGATGGCGGCGATACCGTCTTCGGTGAAGTCGAGCGCGATCTCCTCGGTCGCCAGCAACGCCTCTGATTGGCGGGTAAGGCTGGCTTCCGGCTCGCTAAGAATGCGGATGAAATCGGCTTCGGTCAGCGCCTTGAGCTCGACCCGGATCGGCAGACGTCCTTGCAGTTCGGGCAGCAGATCCGACGGTTTGGCGACGTGAAAGGCGCCCGAGGCGATGAACAGGATATGATCGGTCTTCACCGGCCCGTGCTTGGTCGGCACCGTCGCGCCCTCGATCAAGGGCAGCAGATCGCGCTGCACGCCCTCGCGCGAGATATCGGGAGCCTTGCCCTCGCCGCGCGCGCAGACCTTGTCGATCTCGTCGAGAAAAACGATCCCGTCCTGTTCGACGGCTTCAACGGCCTCGCGCGCGATTTGCTCGGCATCAAGCAGTTTGTCGGCTTCTTCGACGATCAGGACATCATAGGAGCCCGCAACGGTCATCTTCCGGCGGCGGCGCTGGCCACCAAAGGCCTTGCCGAGCAGGTCCTGGATATTCATGCCGGCCATACCGCCGGGCTGGCCGGGGATCTCCATCATCGGCATGCTCGGCGCGCTATCGGCCACTTCAATCTCGATCTCGCGATCATCGAGCTGTCCGCTGCGCAGCTTGGTGCGGAAGCTCTCTCGCGTGGAGGATGAGGCACCGTCCCCAACCAGAGCCGAAATCACCCGCTCTTCGGCGCGGGCCTGGGCTTCGGCCTGAACCTCCTCGCGCTTGCGCTCGCGCACCAGAGAGATCGCGATCTCGACCAGATCCCGGATGATCGCATCGACATCGCGGCCGACATAGCCGACTTCGGTGAATTTCGTTGCCTCGACCTTGATGAACGGAGCCTGAGCGAGCTTGGCCAGCCGCCGCGAAATCTCGGTCTTGCCGACGCCGGTCGGGCCGATCATCAGGATGTTCTTGGGAAACACTTCCTCGGCTAACCCCGGATCAAGCTGTCGGCGCCGCCAGCGATTGCGCAGGGCGATGGCAACGGCGCGCTTGGCGTCATTCTGGCCGATGATGAAACGATCCAGTTCGGAGACGATTTCGCGGGGGGAGAAATTGGTCATGCGGTCAGTTTTTCCAGAACGAGAGAGTCATTGGTATAAACGCAGATCTCGGCAGCGATCTTCATGGATTTGCGCGCGATGGCTTCGGCATCAAGATCGGTATCGGCCAGGGCGCGGGCGGCCGAGAGCGCGTAATTGCCCCCCGATCCAATTGCCGCAATCCCGCCCACCGGTTCGAGCACATCACCTGCCCCGGTAAGGGTCAGCACGATGTCACGATCTGCAACCAGCAGCATGGCTTCAAGACGGCGCAAATAGCGATCAGTGCGCCAATCCTTGGCGAGCTCGACGGCAGCGCGGGCGAGCTGGCCCGGATAGCTCTCAAGCTTGCTTTCCAGGCGCTCGAACAGGGTGAAGGCATCGGCGGTTGATCCAGCGAAACCGGCGATGATCTCGTGCCCGCCGGTATCAAGGCGGCGAACCTTGCGCGCATTGCCCTTGACGATGGTGTCGCCCATGCTGACCTGACCATCGCCAGCGATCACGGTCTGATCGCCCTTTTTCACGGCGAGGATGGTGGTGGCATGCCAGCCGGGAGTGCTGGCGTCTTGATGTCTCATGGTTTTCGAACTCCTCGTTGGGCGCGATATAAGGGGCCGGCTGCGTAGATGCAAAGACAGGGCTGATGACAGACGGCGCGCGCGCCGTCTATAAGGCGGGTTCAGAACACAGGAGATCTTCGATGCGTCAGGGCGAGTTCGCGCGTCAGACCACTGAAACCGAGGTTTCGGTCCAGCTTCAACTCGACGGCACGGGCAAATACGACGTGCAGACGGGAGTTGGCTTTTTCGATCATATGCTTGAGCAATTGGCGCGGCATTCGCTGATCGATCTGACGGTGCGCGCCAGCGGTGATCTGCATATCGATGATCATCACACGGTCGAGGATGTCGGGATCGCCCTTGGCCGCGCGCTGCTGATGGCGCTGGGCGAGGCCAAGGGTATCCGCCGCTATGGCTCTTGCCTGCTGGCGATGGATGAGAGCCTGTCGCGCGCCGCATTGGATCTGTCGAAACGCCCCTTTCTGGTCTTCAAGGTGGATTTTCCGACCGAGAAAATCGGCACCTTTGACACTGAACTGGTGCGGGAGTTCTTCACGGCCCTGGCGATGAATGGCGGCATCACTCTGCATATCGAAAACCTCTACGGCGCTAATGCCCACCATATCGCCGAGAGCTGCTTCAAGGCGGTGGCGCGGGCGCTGCGTGAGGCGGTGGAGATCGATCCGCGTATGCAAGACAGCCTGCCCTCGACCAAGGGAGTGCTGGGCTCATGAGTGAGAAGATTGTCATCATCGATTACGGGTCGGGCAATCTGCACTCGGTGCAAAAGGCGTTTCAGCGCGGGGCGGCGGCGAAGGGACACTCGGTTGTGGTCTCCGCCGATCCGGCGGCGGTGAGTGCGGCGGATCGAGTGGTGCTGCCGGGCGTTGGTGCCTTTGGCGATTGCCGTGCCGGGCTCGAGGCGGTGTCGGGGATGCGCGAGGCGCTGCACGCTCGGGTGATCGAGCAAGGCGTGCCGTTCTTTGGTATCTGTGTCGGTATGCAGCTCATGGCCGAGCGTGGCCTGGAGCGCGGCTCGCATGACGGGCTCGGCTGGCTCGGCGGCGATGTGGTGCATCTGACCCCCCAGGACCCCGGCCTGAAAGTGCCGCATATGGGCTGGAATGCGCTCGGCTCGGTGGCCTCGCACCCGGTGTTTCGCGATGTCCCGACCGGCCGCCATGTCTATTTCGTGCATTCCTATCACATGAAGACGACGGACCCTTCGCAGACCCTGGCCAGTGTCGATTATGGCGGCCCTGTCACGGCTGCGGTGGGGCGCGACAACCTGTTTGGCACCCAGTTCCACCCGGAAAAGAGCCAGCATGTCGGCGCGAAAATCATCGAGAATTTCCTGGAGTGGCGACCATGATCCTGTATCCCGCGATCGATTTGAAGGATGGCAAATGCGTGCGCCTGCTGCGCGGAGCCATGGAAGCGGCGACGGTGTTCCACGACGATCCGGTCGTGCCGGCCCGGCGCTTTGCTCAGGCAGGGTGCCAATGGCTGCATTTGGTGGATCTGAACGGTGCGTTCGAGGGCGAGCCGATCAATGGCTCTGCAGTGGAGGCGATTTTGGCCGCGACCGAATTGCCGGTGCAGCTCGGCGGCGGTGTGCGCTCGATGCCGGTTCTGGAAACCTGGATCAACAAGGGCGTGCGCCGGGTGATCCTGGGCACTGCGGCGGTGCGCGATCCTGATTTCGTGCGCGCTGCCTGCCGCGAGCATCCGGGCCGCGTCGCGGTCGGCATTGATGCGCGCAAGGGTATGGTCGCGATCGAGGGCTGGGCGCAGACGACCGAAATCACCGCGATCGATCTGGCCCGCCGCTTTGAAGATGCGGGCGTCTCCGCGATCATCTACACAGATATCGATCGCGATGGTGCCATGCAGGGCCCGAATATCGCCGAGACCGCCGCATTGGCGCAGGCATGCAGCATCCCGGTGATCGCATCGGGCGGGATCAGCTCCATGGACGATCTCGAAGCGCTGAAAACCTGCGGCGCGCCGCTGAATGGGGCAATTTCCGGTCGGGCGCTCTATGACGGCACCATCGATCCGGGCGAGGCTTCGGCCTATCTGAGCGGAGCCGCCTGATGCTGACTACGCGCGTTATCCCCTGCCTCGATGTCAAGGACGGCCGGGTCGTCAAGGGCGTCAATTTCGTCGATCTGCGTGATGCGGGCGATCCGGTCGAGGCCGCGATCGCCTATGATACCGCCGGTGCCGATGAGCTGTGCTTTCTCGATATCAATGCCAGCCATGAGAATCGCGGTACGATCCTCGATGTCGCCTCGCGCACCGCGGATCAGTGCTTCATGCCGCTGACCATCGGCGGCGGTATCCGCACGGTCGAAGACATCCGCGCTCTGCTGCTGGCCGGGGCCGACAAGGTCTCGATCAACTCGGCAGCGGTGAAGGATCCGGACTTTGTGGCGCGCGCTGCGGACAAGTTCGGGGCGCAATGCATTGTTGTGTCCATCGACCCGCGCCAGGTCGCTCCGGGACGCTGGGAGCTGTTCACTCATGGCGGGCGCAACCCGACCGGGATCGACGCCATCGCGTTCGCGGCGCTGATGGCGCAAAAGGGCGCGGGCGAGATCATGGTGACCTCGATGGATCGTGACGGCACCCGCGATGGCTTTGACCTCGAGCTGACCCGTCAGGTGGTCGAGGCGGTGCCGGTGCCGGTGATCGCCTCGGGCGGGGTCGGCAATCTGCAACATCTGGTGGATGGGGTGACGATCGGCGGTGCCAATGCGGTGCTGGCGGCGTCGATCTTCCATTTCGGCGATTATTCGATCGGCGAGGCGAAAGCCTATATGGCCGAGCACGGGGTTCGGGTGCGTCCCATGGAGGCAGTGTGAGCGAGATCCTTGGCCATCTGGAATCGGTGATCCTAGCCCGAAAGGGGGCCGACCCGTCCTCTTCGCATACCGCAAAGCTGCTGGCGAAGGGCTCGGCGAAATGTGCCGAGAAATTCGGCGAGGAAGCGGTAGAAGCGATCATCGCAGCCGCGCAAGGGGATCGCGACGGTCTGGTCAGCGAGTGCGCGGACGCCCTTTATCACATGATGATCATGCTGGCGGCGCAGGATCTGTCGTTCAGCCAGGTGCTCGCCGAGCTCGAGCGGCGACAGGGCGTTTCCGGGATTGCCGAAAAGGCCGCGCGGTCCGGGGAGATCGAGATTCGCCCGCTGCGAGATGAGGGTGAACTGGTGCAGTGCCATCGGATCCGCCGTATCGTCTTCATGGGTGAGCAGGGCGTTGCCGAAGCTGAGGAAATGGACCCGCATGACCCGGCCAGCACCCATTATCTCGCTTTGATCGGTGATGAAGCAGTGGCAACGGCGCGGGCGCGGATGGTGGACGGGGTGATGAAGATCCAGCGCGTTGCGGTCCTCAAGGCCTTGCGGGGCCGCGGGATCGGCCGTGCGCTGGTCGAGAGGATCGTCGAGGATCATCCGGAGATCGATAAATTCGCCATCAGCGCGCAAGTCGAGGCGGTGCCATTCTATCGCGCCCTCGGCTTTGCCGCGCATGGGCATGAATATCTGGATGCGGGCATTCCGCACCGGGACATGAGTCTGGAGCGCTGACCCGGCCAAACCGGGCAATTGGAGGGGACCAAGATGGCCTATGAATACGATCCCGAGAATGTTTTCGCCAAGATCCTGCGCGGCGATCTGCCTTGTACCAAGGTGCATGAGACCGAGCACACGCTCGCCTTCAATGACATCAACCCGGTGCGCCCGGTGCATGTGCTGGTGATCCCGAAAGGGCCCTATGTCACCTATGACGATTTCACCGCCAATGCCTCGGATGCCGAGATCGTCGATCTGTTCCGCGTGATCGGCATGCTTACCCGGCAGCTCAAAGTGTCGGCGGCCGGTGATGGGGAAGGCTATCGGCTGATCACCAATGCCGGCGAGCATGGCGTTCAGGAGGTCCCGCATTTTCACATGCATATCATCGGCGGCGCGGGCTGCGGGCCGATGATCAAACGTGACGCATAAGCGGCGCTGATCCGCTCTTGCCGCCCCTCTCGATCGTTGGTCGAGAGGGGCTTTATTGTGGTTCAGACCAGCGAGAGATCGCGGAAAACGGCCTTGAGATCGGTGCGCGGGCGCGGGCCGATCTGCTGAATGACCACCGAGGCCGCCGCATTGCCCATCTCGCCGCAAG
This sequence comes from Neomegalonema sp., assembly GCA_022760435.1. Classification (GTDB taxonomy): domain Bacteria; phylum Pseudomonadota; class Alphaproteobacteria; order Rhodobacterales; family Rhodobacteraceae; genus JALEFY01. The sequence goes on from JALEFY010000034.1 coordinate 50,177, forward strand.
TCTGGGCGCTGGCACCGTTCACATGGCCATAGAGGAAACCCGCGGCGAAGGCATCACCGGCACCGGTGGTATCGACGAGTTTGGCGATCTTGCGGGTCGGCACGTCGATGCGCTCACCCTTGCGCATGATTGCAACACCCTGCGCACTGCGGGTCACGGCGACGGTGCCGACTTCCGAGCCAACCTGCGCAAGCGCGGCGTCGAAATCCTCGGTCTGATAGAGCGCCTGTAGCTCGGCTTCGTTGGCGAACAGGATCTCGACATCGCCTTGAATAATCTGCCGAAAGCTCTCGCGGTGTCGATCGACGCAGAAGGCATCGGAGAGGGTCAGCGCAGCCTCGCCGCCCGCTGCCTTGGTGATTTCCATGGCGCGGCGAAAGGCGGTCTTGGTCTCCTCACGGTCCCAAAGATAGCCTTCGAGATACACCACCCGTGCATTGGCCAGCGCCTCGGTCGGCATGTCGGCTTCAAAGAGCTGATTGGAGATGCCCAGATCCGTGCACATGCTGCGCTCGGCATCGGGTGTGATCAGGATCATCGAGCGCGCGGTTGCTCCGGCGGCGTCGCCGGCGATCGGCGCGGTCTCAAAGCTTGCACCGGCCGCGCGGATATCATGGGTGAAGATCTTGCCAAGCTGGTCGTCCTTGACCTTGCCGACGAATTGCACGGAGGCGCCGAGCATCGCCAGGCTGGCGATGGTGTTGCCGGCCGATCCGCCCGAACTCTCCGTTGCCGGGCCCATCGCGGCATAGATCTCTTCGGCGCGGGCGCTATCGACCAGCGTCATGCCGCCTTTGGCGATATTGTGCTGGGCCAGGAACGGATCATCGACCCGCGCCAGAATATCCACAATCGCAGCGCCCATGCCGATTACATCAAGGCGATGGCTCATACCGTTTTTCCTTTGCTGGCAGTGCCGCTCTTCTGAGGCGAGGGGGCGGTCTTTTCGGAGTATTCACACAGATCGGCGATGAGGCAGGCCGTGCAATCGGGCTTGCGCGCCTTGCACAAATAGCGGCCATGCAAGATCAGCCAGTGATGGGCATGGAGCGCGAATTCGGCTGGCACGACATCTTCGAGCCGGCGCTCAACCGCGACGACATCCTTGCCCGGCGCAATGCCGGTGCGGTTGCTGACCCGGAAGATATGGGTGTCCACCGCCATCGCAGGATGCTTGAACCACATGTTCAGAACCACATTCGCGGTCTTGCGCCCGACACCGGGCAAGCTTTCCAGAGCCGCGCGGCTGCTTGGGACTTCGCCGCCAAACTCGTCGATGAGCTTGCGGCTGAGAGCGAGCACATTCTTCGCCTTGTTGCGGTAAAGCCCGATGGTCTTGATATGCTCGATGATCCCCTCCTCGCCCAGCGCCACCATCTTCTCGGGCGTATCGGCGATGGGAAAAAGGTTGCGGGTCGCGAGATTGACGCCCTTGTCGGTGGCCTGCGCCGACAGCGCCACCGCAACCACGAGGGTAAAGGCATTGGTGTGCTCCAGCTCGCCCTTCGGCTCCGGCTCACGTTCGGCAAAGCGGCGGAAAATCTCGGCAATATCCTGCGGTTTCATGCGATCCGGCTCGCATAACGCAGGCGAGAAAGCAAGAACCGGGTCGTTGCCTGCGGCCTTCTGCTTTAGGCTCATCGGCGAGCTCGAACAGGAGAGGCCCATGCACCGCACTCAGGAGCAATATGAGGTGATCGCTGCGGCGATCCGGTATCTCGAGGAGAATTGCGCCGAGCATCCGGATCTGGAGACCATCGCGGCCAAGATCGGCTATAGTCCGACCCATTTTCAGCGGGCGTTTTCGCAATGGGTGGGGGTGAGCCCGAAGAAATATCTCGGCTACCTCACTCTTGATCACGCCAAACGCCTGCTGGCGGAGCGCCATTCCCTGCTGGAGACGTCGCTTGAGCTGGGCCTGTCGTCGCCGAGCCGACTGCATGATCTGTTCCTGTCCTGGGAGGCAATGAGCCCGGGTGTTTATGCAAGCGGCGGCGCCGGGCTTGAGATCGCTTATGGCTGGTTTGACACCCCTTTTGGCGAGGCCCTGGCGATGGGGACCGAGGCGGGGCTGTGCGGGCTCGGTTTTGCCAGCGGCACTGGGCGTGAGGGGGCTTTGGCCGATCTAAGCGGGCGTTGGCGTAATGCGGAATTTCGCGAAGATCCGCAGCGTCTGGCGCCGTTGGTCAACGCCGCCTTTGGGCAAGGCGGGCAGGCGCGGCTCGCGCTGATCGGGGCGCCGTTTCAGATCAAGGTATGGGAGGCGCTGCTGAGCATTCCCAGCGGGTATGTGACCACCTATTCCGACATCGCTGCCCGAATCGGCCAGCCCAAAGCGGTGCGGGCGGTCGGGACCGCAGTCGGTCGCAATCCGATCTCCTGGTTGATCCCTTGCCACCGGGCGCTGCGCAAATCCGGGGCACTCGGGGGCTATCATTGGGGATTGCCGGTCAAGCGGGCAATGCTGGCCTATGAGAGCGCGCGGCTTGAGGCCGATGAGGTGAGCGCTGCAACGCCCTCAGCCAGCAAGGCCGAGAACGTCGAGCATTGAGTATTCGCCATTGGGCTTGCCGCGCGACCAGAGCGCTGCCTTGTAGGCGCCGCGCGCGAAGATCGCTCGATCGGTCGCGATGTGGCGCAGGCTGATCCGCTCGCCAGCGCCTGCGAAGATCACATCATGCTCGCCGACGATATCGCCGCCGCGAAGGGCCGCGAAACCGATATGGCCGCGGGTGCGTGCACCGGTAATACCATCGCGCCCGCGATCGGAATGGCTGGCCAAGTCCACCCCGCGTCCTTGCGCGGCGGCCTCGCCCAGCATCAGCGCGGTTCCCGAAGGTGCGTCAACCTTGCGATTGTGATGTGATTCGACGATCTCGATATCAAAATCCGCATCCAGCGCGGCAGCGACCTGCCGGGTCAACTGTACGAGCAGGTTCACTCCGAGCGACATATTACCAGCGCGCACGGTGACGGTATCTTGCGCGGTTTGCGAGAGCGCGGCGAGCTCCTCATCCGAAAAGCCGGTCGCGCCGATGATATGGGCGATGCCATGCTTGGCCGCCAGAGCGGAATGCATCAGCGCGGCGCCCGGGGCGGTAAAATCGATCACCGCATCGCACTCACCGAATACCAGATCGCTGTCATCGGTGATGGTCAGCTCGGCGAGGCGTGCATCGGGGATCAACGCATCGCCGCTGCGCCCGACCCATTCGCTGCCGGGGCGCTCGGTAATCCCGGCGATGGTAATCGCGGGATTGTCCAGTCCAAGCGTCAACAGCATCTGGCCCATGCGACCGGAGCCGCCCAGAATGCCGATCGCGAGCGGGTCGGTTGTCGGCTGGTCGCTCACGATGTTTTCGCTTCCGTCCAGAAGGATTGCGCCTTTTTCTCGAACTCGGCGACATTCGGGTTCTGCTTGCTGCCTGCATCCTTGGAGAAGGCGCGCAGCAGATCCTTTTGCTTGCTGGTCAGATTGATCGGGGTCTCGACCAGAATCTCAAGATAGAGATCGCCGGTGCGACCGCCGCGCAGGGTGGGCATGCCCTTTCCGCGCAGGCGCAATTGCTTGCCCGATTGGGTGCCCGCCGGGATCGCCACCCGGGTCTTGCCGCCATCAATGGTCGGCACCTCGACCGAGCCGCCAACCGCAGCCTCGATGAAGGGGACCGGAACCTCGCAGAACAGGTCAGCGCCGTCGCGCTTGAACAGCGGGTGCGGCTTGATCGAGACAAAGATGTAGAGATCGCCCGGAGTGCCGCCGCGCACGCCCGGCTCGCCCTCTCCGGCCAGACGGATGCGGGTGCCATCCTCGACCCCTTTGGGGATCTGGACGTTCAGGCTGCGGTCCTTTTGCACCAGACCGGCGCCATTACAGGACGAGCAGGGGTTCTTGATGATCTGACCGCGCCCGCCGCAGGTCGGGCAACTACGCTCGATGGTGAAAAAGCCCTGCTGAGCGCGGACTTTCCCCATGCCAGAGCAGGTCGGGCAGACAGAAGGAGCGGCCCCGCCAGCGGATCCGGTGCCGGTACAGGCTTCGCAAGAGACCGCTCCTGGCGCCGTGATTTGTTCGGCCTTGCCGTGAAAGGCGTCCTCGAGATTGATGGTGAGATTGTAGCGCAGATCCGAGCCGCGCGTGCGCGCACCGGCACCGCCGCGGCGACCGCCAAACTCGCCACCGAACAGATCGTCGAAAATGTCAGAAAAGGCCGAGCTGAAATCGGCACCGCCGCCGCTGGGCCTGAAACCGCCCGCGCCGCCGCCGCCACCTTCCGAAAAGGCAGCATGACCGAATTGATCATAGGCCGAGCGCTTCTGGCGATCCTTCAGGACATCATAGGCTTCGTTGACTTCCTTGAACCGCGACTCAACCGTCGGATCATCCTTGTTGCGGTCCGGATGCAGCTCCTTGGCGAGCTTGCGATACGCCTTTTTCAGGTCGTCGTCCGAGGCGTCACGCGAGACGCCGAGAATATCATAATAGTCCCGTTTCGACATGACGCAGATCCAAATTAAAGAAACAGACGGGTGCCCCGATATCGGGGCACCCTATGACGAGGTGCGGGACAGGTCTTAAGACTTACGCTCGCCGTCGATTTCTTCGAAATCTGCATCGACGATAGTATCGTCATCGGACGGCCCACCTTCGCCAGCTTCGGCTTCGGCCGCTTGTTCCTTGTACATCGCTTCGCCCAGCTTCATCGCGGCAGTTGCGAGTGCCTGGGTCTTGTTCTTGATGTCATCAAGATTTTCGCCGCCAAGGGCTTCACGCAGTTCACCCAGAGCATCCTCGATGACGCTGCGGTCTTCGTCGGATACTTTCTCACCGTACTCGGCGAGGCTCTTCTCGGTGCTGTGCAGCAGCGATTCGCCCTGGTTGCGGCTCTCGACCATTTCCTTGCGACGCTTGTCGTCCTCGGCATGGGTCTCGGCTTCCTTGATCATCCGATCGATATCGTCCTCCGACAATCCGCCCGAGGCCTGGATGGTGATCTTCTGTTCCTTGCCGGTCGCGCGATCCTTGGCTGAGACATTGACGATACCGTTGGCATCGATGTCGAAGGTTACTTCGATCTGAGGCACGCCCCGCGGTGCAGGCGGGATGCTCTCCAGATTGAATGAGCCAAGCAACTTGTTGTCATTGGCCATCTCCCGCTCGCCCTGGAAGACGCGGATGGTCACCGCGGTCTGGTTGTCATCCGCGGTGGAGAAAACCTGGCTCTTGGTGGTCGGGATGGTCGTGTTGCGGTCGATCAGGCGGGTGAAGACACCGCCCAGCGTTTCGATACCCAGCGAGAGCGGGGTTACATCGAGCAGAACCACATCCTGCACGTCGCCTTGAAGAACACCGGCCTGGATCGCGGCACCCATGGCCACGACTTCATCGGGGTTCACACCCTTGTGCGGCTCTTTCCCGAAGAAGTTTTTCACGGTCTCGATAACGCGCGGCATGCGGGTCATACCGCCGACCAGCACGACGTCATCGACATCCGACGCCTGAACGCCGGCATCCTTCATCGCCTGACGGCACGGCTCAAGCGTGCGCTTGATCAGCTCCTCGACAAGGCTTTCCAGCTTCGAGCGGGTCATCTTCAGCGTCAGGTGCTTGGGCCCCGATTGATCGGCGGTGATGAAGGGCAGGTTGATCTCGGTTTGCTGCGCCGAAGACAGTTCGATCTTCGCCTTCTCAGCCGCTTCCTTCAGGCGTTGCAGCGCGAGACGGTCCTTGCGCAGGTCAATGCCGTTCTCTTTCTGGAATTCGGTGGCGAGATAATCGACCAGGCAAAGGTCGAAATCTTCACCGCCGAGGAAAGTGTCACCATTGGTGGCGCGCACTTCAAAAACACCGTCGGAGATGTCGAGGATCGACACGTCGAAAGTACCGCCGCCAAGGTCATACACGACGATGGTTCGGTCGGTATCCTTGTCCAGACCGTAGGCCAGTGCAGCAGCGGTCGGCTCGTTGATGATCCGCAGCACTTCCAGACCCGCGATGCGGCCTGCATCCTTGGTGGCCTGACGCTGGGCGTCATCGAAATAGGCAGGCACAGTGATAACGGCCTGATTGACGGTCTCGCCCAGATAGCTTTCCGCGGTCTCTTTCATCTTTTGCAGGATGAAGGCCGAGATCTGGCTCGGCGAGTATTTCTCGCTGCGGACCTCGACCCAGGCATCGCCATTGCCGCCTTCGACAATCTTGTAGGGCACCATGCCCTTGTCCTTGTCGACTTGCGGGTCGGTGTACCGACGACCAATCAGACGCTTGACGGCGAACAGGGTGCTTTCCGGATTGGTGACGGCCTGGCGCTTGGCCGGCTGGCCCACAAGGCGCTCGCCATCATTGGAAAACGCAACCATCGACGGCGTGGTCCGCGCGCCTTCTGCGTTTTCGATCACGCGCGGCTGTGCGCCTTCCATGATGGCAACACAGGAGTTTGTGGTTCCAAGGTCGATACCGATTACTTTAGCCATTTAAGTCCTCTCTTTGGCGATTTGCGGCGGGTCTGATCGCAGCCCCCGCTGCAGGTCCCATGAACAGGCTGGGACACGTTGGCTTGATTGCCGAACGCTCCCGATCTGCCGCTATATATGGGTGTGGGTTTGTGCTCGCAAGGATGTGAAATGCTGGAGATAAGTGGGTTCAAGGTTTTTCCTGAAGCTGTGTCCTTCGCTGTTCAAGAAAAAATGCTCGGCGCGATCCGAAAGGTGGTCGAAAGCGCGCCGCTTTTTCGGCCCCAGACGCCCTGGGGAAAGCCGATGAGCGTGCAAATGACCAGTGCCGGGCGCTATGGCTGGGTGACGGATCGGCGCGGGTATCGCTATGAAACGGCGCATCCTGTTACCAAAGAGCCTTGGCCGCCGATCCCTGAGGTGATCTTGCAGGTTTGGCAAACCCATGCCGCAGGCGCGCCCGCGCCGGACAGTTGTCTGATCAATTTCTACGATCAGAAGGCGCGAATGGGCCTGCATCAGGACAAGGACGAGGCCGACTTTACCTATCCGGTCGTTTCGGTCTCGCTGGGCGACCCGGCGGTATTTCGCATGGGCGGGATGGAACGCAAGGCACCCACGCGCTCCATCACCTTGTCCTCCGGAGATGTTGTCGTCATCGGCGGTGAGGCACGGCTCGCATATCATGGCATTGATCGCATCAAATATGCCGGATCACCTTTGCTGCCCGCGGACCTGTTTCCCGGCGGCGGCAGGGTCAACATCACCCTGCGCCGCGTCGATCCGTAAGTCAGCAGATCGAGACAAGGATCAATCAAGCGCGCTGCCTACCTCTGGCGCGTTGTCCGGCTCCTGGCGCGCTACCCCAACCATCGCCGGGCGCAGCAGGCGATCATTGATCTTGAACCCGACCTGGATCACCTCGATGACGGCACCGGCAGGCGCGGTCGCCGAGGGTGCCTCATACATCGCCTGATGGAAATTGGCGTCGAACTTGGTCCCGATTTCCGGGTCAATCGGCAGGATCTTGTGCTTGGAAAAGGCGTTCAGGAGCTCTTTCTTGGTCAGATCGACGCCGCCGAACAGACCGGCCTCTTTCTCCTTGAACTCGTCAGAAGCATGCGAGAGCGCGTTTTCAAGATTGTCGTACACCGTGAGCAAGTCGCGGGCGAGTTTGGTGCCGCCAAAAACCTCGGCTTCGCGGCGCTCGCGATCAGCGCGCTTGCGGATATTTTGCACATCCGCAGCAGCGCGCATCAGCTTGTCCTGAGCGGCGGCCAGTTGCGACTTGAGCTCGTTGATTTCGGCATCGCGCGCATCGCTCGAGCTTGCTGCCTCGCCAAGATCCGTCAGCTCGGGCCCCGCGGCGGTATCTGCGGCTGCGTCGTCGCCCCCCTTGGCTGCACCTTTCGTGATCGGCTCGAATTCCTCATTGGACATGGTTTTAGCCTCCAGTCGCTTTGCGTTCGTCCAGCAGGCGCCCCACCAATCTCGCTGTGAAATCGACGATGGGCACCACGCGGCCATAGTTGATTCGCGTCGGTCCGATCACGCCGATGGCGCCGACGACTTGCTGATCGGCGTTCATATACGGAGAGATGATCAAAGAGGAACCCGTAAGCGAAAAAAGCTTGTTCTCTGCGCCAATAAAAACGCGCACCCCATCGCCCGCGACGGTCAGATCCAACAATTGTGCGAGATCTTCCTTGGTCTCGAGGTCGTCGAAGAGCTGCGACATGCGCTCGACATCCTTGGTCAACTCAAGATCCTTGAGCAGATTGCCGCGGCCACGCACGATCAGCCTCTCCGGGGCAACGCTGAGCGTGCCGCGAACATCGCCCCAACTAGCAACGCCCGCGGCCACCAGCTTTTGAGAAATCTCATTGAGCTCCCGGCGGCGCAGATCGATTTGCTGCTCGATCGAAGCGGAAACCTGTGTGAGCGAGCGCCCGCGCAATTGGGCGTTCAGAAAATTCGCCGCCTCCTGCATCGCCGATGGCGTTAGGCCCGGCGGTGCATCGATCAACCGGTTCTCGATCTCGCCGTTTTCCTTCACCAGCACGACCAGCGCCTGATCCGAGGACAGCGAGACAAAATCGATATGCTTGATCGGCGCATCGGTCTTGGGGGCGATGACCAGACTGGCCGCACTCGACAAGCCCGAGAGAAGCGAGCCGGTTTCGGCCAGCAGATGCTCCACTTCATCGGCCTTGGTGCCAAGACCCTGGCGGATCTTGCTCTCCTCATCCGGCGAGAGCCCGCCAACCTCGAGCATGCCATCGACGAAAAGCCGAAGCCCCGACAGGGTCGGTTGGCGTCCGGCGCTTACATGCGGGCTGTCGAGCAAGCCCAGCTCCTCGAGATCCTGCATCACATTGCGCACGCTGGCTGCGGAAAGGCGATTGGGCAGGATTTTCGACAAGGTGCGCGAGCCGACAGGCTCACCAGTTTCCAGATAGGTCTCGACGAGTTGGCGAAAGATTTCGCGGCTGCGTTCGTTGAGTTCGGAAAGCGAAGTCGTCATGGATGGCCGGTCAGGTTGGTCGGACGGGGAACATGCCCATCCTCTAAACTAGGAATTGTGCGCGAGAGGGTCAAACGGATCCATGATGCCAGCGTGTGTCTTGGCTCTGGACCCTTTACGGTTGAGGGCGTAGAGCAACGCTGCCAACCAAACAGGAGAGACAGATGCGCCCTTCCGGCAGAGCCCTAGACCAGATGCGCGAGGTCAGCCTCGAGATCGATGTGACCAAACATGCCGAGGGCTCCTGCCTGGTGAAATTTGGCGATACGCATGTGCTGTGCACCGCCTCGATCGAGGAGAAGCCGCCGGCATGGCTGCGCGGGTCGGGTCTGGGCTGGGTTACGGCGGAATATGGCATGCTTCCGCGTGCAACCCATACCCGCAATCGCCGCGAGGCAACCGCTGGCAAGCAAGGGGGCCGCACCCAGGAGATCCAGCGCCTGATCGGCCGGGCCTTGCGCGCCGTGGTGGACCGCCCCGCGCTTGGCGAGCGGCAGATCACCGTTGATTGCGACGTGCTCCAGGCCGATGGCGGCACCCGCACCGCCTCGATCACCGGGGGGTTCGTCGCCCTGCATCTGGCGGCGCAAAAGCTGCTCAAGGCTGGCGACGTGTCGCATCTGCCGATCGAAGGCGAGGTGGCGGCGATCTCCTGCGGGATCTACAAGGGCAAGTCGGTGCTTGATCTCGATTATCTCGAGGACAGCGATGCCGAGACCGACGCCAATTTCGTCATCACCGGTCGCGGCGGGCTCGTCGAGGTACAGGCAACGGCGGAGGGGCTGCCCTTCATGGATTTCCACCTGACCGAGATGCTGGCGCTGGCCAAGAAGGGCACCGGCGAGCTGATCGCCAAGCAGCGCGCCGTGCTGGGGATTGCGTGATGGCGCGCCGGTTCGAGGGCGAAAAACTGCTGGTCGCCAGCCATAATGCCGGGAAAGTCCGCGAAATCGGCGAGTTGCTCGCGCCCTATGGCATCGAGACCGTGAGCGCCGCCGATCTCGATCTGCCAGCGCCCGAGGAAACCGAAAGCACTTTCGAGGGCAATGCGCGGATCAAGGCGCATGCGGCGGCGAAGGCGTCGGGTTTGCCGGCGCTCTCGGATGATTCGGGGTTCTCGGTCGCGGCGCTCGATGGCGCTCCGGGTGTCTATGCTGCCGATTGGGCCGAGACACCGCAGGGGCGCGACTTTGGCATGGCGATGCAGCGGGTCTGGGATGAATGCGAGGCCAAATCCGCACCCGAGCCGCGAACTGCGGCTTTCCATTGTTGCTTGTGTCTCGCCTGGCCGGACGGGCATGACGAGATCTTCATGGGTACAGTGAGCGGTTCGATCACCTGGCCGCCGCGCGGCGCGCTTGGTTTTGGCTACGATCCGATGTTTGTCCGCGCGGGCGAGACCCGCACTTTCGGCGAAATCTCGGCGCAGGAAAAGCATGCCGACAGCCATCGCGCGCGTGCCTTCGCGCTGCTGGTAGACGCCGTGTTCAAGGGAGATGAGGCATGAGCCGCAAACTGATTTCTTCCGGCTCGCCCTTTGAGGCGAAGATCGGTTATTCGCGCGCCGTCGTGCAGGGCAACTGGTGCTTTGTGGCTGGTACCACCGGGTATGACTACGCCGCGATGGCCATGCCGCAAAGCGCAGCCGAGCAGACCCGCAACGCGCTGGGCACCATTGAGAAGGCGCTGATCGAGGGCGGTTTCACGATGAGCGATGTGGTGCGGGCGCGCTACTATCTCACCTCGACCGAGATCTATGACGAGATCGTTCCGGTGCTGGGCTCGGTCTTTGGCGAAATCCGCCCGGCGGCGACCATGGTCGTTTGCGGCCTGACCATGCCGGAAATGAAGATCGAGATCGAGGTCGATGCGCTCAAATCCGAATGAATGACAGCGCGCCAGATTGGCAGGCGGGGGGCTTTGGGGTCTATATCCACTGGCCGTTTTGCCTGGCCAAATGCCCCTATTGCGATTTCAACTCACATGTCTGGCAGCAGATCGACCAAAGCCGCTGGGCACAGGCCCTGAGCACGGAGCTGCGCGCCGCCCATGCGCTGGTGCCCGATCGCCGAGTTGATACGGTTTTCTTTGGCGGCGGCACCCCCTCGCTCATGGCGCCGCAAACCGTGGCGACGCTGATCGAGACGGTGGAAGGGCTCTGGGGGCTTTCGAGCGGGGCGGAAATCTCGCTCGAGGCCAACCCGACCAGCGTCGAGGCCGGACGTTTTGCGGGTTATCGCAGCGCCGGGGTCAATCGCCTGTCGATGGGTGTTCAGGCGCTTAATGATGCCGATCTGCGCGCGCTCGGGCGGATGCATTCGGCGGCGGAGGCGCGGGCGGCTTTCGATATTGCTCGCGCGCAATTCGAGCGGGTGAGCTTCGATCTGATCTATGCGCGCAGTGGCCAGAGCCTCGCCGATTGGCGGGCAGAACTGACCGAGGCGCTGGCCATGGCGGTCGATCATCTCTCGCTCTATCAACTCACCATCGAGCCGGGAACGCGCTTTGCCGATCTCTACGATCGCGGGAGGCTCTCGGTGCCCGAGGAAGAAACGGCGGCAGATATGTATGCCGCGACCCAGGAGATTTGCGAGGCCGCTGGCATGCCCGCCTATGAGATCTCCAACCATGCCCGCCCCGGCGCGCAGAGCCGCCATAACCGGCTTTACTGGCGCTATGGCGATTATGTCGGGGTCGGGCCCGGCGCCCATGGTCGGCTCAGCACCGGCTTTGGCCGTCAACCCTCCGAGACGCCTCGGGATCCAAGAACCTGGCTTGAGCGCGTGGAGCGAGAGGGCGCCGCGCTGGATCTGGCGCCGGGGCTCAGCGGGGCCGAGCAGGCGAGCGAGATGCTGATGATGGGACTGCGCCTTGCCGAAGGCATCGATCCGGAGCGCTTTGCCCGGCTCAATGGCACCCCATTGCCACCCGAGCGTGTGGCGGAACTGGCCGATCTCGGGTTGATCGTACTCGAGGATGGCCGCCTGCGTGCGAGCCAATCGGGGCGCGCGGTGCTCAATGCGGTGCTGCGTGCGCTGTTGGTGTGATCGCGCTCAGTCCTTGCCCAGCAGCCCCTTGAGCTCGTAAAGCGCATCCAGCGCCTCACGCGGGGTCATCGCATCGGGATCAAGAGCGCGCAGGCGCAGCAGCGGGGCTGCCTCTTGCTCCTCTTTCTCCTTTGCGGTGACGGCGGAGAACAGCGGCAGATCATCGACCAGCTTTTGCGCCCGGATCGCCGGACTGTCCTGCCCGCTCTCGAGCCTTTCCAGCAGATCGCGAGCCCGCGCCACCACTGCTTGCGGCATGCCAGCGAGCCGCGCGACCTGCACGCCGTAAGAGCGATCCGCAGCGCCGGGGATCACCTCGCGCAGGAACACAACCTCGCCCTGCCATTCGCGCACCGCGACAGTGGCGTTACTCAGCCCCGGCAGGCTCGTCGCCAGCGCGGTCAGCTCGTGGTAATGCGAGGCAAACAATGCCCGGCAGCGGTTCACATCATGCAGATGCTCCAGCGTTGCCCAGGCGATCGAGAGTCCGTCATAGGTCGAGGTGCCCCGCCCGATCTCATCGAGGATCACCAGCGCGCGCGGACCGGCCTGATTGAGGATCGCCGCCGTCTCCACCATCTCGACCATGAAGGTAGAGCGCCCGCGCGCCAGATCATCCGAAGCGCCGACGCGCGAGAAGATCTGATCGACCAGCCCGATATGCGCAAAAGCCGCCGGGACGAAAGAGCCCATCTGGGCCATGATCGCGATCAGCGCATTCTGGCGCAGAAAGGTGGATTTTCCCGCCATGTTCGGCCCGGTCAGCAGCCAGATCGGCTGACCCTGATCGCTCTCGCCGGACAGATCGGCGCTGTTGGCGACAAAGCCGGGCTCATTCGCCGCTTTCAGCGCCGCTTCCACCACCGGGTGGCGCCCTTCCTTGACGCTAAAGGACAGGCTGTCATCGATCTTCGGCCGCACCCAACGCTCGGTTTCGGCCAGATCGGCGAGGCTGGCGGCGATATCGAGTCGAGCCAGGGCCTGGGCGCTGCCGGTGATCGCTTCGGCCTGTTCCAGGGTGATCGAGCGCAGATCCTCGAACAATTCGCGCTCGATCTCCGCGACCCGCTCTGCGGCGCGGGCGATCTTGGCCTCGAGCTCGGATAGCTCGACGGTGGTAAAGCGCACGGCATTGGCGGTGGTCTGGCGGTGGATGAAGGCTTCGGCCATGCTTGGCGAGAGCATCTTTTGCGCATGGGTGGTCGAGGTCTCCACAAACCAGCCCAGCACATTGTTGTGCTTGATCTTCAGCGCACCGATCTCGGTATCGCGGCGATATTGCGCTTCCAGCTCGAGGATCACCCGGCGCGAATCATCGCGCAGCGCCAGTGTCGCATCGAGATCGGCATGATAGCCGGGGCGAAAGCTGCCCCCCTCGCCCAGTTTCAGCGGCAATTCCTCGGCCAGCCCGCTTTCGAGCTTGAGCAGCAGCGCTTCATGCCCGCCAAGACCGGTGCGGGCTCTGGCGATCAGCGCCGGGATCAGCGCGCCTTTTTCCTCTGCGGTCTCCAGAAGGGTGCATAGATCAGCGGCGGCGCGCAGGCCCCCGCGCAGCATCCCCAGATCACGTGGTCCGCCGCGCCCCAGGGCCAGACGGGTGAGCGCGCGCTCCAGATCCGGCGCTGCCCGCAATGCCTTGCGCAGATCATCGCGCAGCATCGGCGCATCGAGCAGGAAGGCCACTGCCTCCAGCCGAGCTTCGATCTGCGCCAAATCCGTCAACGGCGCCGACAATTGGGCTTCGAGCAGGCGCGCGCCGGCATTGGTCACGGTCCGGTCCAGCACCGCGAGCAGGGTGCCCGACTTTTCACCGGCCAAGGTGCGGGTGATCTCGAGATTACGGCGCGTAGCCGGATCGATGCGCAGACCGGTTCCGCGCTCCTCGCGCTGTGGTGGACGCAGCAGCGGCAAGGCGCCGCGCTGGGTGAGTTCGAGATAATCGATCAGCGCGCCCAAGGCCGCGCGCTCCGCCGGGGCGAAACTGCCAAAGGCATCGAGGCTGGCGGCACCGAGCGCCTTGGCGACCCGAGCGCCGCCTGCCTTGGGGTCAAAGGAAGCCGGTGCCAACTCGCTGGCCGCCGCGCCGTGCTCCTCGATGAGGGCGAGCAGATCCGGGGAAGCTGGCGCGCGGGCCAGAACCTCGGCCGGATGCAGCCGGGCAAGCAGGCTCGGCAAGTCAGAGGCCGCGCATGAGGTCACCTGAAGCAAGCCGGTCGAGGCATCGACCCAGGCCAGGGCCGCGTCCTCGCGGATCTGTGCGAAAGCGGCGAGGTAGTTATGAGCCCCTGCCTCGAGCAAGGTATCTTCGGTGAGGGTGCCCGGCGTGACCAGCCGCACCACCTCACGCTTGACCACCGATTTCGAGCCGCGTTTCTTCGCCTCCTTCGGATCCTCCATCTGCTCAGCGATGGCGACCTTGAAGCCCTGGCGGATCAGGTCATGCAAGTAGCGCTCGGCGCTGTGCATGGGCACGCCGCACATTGGGATCGGCTGGCCGTTATGGGTGCCGCGCTTGGTGAGGGCGATGCCGAGCGCCTCGGCTGCGCGCACCGCATCCTCGAAGAACATCTCGTAGAAATCGCCCATGCGAAAGAACAGCAAATGCTCCGGATAGGCCTGCTTCATATCGAGAAACTGGCCCATCACCGGCGTGGTGCCAGGCGGATGGGGCTGGGCGGAACGGCCCTGATCGGGGGGCGTGGCGGCGCTGCTTTGGGTCATTGCCTGTTCCTAGCGAGACATTTGGGACGGTTAAAGCCGGTTCTGAGCAAAGGGGGGGTCAATATCGCCAGTGGACCTGCACCGCAACGATCGTTAGGCAGCATAAAGCTTCACGGGTCGGCGGCTTCAGCGCATGCCATGCCGAACGGCCCAGCAGAACCAGCAGCGCGCACGACGCGTGATCAGTGACGGCCAAAGGGAGTATCATGGAAGACAAGTCGAGGGATCCGATCGCCCCAACCAAGCTTGATGAAGATGCGCTGCGCTACCACCAGCGCGGCCGCCCCGGCAAGCTCGAGATCGTGCCGACCAAGCCCATGGCGACCCAGCGCGATCTCTCGCTGGCCTATAGCCCAGGCGTGGCGGCGCCGGTGCGGGCGATCTCTGAAGATCCTGATACTTCCTATGATTACACCGCGCGCGGAAACACGGTCGCGGTGATCTCCAATGGCACCGCGATCCTTGGGCTCGGCAATCTCGGCGCGCTGGCGTCCAAGCCGGTCATGGAAGGCAAGGCGGTCCTGTTCAAGAAATTCGCCGATATCGATTCGGTCGATCTGGAGCTCGATACCGATGACATCGATCGGCTGATCGACGCCGTCCAACTCCTCGAGCCCTCCTTCGGCGGCATCAATCTCGAGGATATCAAGGCGCCCGAATGCTTCATCATCGAGCAGCGCCTGCGCGAGACCATGGACATTCCGGTCTTTCATGACGATCAGCACGGCACCGCGATCATCTGCCTTGCCGGGCTGATCAACGCGCTGCACCTGACCGGTCGCCGCATCGAGGATTGCCGGATCGTGCTCAACGGCGCCGGGGCAGCCGGGATCGCCTGTATCGAACTGGTCAAGGTGCTCGGCGCCAAGCCGGAGAACTGCATCGTCTGCGATACACGCGGCGTTGTTTACAAGGGCCGCGAAGCGGGCATGAACCAGTGGAAATCCGCGCATGCGATCGAGACCGAGCTGCGCACGCTTGAGGAAGCCATGGTCGGTGCTGATATCTTCCTCGGCGTGTCGGCCAAGGGCGCGTTGACCCCGGAGATGGTCGCCTCGATGGCGGATCGGCCGATCATCTTCGCGATGGCCAATCCGGACCCGGAAATCACGCCTGAAGAAGCCCATGCGGTGCGTGCTGACGCGATCGTTGCGACGGGCCGTTCCGACTATCCCAACCAGGTCAACAACGTTCTGGGCTTTCCGTATATCTTCCGCGGAGCACTCGATGTGCGCGCGCGCACCATCAATGAGGAGATGAAAATCGCCGCGGCTGAGGCGATTGCGGAGATGGCGCGTGAGACGGTGCCCGATGAGGTGGCGGTCGCCTATGGGCGCTCCCTGACCTACGGACCCGAATACATCATCCCGGCACCCTTTGATCCGCGGCTCTTGGCCAAGATCCCGCCTGCGGTTGCCCGCGCGGCGATGGATACCGGGGTCGCGCGGCGGCCGATCGTCGATCTGGCAGGCTATGAGCGCGATCTCAAGGCGCGGCTCGATCCCACCGCGAGCATGTTGCAGGTGCTCTATGAGCGGCTGCATGCGGATCCCAAACGGGTCATTTTCGCTGAAGGAGATGACGAGAGGGTCGTGCGTGCCGCAATCGCCTATAAGCGCGCGGGCCTTGGAGAGCCGATCCTGGTGGGCAAGGAAGACGAGATCAGCGAGATGTGCGAGCGGCTTGACTACGATATCAAGACCGAGGGCACGCTGGAGGTGCGCAACGCCGCCAACACCCCCTATCTCGATCTCTATACGGACTTTCTCTATGGCCGTTTGCAGCGGCGCGGCTTTTTGCAGCGCGATTGTCGGCGGATGGTGACGCGCGATCGCCATGTGTTTGCGTCTTGCATGCTGGCCCATGATCACGCCGATGGGCTGGTGACCGGGGCTACGCGTAAATCGGCCGTGGTGCTTGCGGATATCGAGAAGGCGATCGCCCACAAGGAAGGCCAGCGCGCGGTTGGCGTTTCGGTTGTCATCGCCCGCTCGCGCACGGTGCTGGTTGCGGACACCATGGTCCACGAGATGCCCGAGGCGCAGGAGCTCGCGGAGATCGCGGAGAGCGCGGCGGCGGTGGCGCGTCGCCTCGGCCTCGAGCCGCGGGTGGCGATGCTGGCGTATTCCACCTTTGGGTATCCGACCTCGGAGCGTTCGAGTCATCTGCGCGATGCGGTGAAGATCCTGCAAGAGCGCGGGGTGGATTTCGAGGTCGATGGCGAGATGGCGGCGGATGTCGCGCTCGATGAAAGTTATCGGGCGCAATATCCGTTCTGTCAGCTCAGTGGACCGGCCAATGTCCTGGTGATGCCCGCGCGGCATGCGGCCTCGATCTCGACCAAGATGCTTCAGCAGCTCGCGGGCAGCACGGTGATCGGCCCGATCCTTGTCGGCATGGAAAAGCCGGTTCAGATCTGCTCGATGAATGCGGGCGTTTCCGAGGTCTTGAACATGGCGATCCTCGCGGCCTGCAAGGTCGGCTGATCCGCGGTTTTTGGCCATCAGTTCTGGCTGGGAGCGTCAGTATTTGGCGATCTCGGCCAGCAGCGCCACCGGGCTGATCGGTTTGACCAGAAAGCCGTTCATGCCTGCGGCCTTGCACGCGCGCTCAGATTTCACGTCGTCTTCTGCCGTCAGCGCGATGATCGGGGTCTGGTTGCCGGCGGCGCGCAGTTCTTGTGTTGCTTCTATACCGGTCAGGATCGGCAGACCGATATCCATGAGGATGAGGTCATAGGCCTTGTTCGATCCCTTGGTGACCGCGCTGCGGCCATCTTCGGCGATATCAAGCGCATGCCCGGCTCGGGTCAGGATGGCCGTGTAGAGCGTGACATTGGCCGGGGTGTCTTCGGCCAACAAGATGCTCTTTCCCTCTGACATCGCCTGTCCCTCCCTCTTTACATATTATGCGGTGTTTTGCGCTTTATATGCATCTCGCTGTGCTCACCATCGGATTAACGCAACAAGGGTGCGCGGCGATAGGACGCGGCTTCAGCGACATGGTTCCGGCCGATGCTTTCCTGACCCTCCAGATCGGCAATGCTGCGGGCGACCCGAAGGATGCGCCGATAGCCGCGCGCGGAGAGGTTGAGCTTCTCGGCGACCGTGATCGCAAGCTGCCGGGCAGGCGCGTCCAGCGCGGCGATGCGATCGAGCTCCTCGCCATCTATATGAGCGTTGAGCCGACTGCGCGTTTGTCCGCAAGCGTGGCGATCCGCCTGGATCTGCCGCGCCGCGCAAACTCGGCGGCGCATCTCGCTGGAGCCTTCGCTCGCGGGCGGGGCGGACAGATCGGCGATGGAGACCGCCGGAACCTCCAATTGCAGATCGATGCGGTCAAGCAAGGGTCCTGAGAGGCGCGACTGGTAGTCGATCCCGCATTTCGGGACGCGCGAGCAGGCCTGTGCAGGATCGGCAAGATAGCCGCAACGGCACGGGTTCATCGCTTTCAAGCGGTTGGCGCAGCGACTCCAGGACTGGTTTGGCGAATTCGGGGAGCTCATCGAGAAACAGAACGCCGTTATGAGCGAGCGAGACCTCTCCAGGCTTGGCAATCCGCCCGCCCCCGACCATGGCGGCCATCGAGGCAGAATGATGCGGTGCGCGGTAAGGGCGGCTGCGCGAGATCTTCCCGCTTTCGATCATCCCGGCCACCGAATGGATCATGCTCACCTCCAATGCCTCTTGCGGTGAGAGCGGCGGCAAGATGCTCGGAAGGCGCGCGGCAAGCATGGACTTTCCAGCGCCCGGAGGGCCGATCAGCAGCAGGTTATGCCCGCCTGCGGCTGCCACCTCCAGGGCGCGTTTGGCGCTTTCCTGCCCGCGCACATCGCGAAGGTCGAGCATATCGCTGTCTTCGATCACCCTTGCTTCGGGCGGCGGTGGCAGGGCCTGACGGGCATTGAAATGATTGATCAACGTGAGCAGGGAAGGGGCCGCGAGAACCTCGATCGTGGGGATCATCGCGGCTTCGCTGCCGCAAGATTGGGGGCAGATGAAGCCTCGGCCCTGCTCCGCGGCGGCCAGCGCACCGGGCAGGGCGCCGGATATGGGGTTGAGCGCGCCATCGAGCGAGAGCTCGCCCATCGCCAAATACCGCGCAATCTCATCAGCCGGTGCGGCTTCCATCGCCGCAAGAAGGCTCAGCGCAATCGGTAGATCGTAATGGCTGCCCTCTTTGGGCATATCGGCCGGGGCGAGATTGACCGTGATCCGTTTGGCCGGCAGGGCGAGCCCGATCGCATTGAGCGCGGCGCGGACCCGTTCGCGCGATTCGGCCACTGCCTTGTCGGCCAGACCGACAACATGAAAGGCGGGCAAACCGGACGACAGGTGGCATTGAACATCAACGATCCGCGCTTCCATCCCCTGAAAGGCGACGGTGTAGGCATGGGTTGTCGCCATTGCTTTCACGCGCGCGCCGCTGTTGATCTCGCCCCCCGCCATCCTTGTGCCCCTATCCGGCCTTGCGCTTTTCGATCGCGTCCCAGATCAAACCGGCGGCATTGATGCCGGTAAAGCGCTCCATTTCCTGAATGCCGGTGGGGGAAGTGACGTTGATCTCCGTCAGTGTGTCGCCGATCACATCGATCCCGACAAAGATCAGGCCGCGCTCGCGCAGCACCGGGCCAATCCGGGCGCAGATTTCCCGGTCTCGCTCGGTCAACTCGACCGGTGCTGCCGTGCCGCCGACATGCAGGTTCGAGCGCGTCTCTCCCTTTTGCGGCAGGCGATTGATTGCGCCGATCGGGGCGCCATCGACGAGGATCACCCGCTTGTCGCCCTGTGACACCGCCGGAAGGAATTTCTGAACGACAAATGGCTCGCGCCATGTCTGTACGAACATCTCGAAAAGCGCGCTCAAATTGCCATCTTGCGCCGTGAGCCGGAAGACACCCGCGCCGCCATTGCCGTAGAGCGGCTTGATGATGATGTCCTGATGCTCAGCGCGAAACGCCTTCACCGCGTCCAGGTCTCGGGTGATCAAGGTGGGCGCGATCAGATCCTGAAAATCATTGACCAGCACCTTTTCGGGCGAATTTCGGACCCAGAACGGGTCGTTGACCACCAGTGTCTTGGGGTGAATGGCCTCGAGCATATGGGTGGTCGAGATATACTGCATGTCGAAGGGCGGATCTTGACGCAGCAGCACCACATCCATCGTGGACAGATCGACCTGTTCGCGCGGCTCGAGAATTGCCGGTTGTGCCGGGTCCTTTTGCACCCGGATCCGGTGCCCATGCGCCGTCAGTGAGCCGCCCTGCCAGGCCAGCGCATCGGGCAGGTAATAGAACAGCGTATGCCCGCGATCCTGGGCCTCGAGCGCGAGCCGGAAAGTACTGTCGGCATTGATATCCACGGATTGGATCGGATCCATCTGGATGGCGACTTTCAAACCCATAAAACTTCCTTTGCCGAATGCCGAGCAATGAGCGCCCAAGCGTTATTGAAGAGAGATATTCTCCCAGACATCGACCTGGCCCTGTCGGTCAACCCCTGCAAGATCAAAACGACAATCGCGCCCCGTCGCGCCATTCTCGGCGAGCAGGAATTCGGCCGCATTCAGCAAGCGCTCCAAAGAGCGCGGTGTGATTGCGGTTGCCGCGCGGGCAAGCGTTCCGCGCGCCTTGACCTCGACGAATATCAACTGGTGCCCGTCCTCGAACAGAAGATCGATCTCGCCATGGGGGGTGCGCAAGCGCGAGCCCAGCAAATTTGCCCCGTTTTCCTGATACCAGCGCGCAACCTGCTCCTCCGCAGCGCGCCCCCAAAGTTCAGCACTCTTACGCGCCATCCTCTTTCCGCTCCCGCTGTTCGCGACTCAGTGATACAGCCCGATCATACACAATTTTGCGCGGAAGGGACATTTGTTCTGATATTGTGCGCGCAATATCCTTCACACTTGCGCTACCGAGCGCTGCAAGTATGGCTTCGTCCAGCGTTTCGGGATCGGGCGCGGTCTCGTCATCGCCGGGGGGCGCGATCAACAGAACGATCTCCCCTTTCAAGGTCATCTCGCTGGCCGCTTCGCGCGCGAGCTCAAAAAGGGTCCCGCGCCGGATTTCCTCAAAAGTCTTGGTGAGTTCGCGGCAGATCGCGCCTTGCCGATCGCCCAGAACGGCAGCGGCATCCTCGAGGCAGGCGGCGATCCGAGCGGGCGTTTCATAAAAGACCAGTGTAGCCGGTGCCTGCATCCATTGCTCGAAAATCCGCCGCCGCGCGCCTTGCTTGACCGGCAAAAACCCACAAAAACAGAATGCGTCGGTGGGCAGCCCGGCGATTGACAGGGCGGTCACCATCGCACTGGGGCCGGGCATGGCGCTCACTTTAAAGCCGGCTTGCCTGGCTTCGGTGACGAGCTTGTATCCCGGATCGGCGATCAAGGGGGTTCCGGCATCGGAGGCATAGATGACCGAGCGACCCTGCCGCAGATGGTCAAGCACGCCTTGCCGGGCCCGCTCCGAACTGTGGTCGTGATAGGCGAGCAGCACCCTCTCCCCCAGCTTGATGCCGTGAATGAGCATCAGCTTGCGCAGCATGCGGGTGTCTTCGCAAACCAGCACATCCGCTACCGCGAGCGCTTCGAGCGCCCGAAGCGTGATGTCCCTGGCATTGCCGATCGGTGTTGCAAGAATGTACAGACCCGGGGCCAGGGGGGCCGTCTCTGCATCCTTTCCCGACGCCTCTGCCGAAATTGAGCCATCCTCTTGGTCAAGTTGTCGAGGAGGGCTCTTGCGGCGTTTACTTTCCGGTCGGTGAGCCATATTTTGCGCCTCAAAAGCCCGATGCTCGGGCATGTCAGGATAATGGCGGGATTTCATCAGATGGTTTCAGCGAGCGAAACGTCCAGCGTCTATCGCATAATGACAGTCGCAGCGAAATGGCTTTTGGCGGTACTGTTTTGTGCGCTCGTCGCGGCTTGCGGCACAACCGGCTCGCGCGAGTCGCGCCCGGAGGCAACGCCGCGTGCGCCAACCTTGCTCAGCGAGGCCGAGCGCGCCTTGCAGGATTACTCGGATCGGATCGGCTCCGCGGTGCCTTTCGCGGAAGATGGCAGTATGACCATCGCTCTGCTGGCCCCGATCAGCCATGGACAGGCGCCGGTGCGAGAGCTCGCGCAATCGCTGGTCGATGCTGCGCAGCTCGCCCGCAATGAAGTGGGCCTGCAAAAGATCAATCTGAAGATTTACGACACCAAGGGTCTGCCAAGCGGCGCGGAAGCCGCGGCAAATCAGGCGATCACCGATGGTGCCGGGCTGATCCTCGGTCCACTTTTCGCCAGCTCGACCAAGGCGATCAAGCCGATGACGCAAATGGCTGGTCTGCCGGTCATTTCCTTCTCCACCGATGTCACCGCTGCCGGAGATAACGTTTATCTCATCGGCTTCCTTCCTCAGCAGGAGATCAAGCGGGTCGTCGATTACACGTTCTCGCAAGGGGTGCAGAGCTTTGCGGCGCTGACACCGCTGACCGATTACGGCGATGTCGCCGCGCAAGCGATCCAGCAAGCGACCGCGCTCAATGGCGCACAGCTCATGACGGTTCAGCGCTATCAGCGCGACTTTCAAGGGATCGAGGCCGGGGTGAAGGAATTCGCACCGATCTATGAGGCCGCGGCGCAGACGAGCCCGATCAAGGCTGTGCTGCTCGCTGATGATGGCCAGGCGCTCCAGACCCTGGCGGCCTATCTTGCCTATTTCGATGTCTCCCCCCGTGATGCGCGTTTCATCGGATCGAGCGTCTGGAACACTCCGACTACGCGCAAGGAAACCTCGCTGCGCAATGGATGGTTTGCGGCGCCGGACCCGAGCCTTGTCGCTCTGTTCGAGCAGCGCTTTGTCAGCACCTATGCGCGCAAGCCGCACGCATTGGGCGGTCTGGCCTTCGATGCGATCGCTTCGGTGGGCGCGATGGTCTCGGAAGCGCGCGCGGCGGGTAACCCCTACCCGTTCATGCCGGAGGCCATCACCCATTGGCGCGGTTTCGCTGGGGTCAATGGCATCTTCCGCTTCCTGCCCGATGGGCAAAATGAGCGCGGGCTGGCGATCTTGCAGGTGAATGAGAGCAACTTCACGGTAATCGACCCGGCACCCACAAGCTTTGAATATAGTGGCTCCTGACGCGTGCAAATCTATCAATCTGATCGAGTGATCGAAACTGAGGATCTCGTCGCCGCTGGCGACGAGATTTTTGATGCCGAGACTGTCAAGAACGCGTTGGCCGCGATTGTCGTCGAGGGCGATGGCGTGCGGGCGCGCAATGAAGCCGCGAAGATCTTGCGCGAGCAACTCAAGCGCGGTCAGGAGCGGATCAGGGCGGCATTTAAGCAAACCAACAAATCGGGCTTTCGCATTGCTCGCTCGATCTGCTGGCTGACTGACCAGATCGTGTGCACGGCCTTTGAATTCGTCGTCACCCGCCTGTTCCCTTTGCATAATCCGACCAAAGGCGAGCGGATCACGTTGGCGGCGGTCGGCGGCTATGGGCGCGGAGAGATGGCGCCGTTCTCCGATGTCGATCTGCTGTTTCTGACCCCCTACAAGCAAACCGCCTGGGGCGAGACCATCATCGAAGCAACGCTCTATCTGCTTTGGGACCTGAAGATGAAGGTTGGCCATTCCTCGCGGTCAATCGATGAATGCATTCGCCTTGGCAGCAGCGATCTCACGATCCGAACGGCGCTGCTCGAGGCGCGTTTCCTCTCGGGTGAGGCGCGACTTTTTGCCGATCTTGAGCGGCGCTTGTGGCTTGAATTGTTCGAGAATACCGGCCCGGATTTCGTCGAGGCCAAGCTGGCCGAGCGCGACGCCCGGCATTCACGGCAGGGCGGTTCGCGCTATCTGCTCGAGCCCAATGTGAAGGAAAGCAAGGGCGGGCTGCGCGATTTACAGACGCTCGTCTGGATCGCGAAATATCTCTATAACGCCAACTCGATGCGAGAATTGGTCGCCCGCGGCGTCTTTACCTCGCATGAGGTGCTGCGTTTCGAGCGAGCGGAGTCGCATCTTTGGTCGGTGCGCTGCGCGCTCCATTACAACGCGAACCGTGCCAATGATCGGCTGACATTCGACCAGCAAGTCGAGATCGCCGAGCTGTTCGGCTATCATGATCGCGATGGCCAGCGCGCGGTCGAGCGATTCATGAAGCGCTATTTCATCGCCGCCAAGGAGGTGGGCAACCTCACCCGGATTTTCTGTGCAGCGCTTGAGCATCAGCATAAGAAGCGCCAGCCCGTGGTCGGCGGCTTGTTCCGCTTTTTCACGTCCTCGCAGGCAGTCAAGCCGGAGCTGGAATGGATCGAGATGAAGGACGGGCGGATGTTCGTGCCCGATCCGCAGATGCTGAGAAATGATCCGACCAATATCCTGCGGCTGTTATCGGTTGCGGTCGAAGCGGATGTCCGGATCCACCCGACAACCTTGCGGATGATCGAGCGGAGCAAGTTCCTGATCGACGAAGAGACGCGGAGCCGCCCGGAAATGGCCTCGCGTTTTCTGGAGCTGATCGCCCATTCGCGCGATCCGGTTCGGGTGCTCAATCGGCTCAACGAGACCAATATTCTCGGGCGTCTGGTGCCGCCATTCCAACGGATCACCGGCATGATGCAGTTCAACATGTATCACAGCTACACCGTTGATGAGCACACGATCCGCACGATCGAGTATTTCACCCGGATCGCCAATGGTGAATTGGCCGAAGACCACCCGATGCTCAGCAAGATTGCAGCATCCTTGTCGGATCGCCGCCTGATGGTGGTTGCGCTGCTGATGCATGATATCGGCAAGGGGCTACCGGAGGATCATTCGATTGCCGGTGAGCGGATCGCCCGCGAAGAATGCCCCAAGCTCGGGTTCAGCGCGGCTGAGACAGAGCTGATTGCATGGTTGGTGCGCGAGCACCTGACCATGTCGGATACAGCCCAAAAACGCGACATCTCTGATATCGAGACGATCCGCGGCTTTGCTCAGATCGTCCGCAGCCCCGAAAAGCTGCGCCTGCTCTATCTGTTGACGGTGTGCGATATTCGCGGTGTCGGGCCGGATGTCTGGAATAACTGGAAAGCCCAGCTGCTGCGTGATCTTTACACGGCCACGCGGGACTTTCTGACCGGCGACGGCGCAGAGCACACCAAGCAGCGCCGCGTTGCGATGGCGCAAGAGGGGCTGCGCGAGGCATTGGGGCACTGGACCTCGGAGCATCTGCAAGCGCATTTCGATCGGTTCTCGGCGCCCTATTGGTTGGGGCTCGAAACCGGCACCCATGTGTTCCACGCGCAGATGCTCGCGTCATACAAGGGACCGCTCGAGATCGCGGTGCGCCAACAGCAAGAGCGCGATGCGACCGAGATCGCGTTCCTGACCGCAGACCATCCGGGCCTTTTCGCACGCATGGCCGGAGCTTTTGCGCTGGCCGGCGCCTCCGTGGTCGATGCGCGCTGTTACACCAGCAAGGACGGGATGACGCTCAACACCTTTTGGGTGCAGGACAGCGCCGGTGAGGCCTATGACGACCCGCGCCGGATCGACGGCATGAAGGATGCGGTTCGTCGGACCTTGCTCGGCGAGGTGGTGCCGCGTGAGGAGCTGCCGGCCCGGCGCAAGCTCAAGAAGCGCGAGATGTCATTCGACATCCCACCCTCGGTGTCCTTCGACAATACCGGTTCCGAGATCTACACGATCATCGAGGTCAATGCCCGTGACCGGGTCGGGCTGCTCCATGATCTGGCCCGCGCGCTCAGCTCGGTGAATGTCAACATCGCCTCGGCGATCATTGCGACCTATGGTGAGCATGTCGTCGATGTCTTCTATGTGAAGGATCTGTTTGGCATGCGAATCACGCAGCCCAACAAGCAAAAGCAGATCGAGGAAGCCTTGATGGCGGCGATCGATCGCGCGACGCGCTCAGCGAACAGGGGCTGAAAGCGGCGATGAAGCTGATTAGCGCCTTTCTGACCGTTGGCGGTATGACGATGATCTCGCGGGTGCTGGGCCTGGCGCGCGAGATCCTGATCGCGGCCTTGCTTGGCGCGGGACCGATCGCCGAAGCGTTCTTTGTCGCCTTTCGCTTTCCGAACCTGTTTCGGCGTTTCTTTGCCGAGGGTGCCTTCAACATGGCTTTTGTGCCGCTCTTCGCCAAGAAGCTCGAAGGCGAGGGAGAGGCGGATGCGCGCGGTTTTGCCGAAGACGCAATGGCTGGCTTGCTCTCGGTGCTGTTCGTGCTGGTGCTCGCGGCGCAGCTCACGATGCCCTGGCTGATCTACGCGATCGCGTATGGCTTTGCGGATGATCCGGAAAAGCTGTCCCTCGCCACGCTGTTTAGCCAGATCCAGTTTCCCTATCTGTTGTTCATGTCGCTGACCGCCCTGGTGAGTGGCGTGCTCAATTCGCTCGGCAAGTTTGCGGCGGCGGCCGGGGCACCGATCCTGCTCAACCTGACCATGATCGCTGGAATGGGGTTGGCCTGGTCGCTGGGCGGCTCGGTGGGGCATTACCTTTCGGTGTCGGTGCTGATCGCCGGGATCTTGCAATTCGCCTTGGTCTACCATGCCGCCGCGCGGGCTGGGATGCGGCTTGGTTTCAAGGCACCGGTTTGGACGCCCGAGCTCAAGCGGTTGCTGGCAATCGGGGTCCCGGCGGCGATCGCGGGCGGGGTGACCCAGCTCAACATCCTGATCGGGACGGTCGTGGCAAGCTTCTTTGACGGTGCGGTTGCCTGGCTGACCTATGCGGACCGGCTGTATCAATTGCCGCTCGGCGTTGTTGGCGTCGCGATCGGCGTTGCCTTGTTGCCGGAGCTGTCGCGCTGCCTTCGAGCCGATGATCAGGCCGGATCGGGGAGCGCGCTCAATGCGGCATTGCAATTCTCACTTCTTCTCACTTTGCCAGCGGCGGTTGCGCTGTCGGTGATTGGGGAGGCGATTGTTGCGCTGCTTTACGCGCGTGGAGCCTTTGGCGAAATGGACGTGGCGGCGACCTCGCAAGCGCTGTTCTATTTCGCCCTTGGTTTGCCGGCCTATGTGCTCAACAAGGTGTTCTCGCCGATCTATTTCGCCAATGAAGATACGAAAACCCCGCTGCGCTATGCCGTGATCTCCATGGTCGTGAATACCGCCATGAGTATCGGGCTCGCTTTTGCGATCGGTTGGCTGGCGATCCCGATTGCGACGGCGGCGGCGGCCTGGGTGAATGTGCTGCTGCTCTGGATCGGAGTGGAGGACAAGAACGCCTACCGGATCACCGTGCGCACCCAGCGCCGCTTGCTGGCCGCGGCCTGTGCGAGCGTGATCATGGGCTCGGTCCTCTATCTTGTCGGCGCGCATATGCAAGATCAGGTTGCGGACCCCCTTCTGCGCATTCCGGCCGTTCTCGGGCTGGTCGCACTCGGTATGGCCGTCTATGCCGCCTGCGCCTTTGCGCTGGGCGCGGTTTCGCCATCGCAGATCAGGTCTATGTTGCGTCGGCGCGGCAAGGAAGAGGCTTGACCCTGAGAAATTGTCTCGCGATATCGGGTCGCTCAGGATAGGCGAGGAGATCTTCATGACCGAAGGCAAGCAACACGTCCAACGTGTCTTTTCGGGCGTACAGCCGACGGGCAATCTGCATCTTGGCAATTACCTCGGAGCCGTGCGCAATTTCGTGCGACTTCAAGATGATTACGAATGCGTCTACTGCATCGTTGATCTTCACGCGATCACCGTTCGGCAAGAGCCGGAGACGCTGCGCCGCTCGATCCGCGAGCTGGCCGCTGCCTATCTGGCATGCGGGGTCGATCCACAGCGCAGCGCGATCTTCAATCAAAGCCAGGTCTCGCAACATGCGGAGCTGGGTTGGGTCCTGAACTGCATTGCTCGAATGGGTTGGCTCAATCGCATGACCCAGTTCAAGGAAAAGGCCGGCAAGGATCGGGAGAAGGCGTCCGTGGGTCTCTACGACTACCCGGTTCTGCAAGCCGCCGACATTCTGGCCTATCGCGCGACCCATGTGCCCATCGGGGAAGATCAGAAGCAGCATATCGAGCTTTGCCGGGACATCGCGGCGAAGTTCAACAATGACTATGAGGTCGAAGACTTCTTCCCTCTGCCTGAGCCGCTCATTCAATCGGCTGCGGCGCGGGTGATGAGCCTGCGTGACGGCTCCAAGAAGATGTCGAAATCGGACCCCTCCGATGCCTCGCGGATCAATCTGACCGATGATGCGGATCAGATCGCCAAGAAGATCCGCAAGGCCAAGACCGATCCGGAACCCTTGCCCGATACTGTCGAGGGTCTCGAGGAGCGGCCAGAGGCGCGCAATCTCGTCGGCATCTATGCGGCGCTCAATGATCAGAGCGTTGAGGCGGTGGTCACCGAGTTTGCCGGCAAGCAGTTCGGCACTTTCAAGCCGGCGCTGGCCGATCTTGCCGTCGCCAAGCTCGGTCCGATTGCCGAGGAGATGCAGCGTCATCTCGCTGACCTCTCCCATATCGACGAGATCCTAGCCAAGGGTGCCGAGCGCGCCGAGGCGATCGCGGAGCCGGTCGTGCGCGAGGTCTATGATGTGATGGGTCTGCTGCGCACTCGCTGACGGGAGCGGCGGCACTTTCTTCTTGTAATCGAACAACGGATTGCTCAGCGTATCGCGATGTCAATGGATGAACGGAAATTCCTGGTTGTCGTCGATCAGACAGCCGAGTGCCTGAAGGCTCTACGCTTTGCCGCGCGCCGTGCCGAGCGAACCGGGGGCGGTGTCTCGATGCTTTTCGTCATCGAGCCGGACAGCTTCCAGCATTGGCAACTCGTGGCAGATCGGATGCGTGATGAGGCTCATCAGGAAGCCGAAGAACGACTGCTCGCGCTCTCCGAAGAGGTGAAGTCCGTAACCGGGGTCTCACCGGACTATATGATCCGGGAGGGCAAGAAGAATGAGGCCGTCCTCGCGCATATCGAAGAAAACCCGAATGTGCGGATTCTTGTCCTGGGTGCGGGCACTGAAACCGAGGGGCCTGGTCCTTTGGTAACGGCACTGGCGGGCAAGCTCGCGGGTCGTATGAAAGTCCCTGTGACCATCGTTCCAGGTGCAATGAGCCTCGAAGAGATTGACGCCCTGTGCTGAGCACAACATATGAAGGTCAGCCATTCTGATCTTCGATGAGAGAACGTGATGTTTATTCAGACCGAATCCACGCCCAACCCGGCGACCCTGAAATTTCTCCCGGGCTCGACCGTTTTTGCCTCGGGCTCGGTGGAATTCGGCTCGATGGAAGAAGCATCGGCATCGCCACTTGCGCGGCGGGTTTTCATGGTCGAGGGGGTCGAGAACGTGTTTCTCGGTCCGGATTTCATCTCCGTCACCAAATCGGACGATGTCGAATGGGCGCATGTGAAACCGGCGATCCTCGGCGCGGTGATGGAGCATTTCCAGTCGGGCCAGCCGGTCATGGAAGCCGATGCAAAGGGCGGCGATGGCGGGCATGCCGAGCATGATGGGCCGGATGCGGAGATTGTGCGTCAGGTAAAGGATCTGCTCGACACGCGGGTGCGCCCGGCTGTTGCTCAGGATGGTGGCGATATCACCTTTCATGGCTTCGAGAACGGGATCGTTTATCTGACAATGCGCGGTGCCTGCGCCGGTTGCCCCAGCTCGACCATGACGCTCAAGTCCGGGATCGAGAACTTGCTGCGCCATTACATTCCGGAAGTGACCGAAGTTCGGCCCGTCCAAGTCTGATCGTATGGCTCTGCTTGCCATCGATACGACAGCGGAAGCTTGCAAGGCGCTGGTCCATGACAAGGGGCGCGTGATCGGAGTGTGCCGCGAAGAAATGGCGCGCGGGCATGGTGACCGGGTTTTGCCGGTGATCGAGGCAGCGCTCACGCGAGCCGGATTAGACTTCGCCGGGCTCGATCGCTTCGCGGTGCTGACCGGACCCGGTTCCTTCACCGGCGTTCGGGTCGGGGTCGCAGCGGCAAGAGCGCTCGGATTGGCGCTCGGATGCCCGGTCCTGGGTATCGATGGCTACGCGGTGCTCTGTGCGCAGGCGCGCGAGGCATTTTCTCTTCAGGTTGGGAGCGTGATCCGTATCGGCTTTGGCCGTCCGTCCAGCCCGGTACTGCGTGACTTTCTGCGAACGGATGATGGTTTCGTCGCTATCGCGCCTCGCGGCTGCGTCGATCATGAAATTGGTCCGGCCTTCGAGCAGGCGGCGCTGCGCGAGCCGGATCTCGAAACGCTTTGCGAGATCGTTGCCGGCATCAGCGACCCGGCGCAGCATCCCGCCAAGCCCTGCTATCTGCGCGCGCCAGATGCCGAGCCCGGCAAGTTCACGCTGCGAAGCAAGCTGCTTCCGGATGGATAGCCCGCAGATCCGCCCGCTGGGCTCCGAAGCCGCTGCTCAAATGGCGGGACTTCACAAGCGCGCCTTTGAGAATATCGGTCAGGTCTGGAGTTGCGAGGATCTGGAGGCGCTATTGTCGCGCGTCTTCACAAGGGGCTGGGGAGTGTTTGCGGGCGCGCGGCTTCGGAGCTTTATCCTTTTCCAGATACTGGGCGATGAAGCCGAGATCCTGACCCTGGCAAGTGATCCAGAGCATCGCCGGTCCGGCCATGCCAGAAGCCTGTTAGAGAAATCCGAGAAAGAATTTCTGCCGCTTGGTGTAAATTCTCTGTTTCTGGAGGTTTCGTCAGACAATCATCCGGCTATTTCGCTCTATTCAGCTATGGGCTTCGCGCAGATTGGGCTCAGGAAAAATTACTATCGAATGTCCAATGGTGAGAGCACAGATGCACTGGTGATGCAGAGAAAGTTAATGAAATTCTAATACTGAGAGAATTATAATTAACCCATCGCTCTAAAATATTCGGACAAAGTGTTGACCCGACTAAACTTCCGTGTATTTTCTCTTCTTGAAAAGTGTGGCAAAGCGCGAGCAGCTAGCGCGCGTCGGGGCAATTCTGCCCAATTGCCACCCTAATGTTTATGCCAAAAAGTGGGTATGTCTGCCATGAGATATGAGCGTGAGATTATGAACGAAAGTAAACCCGGTGCAGCGGTGGATGTCTCCGAACTGCTGCAACTGACCTCCGACATTGTTTCTTCGCATGTCTCAAACAACCCGGTCGCGCAGTCTGATCTCACCGGTCTGATCAAATCAGTTTACGCCACGTTGCAAGAACTGACCTCTGAGGAGGAAGAAGAGCCGGTTGAGGAGCTCAAGCCTGCTGTCCCGATCAAGAAATCGATCACGGATGACTACATCATCTGTCTCGAAGACGGGAAAAAACTCAAGATGCTCAAGCGGCATCTGAACTCGCAATATAACATGACGCCGGAAGAATATCGCGCCCGCTGGGGGCTGCCGGCCGATTATCCGATGGTCGCGCCGAGCTATGCAGCAAAGCGCCAGCAGCTCGCCAAGGAAATCGGGCTCGGTCGTAACCGGACCCGTTCGCGCTGAGCGCATGATCCAGGATTGATGAAATCGACGCGCGCGCCCCTTTGAAGGCGCGCGTTTTTTGTTTATCCACGAGCGATGACAGAAGTGAAAACGAAAGAGCCAGCACCCGTGGCGAAGAAGGTCTTCATCAAAACCTATGGTTGTCAGATGAATGTCTATGACAGCCAGCGCATGGCCGACGCCATGGAGGCGGAAGGCTATGAGCTGACCGATATGGCCGAGGGCGCGGATCTGGTCGTCCTCAATACCTGCCACATTCGCGAGAAAGCCACAGAGAAGACCTACTCCGAGCTTGGGCGTCTGAAGCCTCTCGCGGAGGCAAAGGCGCAATCGGGCTCGAAAATGGTGATCGGGGTCGCTGGGTGCGTCGCGCAAGCTGAGGGCGAGGAGATTGTGCGCCGACAGCCCCTGGTTGATCTGGTCGTTGGCCCGCAAGCCTATCACCGCCTCCCGCAACTGGCGCGCCGGGCGAGTGAGCATAATGCTGCCGGACTGGTGGAAACCGAATTTCCGGCCGAGGATAAATTCGACCATATCCCTTTGGCAAAGCGCGCTCTCGGTCCGACCGCCTTTCTCACGGTTCAGGAAGGCTGCGACAAGTTTTGCGCCTTCTGTGTCGTGCCCTATACCCGCGGTGCCGAGCTGTCGCGCCCGGCGGAAAAGCTGCTGCGAGAGGCGAGGGAGCTTGTTGCGCGCGGCGTTGTCGAGATCACCTTGCTCGGGCAGAATGTGAATGCCTATCACGGGATGGGCCCTGATGGGCGAGAATGGTCCCTTGCGCGGCTCTTGCATGCGCTCGCTGAGATTGACGGGCTCAAGCGGCTTCGTTTCACGACCAGCCATCCCAATGACATGAGCGAAGATCTGATCGCGGCGCATGGTGAGCTCGAGATCCTGATGCCGTATCTGCATCTGCCGGTACAGGCCGGGTCTGATCGCATCCTGAAGGCGATGAACCGCAAGCACAGCGCCGCTGAGTATCTCTCGCTGATCGAGCGGATCCGCAAAGCGCGGCCTGATCTGGCGCTGTCGGGGGATTTCATCGTCGGCTTTCCGGGTGAAGACGATGCCGATTTTGAGCAGACGATGGCGTTGGTCAGAGAGGTTGGCTACGCGCAGGCCTATTCGTTCAAATACAGCGCGAGACCGGGCACGCCAGCGGCGGGCAATGATCAGGTGCCCGAAGAGGTGAAGGCGGCGCGCCTTGCTGCCCTGCAAGATTTGCTGAACGAGCAACAGGCGCGGTTCAATTCACGATGTGTCGGCCAGACGATGCCGATCCTGCTTGAAAAACCGGGGCGAGAGCCGGGACAACTGGTCGGACGCAGCCCCTATTTGCAGCCGGTGCATTTGAATGCCGCTGCCGAGCGGGTCGGTGAGATTGTCGAGGTGCGGATCGAGCAAGCGATGCGCAACAGCTTATCGGGGGTCGAGGCCTGACCCCCTGACGATGAGAGAGCGAGGGAAGACGCGTATGATGAAAGTCGAGCACGGTCCGGAACACACGGTGATTGAGTTCGACGACAACCGTCTTCTGGTCGAGATTTGCGGATCGCATGATCGCAACCTCGTTGCGATTGAGCAGGGCGCGGATGTCACCATCATCCGGCGCGGCAATCTGCTTCAGGTGCAAGGCGAGATGGCCAGCCGCGAGCAGGTCGCGCATGTGCTTGAGGATCTGGGCGCTCGGGCAGCGGGCGGCAATCATGTTGAAGCGGCGCAGGTCGATGCCGCTATCCGCCTGCAACCGGAGCAATCGGCGGTCAATGGCGATGGTAGCGGACGTATCGCGATCAATACTCGCAAGAAAACCGTAGAGCCGCGCACGGAAGGGCAGCGCGATTATGTGCGCGCGCTGTTTGAACATGATCTCGTGTTTGGCGTCGGCCCGGCGGGAACCGGCAAGACCTATCTTGCGGTCGCGGTTGGCGTTTCCATGATGCTCGAAGGCCATGTCGACAAGCTGATCCTCTCGCGCCCTGCGGTTGAGGCGGGCGAGCGGCTCGGCTTCTTGCCAGGCGGCATGGAAGAGAAGATCGACCCCTATCTGCGCCCGCTTTACGATTCGCTGCATGATCTGTGGCCAGGCTCGAAGCTGGAGAAATTGCGCGAAGAGGGGAAGATCGAGATTGCGCCGCTGGCCTTCATGCGCGGTCGGACCTTGCGCAACGCTTTCGTGATCCTTGATGAGGCGCAGAACACCACCGATATGCAGATGCGCATGTTCCTCACGCGTCTGGGAGAAAACTCGCGCATGGTCGTAACCGGCGATCCAACCCAGATCGATTTGCCGGGCGGGGTGCGTTCGGGCCTCAAGGAAGCCATGCGGGTGCTGCGCAAGGTCAAGGGAATCGAATTTGTGTATCTTACCGCTGATGATGTGGTGCGCCACAAGCTGGTGACGCGAATCATCAATGCCTATGCCGAGATTGATGCCAAGCGATGACGGTCATCCTTGAATGCGATTTTTCCGATGATGGCTGGGCGGCGCATCCGCAGGCGGAGGTCTGGATGTCGCAAGCAGCCTCTGCGGCGCTGGAAGAATGCGGATTGGCTCAGCGTGCGTTCCTGATCTCGGTTCTCGCGGCGGGAGATGAGCGAATACAGGCGCTTAACGCCCAATTTCGGGGTCTCGACAAAGCCACCAATGTGCTGAGTTGGCCGCAACATGATCTGCCGGAACCTGCTGATTTGAGCGATATCGACGGCGATCCGGTGTTTCTGGGGGATGTTGCGCTGGGGTTGCAAACCATCATGCGCGAAGCGGCTGCCGCAGAGCGGCCCTTGGAGCATCATCTTCAGCACCTTATCATACACTCTGTTCTTCATTTATTGGGCTTTGACCACCATAGTGAGGAGATGGCTTCTCAAATGGAGCTGATGGAAATCAGGGCGCTGGCGCGTCTGGGGGTGGCAAACCCTTATATCGATCGGGACCCCTCGACAGGCGCGCTGACGGAACAGGAATGATGGACGGCAACAGTATACAGCCGGGACCTTCGGCGAGTGACCCAGTCAAATCCGCTGACGACGCTCCCGGGCCCTCTGGTTTGCGGCGCACCGTGCGCCGCCTTTCAACTCTCGTCTCGGCCGCCCGCAAGGCGGAGCCAGCTGACAAGCTCGAGGAATTTCTCGCCGGAGAGGAGGGAGACACCGATCTCGCTTCCGATGATCAGCGTGAAATGATCCTCAATGTTCTCAATCTGCGCGACATGCGGGTTGATGACGTGATGGTGCCGCGCGCTGATATTGTCGCCGTCGAGCAAGGGGCTTCGCTTGAGGAATTGCTGGAGAAGTTCCGCACCAGTTCGCATTCGCGCCTGCCGGTCTATCGTGAGACGCTCGACGATCCGGTTGGCGTTGTGCACCTCAAGGACATCGCCCTCACCTACGGGTTCGGAAATGGCGGGGAAGATTTCGCGATTAATAAGCACCTGCGCAGCGTTCTGGTCGTGCCTCCCTCGCAGCGATTGCAGGATCTGTTGCAACGGATGCAGGCGACGCGCCGACACATGGCTCTTGTCATCGATGAATATGGCGGGGTCGACGGCGTGGTCACCATCGAAGATCTAATCGAACAGATCGTCGGCGAGATTGAAGACGAGCATGATGTCAGCGAGCGCCCGATGTGGAAGAAGCGCTCGGACAATCTCTACACCGTGAGTGCGCGGGCGGACATCGTAGATTTTGAGGCCGAAACCGGCCGCAGTTTGTTGCCTGAGGATTGGGAAGAAGAGGTCGACACGCTGGGCGGGTTGGTCTTCGTGCTGTGCGGGCGGGTGCCCGAGCGCGGCGAGGTGGTCTCGCATCCCGATGGCCATGAGTTCGAGATCCTCGACGCAGATCCGCGGCGGATCAAGCGGATGCGTGTCCGATTGGCTGGCGAAAGCCAGCATCCGGTAATGAACGCGATCGCCGCGCAATAGGAGTCGCATCGCCGATGCTGAAATTATTGATGACAAGGCGCGGCCAGCTTCTGGCTGCGTTTTTTTTGGGCGCCATCACCTCCCTGTCGCAAGCGCCGCTATCGGCCTGGCCGGTCCAATTGGTGAGCTTGCCATTGCTCGCCTGGATGCATTATCGGGCGCCCGACCCGCGGGCGAGCTTCTGGATCGGCGCGGCGTCGGGCTTTGGCTATTTCATCTGTTGCCTTTGGTGGATCGGCGAAGCCTTCCTGGTTGAGGCGGAGCAGTTTGCCTGGATGCTGCCCTTCGCCGTGACCCTGCTCCCGGCTCTGCTCTGTCTGTTCTGGGCGGGCGGTTTCTGGGTCGGCAAGCGGCTGGGTGGCACGCCCTGGGCGCTGGCCTTTGGTTGGGGCGGGGCCGAAGCCTTGCGCGGTTATGTGCTCACCGGATTTCCCTGGGGGCTGTTTGCCTATGGCTGGATCGAAACGCCCCTGGTGCAGAACGCCGCCCATATTGGCCCTTATGCTCTCAATTTCCTGATTATCTTGGGCATCGCAGGTTTGGGTTGGGCGCTTTTTCGGACGGGCGCGAGCCGCCTGCTCGGCGCGGGCGGCGCTTTTGCGCTGTTGGGCATGCTCGCGGTCGCGGGGTGGATGCGTCTTCCCTCTGATCCGCTTGTGCCCGGGGAGTATGTGATCCGGATCGTACAGCCCAATGTCCCTCAGAAAGAGAAATGGGTTCCCCATCTGATCGAGCAGCATTTGCGCTCGCTCATCTCGCTCAGTAACGAGCCTGCCGCGCAGACGCCAGATCTGATCGTTTGGCCCGAGACTGCAACGGTTCCGGCATTGATGCGCGATCCGCAGGCGGTGTCCTGGCTGATGGATGAGCTTCCAGAGGGCACCGATCTTGTGCTTGGAACCCAGCGGATCAAGGGCGAGGGGGTCTATTACAATTCCCTGTTTCTGGTCGGTGCCTCGGGGCGGATCGAGGCGGTCTATGACAAGCACCATCTCGTGCCCTTTGGCGAGTATCTGCCATTGCAGCCCGTCCTGAGTGCGATGGGAATTCGGCAGTTGGCGGGGCGCAGTCTGGGCTTTGCAACCGGCGAGGGGCCGGGTCGTATCGCGTGGGGGGATAATCCCTCATTTGGTCCTCTGATCTGCTATGAGGCGATTTTCCCTCAAGAGATGCCCGTTTTAGGGGATCGTCCGGAATATTTACTTCAAATTACAAATGACGCCTGGTTCGGCGAAAGTGGTGGGCCCTACCAGCACTTTGTGCAGGCGCGTATGCGCGCGATAGAGCAAGGTTTGCCATTCATTCGGTCCGCCAATACCGGAATTTCTGGACTCATCGGTCCGTATGGCGATGTTGCGGCGCACATCGATCTGCTGGATCGAGGCACTTTAGATGTATTATTGCCACCATCCTTGCGGGAAACTGCGTATTCTCGCTGGGGTTCCGTGCCATTCCTTCTTTTGCTAGGGTTGATGGCAGCAACTTTTGTCGTATACAGATTCCCGTTAAGGAATGATGGTTAGCAGCCGCAATATTAAAATGGGTCTCCGGCGGCCGGTTTCTGAGAGGAACGACGGTGAATAAATCCCCCAATCCAATCGATGTCCATGTCGGCGGTCGCGTGCGGCTGCGCCGGATGGTGGTGGGAATGAGCCAGGAGAAACTGGGCGAGCAGCTAGGGCTTACTTTCCAGCAAGTGCAAAAGTACGAAAAGGGCGCCAACCGAATTGGTGCCAGCCGCCTTTTTGAAATCGCACGACTTCTTGGTGTAACCGTACAATTCTTCTTTGAAGACTTGCCCGATGGCGTCGATCCAGGGGTTGTCAACGGCATGCGCGAAGAAGCGCATGATACCGCCGGATTGATGGAGTTTGTCTCCAGCGCTGAGGGTCTGCAACTCAACATGGCCTTCAGCCAGATCGATAGCGCCGAGACTCGCAAACGGATCGTTGATCTGGTCAAGACGCTCGCCGGACCGGAAGAACGCCCGAAACAGAATGGTTCATGGCACGCTGACGGGTTGACGAGCGGCAATTCCTGACAATAACGGCGGGTGGCTCGCTTCCTGAGCCGGCAGACTTGCGCTTGGAGTTTTAACGTGGCCCGTCTCGACTATCTATTCACTTCGGAATCCGTCTCTGAAGGGCATCCGGACAAGGTATGCGATCAGATCTCTGATGCCGTT
Organism: Neomegalonema sp.; assembly: GCA_022760435.1. GTDB lineage: Bacteria > Pseudomonadota > Alphaproteobacteria > Rhodobacterales > Rhodobacteraceae > JALEFY01. The sequence goes on from JALEFY010000034.1 coordinate 87,467, forward strand.
CTCGATGGATATCTGGAGCGAGATCCCGAGGCGCGTGTCGCATGCGAGGTGCTTGCGACCACCGATCGTGTTGTCGTTGCCGGTGAAGTACGCGGCCCCGGCGAGGTGCTCAGCGAGGTTGAAGGTCTGGTGCGCGATTGCGTGCGCGAGATCGGATATGAGCAGCGTGGCTTTCACTGGAACAACCTGCAAGTTTCCAACTATCTGCATGCGCAATCGGCGCATATCGCGCAGGGCGTCGATGCGGATGGTGCTGGCGATCAGGGGATCATGTTCGGCTATGCGGTGAATGAGACCGAGGCGCTGATGCCGGCGCCGATTCACTACTCGCATGCAATTCTCAAGCGGCTCACCGAGGCTCGCAAGGCTAAAACCGGTGAGGCCGCGCTTCTGGGCCCCGATGCCAAGAGCCAGCTCACCTTGCGCTATGCCGGGGGCAAGCCGGTTGAGGTGACGTCGCTGGTCCTTTCGACCCAGCATCTGGAGCCGAGCTGGTCCTCGCAAAAGGTTCGGGAAGTCATCGAGCCGTATATCCGCGAAGTGCTCCCGGAAGGCTGGCTGAGCGACGCGACCGAGTGGCATGTCAACCCGACCGGCGCCTTTGTGATCGGTGGTCCTGATGGTGACGCCGGTTTGACGGGGCGCAAGATCATCGTCGACACCTATGGCGGTGCGGCACCGCATGGCGGCGGGGCGTTTTCGGGCAAGGATCCGACCAAGGTGGATCGCTCGGCGGCTTATGTGGCGCGGTATCTGGCGAAGAATGTCGTCGCGGCCGAGCTCGCGGATCGCTGCTGCATCCAGCTCTCCTACGCAATCGGCGTTGCCAAGCCGCTTTCGATCTATGTCGATACCTATGGCACCAACAAGGTCGATGAGGCTCAGATCGAGAAGGCCGTCTGGGCTTCGATGGATCTGACGCCGCGCGGCATTCGCAATCAGCTCGCGCTTGGCCGTCCGATCTACCGGCGCACCGCTGCCTATGGCCATTTCGGCCGCACGCCGGATGATGAGGGCGGGTTCTCCTGGGAGCGCACCAATCTGGTCGAGGCGCTCAAGGCGGCAATTCCTAGCGAAGTTTGAGGGTGCGTTCAGGTGCCTGAGAATGAGGGCCACGCAAAGGCGTGGCGCAACCTGTATGGGCGGCGCCGCAGCCATAAGCTGCGCGCCGGTCAGGAAGGTTTGATGACCAGCTTGCTCCCGGCGCTTTCGGTGCCGGGCGTGCGTCATGACGAAAATCCGGGCCGATCAAAAGTCGATCTCGGCGCTCTTTTTGGCCCGGTTGAGGATGTGTGGCTCGAGATCGGTTTTGGCGGCGGCGAACACCTGCTTGCGCTTGCCAAGGCGCATCCGGAACTCGGGTTGATCGGCTCGGAGCATTACGTGGATGGCGTGGCGAAATTCGTTGCCGCGATCGAGCGTGAGGGCGTTGAGAATATCCGCCTGCATGCTCATGATGCCCGCGATCTGATGGATGTGCTGCCCGATGCAGGGCTGGGGCGGGCCTATCTGCTCTACCCAGACCCTTGGCCAAAGCTGCGCCACCACAAGCGCCGCTTTATCAATCCGGAAAATCTCGATCAATTCGCCCGTATCCTGCGCCCTGGTGCGGAGCTGCGCGTTGCCAGCGATATTCCGGACTATATCCGCCACACATTGCAGCAGGTCATGGATCACGGGGCCTTTGAGTGGCTCGCGGAGCGGTCTGCCGACTGGCATCAACCCTGGGATGGTTGGACGCGGACCCGCTATGAAGCAAAGGCGTTGCGAGAGGGTCGCCGCCCCTGCTATCTGCGGTTCCGACGCATTTAGGGGCAGGTTGGCTGCGGCACTCTGGTTCGAGGTATTCTTATGGCTGGAAGCGGCCCATCCATTCCGTTGATCGCGCGTAAAAGCAGCGGTCTTCGCGGCGAAGCGCCTATTCCGGGCGATAAATCGGTCTCGCATCGCGCGCTGATTTTCGGGGCGATGGCGATTGGCAAAACCCGGATCACCGGGCTGCTGGAGGGCGAGGACGTTCTCGATACCGCCAAGGCAATGCGGGCACTCGGCGCGACGGTTGTGCGCAAGGGCCTTGGCGAGTGGGAAGTTGATGGTGTCGGGACCGGCGGGTTCTGCGAGCCCGAAGATGTCCTCGATCACGGCAACTCCGGCACCGGCGTTCGGCTGGTGATGGGGGCGGTGGCCACGCATGGCTTCAACACGACCTTTACCGGCGATGCTTCCTTGCGCAAACGGCCGATGAACCGGATCCTGCAACCGATGGCGCTGTTCGGTGCGAGCTCGGTGGGCCGGAGCGAAGGGCGCTTGCCGCTCACGCTGATCGGGGCCAAGGAGCCTGTCCCGGTCGAGTACCGCTTGCCGGTTCCTTCGGCGCAAGTGAAATCCGCGGTCTTGCTGGCTGGATTGAATACGCCGGGCGAAACTTGCGTGATCGAAGACGAGGCGACGCGCGATCATACCGAGCGCATGCTGCGTGGCTTTGGTGCGGTTGTCGAGGTCGATGAGCGGGCGCAGGGTCGGTTCATTCGCTTGCAGGGTCAGCCGGAGCTGAAGGGCCAGGAGATCCAGGTCGGGCGCGATCCCTCCTCTGCCGCCTTCCCGGTTGTTGCGGCGCTGCTGGTCGAAGGGTCTCATTTGCAGGTGCCGGGCATCGGTCTCAATCCGACCCGCGCCGGTCTTTACGAAACGTTGCAAGAGATGGGCGCCGACTTGACGCTTCAGAACGAGCGCGAGGAGGGCGGAGAGCCGGTCGCGGATTTGATCGTGCGTTTCTCGGCGCTCAAGGGGGTGGAAGTGCCCCCGGAACGGGCTGCGTCGATGATTGACGAATACCCGATCCTGTCCGTAGCGGCTGCTTTTGCGCAAGGGCCGACGGTGATGCGCGGGGTGAAGGAATTGCGGGTCAAGGAGACCGACCGGATCGCTGCGATGGCAACGGGGTTGCGGGCCTGCGGGGTCGAGGTCGAGGAAACCGAGGATAGCATGACCGTATTTGGTCGCGGCGCCGATGGCGTGCGCGGCGGCGCGCTGGTGTCCAGTGAACTCGACCACCGCATTGCGATGTCCTTTGCCGTGCTGGGCCTGGCGGCGCAAGAGCCGGTCACGATCGATGACGCAGGTCCGATTGCCACCAGTTTCCCCAATTTCCTGCCGCTGATGCAGGGGCTGGGCGCGGATCTGGTTCTTGACGAGGATCCAGGCCTCGGGGCTGGTCATGAGTGATCGTGCATCCCCGCTGGTTGTCGCTGTTGACGGACCTGCGGCTTCTGGCAAGGGGACAATCTCGCGGCGCATCGCCGGGCGGTTTCAGCTCGCTTATCTCGATACCGGGTTGCTGTACCGGGCAGTTGGCGCGAAAATGCTCGAGGCCGGGCTGCCGCTCAACGATCAAGAGGCGGCTGCGCGGATGGCGCGAGGCTTGGAACAGCCGGATTTTCACCGCCAGGACTTGCGCTTGCCGGCAACAGCGAGGGCAGCGAGCATCATCGCTCAGATCCCCCAGGTGCGTCAGGCGTTGCTCGAATATCAGCGCTGGTTTGCCCGCAATCCGCTCGGCGGCATGCGCGGCGCGGTGCTCGATGGGCGCGATATCGGCACCGTAATCTGCCCCGATGCGACGGTGAAGCTGTTCATCACCGCCTCGCCAGAAGAGCGCGCCCGTCGCCGCTGCGCCGAGCTGGCGCAGGGGGGAAACCCGGCCGATTATGCGACCGTGTTGAGCGATGTCATTGCGCGCGACAAACGCGACCGCGAGCGCGCCAGCGCGCCCTTGCGCCAGGCCGATGACGCGCACTTGCTAGACACGACGAATTTGGCTATAGACGAAGCCGTGGCCAAAGCCGCTGAAATTCTGGAGCCGTACTTGCGTTGAGCAGGGCTGGGGTCAGGCAATTGCCTGGACCCTTTTGGTTGTTTCGGATCAGCGTTTTCCACCAATCTGTACGCAATCGAGAGACCGTCGGAGACAACCGGCTGGCCGGAATAGTGTTTTTAGGAGACCCACCTGATGAATGATTCTTCCGCACCGTCGATGGAAGATTTTGAAGCCATGCTCGATGAGAGCTTCGGCTCTGACAGCTCCCCCTATGAGGGCGCTGTCGTAAAGGGAACCGTGCTTGCCATCGAGAATGGCCAAGCCATCATCGATATTGGCTTCAAGATGGAAGGCCGTGTCGAGCTCAAGGAATTTGCCAGCCCGGGCCATGACCCCGAAATCGAGGTTGGCGACGAGGTCGAAGTCTACTTCGAACGCTCGGAAAACGCGCGCGGCGAAGCCGTTCTGTCGCGTGACAAGGCCAAGCGCGAAGAAGCCTGGGATCGTCTCGAGAAAGCCAATGACGCGGGCGAGCGCGTTGAAGGCGCCATCTTCGGCCGGGTCAAGGGCGGCTTCACCGTCGATCTCGGCGGTGCCGTGGCCTTCTTGCCGGGCAGCCAGGTCGATGTGCGTCCGGTGCGCGATGTTGGCCCGCTGATGGGTGTACCGCAGCCGTTCCAGATCCTGAAAATGGACCGCCGCCGCGGCAATATCGTCGTCTCGCGCCGCTCGATCCTCGAGGAAAGCCGCGCCGAGCAGCGTGCCGAGATCGTCGGCAAACTGGCCGAAGGCGACATCATCGATGGTGTGGTCAAGAACATCACCGATTACGGTGCATTCGTGGATCTGGGCGGTGTCGACGGCCTGCTGCACGTCACCGACATGGCGTGGCGCCGCGTCAACCACCCGTCGGAAGTGCTCACCATCGGCGAGACCGTGAAGGTGCAGGTGGTCAAGGTCAACAAGGAAACCCAGCGCATCAGCCTCGGCATGAAGCAGCTCATGGCCGATCCATGGGACGGTGTGGAAGCGAAATACCCGCTGGGCGCCAAGTTCTCTGGCCGTGTCACCAACATCACCGATTATGGTGCCTTTGTTGAGCTGGAGCCGGGCGTCGAAGGCCTCGTGCACGTGTCCGAAATGTCGTGGACCAAGAAGAACGTGCATCCGGGCAAGATCGTCTCCACCAGCCAGGAAGTCGAAGTCATGGTGCTGGATGTCGATCCGTCCAAGCGCCGCGTCTCGCTGGGCCTGAAGCAATGTGTCGACAATCCCTGGGACAGCTTCTCTGCCACCCATCCGGCCGGTACCGAGATCGAAGGCGAAGTCAAGAACATCACCGAATTCGGTCTGTTCATCGGCCTCGAGGGCGATATCGACGGCATGGTGCACCTGTCGGATCTCGACTGGAACCGCTCGGGCGACGATGCGATCCAGGACTACAAGAAGGGCGAGATGGTCCGCGCCGTGGTCCTCGATGTCGATCCGGAGAAAGAGCGTATCTCGCTCGGGATCAAGCAGCTCGAGGGTGATCCGTTCCAGCAAGCCACCGAAGGTGTCGCGCGCGGGGCGATCGTCACTGCGGTTGTTACCGCGATCGAGGATGGCGGTATCGAGGTCGAGGTCAACGGCTCCAAAGCCTTTATCCGCCGCTCGGATCTGTCGCGTGATCGCAATGAGCAACGGCCCGACCGCTTCTCGGTCGGTGACAAGCTCGACGCCAAGGTCACCAATCTCGACAAGAACTCGCGCCGCATGAACCTGTCGATCAAGGCACTCGAGATCGATGAGGAGAAGCAGGCGGTCGAGCAATATGGCTCGAGCGACAGCGGTGCCTCGCTGGGCGATATTCTCGGTGCGGCTCTCAAGAGCCAGGACACAACCGGCGAATAACCCGGCCTGAAGAAGAATACGAGCGTCGCCGGGAAACCAGCGGCGCTCTTTTCATGTCTGTCCGGGGGTGGCGAAGGCTGCTTGGGTTTGACCGCTTGACAGGGGCGTGGCAGAAAGAAGCCAGTGCTTTTCTGCCATGAGGGTGGCGCTGATGATCAAGTCTGAGCTGATCGCGCAAATCGCTGACGAAAATCCGCAACTCACCGGCCGGGACGCCGAGTTGGTAGTGGCGACGGTGTTCAACACCATGATCGACGCGATGGTCGAGGGGAAGCGCGTGGAGCTGCGCGGATTTGGCGCCTTCTCCGTGCGCAAGCGCGATGCCCGTCTGGCCCGCAATCCCAAAACCGGCGCCGCGGTGAAGGTTCCGCCGAAAGTGGCGCCGCGCTTCAAAGCCGGCAAGGAACTGCGCGAGCGAATGAACCCGGGCGAAGAGTAAGACCGTTTGCCGCGTTCTAGTTGATGCGCGGGTTTGAGGAGAAATTATGCGCTGGATATCAAGACTGTTCTGGTTGCCGGTTCTGATTGTCCTGGCTGCGGTCATGGTGACGAACAGCCAGCCGGTCGAGATCAATCTTGACCCTTTCGGCCTCGGCTTTGCTGCTCTGCAACCGCGTCAGGTGCCGCTCTTCTATATCATCCTCGCGGCCCTGGCGCTTGGCTTGATCGTGGGCATTGTCATGCTCTATGACAAATACCGCCCCGTCCGCCGCTCCCTGCGCGACAGCAATCGCGAGGTTGTCGTGCTCAGGCGGCAGAATGAACAATTCCGCCAATCGATGAAGGCCATGGATAATCCGGACAGTGTCGCGCCGCCGGCCCTGCCCAGGCGCTGATCGGAGACAATGGTGTCTGTGAAGATTTGTGGCCTCAGGTCCCCCAGCGATGTCGAAGTCGCGGCGGAGGCAGGGGCACGCTATATCGGCTTTGTGTTTTTCGAGCGCTCGCCCCGTCATGTCGCGATCGAGCAGGCCCGAGAGGCGGCGTGGGCGGCGCCGATCGGTATGTGCAAGGTGGGGTTGCTCGTCGATCCTGACGATGAGCAAGTCCGGAAGGTCTGCGCCTCTGTGCCCATCGACATGCTGCAATTGCATGGCAGCGAGACGCCCGAGCGCGTCGCGCAAATCCGGGCGATGTCGGGGCTGCCGGTGATGAAGGCGGTGCAGATCGCCACCGAAGACGACCTCGCTGCCATCGAGCCCTATGAGGAGGTTGCCGATCAGATCCTGTGCGATGCCAAGCCGAAACCGGGTGAGAAGCTGCCAGGCGGCAACGGCATTGCTTTTGACTGGCAAGTGATCGTCGGTCGGTCTTGGCGTCGGCCCTGGATGCTGGCCGGTGGCCTGACCCCTGAGAATGTGGCGCAAGCCATCAATCTCACCGGGGCCCGCCAGATAGATGTCTCATCGGGCGTGGAATCGGCACCTGGCGTGAAGGATCCGGACAAGATCCGAGCTTTTATTGCCGCGGCGCAGTCCGGCTGCGGCCAATTTGATCAAAGGGAGAGGGCATGACGCCCGAGAGAACCAATACCTATCGCAGCGGCCCAGATGAGCATGGGCGCTTTGGCATCTTTGGCGGGCGTTTCGTCGCCGAGACCCTGATGCCGCTGATCCTTGATCTGGAAAAGCATTACGAGCATGCCAAGACCGATCCGAGCTTTGCTGCGCAGATGGAAGATCTGTGGACCCATTATGTCGGCCGCCCCTCGCCGCTCTATTTCGCCGAGCGCCTGACCGAGCATTGTGGCGGCGCCAAGATCTATCTTAAGCGTGACGAGCTCAACCATACCGGCGCGCACAAGATCAACAACGTGCTCGGCCAGATCCTGCTGGCGATGCGCATGGGCAAGAAGCGGATCATCGCCGAGACCGGCGCTGGGCAACATGGTGTGGCGACAGCGACGGTCTGCGCGCGTTTCGGGCTCGAATGCGTGGTGTTCATGGGCGCGACCGATGTTGAGCGCCAAAAACCCAACGTTTTCCGGATGCGGCTGCTCGGTGCGAAGGTGGTGCCGGTCACTGCCGGGCGCGGCACCCTCAAGGACGCGATGAACGAAGCGCTGCGCGACTGGGTTACGAATGTCGAGAACACCTTTTATTGCATCGGCACCGTCGCGGGCCCGCATCCCTACCCAGCCATGGTGCGCGACTTCCAGTCGATCATCGGTCAGGAAGCGCGGGCACAGATGCTCGAGCGTGAAGGGCGCCTGCCCGACACTCTCGTTGCCTGTATCGGGGGCGGTTCCAATGCGATGGGGCTGTTTCACCCCTTCCTCGATGATCGCGAGGTGCGGATCATCGGGGTCGAGGCGGGCGGTCATGGTGTCGATGAGCGGATGGAGCATGCGGCCTCGCTGACCGGCGGGCGGCCGGGCGTGCTGCATGGCAACCGCACATATCTGCTTCAGGATGCAGATGGCCAGATCATCGAGGGTCATTCGATCTCGGCCGGGCTCGATTATCCGGGCATTGGGCCGGAGCACTCCTGGCTGCACGATATCGGCCGTGTCGAGTATGTCTATGCCACCGACCGCGAGGCGCTGGATGCGTTCCAAACCTGCTGCCGACTGGAGGGTATCATACCGGCGCTCGAACCCAGCCATGCGCTGGCGCATGTGCTGAAGATCGCGCCGGATTTGCCCAAGGACCATTTGCTGGTGATGAACATGTGCGGGCGCGGCGACAAGGATATCTTCACCGTCGCCGATGCCCTGGGCGAGGAGATCAGCGCATGACCACCGAACGCATCGATGCCGCTTTCGCAAAGACGAAGAGTGAGGATCGCCCCGCTTTCATCGCCTATATCATGGGCGGCGATCCGGATCTGGAGAGTTCTTTGCGGCTGATGAAGGGATTGCCGGGCGCGGGGGTCGATATCATCGAGCTTGGCCAGGCCTTCACCGATCCGATGGCGGATGGCCCGGCGATCCAGCTTGCCGGTCAACGGGCGCTTGAAGCGGGGGCGACGCTGGCGCGCACGCTGGAGATGGTGCGCCGGTTCCGCGAGGAGGAACAGCAAACGCCGATCATCCTGATGGGCTATTACAATCCGATCTATGCGATGGGTGTCGATGCCTTCCTGGCCCGCGCGGTCGAGGTCGGGATCGATGGGTTGATCGTTGTCGATCTGCCGCCCGAGGAGGATGACGAGCTGTGCATCCCTGCCGCGAAGGCGGGCTTGAGCTTCATTCGCCTGGCGACCCCAACCACCGATGATGCCCGCATGCCTTCGGTCCTCGCCAACACCTCCGGCTTTGTCTACTATGTTTCGATCACCGGTGTGACCGGCTCGGCATCGGCAAATGCGCAGGCCGTAGCGCCCGCGGTGGAGCGGCTGCGCAAGGCCTCCGGCCTGCCGGTCTGTGTCGGCTTCGGGGTCAAGTCGCCCGAAAACGCTGCCGAGATTGGCCGCGTGGCTGATGGGGTTGTCGTTGGATCGGCCATCGTCGGAAAGATGGCAGAATGCGGTGACGTTGACGAAACGCTCCGCTATGTCCAACTTCTATGCGAAGGGGCCCACCGTGCTCGGGTAAGTGCCGAGTGATGGGCTGCGGAAGAGAAATGGCGAGTGCGCGCACATGAACTGGATGAACAATGTCGGGCTGCCGAAATTCAGCAGCTTTTTCCAGCGCCGGGACATGCCGGACAATCTGTGGCGCAAATGCGATGCGTGCGAGCAGATGATCTTCCATCGCGAGCTCAAGCAAAATCTCTATGTCTGCCCGCATTGTGCGCATCACATGCAGATCGGCGCGCGCGAGCGGCTCGAATCGCTCTATGATCATGGCTCTTTCACGCTGGTCGATGTGCCCGAGGCTCTGGCCGACCCGCTCGGTTTTCGCGATGAGAAGCGCTACGCGGATCGGATGAAGGATGCGCGCAAGAAGACCGGCGAGAAGGAAGCAGTGCTGGTCGCGCATGGCCCGATCGGCGATGTGGACACTGTGGTCTTTGTGCAGAATTTCGCCTTCATGGGCGGTTCGATGGGCATGGCGGTCGGCAATGCGATGCTGAAAGCCGCCGAAGCCGCGGTCGAGCGAAAGGCACCGCTGCTGGTCTTCGCTGCGGCGGGCGGCGCGCGGATGCAGGAGGGGATCCTGTCGCTGATGCAGATGCCGCGCACCACCATCGCCATGCAGATGGTGCGCGATGCTGGCCTGCCCTATCTGACCATCCTGACCCACCCGACCACCGGCGGAGTGACCGCGTCCTATGCGATGCTCGGGGATATCCAGATTGCCGAGCCCAATGCGCTGATCTGCTTTGCCGGACCGCGCGTCATCGAGCAAACTATCCGCGAAAAGCTGCCCGAAGGGTTTCAACGCTCCGAATACCTGCTCGAGCACGGGATGCTCGACATGGTCGTGGATCGCCGGGGAATGCGGACCGAGCTGGTGAAGGTGCTGCGGATGCTCCTTCGCTTGCCGCAACTGCCCGCTGGCCAGCTCCCAGAGCCGGGCTCGCTGGTGCGCGAGACGGATGAAGAAGACACCCTGAAACAGGCGGCCGAGTGAGCGAGCAGCATCGCTCCGACGCGATCTTGCAGCGGTTGTTGACGCTTCATCCGAAGGTGATTGACCTGTCGCTTGGGCGATTGCAGCGGCTGCTTGCGCTGCTTGATCATCCGGAGCGGCGTTTGCCCGCGGTGATCCATGTTGCTGGCACCAATGGCAAGGGTTCGGTCTGCGCCTATCTGCGAGCCGGGCTCGAGGCCGCGGGGCGCCGGGTGCATGTCTATTCCTCCCCGCATCTGGCGCGGTTTCACGAGCGCATTCGCCTCGCTGGCACGCTGATCGATGAAGTACTGCTCTCGGATCTTCTGGAAGAATGCGAGCGGGCCAATGGCGGCGCGCCGATCACTTTTTTCGAGATCACCACGGCGGCGGCCCTGCTCGCCTTCTCGCGGGTGCCTGCGGATTATGTGATCCTGGAAGTGGGGCTGGGTGGCCGACTCGATGCGACCAATGTCATCGACGCGCCAGCCCTGGGCGTCATCACGCCGGTCTCGATCGACCACACCCAATATCTCGGGGAGACCCTGGCCGAGATCGCGGCGGAAAAAGCCGGGATTCTGAAGGCCGGGATGCGCTGCGTGGTCGCGCCGCAATCCGATATCGCCCTGCGGGTGATCGAGCACGCGGCGCTGCGGGTCGGCGCGCAACTGCTCATCGGCGGGCAGGATTGGCATGTGAGCACCGAGGCCGAGGCGCTGGTTTATCAGGACGGCGAGGGCCTGCTCGATCTGCCGCTTCCGGCCTTGCCCGGCGCGCATCAGATCGACAATGCCGGTACCGCGATTGCAGCCTTGCGCGCTCTGGGTCTCGAGGGGGCACCCCTGCATGCGGCTTGCGAGCGGGCCGAGTGGCCAGCGCGTCTGCAAAGGCTGCGCTCGGGGCCGCTGGTGACGATGGCGCAGGGCCGCGCCGAGATCTGGCTCGATGGCGGGCATAACGCCGCCGCGGGCCGCGCGATCGCTGGGCATCTCTCGTCGCTGAGTGAGCGCCAGGACGCGCCCTTGCACCTGATTGCCGGGATGCTGAACACCAAGGATGCCGCCGGTTTCTTCACCCCCTTTCAGGGGCTCGCCAGCGCGGTGCATACCGTGGCCATACCGGGCGAGAGCAACAGTCTGACCGCCGCGGAGCTGGCCGAGCAGGTCACGGCGGCCGGAATGCCAGTTGCCGCCGCGCCCTCGCTTGAGGCAGCGCTGGCCGCGGTTCTGGACCAGACCGAAGGGCCGATCCGCGTGCTTGTGACCGGGTCGCTCTATCTCGCCGGGCATATCCTGCGCAGTCATGCATGAAAAAAGCCCCTCTCGATGAGAGGGGCTTTCCTCAGTTCTCTTGAGAGCCGGATGCTCAGGCGTCGATATCTTCGCCGGTTTGCTGGTCGACCACTTTCATCGACAGGCGAACCTTGCCGCGATCATCGAAACCGAGGAGCTTGACCTTCACGATCTGGCCCTCTTTCAGATGGTCCTTGGGCATATCGCCCTTTTTGGCGCCGGTGATCTGGCTGATATGGACCAGACCATCGCGCGGGCCAAAGAAGTTCACGAAGGCACCGAAATCGACGAGCTTGACGACCTTGCCGTCATAGACCTGCCCAACTTCAGGCTCCGCAGTGATGCCGAGGATCATTTTCTTGGCGATCTCGATCTTCTCACCATCGGGCGAGGCGATCTTGACGGTACCATCATCATTGATGTCGACCTTGGCGCCCGACTCCTCGACAATGCCGCGGATGGTCTTGCCGCCCGAGCCGATCACTTCACGGATCTTGTCGGTCGGGATCTGAAGCATCTCGATGCGCGGCGCATGGGCGGAGAATTCGGCCCGGCCCTGGGTCAGGGCTTTGCCCATTTCGCCGAGGATGTGCATCCGGCCGTCCTTGGCCTGCGCCAATGCCTGCTTCATGATCGCTTCGGTGATCCCGGCGACCTTGATATCCATTTGCAGCGAGGTCACGCCCGCATCGGTACCCGCGACCTTGAAGTCCATGTCGCCCAGATGATCCTCATCACCGAGGATATCGGTGAGCACGGCGAATTTCTCGCCATCAAGGATCAGGCCCATGGCAACGCCTGCCACCGGGCGCTTGAGCGGTACACCGGCATCCATCATCGCGAGGCTTCCGCCGCAGACGGTCGCCATCGAGGAAGAGCCGTTCGACTCGGTGATCTCGGAGACGACGCGGATCGTGTAGGGAAAGTCGACCTGCGCTGGCAGAGCCGCACGCAGCGCCCGCCAGGCGAGCTTGCCATGGCCGATCTCACGGCGGCCCGGAGAGCCCATCCGGCCAACCTCACCGACCGAGTAGGGCGGGAAGTTGTAGTGGAGCATAAAGCGCTCGCGATACTCGCCAGCGAGAGCGTCGATGATCTGTTCGTCATCGCCGGTACCCAGAGTAGCGACAACCAGCCCCTGGGTCTCCCCACGGGTGAACAGCGCCGAGCCATGGGTGCGCGGCAGCAGGCCAACGCGGCAGTCGATTGGGCGAACGGTGGTCAGGTCGCGGCCATCAATCCGGCGACCGGTCGAGAGGATATCCCCGCGCACGATCTCCGACTCGATCTTCTTGAAGCAATCGCTGACGGCGACAGAGTCGGCCAGATCTTCTTCGCTCAGACCGGCCAGCATCGCTTCCTTGGCGGCGGCGATCTTGTTCTGGCGCTCCTGCTTGTCGGTGGTCGAGAAAGCCTCGCGCAGGGCGGTTTCGGTTAGGCCGCGGATCTTGTCGACCAGGGCACCGCGATCGGGGGCAACATGGTCCCACGGCTCCTTCGCGGCTTCCTCTGCCAGCGAAATGATCATCTCGATCACCGGCTGCATCGCCTTATGGCCGAAGACAACCGCGCCGAGCATCTGCTCTTCGCTCAGTTCCTTGGCCTCGGATTCAACCATCATCACCGCATCGGCGGTACCGGCGACGACCAGGTCCAGATCGAGATCCTGTACCTTGTCGACTTCCGGGTTGAGGATGTATTCGCCATTGGCAAAACCGACCCGCGCGGCGCCGATCGGGCCGAGGAATGGCACGCCCGACAGGGTCAGCGCCGCCGAGGCAGCGACCATACCGAGCACGTCCGGATCGTTGCGCATGTCATGGCTGAGGACGGTGACGACGACCTGGGTCTCGTTCTTGAACCCGTCGGCAAAAAGCGGGCGGATCGGGCGGTCGATGAGCCGCGAGGTCAGTACCTCTTTCTCGGTCGGGCGTCCCTCACGCTTGAAGAAGCCGCCCGGGATCTTGCCTGCGGCAAAAACCTTTTCCTGATAGTTCACGGTCAGGGGAAAGAAATCCATGCCGGGCTTGACCGATTTCGCGGCCACGACGGTCGCCAGAACGGTGGTCTCGCCCAAGGTGGCCATCACCGCGCCGTCAGCCTGACGCGCGACCAGACCGGTTTCGAGCACGAGCGTCTCGCCGCCCCATTCGATTTCTCTACGAGCAATTTTAAACATCTGTTGTCCTTTAGCGGTGCCTGCCGGATTGCTGGCACCCCCGGGAGAGCCCTGATACGGATCGCTGCGCGTCGGGCCAGATCGCGCGGCGGGATGGGCGGCGGTTCCGCCCGACAGTTTTGCCTAAACGGTCACGATTTCCCGTAAAGACATGGCTATGGGTAGCCCCATACGGAAAAAACGCGCCCCGGGGAAGGAGCGCGTTTGAAGTTTTACTTCCGGATACCAAGTGCGCCGATAATCTTTTGATATCGGGCTTCTTCCTTGGCCTTCAGATAATCAAGCAGCTTGCGGCGCTGGGCCACCAGCTTGAGCAGACCCCGGCGGGAGTGGTTGTCCTTCTTGTGGGTCTTGAAGTGCTCGGTCAGGTTCGTGATCCGCTCGGTCAGAACGGCGATTTGAACCTCCGGCGAGCCGGTATCGCCCTCGCTCTGGGCGTATTCTTTCATGAGCTCTTGCTTGCGCTCGGCAGTAATCGACATCGGGATCCTCTCGGATGCGGTGCCTGGTCAGGCACCAAGGTTGAAGACGCGCGACGGGTGCATCATACTGGCCTTGACGACTCCGATTGCGACAGGCTCTCCCTCAAGGGAGGCCCAAACCGTGTCCCCATACCCGAGATCAACACCGATCGCTGGGATTGCTCGCCCCTGGCGGAGCTGCGCTGCCTGTCCCTCGTTGACGGCCAGAGCCGGGATGTCGTCCAGCCCGGTCGCTACCGAGATCAAGCAGTCTTGAGCCCCTTCCGTATCGCGCAATTCGTCCAGTTTATCAAAGGAAATCGCATTTCGAAGATCAAACGGACCCGACCAGAGCCGGCGCAGGGCGCTGACATGGCCATGACAGCCGAGCCGCTCGCCCAGATCGCGGGCGACCGAGCGCACATAGCCGCCCTTGCCGCAGATCATCTCGAACACCGCTTCATCCGGGTTGGGGGTCTCGATGAGGCTCAGCGCCTCGATCCAGATCGGCCGCGCTGCCAGCTCGGGGGCGGCGCCATCGCGCGCGAGATCATAGGCGCGCTCGCCATCCACCTTCACCGCGGAGAATTGCGGCGGGCGTTGCATCACCTCGCCCTGAAACTCGGGGAGCAGCGCCTCGATCGCCGTGCGGCCGGGCCGCTGATCGGATCGCGCGATCACCTCTCCCTCGAGATCATCGGTGCTGCGCGCCTCGCCCCAGGTAACCGTGAAACGGTAGCATTTGAGCGCGTCCATCACGTAAGGCACCGTCTTGGTCGCCTCACCGAACGCCACTGCCAGCACCCCGGTCGCGAGCGGATCGAGCGTTCCCGCATGCCCGGCCTTTTGTGCCTGCAAGGCCCAGCGCGCCTTGCTGACCACCTGGGTCGAGCCGATGTCATAGGGTTTATCGACGATCAGCCAGCCATGGACCGGCCGACCCTTCTTGCGCCGCGCCATTTTCGCTTCCTCGGCCTATGCGTCGTCAGATTCGGTGGTGTCGGCGTCGTCATCGTGCCGAGCATCGATATCGCGGCGCACGCGCTCATCATCGAGCAGGCGGCGGGTGGTATCCATGCGATCGAAGCTCTCATCCAGCACGAAATGAAGTTGCGGCGAGAATTTCAGCGTCACCGCTCGCGTCACCAGATGCCGCAGCTCGCCCGCATTCTGGTTCAGCGCCTCAAGCGCCAGCTCGGCGTCACGCCCGCCCAGAGGGAGGACGAAAGCGGTCGCATGGCGCAGATCCGGGCTCATGCGCACCTCGGAGACAGTGATTGACATCCGCCCCAGCGCAGCATCGTGGATATCGCCGCGCATCAGCACATCCGAGAGCGCGCGGCGGACATTCTCACCGACCTTGAGTTGACGTTGCGAGGGGCCGGACAGGTTCGGTTCACGGCGGCTCATATCATTCCTTTCAGCACGCTCGCCCGGTTCTCGGCGGCGAAATAGCTATCGCTCTCGATCCGCCCGATTTCCCGGTAGCCTACGTGGCTCATTCTCTCTTGCAGGGCTGGCAGCGCGTTGTTGAAGGCCTCGATCTGGAGGATGCAATCATGGGCGCGCAAGACATTCTGCATGCCTTCGATCACCATCATTTCCGCGCCCTCGACATCGATCTTGATCGCCAAAGCGCGCCCCTGCGCCTCGTCTTTCAGCAGATCATCAAGCCGCCGGATCTGGATGGTCTCGGATTGCCCGCCCTTGAACCGATCCATGATCGAGGCGCGGCCCGATGCTGCGGGCATGAGATTGATCTCGGCCTCGCCAGTCTGAGCCCCCAGCGCACAATGATGCGCGCGGGCCTTGGCCGTGAGCCCGTTAAGCCAGAGATTGGCGACAAGGCGGGCATGGGTGGCCTTGACCGGCTCAAATGCGTCGATCCCCTGCTCGAAATCATGCTCGAGGCCTAGCAGCACGCTGTAAAGCCCGGCATTGGCCCCGCAATCGATGAACCGTACCGGCTTTTCATGCGCGATCAGGGCGGAGAAGGCGGCGCGCTGGCGCGGCTCGGGCTCTTTGCCGCTCAAGAAATTGAGGTCATTGCCATCGGCCGGATCGAGCAGCCAGCGCGCGCCAAAGCGCTCGGCAACACGCGGACGTGGCCAGAGGCGATGCCGCCTCTTGGCCAAACTGCGCATCAAACGCGACATCAGCTCCCCCCAGCCTCTTAGTCGAGCTTACGCTCGATCTCCTCGCGCTCGAAGATCTCGATAACGTCGTCTTCGCGGATGTCGTCGTAGTTCTCGAAGGCCATACCGCATTCCTGACCGGCGGGGACTTCCTTGACCTCATCCTTGAAGCGCTTGAGCGTCTTCAGCGTGCCTTCATGGATCACCACATCGTCACGCAGCAAGCGCACACCGGCGGAGCGGCGGGCGACGCCTTCGGTGACGACACAGCCGGCCACCTTGCCAACGCCCGAGACCTTGAACACCTGCTTGATCGACGCGTAGCCGATGAACTGCTCGCGCACCTCAGGGGTGAGCAAGCCCGAGGCGGCGGATTTGATGTCGTCGACCAGATCGTAAATGATCGAGTAATACCGGATCTCAATACCGCGCTGCTGAGCGGCGTCACGCGCCGGTGCATTCGCACGGACGTTGAAGCCGATGATCGGTGCACCGGAGGCTTCCGCGAGGGTCACATCCGACTCAGTGATCGCACCGACCCCTGAATGCAGGATGCGCACGCGCACTTCCTCGTTTCCGATCTTTTCCATCGCCTGGACAATCGCTTCGACCGACCCTTGCACATCGCCTTTGAGGACAATGGGCAGTTCCTTGACATCGGCATCCTGCTTGGCCTGGGCCAGAAGCTGGTCGAGCGAGGTTTTCGTACCCGCGACAGCGCTATCCTTGGCCTTGCGTTGGCGATATTCCGAGATCTCGCGTGCCTTGGCCTCGTCGGCGACCACATTGAGCGTATCGCCGGCTTCGGGCGTGCCATTGAGGCCGAGAACTTCCACCGGCACCGAAGGACCGGCTTCATCGACGCGATTGCCTTGATCATTGATCAGCGCACGCACCTTGCCCCATTGCTCGCCGACCACGAAGATATCCCCGACCCGCAGCGTACCGCGCTGGACCAGCACGGTGGCGACCGGGCCACGGCCAACATCGAGCTTCGCTTCGATCACGGCGCCCTCTGCTGCCCGGTTGGGGTTGGCCTTGAGTTCGAGGATCTCAGCTTGCAGGGCGATATTCTCGAGGATCTGATCGAGACCCTGGCCGGTGATGGCCGAGCACTCGACATCGAGCACATCGCCGCCCATGCCTTCGACCTGCACATCATGTTGCAGGAGCTCGACGCGCACCTTCTGCGCATCGGCTGCGGGTTTGTCGCATTTGTTGATCGCGACAATCATCGGGACCCCGGCTGCCTTGGCGTGGCTGATCGCCTCGATCGTCTGCGGCATCACCGAGTCATCGGCGGCGACGACAAGGATCACGATATCCGTCACCTGCGCGCCGCGCGAGCGCATCGAGGTAAAGGCAGCGTGGCCCGGCGTGTCGAGGAAGCTGACGATATTGCCGTCAGCAGTGGTCACCTGATAGGCGCCGATATGCTGGGTAATCCCACCCGCCTCGCCAGAGACGACATCGGTCTTGCGCAGTGCATCGAGCAGCGACGTCTTGCCGTGATCGACATGGCCCATCACGGTAACAACCGGTGCGCGTGGGACCAGGTCTTCATCATTGTCTTCGCTGACAACGATGGATTCCTCGACATCCGCCTCTGACACCCGGCTGACCCGGTGGCCGAATTCCGTCACCAGCAGTTCGGCGGTGTCCTGATCGATGGCGTCGTTCATGCGCACCATCATGCCCATTTTCATCAGGGACTTCACAACATCCGCAGCGCGCTCGGACATCCGCTGCGCGAGCTCCTGAACGGTGATGACCTCGGGCACGATAACGTCACGATAGACCTTGGACGGTTTCTCGCTCGGGCCCCCCATCTTGCGCTTTTCACGCTGCTGACGGCGGCGCATGGCGGCGAGCGAGCGTTGGCGCCCCTCTTCGCCATCGCTGGTCAGAGCCCGGTTGATGGTCAGTTTCGATGATCTGCGGCGCTCATCTCCAGCACGCTGGGCACCGGCGCCTTTCTTGGGCGGTTCCTGAACGCGGGCCTTGGGCGCAGGTGCGCGGCGCGCGTCATCACTGCTGTCGGACTTGGCGGCAGGTTTCGGACGCGGGGCAGCTTTTTCCGCAGCCGCAGGAGCTGCCGGAGCTGCCCGTTCCGCAGCTTGTGCTTCCTTGGCCTCGGTGGCGGCGGCAGCGGCGGCCTCTTCGGATTCGCGGCGCTTGCGCTCTTCCTCTTCGAGCTTGCGCGCGGCGGCCTCTTCGACTTCGCGGCGCTTGCGCTCTTCCTCTTCGACCTTGCGACGCGCTTCTTCTTCTGCGCGACGCTTGCTTTCCTCGGCTTCACGCTTCTTGCGCTCGACCTCGGCGACCTTGGCCGCTTCAAGCGCCTTCAAGCGACGCTTGTATTCGTCCTCGGACACGCCCGCCGCTTTGGCTGCGCGTTTGATTTGATCAGACGAGGAAGATGCGCCCGCAGGCTTAGCGCTCTGTTCGGCGGGCTTGTTGATCGTGCGGCGCTTGGTTTTGGTCTCGACCACAACCGCCTTGCCGCGTCCTCGGGGGAATTGTTGGCGCACCGAGCCCGACCCGGATCCGCCGCCAAGGCTCAAAGTCTTCGAGCCCCCGCCAGAACCACGCCGTCCGCCGCCTGTTTCCCGTTCACTCATTCCGTCGCCTTCTCTTTGGTCGGTAGGTGCTAGAGTTGCATTGTCCGACCCTTTTCCTGTTGCACGTCTACCCGAAGATGCTCGGGCGCATTGGTCTCTCTGGCTGGTTGATCGGCGCCGAAAAGATCCAGCACCTGCTCCTACCAACGCCCAGTGGGGCGAAAGCGGTCAATCCGCACTCGCCTGCGAGGCTTCGGTATCTCCTGGCCGCATTCCCTGAAGCTTCGCGCAAGCCCGGATCGCTCGATCTGCTGCGCCTCCATGGGTCAGGACCGCATGTATCACAGAATTGCGCCCAAAAGCCAAACCCAATTCTTCACTGGTCAGGCAGGAAAATTCAGGCACATCACCCGAATTGTTCCGAATCGCTGCGCGCATCTTGCGCTTGCCGCCATCGGCACCGTCCTGAGCCTGAATGAGGGCGGTGGCGTCGAAAGAAGCCTCCCGGCATTTCTCAGCGCCAGCAACGGCGCAACCAGCCTTCCTGCACAAGGAGATGGAGGCGATGGCCCGTTTTAGCAAGAGCGCCTCGATCAGCGCGATGAAATCTTCGGGCAGCGCCACCTTAGCACGCGCCGCCCGACAGAATGCATTCTTGCTGATTGCCTTGTCGAGAACGGCTCGATCGGCGCTCAGCCAAAGACCGCGCCCCGGCAGTTTCTCCGCAAGATCCGGAACGACCAGTGCGTCCGGTCCGATCACGAACCGAATCAACCCCTCCTTCGGGCTGCTTTGTCCGGTGACGATACAGCGGCGCTCGCAGCCTTCGTCATCGGATTTGGTTCTGCCACCTCGGCTCATGATCGGGCCATCTTCTATATGATCGGGCGCGTTATTGCGCCTCCGGATCGGTATCATCGCCACCAAACGCGTCCGTTTCTCCGTCCGGGTCCTCTCCGGCATCGCCTTCGGCGCTTTCGCTGTCGACCAGCGCCAGCAACGCATCCGGATCGACCATCCCGACCGCGACACGCGCGGACATGATCAGGTTGCGCGCCTCGGCCAGATCGACATCGAAGGCTTCGAGAATACCGTTCTCTTTGACCCGCTTGCCATCGGGCCCTTCGGTCCACTCGCCCGACAATTCCCAATCGGCGCAGGTGGCGAATTCCTCGAGCGTCAGAATGCCGGCTCCGACCAGGGCACCGATCATCTGCGGGGAGAGCCCGGAGAACTCGATCAAGGCTTCTTCGGCACCCTTGGCGCGCGCGTCCTCCAGCGTGCGCTGGTTCATCTCTTCGATGCTCTCGCGCGCACGGGCCTGAAGCTCTTCCGCCGTGGCTTCGTCGAAGCCCTCGATGACGGTCAGTTCTTCAGGTTCGACATAGGCCACCTCTTCGAGCGAGGCGAAGCCTTCGGAGACCAGCACTTGCGCCACCATCTCATCGACATTCAGCGCTTCCATGAAGGCGGCGGTGCGCTCGGCAAACTCGCGCTGGCGCCGTTCGGACTCATCGGCTTCAGTCATGATGTCGATGTCCCAGCCGGTGAGCTGGGATGCCAGGCGCACATTCTGGCCGCGCCGCCCAATCGCCTGGGAAAGCTGATCATCGGGCACAACGACCTCGATGCGCTTGGCGTCCTCATCCATCACCACCTTGGTGACTTCGGCCGGTTGCAGGGCGTTGACGATGAAGCTCGCCGCATCTTCCGACCAGGGAATGATGTCGATCTTCTCGCCGCCCAGTTCAGCAACCACGGCCTGCACCCGGCTGCCGCGCATACCCACACAGGCCCCGACCGGGTCGATGCCATTGTCATAGGAGATCACGCCAATCTTGGCCCGGCTGCCCGGATCGCGCGCCACCGCCTTCACCTCGATAACGCCGTCATAGATCTCCGGCACCTCCTGAGCGAAGAGCTTGGACATGAACTCGGGAGCGGTACGCGACAGGAAAACCTGCGGGCCGCGCAATTCCGAGCGTACTTCCTTGATCAACGCCCGTACCCGGTCATTGGCCTGGAAGCTTTCGCGCGGGATCAACTGGTCCCGGCGCAGCATCCCCTCGCCTCGGCCGATATCGAGGATGACATTGCCATACTCGACCCGTTTAACCGGCACGTTGACGATCTCGCCGACGCGATCCTTGAATTCTTCATACTGCTTGAGCCGCTCGGCCTCGCGCACCTTTTGCAAGATCACCTGCTTGGCGGTCTGAGCAGCGATGCGGCCGAAATCCATCGGCGGCAGTTCCTCGGTGACAAAACCGCCGATTTCGCCGTCATAATCATACCGGCTCTTGGCGTCTTGCGGCGTGATCTGGGTGAAGTGATTCTCGACTTCCTCCACAACCTCGCGCACACGCGACATATGGGTCTCACCGGTCTTGCGATCGATCCGGGCGCGGATGTCATATTCCGAGCCATAACGCGAGCGCGCAGCTTTCTGCATCGCCTCTTCCATGGCTTCCACGACGATATCGCGATCGATCATTTTCTCGCGCGCGACCGCGTCGGCGATCTGCAACAGCTCGAGCTTGTTCGCACTAATGGCGCCGGCCATTGTTTCCTCCTTCGCTTTCATTGTCCTGATCTCTGGCGGTATCTTCGTTCCCGGAATCTTGGGATGCGTCGAACTCGGTCTCAACCGCATCGAAATTATCGAGATCCACTTCCTGCCCGTCCGCGGCCTTGCCTGCGGCGCCGCCACGCTTGAGGCTTTCTTCGATCAGCGCGTCGGTCATCACCAGACGGGCGTCGGAAAGCGCCTCGAGTGCGAGGGCGATCCGGGCGGAGGTCTCACCCTCCTCATTGCGCGGGATGTCATATTCGATCACGACATGCGTGACCGGCCCGTCTTCGGTCTCGCTAGCCACCCCGACAATCTCGCCGCGCCAACGTTTGCGCCCATCGAGAAGCTCTCGGGTCTCCAGCTTGGCCTCGAACCCCTCATAGCGCTCGAAATCTTCGGCCCTTGTCAGCGGGCGATCGATGCCCGGCGAGGAGACCTCGAGCACATATTCGCCATCGATCGGGTCCTCGACATCAAGCACCGCGGAGACCGCATGCGAGAGCTCGGCGCAATCGTCGACATCCATGCTGCCATCATGCTTTTCCGCCATGATTTGCAGGGTCGGACGCTCGCCGCCCATGAGCCGGACACGCACGAGCCGAAAATTCATTGCCCGCACCGAGGGTTCGATGATCCGGGTAATGCGTTCATCCATCGGGGTTTTTGCAATAAGCCCGATCAGGGCCATAGGGCCAACTCCTGTGAGAGGTGAGGGTTGGAAAACAAAAAAGCGGACCTCGCGGCCCGCTCTCATCGATTATGTCGGCTGATCCTGCATCAGATCAGCACCGCTGCATTGAACATAGGTCAAATGGGTCCGCCGCGCAAGCAATTGCTGGGTGCAGAGATTAAAATGCCCCGATCAGCGCGGGCTTCGTTTCGCGAGAATGCGTTGAAGCGTGCGGCGATGCATGTTGAGGCGCCGTGCGGTTTCAGAGACATTGCGGTCGCACAGCTCGAACACCCGCTGAATATGCTCCCAACGAACCCGGTCGGCCGACATCGGGTTTTCTGGCGGGGGTGGCTTGTCATCGGCGCGCGACAGCAGCGCGTTGGTGATGTCATTCGCATCTGCGGGCTTGGCCAGATAATCGACCGCGCCGATCTTGACGGCCGCAACAGCAGTGGCGATGGCCCCATAGCCGGTCAGCACGATCACCCGCGAGCTCTCACGAGCATCGCGCAGCGCCTCGACAACCTCGAGCCCGTTCCCGTCCTCAAGGCGCAGATCCACAACAGCAAAGGCAGGCGGTGCGCTTTTGGCGATGGTCCGCCCTTCGGTCACCGACTCGGCCAAAGTGACCTCGAAGCCGCGCTTTTCCATCGCTCGACCGAGCCGGATGCGAAAGGGCGCGTCATCATCGACGATCAACAATGTCTTGTCCGGACCGATATCATCCATTGACGTGCATCCTCCCAGAAATGCAGGTACCATTGACTGGGTACTCTCAGTTTCGTTCTTGCGTCGCCCGTTCAGGCCCGCCAGCGTGGCAGGATCGAATTCACAATCAGGCATTTTGCCCTGCGTTTACTCGACGCAGCATTCCATGACACTTTCAAATCAAATTATGCCGCGCAACGCGAGTGAAAAGCTGCGGCCTGTGGGTAGGGAGCGGATAATGTTGGCGAGATTGGGCGGACCGCTCTTTGTACTTCTCTGGAGCACCGGGTTTATCGGCGCGAAGTTTGGCTTGCCCTATGCCGAGCCGCTCACCTTCCTGACAATTCGCTTTTGCCTGGTTGCCCTGGCGCTTGGAGCCTTCGCAGTGGCCATGGGGCATCCCTGGCCCAAGCGGGAGCACTGGCCTGCGCTCTTCGTGGTCGGGGTGCTGATCCATGCGGCCTATCTGTCCGGCACCTTTGTTGCAATCTCGCGCGGGCTGGAAGCAGGGAGCGCCGCGCTGATCGCCGGGTTGCAACCGGTGGTGACGGCATTGCTGGCCCGCCGCTATCTCGGCGAGCGGCTCAATGCACTGCAATGGTTCGGGATGCTGCTTGGGGTGATCGGCGTGGTTCTCGTCATCTGGCGCAAGCTTGGCGATGGTCTGGGAGAGCCGATCGGGCTCGGTGTGATGATCGGCGGCACCATCGCCATCGCCGTGGCGCAAGTCATACAGAAGCGAAGGCTCGGCGGCATGCCGATGGTGACGGGCAATTGCCTCCAGATCATCGCTGCCGGGATTGTGACCGCGCCGCTTGCGCTCCTCATCGAAACCAATGAGGTGAGCTGGACCCCCGATTTCATCTTCGCGATGAGCTGGCTGGTCCTTGTCCTCTCGATCGGCGCGATCACGGTGCTGTATTTCCTGCTGCGCGCAGGGGAGGCGGCGCGGGTCGCGAGCCTGTTCTTTCTGGTGCCAGCATCGACAGCAACCATCGCCTATCTGATGTTCGACGAAGTGCTGGGACCGATCGAGGTCGTCGGTATCGTCTGCGCAACCATCGGGGTGGGGCTGGTGACCCTCACCGGTCGAAAGGCGCGGGCCTGAGCCGGTGATCGCTCGGCGCGGATGGTGACAAGGGGTGTCGAGGATGGGTTGCGGAGCTCAGGTTGTCCGCTCGGCGATCGCCGTGCCCGCTGCCCAGCCCGAAGACCAGGCCCATTGAAAATTATAGCCGCCGAGCCAGCCGGTCACGTCAACAACCTCGCCAATGAAATAAAGCCCCGGCACCGCTTTGCTTTGCAGGCTCCGCGCATCGAGCCCATCGGTGGCCACGCCGCCAGAGGTCACTTCGGCGGTGCGATAGCCTTCCGTGCCAAGCGGGCGCAGCTCCCAGCGGTGGATCGCCGCCTCAATGCTGTCGAAGGCCTTGTCGGATAGGGTCCCCAGATTATCGGTCCTCTGCCATTGCTGTGTCAGATGCGCCGCGAGCTTCTTGGGCAGATGGCTAGAGAGGGCCGTGCCAAGCGATCGCCGTGGGCTCTGCTGGCGCTGGGCGCGCAGGTCACCTTGCAATTTGCCGCCGGGCAGCAGATCCAGAGCGATCGACTGCCCCTCTCGCCAGTAGGACGAGATTTGCAGGACCGCTGGCCCGGACAGACCGCGATGGGTGAACAGGACCCCGTCGGCAAAGCGTACACGGTCGAGGCTGATCACCGCCGGCAAGGAAATGCCGACAAGATCGGCCGTCTGCGCCTTGAACTCATCGGAGAAGGTGAAGGGAACGAGGGCAGGCCGGGTCGGTGTCACCGCCATGTCGAATTGCTCGGCGACACGATAGCCAAAGCCGGTCGCGCCCATCTTGGGAATTGATTTTCCGCCTGTCGCAACAACCAGGGCATCACAAGCGAGGCCAACCCGCCGCCCCTCTCGCTCTACCGTCAGCTCGAAACGGCTTTCGGAGCGGTTGATCTCCAGCACATTGCTTTGCAGCCAAAGCCGCGCATGGACCGCGTGCATCTGCTTGATGAGAAGGTCGATGATCTGCCGCGCCGACCCGTCGCAAAACAGTTGACCTTGCGATTTCTCGTGCCAAGCGATCCCATGCGCGGTCACCAGACCGATGAAGTCATGCTGGGTGTAGCGGCCGAGGGCGGATTTGCAAAAATGCGGATTTTCCGAGAGGAAATTCTTCGCGCTGACATCGAGATTGGTGAAGTTGCAGCGCCCGCCGCCCGAGATCCGGATCTTCTCGCCGGGTGCCGCGCCATGCTCGATCACCAGCACACGCCCGCCCCGCGCCCCTGCATGCGCCGCGCACATCATCCCCGCAGCGCCCGCGCCGATGATGATCGTGTCGTAAAAGCTGCTCTGCTCGGCCATTTGGGTTCCTGGATAGAAGGCGGTCCCGCTGCCTATCCGTGCCAAACCATGCGCACAAGGGCTACCGGCGTTCCCCGGGGGCGAAACGCGCAATATTCAGGGGGCGCGCTTTTGCAATCAGTGCTGTGGAGCGTCATTCCTCGACATCGGGGGTAATGACGCTCAAGTCGTAGTTCGCTTTTGCGAGCTGCTGCGCAACTTCGACCCCAAGCGACGCGGCTTGATCAACCAGCTTGCGCCCCGTTTGGACATCTTGAGCCACGCCCGAGCCGCGCAAGAGATCCACCCCGTAATTGAATTTGCCGATCGGGTCGCCCGCCTCCGCGGCGCGGCGGTTCCACATCGCGGCGGCCTTCGGGTCTGGGGGGCCGCCGACCCCGCTCCCCTCAAGGCTGCTCATCCATGTCATTGCCTTGACGATCCCAGCCTCGGCGCAGACTCTGGCGATAAAACGAGCGCTCCGGTGATCATCGTATTTGGTTGAATTGAATGCGAGCGAGCATGTTACCGAGTCGCGTGCGCCCATTTCGATCTTACGGAGCAGCATTGCCCTTCCGGTATCATCTGGGTTGAGAATCCCGAAGTCGTTCTCCACCGTCGCCGATGGCTCTGCAAATGCCGTTGTGGCAATCGCCATAAAAGAAATCGACAGGAGATGTGAACGCATGGCTTTCAACCCCGATATTTCCGTCTCGCTTATGCATTTACGCGCGCATTTCGGCAAAACCGTTTAATGGCGTCGCAACGCGGCAGAAGAATTCAGGAGTGTGAGGCATTAGACCTCCTGGATTATGGCCCTTCATAATACAGAATGCCCGTTTCTTGGACGCTGCTTTAGTCGCATTCTGTCAGAAACAACGCGTCTTCTCGCCATAACAACGCTCGCATACTCTCCTCAACATGCGGTCTCTCAGCGCTGCCTTGGACAACGCGATGGGGCTGCCTGCGCACAAGGGCTGTCAGCGTTCCCCCGGGGCGAAATGCGCGACAAATATGATTTCCTGGCCTAGACACAGAACTGGTATTGAAACAAACGAAGGCGGGGTAAGCCCGTTGACGAGAAGGAGCCGATGGCATGTCCACTTTCGACGATCGTGAGAAGGCGTTCGAGAACAAGTTCGCCCATGATGAGCAGATGCAGTTCAAGGCGGCGGCCCGCCGCAACAAGAAGCTCGGCCTTTGGGCGGCGGCAAAGCTGGGCCTGAGCGATGAGCAGGCCGCTGAATATGCCAAGGCTGTTGTCGTGGCAGACCTCGAAGAGGTCGGCGAGGACGACGTTTTTCGCAAGGTTTTCCATGACCTGACCGAAAAAGGCGTCGCGATCGAAGAGACAGAACTTCGCGTCAAGATGGCCGAGCTGATGGTGGAAGCCAAAGGCGAGATCATCACCGAACACTGATCATGCAGTGAGATCGACCGCGCCGCCTGCCGATTTCGGCAGCGATGCGGTCGACCCTCGAAAGTGTTCAATGGCCCTCATAGGCGACGAGCGCTTCGACACGGACCCCGGCATCGCGGATGCGCTGTGCGCCGCCAAGTTCTGGCAGGTCGATGACCGCGCCAAAGCCGACCACTTCCGCCCCGAGCCGTCGAGCGAGCTTGACGCCGGCCAGACCCGTGCCGCCGGTGGCGATCAGATCATCGATGATCAGCACCCTGTGCCCCTCCAGAAAAGCATCGACATGCACCTCCAGGGCAGCCTCGCCATATTCGAGCGTGTAGCTTTCCGAGATTGAAGCAGAGGGCAGTTTGCCCGGCTTGCGCATCGGCACAAAGCCCGCACCCAGCGCCGTGGCGACCGCACCGCCGAGGACAAAGCCGCGCGCCTCGAGCCCTGCGACCATATCCGGCGCGGTCTCGCGAAACATCGCCGCCAGAGCCTCGACACTATAGGCAAGGGCCTGAGGGTGCGCAAATAGCGTGGTCACATCGCGAAACTGAATCCCCGGCTTGGGAAAATCCGGGATCGTCCGGATATGCGTCTTGAAATCATACCCCATCACAGAACCCTCCCGGCAATGGCGTCGAGCTGAGCAAGCACCGCCGGGTCGCGCGCCTCGGGAGCGGTGATGATGGCAAACTCGAGCGCGTGATCACAGCCTTGCGGGCAGACCGGACGTTCCTTTGCGGCGAGAGCCGATGGAAGCGCCGCCACCATCGCTTTCGCATGCGCCGAGTTGGCGGCCATCACTTTCAGGATCGAGGGTACATCCACCTCGCCATGCTCATGGTGCCAACTATCATAATCGGTGACCATCGCGACAGTCGCATAGCAAAGCTCGGCCTCGCGAGCGAGTTTGGCCTCGGGCATGTTGGTCATACCGATGATATCGCAGCCCCAATTCTCGCGGTAGAGACGGCTTTCGGCCAGGGTGGAGAATTGCGGTCCCTCCATGGTCAGATAGGTGCCCTGACGATGGACCCGAACGCCCGAGGCTTCCGCGAGCTCGGCCACGACCGCGCGCAAACGTGCGCAGGTGGGTTCGGCGATCGACACATGGGCGACGCAGCCAGTGCCAAAAAAGCTCTTCTTGCGCATGATCGTGCGGTCGATGAACTGATCCGCAATCACGAAATCGCCGGGCGCCATCTCCTCGCGAAACGACCCGCAGGCGGAGAAAGAGATGAGATCGGTAACCCCGAGCCGCTTGAGTGCGTCGATATTGGCTCGGTAGTTAATCTCATGCGGCGGGATGCGATGGCCGCGACCATGGCGGGGCAGGAAGGCCAGCCGGGTTTCGCCGATCCGACCGGTCAGAATGGCGTCGGAGGGCTTGCCCCAGGGGGTATCGATTTCTTGCCAGGCCTGATCCTCAAGCCCGGCGATTTCATATAGCCCGCTGCCCCCGATGACCCCGATTACCGTCTCGCCCATCTCTCCACTCCTTAATCGAACTTGCGCTTGCGCTGACATGCATAAGCGTCGCGTTAGAGGAAATGAACAGGTTCTGCGCATTAACCAGATTTGTAAAACGCCGGGAAACAGATTTCCGGTAGCGTTTCGTTTAAGGAGATCAACAGGAACGTATCGCCACACGACAGGACACATCATCTCGGAAAGATTTAGCCATGTTCGCTGCCGTCTCATCCTCGCCCTATCACCATCCGGTGCGCGCGCAGTATCGCGTCCCCGAGGTGGCTCGGGCTGACAGTGCAGAAAATGGTGCGCCGGATAATGGAGGCACCCGGGCCGATACCGCGACCTCGATGGCCTTGCGGGCCGTCGTGTCCGGTCTGACACAGGCCGAATTGCGAGAGGTTGCCGAGCTCAAGGCCCGAGATCGACAGGTGCGCGCTCATGAGCAGGCGCATGCCACCGTCGGCGGGCAATATGCGAGCGCGCCGCGATACGAATATCAGGTTGGCCCGGATGCGCAGCGCTACGCCATCGCAGGCCATGTAATGATAGACACAGCGCCGGTCGCCGATGATCCCGAGGCAACGGTTGCCAAGATGGAGGTCGTCAAGGCGGCCGCTCTCGCCCCGGTAGATCCCTCTTCGGCGGACCGTCAGGTTGCGGCCACGGCCGATGCTTTGCGCAATCAGGCGCTGGCCGAGCTCTTCACCCGTCGGCGCGCGGAGGAGAAGTTGCGGGTCGAGGCTATGCATGAGGCCGAACGCGAGGCCGAGGCAGAGCAGGCTCAGCAGCCGAGCCAGGCGGCAGCCCACAAAGACGCGTCGCCGAAAATGGCATCGAGCCTGAGCTCACCTCTCGCATTCTTGCAATTTTCCTATCGGTCGGTCATGAGCCGCGAGCTGGAGCGCCCCGAAGGCTATCTGGTTGCACATGGCTTCGCCCGAGAGTTCCGCGTGCGCCTTTCGATTGCAGCTTGATCCTTGGCCCTTACACGGGCAGCTTGCGCGAGAGCGGCACCAGGTGAGCCGCGTTCGGGCACGGGACGAGGGCTTGTATGAGCATGGGTGATGAGCAGCACGGCCAGGGTACGCTGATCTACAAGATCCTCACACGCAGCCAGTGGGAAGAGGCGCAGCGCTTGGGCGTTTTCACGGGCGCGCCAGTGGATCGGGAGGATGGCTTCATCCATTTTTCCAATGCCGAGCAGGTCGCGCAGACAGCGGCCAAGCATTTTTCCGGCATGGCTGAGCTGTTCCTTGCGGCGGTGCGGGCCGAGAGCCTGGGCGCGGATTTGCGCTGGGAGCCCTCGCGCGGCGGCGCCCTGTTCCCGCATCTTTATCGCGATTTGCAGGTTTCAGAGATTATCTGGTGCCACCCGCTGCCGCTCGGGGCGGATGGCAATCACCAATTTGAGGGTCTTGTCGGCTAGGCGGCAGGGCCAGTTGAAGCCACCGCCGCCTCGCTCGATGTCTTAGACGAAGTCGAAATCGCTCGCCGAGATGTCCGCTTCTTCGGTTCCCTGCAAGGTGATGGTGGCGCCGGAGGTAAAGCTGATCTCCAGATCGCTGCCGAGCTGGGTAAAGGTCAGATCGTCGACACTGGTTGCAAGCACGCTGTCGATCTCGATGACGTCCTCGCCGCTGCGAAAATCGCGGATGGTGTCATCACCGAAATAAAGCGTGTCGTAGACGAAGGTATCGGCACCACCGGCACCGATGAGGACATCGTCATCATCGCCGCCATTGATCCGGTCATCGCCGTTACCGCCATTCATGCGGTCATCGCCGTCATTGCCGGACATGATGTCAGCATCCGCGCCGCCGATGATGAGGTCATTGCCTTCACCGCCGGTCAGGATGTCAACGCCGTTGCCGCCATTGATCTTGTCGTCGCCTTCGCCGCCATCAATGGTGTCGTCACCGGTCTGACCGAGCAGCAGATCGGCGCCGAGGCCGCCATCGAGCGAGTCATTGCCCGAGCGCCCGCCAATCTTGTCGTCATTGCCATTGCCAACCAGAATGTCGTCGCCATCGCCGCCGATGATGTTGTCGATACCGAGCCCGCCAAAGATGGTGTCATTGCCGCGCTTGCCATTGAGCGCATCATCGCCATCACCGCCGTTGAGCGTGTTATCAGCCGCATCGCCAACGATCAGATCGGCGGAGGCGGTGCCGGTGATATTCTCGACATTCGAGACCGTATCGCGGTCGCCATAAGTGTCGCGGATGAAATCGGTGCTGAGATTGACAAGCAGTTTGATGCTGCCGAATTCCTCTGCATAACTCAGCGTATCAATGCCCGCGCCGCCATCAATGGTATCATCGCCCGCGCCGCCCATGAGGGTGTCATTGCCGAGTTGGCCGTTGATGACGTCATCTCCGCCCTCGCCGCCGAGCACATCATTGCCAGCGCGTCCGTTCAGCTCGTCGTCATAATCCGAGCCGTAGAACTCATCCGCTTCAGACGAGCCGTTGATGGTCGCCGGGCGATCAAGGAGCGCGTCGAGGGTGGAGAAATCGTCGAAGAGATAGGCGTCATCAAACGCTTCGACGAACTCGTCAAAGGTCGCGTTGATACCGCTGACGGAGACCAGATTGGCGCCATTGTCCTGAACGGTCAACGTATCCACGGTGCCGCTGAGCAGATCCGGATTGTCGAAATTGGTGAAGCTTCCGCTGACCGTGATGCTGTCATTGGTGGCGGTCGAGGTGACGGTCAGCAGCGTCGCAGTGGCGGTGAACTCGACCCCGGCGACATCCGGGAAGTCGACATCATCGGTAAGCTCCCAGACCGGTGCAATGACACTATCAATGCCATTGGTGTTTTCGTCGATCGCCTGGAAGAAGGTGACAACGAGCGGATCAGTCGAGCCGCTGCCCGTACCAGTGCCGGTACCCGTTCCGGTGCTGGTGTCATAATCGTTGATCACGGTCGGATTGGTGCCAAAAGCTGCTTCCCACGCATCGGCGCCGGTCCAGCTCGCGTCATAGTTGCTGTCAAAAGCGTCGATTGCTTCTTGAAGGGTGACGGAGAAACCGGTGGCGTTCAGCACATCGACCCCATCCTCGCGCAGGATGAAGCCGGTGACGGTGCCGGCGAGCGTTTCCGGGTCGTTCAAGCCGGTGAAGCTGCCGGTATAGACCAGCGAATTGTTGGTCGAGTTCTGCGTGATCGTGATCGCGGTGGTGGTGGCGCTGAAGGTGACGCCGGAGACATCCGGGAAATTATCGTTCAAAGTCAACTGCCAGATCGGACCGACGAGGTTGTCAAAGTCGGTGTCGAGATCGAATTCCTTGTAAAGCGTCACGGTAGTAGGCATGTGCTCGAGCCTCCGGTTTCGGGTCCAGTCGCGTTTTGGGTGTAGCGTAGGGGACGGGTTTCACTCTTGCCGCGTCTTTACCAAAATTGACCTGCGCGGGCAATTGGCGCCTAGGGCTTGGCGGAGCGAATAAACGGCTCGGGCAGCGCTGTGAGGCCGACGCCACAGATATGGGCGAAAGTGCTGATCTACGGGCTCAAAGGGGCCTCGGCGCGCACGAAAAAACCCTGCGCCGGGGCGGGCGCAGGGTTTGTTGGTCGGTGCCGTCGAGAGCTTGGATCAGCCCCAGGCGAGGGCCGCAGCGTCTTCGAGCGTGCGAAGGCCGGGCTCCTTGGCCGAGACCAGAACCGACATGTTGCCGGGCTGATGCTCGTTATTGTACATTTTCGTATGCGCCTTGGGGATCTCATCCCAAGGGAACAGCTCCGACATGCACGGGTCGAGGCGGCGCTCCAGCATCAGCGCGTTTGCGGCGCTTGCCTGTTGCAGATGCGCGAAGTGGCTGCCCTGAAGGCGCTTCTGGTGCATCCACATGTAGCGCACGTCGAAGGTACAGTTGAACCCGGTGGTCCCCGCGCAGATCACGACCATGCCGCCCTTTTTGACGACAAAGACCGACGCCGGGAAGGTGGCCTGGCCCGGATGTTCGAACACCATGTCGACATTCACACCCTTGCCGGTGATCTCCCAGATCGCCTTGCCGAATTTGCGGACCTCGGAGAACCAGGTCTTGTATTCTTCAGAGTTGACCTTCGGCAATTGACCCCAGCAGTTGAAGTCTTTCCGGTTGAGAACGCCTTTTGCACCGAGACCCATGACGAAGTCGCGCTTGCTCTCATCCGAGATCACGCCGATCGCATTGGCGCCAGCGGCGTTCACGAGCTGGATCGCGTAGGAGCCGAGGCCACCCGAGGCACCCCAGACCAGCACGTTCTGGCCGGGCTTGAGATCGTGCGGCTCGTGGCCGAACAGCATCCGGTAGGCGGTCGCGAGCGTCAGCGTGTAGCAGGCGCTCTCTTCCCAGGTCAGGTGCTTGGGCCGCGGCATGAGCTGCTGCGCCTGCACGTTGGTGAACTGCGCAAACGAGCCGTCCGGGGTCTCGTAGCCCCAGATCCGTTGGCTCGGCGAGTACATCGGGTCACCGCCATTGCAGTGCTCGTCATCGCCATCGTCCTGGTTGCAGTGGATGACAACTTCGTCGCCGACCTTCCAGCGCTTGACCTTGTCGCCCACGGCCCAGACCACGCCCGCGGCATCCGAGCCTGCGATGTGGAACGGCGCCTTGTGCACATCGAACGGCGAGATCGGCTCGCCAAGGCCTGCCCAGATCCCGTTATAGTTCACACCAGCGGCCATCACCAGCACCAGCACCTCGTGGCTGTCGAGGGTCGGCACATCGACAACTTCAAGCTGCATGGCTTGTTCGGGCGGGCCATGACGCTCGCGGCGGATCGCCCAGGCATACATCTGCTTGGGTACATGACCGAGCGGCGGGATCTCGCCGACCTCGTAGAGATCCTTTTCCGGCGCATCATAGAGCTTGGGCGACTCAGTGGCGTCTTGACCTGCCATCGCTGTCCTCATTCCTTCACGTTTCGCATTTGCACAAACCAGTGTCGCAATGATGCGCAAGATGCAAGGCCCATGACAGAATAAAATGTCTCAAACCGCATCTTTTTTGACCGGATGGGTCAGAAAATTCAGCGCCACGCGTGTTCAGAGATTCAGACGGCGGAGCAACTCAGCGGAGAACTGCTCGCCCATCTCCTTGCGAAAACCGCTGCGATCGAGCTCCCTGCGACCGACCAGATAGGTGCATTCCAGGGCGTTACGCCCCTCGATTTCCTTGGCTGCGAGCTCAGAGGTGACCCCGCGCATGATCGCATCGCCAGTGCCGAACATCGCCCGTCCGACCTTCAGGGCGCGAAAACGCAGGTCATTCTCGGCCAGATCATCGAGAATCGCTGGCATTTCATCCCGGATTGCCTTGCCCGCAGCCTCGCAAGTGCTGGTCGTGCCGTATTTGAAGGACATGAAGCCGCCAACAGCGGTGCTCAGCGCAATCAGTGCCGTTATCAATTTGATCAAACGCATTTCCCACTCCCCGAACGCGTGGTGTTGTTGCCATCAACTCCTCTCATACACCACAAAAAGACGAAAAGTTGATCAGCCCGGATCGACGCAGACTTGTTTCAATTTGGTCCGACCGGTACACGAAAAACGGGATGGCTTCTGACAAGTCGGCATCCGCACCCAAATCGAGGCCATGCTATTTCGGGGGATCAGGTGGCAGTAGACGGGGAAAGCTTGCGCGGGGGGCTCGGCCATTCGGCGGCATTGCCGCAGATTGTGGACTCAGAGGCTTGGGAGCGGTTTGGCGCCCTCGTGCGCGAGCGGCTGGGGGCGGATCCGGAGAACCGCTGGTATGGCGGCTATGTCGCCCATGAATGGGACCATTTGCGGCACGCGCTGCTCAATGCGCCGATGGCAATCGAGGGCGCAGATCTTCTCGAATTCGGATGCAATGTCGGCGGGTCGGCCGTGGTGGCGGCTCGACTAGGCGCAAAGGTCACTGGGGTCGATGTCAATCCCGACTATTGCGACATCGCCACCGCCAATATCGCGGCGCATGGGCTCGAGGATCGGGCGGCGATCCTGCATTGTCCCGATACGCGGCAAATGCCCTTCGAGACCGCGCGCTTTGATCTCATCATCGCCAATAGCGTGCTGGAATATGTGCCGCCAGCAATCTGGCCGGAAGTAGCCAAAGAGATTGACCGTGTCTTGCGTCCCGGCGGGGTGGTGATGGTGATGGGCACGGCAAGCCGCCTCGCGCTGCAAGAGGTGCATTCCGGGCGCTGGCTGGTCAATTACCTGCCGCGCGAAATGGACCGGCTCGTTGGTCGCGAGTATCAGCGCGGGATGTCGCCGCTGGCGTTGATCCGCGGCTTTCGCGGCTATCGCAATCTCGAGCTGGAAGACCATAGCGCGCGCTATCTGAAGATCCGCGAAGCCTATGGATGGCCTGCCTGGGCGCGAAAAGTTGTCGGGGTGTCGGCCACGATATTGGCACCGGTTGGCATCAGCCCTGCGCTCTTGATGCGCAACATGACCGCGACCCTGCAAAAGCCGCGCTGACCGCGCCGCGCCTCAGGCGAAGCGATCGGTGACGATATTCTCGATGATCCGCATGGCGCTTGCATGAGAAGGCGCACTCAGCGCGACATCACGCTGCGCGGGGGCATTGATCCATTCCGGCGCCATCTGAGCAAAGCTGCGGACAGGGAAGCGCTCGCGCTCCGCATCAAGCCAGGCGCAAAGCCGCTCGAACCGCCGCTGGATCACCCGGTTGGTGCGAGCGTTTTCATACTGATTGCCGTCGAATTTCACGAATTCGAACGGGTGGGTGAGCAGGATCAATTCATCAAGCCCGGCTTTCTCCGCCTCGAGGATCAGCGCGCGGGTCTCGGAAAAATTGGTTGAGCTGGTCGTCAGGATACGGGTGTTTTCCGACGGTCTGGGGTCGAAAGCCTGATAGCTGAAAACGGGCACTTCAACCACATCCCTGATACGGGTGCGCCCATTGTAGACCTGCAAGCGGCGATCTTCGGCGGGCATATGGCCATAGCCGACATTAGAGGCGATCGGGATTCGGGCCCGGTGAAGCGCGTCATAGATATGCGGCGCGGCGGAGAGCTTTCCTGACCGAAAGGCGATGGGCGTGGGCGCATCCCAGGCCTCGAATGAGGCGAGGCTAATGGCCAGGATCCGGTCAAGCTCCTCGGCGGAACAGGCGGCGCAATCATCATTCGGGGTTGTTCCCGGATGTTCGCCATCCGCCCCGGCCAGCCACATCGGATGTGCGTGGATCTGAACATCCTGGTCAGCTTCCAGCAGAGCAGCGATGATCGGCTTCATCGGATCGGTGCCGAGCATCACCGTGTGAACGGTCTCGACGAAGAAGGTCGCGGTCAACCCGTGTTGCGCCAGCACGCGCAGCATGAAGCCAAGGCCCTGGTTCTCTGCCGCGACCGGGCACCACACCATGTCTTCGACGACCGGCTTGAGGGTCGGGTCCTCCCAATACCCTCCGGCGGAGAATTCGGTGTCGACAGTTATGTGAATATCCATCGGCGTTCCGTATCGTCGCGCGCCTTCGTTTCGTTTAAGATTGTTACGAAAACCAACGGCCCCGCGTAACATTGTTTCTGCCACTTGCGCCGCACTGCACTTCCCGGTAATGTGCATTGCAAAATGCCACGCGCGCGCCAGTGACGTTTGCGCTAATCTCAGGATACCCTAGCCATGAGTACCCAATCCGCCAACAGCAATAGCAAGGCTTCCGAGCAATCCGGTGCAAAAAAGTCGGTTAAAGACCGCCCCTGGTTGTTCCGAACCTATGCCGGGCATTCTACGGCCGAGAAATCCAACGCGCTCTACCGCACGAACCTCGCCAAGGGCCAGACCGGCCTCTCTGTCGCCTTCGATCTGCCGACTCAGACGGGATATGACAGTGACCACGTCCTCGCGAAAGGCGAGGTCGGCAAGGTCGGCGTGCCGATCTCGCATCTGGGCGACATGCGGGCGCTGTTCGACCAGATCCCGCTCGAGCAGATGAACACCTCGATGACGATCAACGCGACCGCGGCCTGGCTGCTCTCGCTCTATATCGCCGCCGCCGAGGAGCAGGGCGCCGATATCACCAAGCTGCAAGGCACGGTGCAAAACGACATCATCAAAGAATACCTCTCGCGCGGCACCTATATCTTCCCGCCCGAGCCGTCCTTGCGTCTGATCTCGGACATCGCCGCCTATACCTACAAGGCGGTGCCGAAATGGAACCCGATGAATGTCTGCTCCTATCACCTGCAAGAGGCCGGGGCGACGCCGGAGCAGGAGCTCGCCTATGCGCTGGCCACCGGCATCGCGGTGCTCGACACGGTCAAGGCCAGCGGTGCCATCCCGGATGAGGAATTCGCCGAGGTCGTCGGCCGCATCTCTTTCTTTGTCAATGCAGGGATCCGCTTCGTTACCGAGATCTGCAAGATGCGCGCATTCGTCGATCTGTGGGACGAGATCTGCCAGCAGCGC
Organism: Neomegalonema sp.; assembly: GCA_022760435.1. GTDB lineage: Bacteria > Pseudomonadota > Alphaproteobacteria > Rhodobacterales > Rhodobacteraceae > JALEFY01. Next base: position 123,903 of record JALEFY010000034.1, read on the forward strand.
TACGGTGTTGAAGATCCGAAGATGCGGCGCTTTCGCTACGGGGTGCAGGTCAACAGCCTCGGCCTGACGGAACAGCAGCCGGAGAACAACGTCTACCGGATCCTCATCGAGATGCTCGCGGTCACCTTGTCGAAGAAAGCACGCGCCCGCGCCGTGCAGTTGCCGGCCTGGAACGAGGCGCTCGGTCTGCCGCGGCCCTGGGATCAGCAATGGTCGCTGCGCATGCAGCAGGTGCTCGCCTATGAAACCGATCTGCTCGAATATGGCGATCTGTTCGACGGCTCGCCGGTGGTTGACGCCAAGGTCGAAGCGCTGAAGGAAGGCGCCCGCGCCGAGTTGGCACGCATTGACGAGATGGGTGGCGCGGTGGCGTCGATCGACTACATGAAATCGAGCCTGGTCGAGAGCAATGCGGCACGGCTCAAGGCGATCGAGACCGGCGCGCAGATGGTGATCGGGGTCAACGCCTTCATCGAAACCGCGCAAAGCCCGCTTTCGGCCAATGAAGGCGCAATCGAGGTCGTGGACCCGGCGGTCGAGGCCGATCAGGTCGCCCGTCTTCAGGCCTGGCGCGACGCGCGCGATGAAAGCGCGGCGCAGGCGGCGCTTGAAGAGCTGCGGGCATCGGCCCGCGATGGACGCAACATCATGCCGGCCAGCATCGCCGCCGCCAAGGCCGGGGTGACCACCGGCGAATGGGGCGCGGTGATGCGCGAGGTGTTCGGCGAATACCGCGCCCCGACCGGGGTCGCCAAGGCCGCCGCCAGCTCCGCCGAAGGGCTCGAGGACGTGCGCTCGAGCGTCGACGCGCTCTCCGACCAACTCGGCCGCCGGGTCAAGTTCCTGGTCGGCAAGCCCGGGCTCGACGGCCATTCCAACGGCGCCGAGCAGATCGCCGTGCGCGCCCGCGATTGCGGCATGGAAGTGGTCTATGAGGGCATCCGCCTGACCCCGGCCCAGATCGTCAATGCCGCGCTCGAAGAGGGCGTGCATGTCGTGGGCCTGTCGATCCTCTCCGGCTCGCACCTGCCGCTGATCAAGGAAGTGATGGACCGCATGCGCGCCGCCGGGCTCGATGATGTGCCGGTGGTCGCTGGCGGCATCATCCCGCCCGAGGACGAGCAGCAGCTTCTCGCCTATGGCGTGGCGCGGATCTACACGCCCAAGAACTTCGAGCTCAACAAGATCATGGCCGATATTGTCGAGCTTGTCGGCGAACGCAGCCGCGAGGCTGCCTGACAGGCGGTGCAGCAGCCCTGATCTTCAGTCTTTGGCGCCCCCATCAATCCCGCCCTGCCATCAGGGCCGGGTTGGTGAGGGCCTGAGAGGTGCCTACGACCTTAGTCCAGTTTGAGCGCTGACTTGATCCGCATCAAGTTGCGCGCCTACCCCCTGCGCATACTCCTTTGCATCGCAGCACAGGAGATCACCATGCGTCAGTTCCTCTCTACCCTGGCCCTTGCCGGTTTTGTCATCAGCGCTGGCGGCAGCGCTCAAGCAGACATGTTTGAAAAAGCCAAGATCATGGCCGGTGAGGCGATCTACAAGGAAGAATGCCGCCGCTGTCACGCGCCGGATACCGAGCACGCATCCTACGGTCCGTCTCTGGAGAATGTCATAGGCCGCGGCGCCGGAACCGTGCCGGGCTATGACTATTCTATCGCGCTCGAGGCTTCCGGGATCGTCTGGACCGAAGCAGCCCTGCGCGCCTGGATGGAAGACAATACCGGCTTTCTGCCAGGCACGAAAATGCGCCATGTCGGCATCGCCGATCGCACTGTGCAGGATTTCATCCTCGCCTATCTGCGTTCGATCACCACACGCGATGGCAGCGCAATCTCGGAATAAGGCTTGGGGCGCGGCCGCGTGTTCAGTGGCGCTGGCCGGGAGGCTCACCCCGCCATACGCTGTTCCTCTTGCTTGTGCCGACCCGATAGCGGCGGCTCAAGCACCAGCTCGCGCGCACGCTTCTCCACCACGTCCCGCGTGCGCTTGAGCTGCGGCACACCCTGAACACCCGCGCGCATCCGGTCGCGCGGGCTTTCGGTCATCAGCATGAGCCGTGCGGCCAGTTCGTCGCGGGCAATCGAATGAATGCGCATCTCGATCTGCTGACACATCACCTTCATCGCCACCGCATCACCCAAGGGCGGCTTTTGCGGCGCCGCTGCGACGCGCAGGCCAAAGGCGGCATGATGCTCGACCTGCAACAGTCGCGGCTCATCGAGGCGCTTGGCGGTCTCGCGCACGATCATGAGCAACCGCGCGGCGGTATAATACGGCTCCATGGTCAGCGAAGGGGCGAGCAAGCCATCATCGAGATCGCCCGAAATCGCGGCAAAGCCCTTCTCGGCCACTTGCGGCAGTTCGAGAAACACTGCGTAGAACACGCGCAACAGATCCTCGAGCGAGATCTTCTGGCTGGCCATCGTGCTCGCATATTGCCCGCGCCGACGCTCCAGAAACAGCGGCGGGGCACCAGCGGCGACGCGCTCCTTGAAATATTTCTCCAGATCGAGTGCCTTCTCGCCAGCCGCGAACAGGGCTGCGCCGGTGATCGGGGTCTGGCGGTTGGTCGCTTCGATGATCGAGCGGCGGATATGCCAGTCGCGCGCTGCAACCAGCTTGATGGGCACGAAGATATCGTCGGCATCGCGAATTTCGTCGCGCATCCGGTAAAGGACGGTCGAGGTCTGCAAGCCGTTCACGATCTGGAAATTACGCAAATGCACGCGATCGCCATGCAGATCGATTTCGTCGGCGACCACGGTCACCCCGTTATTGCGCAGCAGGAATTGCGCGCGATCGGGGCTTGCGAGCGTCGCCCGGATCCGCTCATTGACCCCGCCATCGCCCTGATAACCCCGCACATTCTGGGTGAAGATCGCCTCGCGCAGCCCTTGCCCATCCTCGCGCTCGAGAAGGTCCAGAAACTCCCAGACCGGGACAGAGCCGAAATAGCCCCCCCCGACACCGGGAATATTGGGCAGCGGCACCAGCCCCTCGAGCGGCAACTCCGCCTCGTATTCCTCAAGATAGTCGTCAGCGATCGGATCGTTCGAGAGCGGGTTGGTTGCCGGGCCGCCGCTGGCGATCATGTCGAGCAGGCGGGAGCGGTCGACGGTTTCGATCTCGGTATCGCAGATCCAGTCAGCCTCGGCGAGATTGGCGCGCGCCTCGCGCAGATAGAAGGCGGCGTCGCTCTCATCATCCCATTTGCCAAGGGCGCTGTAATAGGAAAACAGCCGGATATTGAGCTTGAGGCCCGCCGCTTCGCCCCAGGCTCGGATATGGGAGAGCAAGGCGGCCGGGGAGCGGTCGCTGGCATGGGCGCGCATGGGTACCGCCGCGCGCACCATCGCATCCACCGCCAGGCCGAACTGGATAATGACATTCTCGTCGAAGCGATTGGCCCGCGAGGCGCGGATCGCGATAATATCGACATTGGTCTCGGCCTCGGCCATCTCGAGGGCGGTCTCGATCTCATCAACGCTGCGCACGAGATGTCCGGCGATCAGCAGCGCTGCGGTATCAACGCGCCCTTCATCCTGTGCCGAGACTGTCAGCGTTTCGAGAGAGAGCGGCTCGATCTCCTGAGCATGGAAGCGCCGTAGGATATGGAAGGTTGCGAAATACTCGAACAACGCACCGCGTTCGGCATCGTCGAGAGCGTCGAAATCACGACCGATCTCCGCCGCAAAACGTCGCTGGCTGATGGTCAGCGCATTAGCTGGCCGCGGCTTCTTTTCGCGCTTCTTGCGCCGCTTGCGATCGGCGCGGGTCAGTTTTGCCTTCGACGACATTTTGATACCACCACCATTTGTTGTTTTTGCTCGTGGTACTGCTCAAATATCTTGTACCCTAAAATTAAACATATTGAAAGTGACGGATTTTTTGCGTTTTTGACGTAAGGGAAGGCTGCTTGGCAGGCTGTCAGGGAATGAACCCTGAAAACCGGCCTGCGCTCTGATCTGGCTTCTCGACAAGACGCAAGTTTGCTGCTTGGGCGGTTGACCTGCGCAGCTTTTGTGCGCAGATGTGGGCGCCAACGCAGGATCATTTCAATTGCGCGAGCGTGTCGCGGCGCAGCACTGCGCTGTTGTGCTATCGCTGAGGGCGCGCAATATGTCCGCCGATGGTTTGAGCTTAAAGAGGAAATCGCGATGAAGGTGCTTGTGCCCGTCAAACGCGTGATCGACTACAATGTGAAGGCCCGTGTTAAGGCGGACCAGACCGGGGTTGATCTCGCCAATGTGAAGATGTCGATGAACC
>JALEFY010000035.1 GCA_022760435.1 Neomegalonema sp.
GATGACGACGCCGACGAGCCCCTGAAGGCGGCCTTTCAGGTGCCGCAGAGCTGGCTCTGCGGCACTGACGCAGCGAGATTATGAGTTCATGACCTAGGTCACGACCTGATCGCTCTATTCCTGCGCAAGGCCAAATTGCGGGCCGGGATCCTCAAGATACTGGAGGCGTGCCATCGCCTGCCGAGCGATGCGCAAGGTCAGAGCCTTGCGGCGGGCGGGGGCAAGTTTTTCAAGCGGCGCCTCGCGCACGCATTGTCCATCGAAACCGTCGGCAATGAACAGCCCGGCATCATCGGGCAGCACCTCGACCGGAAATTCGCGCGCCACCCCGAAATAGAAGCGATCACACCAATTCCGATAGCCCGGCCATTTGGCATCGGCCTGAAAATCAGCGAGGGAGGATTTGACCTCGATCACCCAGATCTCGCCGGACCTGGTCAACGCGATCAGGTCGACCCGCTTGCCGCGCTCGGGCACGAACTCGGTCAGCGCGAAGATCTGTCCTGAAGCGAGATGCCGCCGCAGGCCTCTGGTGATCATCTGAGTAATTTCGGGACGGGTGTCGGTCATGGTAACGCAGATAAAAATGAAGAGCGGATGTATTCACCAAATATTTAGCAATAAAAACGACGAAAAGTAGAAAAATCAGGAGATCACCGCGGTCGATTAGCATTTTGGCAAGCCTGAAAGCGTAACTTGAACGTGTCGCAGGCAAGAGCGACGGCTTCAAGCCTCAAAACAAGACTGGAGAGATATGATGTTCACCAAGTTTCTGAAGGACCGCAAAGGCGCCACCGCTATCGAATACACCCTGCTTGCTGCTCTGATCGGCGTTGCGCTGATCGGCGTTCTGCAAAGCCTGGAAGGCGCGATCGACGGCATGCTGAACACCGCGATCACCGCGCTGAACTAAGCATACCCGCTGACCCGCCTCGGTACTCGGGGCGGGTCGCTTCTTTTTCAAGACAAAGCCAGGCAGAATGCTGACTTTATCCTCCTCCCTTTTCCTCATTGCATTCCCCGTCGGCCTCATCTACGCGGCCGTCAGCGATTTTCGTCGTTTCATCATCCCGAACTGGACCAGCGTCCTGCTGATCTTCGGGTTTATCCTGGCTTTCCTTGCTACTCCGTTTGGATTGGAGCGTTTTGCCCAGCATCTTGCGATGTTTTTTGTCGCTCTGGCGATTGGCTTTGGTCTGTTTTCGCTCGGCCTATGGGGCGGTGGCGATGGCAAGCTGATTGCGGCAACCGCGATCTGGTTCACCTGGCCAGACATGCTGAGCTTCCTGCTCTACATGTCGCTCGCAGGCGGTGCGCTTTCGGTCCTGATGCTGCTCGCGGCCAAGCTGGAGCCGGCGTTACGCAAGCTGCCGGGCCTGAAGGGGATCACGCTTGGTGAGCGGGCAATCAACGCGCCCTATGGCGTTGCGATCGCCATTGGTGCCCTGCTGGCCTTTCCTGACAGCGCGATGTTTGAAGCGCTCGTCTACGGCATCGTCTGAGCGGGCTGCCTAGAGCCCCTCATCCCTCACGCCGCCGCAAGGTCCAGCGTACCGAGATCCGCGCGGCCAGGGTTGCAATCAGCGCAAACAGGATCGGCACCAGCGCCAATAATCCGAGCAGCAACGGTGTCGGCTCGAGCGTTGGCAGCAGCGGCGCCACGCTTTCGACCGTGCCCGCCGTCTCCATGCCGAAGATCCGCGCGCCCATCAGCATGAGCACCGCCAGCGCGACGCCGATGCCCGAGCCGATCAGAACTAGCCAGCGAAACCTGCGGGTAAAGATGCGGCTGATATAGCGATCCTGCGCGCCGATCAGCTTGAGAACATCCACCACCGCGATTTGCGCCGATAGCCCGGCAGAGCAGGCCAGCGCCACCACGAGGGCCGAGGCCAGTCCGACCAGTCCGAGCGCGGTGAACGCGAGCTGGCGCACTTGCTCCGAGGCGGGGCGCAGGCGATCAATCCAGCGGCCATGTGCATCAAGCTCGGCCAGGGGCGCGGCTTCGGACAAGGCTTGGCGCAAGCGCGCCTCGGTTCGTGGATCCTCGCCGGTCATGACCACATCGATCAGATGCGGCAGAGGCAGATCGCCGATCACCCCTTCATCATCCCCAAGCCAGGGCGAGACCAAAGCCGCCATCTCGGCTTGCGAGAGCGCCCGTGCGCCCGCGACGCCCGGTGTCCGGGTGATGACTTCGACAACCGCAGCAAGCTGTTCGGGCGTGACCCGCTCCTGCCCGCTGGGCGCCGGGACGATGACGGTGGCTCGGGCCGCCAGTTCCGACGTCCAGCTATCGGCCAGGCGATCGGCGCCGACCGAGACCACGACACCGAGGCTGGCGAGAAAGCCCATGGCGCTCGCCACAAACAGGGAGAGCCAGGTCGATGTCCAGTCGCGCGGCAAGGGGAGGGGTTTGCTCATCGGGTCGCCCCTTCCGCGATTGCCCCCGGCGGCGGTGGCAGGCTGGCGCGCCCACCCGGACCATAGCGCGCCACCGTGCCATCCTCGATACGCAGGACAGGCGCGCCCGAACGGCGCACCATTTCCAGATCATGCGTGGCGATGATCACAGTATTGCCGAGCCGGTGCATCTCGCGAAAAAGCGCCATGATCCGCTCGCCCATCTCCGGATCGACCGAGCCGGTCGGCTCATCGGCCAGGATCAGATCGGGCACCGAGACCATGGCCCGCGCGATACCGACCCGCTGCTTCTCGCCGCCCGACAGGAAGGGCGGTTTGGCATCGACCTTATGGCTCAGTTTCACCCATTCGAGCATTTCGAGCACATTGGCCCGGTATTCATGCTCACGCCGCCCGGCCACGATCAGCGGCAGCGCGACATTGTCGAAAACCGTCATGTGATCGAGCAACTGAAAATCCTGAAACACCACGCCGATGCGTCGGCGCAGCCGGGCAATCTCCACCCGACTGATCTTGTTGGTGTCCTCGCCAAAGATGGTCAGTTTGCCAGAGGTCGGCCGCAGGGCGAAATAGAGCAGGCGCAGGAATGTCGATTTCCCGGCACCCGAAGGCCCGGTCAAGAAATGCAGGCTGCCTGCCTCGATATCGAGATTGACGCCGCGCAGCGCCTGGGTCCCCTGGCGATAGCGCAGCCCTGTGCCGGAAAACTGGATCATCAGCCGAACCTCTTCTTTGCTGGCGCGCTCCGTTATGTGTCGGTTTTTGCGTCGCCTGTCACCCCTGCTGCGCGATTATGGCATTGCGGCGATGCGCTTAAGGCGCGCTTAACCCCGGCTTGGCATGGTCACCGAGAATTTACCCTGATCCGGCCTGTCGCGTTGGAGGATTGCCGATGATTATTACTTGTCCCGATTGTTCGACCCGATACGCGGTCGAGAATGCCTCGATGCGCGATGGTGGGCGGACTGTGCGTTGCTCGAGCTGTGGTTGCCAATGGTACGAGGTCGGCAGTCAATCGGTCTCGCGAATGATCGAGGCCGATGAAGCGCGGATGATCGAGGGCCCGGCGCCGCTGCGGCGGCTCAATGCGCCCAAAGCCCAGCCGGTCGCGATTATTGACGATGTGCAGCCGACAATCGATCCGGTCCGCACCGAGGATGCCCCCGCCGCACCCTATCAGGTCAAGACCAGCGGCCTGCCGCGATTTGCAACCATGGGGGCGGTGATGGCCGCGCTGCTGACGCTTGGCGCTGGCGGTGTTCTGCTCCATCACGCCGGATCGCAGGCCGGGCGCGCGCCGCTTTCCGCATCGGATTATCTGGCGGGCAAGGATCTGCCCGATCGCGCCGAGACGCTGGCAATCGAAACCGCCGCTACACCGGCACCGGTTCTGATCGTCGATCAGGGCTATGATCTGATGGAAGACGAGATCGGTCCGGCGCTGCTGCTCTGGGGGCGCGTCGCCAATAACGGAATGGCTTCGACCCCGACGCCGCTTGTGCGCTTCACCACTTATGACGCCAGCGGCGCTGAGCTGCAAACCGGCGAGATCGAAGTGGAAAAAGCCGTGCTGCGCCCGCAGGATAGCGCCCGCTTTGCCGCGCGGGTGCGCTTCCCGCGCGATCCGATCGACAAGGTCTCTTTCGAGATCGCCCCGAAGCGGCGTTGATCTCAGCAAGAAGGCGCCCGGTGAGGCGCCTTTTCTCTTTTCACATCGGACACGCGCCGAAGGATTAGCTGGCGCTGCCTTCGATCAGTTCGATCTGTTTCACGATCACGGTCGCCTGGCGGACCGAGGCGATGTCGATCAGCTTGCCATCGAGCACTGCCGCGCCCTGGCCTTCGCGCTCGGCCTGTTCCATCGCCGCGATGATCGCGCGGGCCTTGGCGACCACTTCCGGTGCCGGGGTGAAGACCTTGTTGGCCAGTTCCACCTGCTTGGGGTGGATCGCCCATTTGCCGACACAGCCAAGGGTTGCCGAGCGGCGCGCTTGCGCCTCATAGCCCTCCGCATCGGAGAAATCACCGAACGGGCCGTCGATCGGCAGGATGCCATAGGTCCGGCACGCCGCAACCATGCGGGTGATCGGGTAGTGCCACGGATCGACCATGTCGCGCCCGCGCGCCGAGCCCGGCTCGCCATTGGCCAGCATGTAATAGTCTTCCTGTGTGCCGCCGATGCCGGTGACGTTCATGCCCATCGAGGCAGCATAGTCGGCCACACCGAAGCTCATGGAGTGCAGGCGCGGGGTCGCGGCGGCGATCTCGTCGATATTCTGCACACCGGCCGCGGTTTCGATGATGATCTCGAAGCCGATCTTCTTCTCGCGCCGTGCGGCCATTTCGGCGGCAGTGACCAGCGCATCGACGGCATAAAGATCGCCGGCATTGCCGACTTTGGGGATCATGATGAGGTCGAGCCGCTCGCCCGCCTGCTCCATCAGATCGACCACATCGCGGTACCAGAACTCGGTATCGAGCCCGTTGATGCGCACGCTCAGGGTCTTGTTGCCCCAGTCGATATTGTTGATGGCGTCGATGATGTTCTTGCGCGCCTGCGGCTTGTCGGCCGGCGCCACGCTGTCCTCAAGATCGAGATTGATGACATCGGCGGCCGAGCTCGCCATCTTCTCGAAGATCGCCGGGCGCGAGCCTGGGCCAAAGAGCTGACAGCGATTGGGGCGGGCCACCGGGCCAGGTTGGATCTTGAAGCTCATGGGTCACCTATCGTAATAATCGGTCTTGGATCTGGGTTTGAGCTTCCCTTATATTGCGCATGCGAAAAGTGCAACGGCTTAACCCTCGGGAACGAGCGTGCGCGGCAGTTGCGGCATCGCCACCAGAGGCGAGAGTTCACGCAGCAATTTGCGCTTCATCGCGGTTTCGTAATCATCATAGCTGTCGATATCGATCACGAAGGCTCCGGGCCCCTGGATCACCTGATCGAGGTAATAGCGGTAGGGGTCGGGCTGATCATTGCGGATCACAAGGCCATTGATAATCAGCCCGTCGAGCCGACCGACCTTGCGAAAATAGCTGGGTGACGCGGCATCGTTGTTCACGCCGTCGCCCGAGACATCGACGATCCGGGTAATGCAGTCATGCGGGTTGATACGGTGCAGCCAGGCGGCATAGCTGAGCGCCTTGCCCAGAGCGGTCGCGCGGCCATAGCGAAATGAGCGCGCCCCGGCGATGCGGGTCGCCAGCCGGTCGATATCGGCATCACTGCGCAACAAGTGCCAGTCGGCGATGTGATATTGGGTCTGCGCGTTGCTCCAGGAAAAGGCCGCGATCGCAACGCTGCCCGGCCCATCCAGGATCGCCCGGCGCACTTCATCCGAGCGCAGAGCCCGCGCGAGGCCACCGGTTTGCAGCGTCTGCTCCTCCATATCGACGCTGCTGGAAATATCGAGGGCGAGCACCAACGCCGCGCGGCATGGCTCCTCGCTTCTGGCGCTCCCGCCAAAGGCAAGCTGCGCGAGCGCGAACGCCGCGAGGCTCGCCAGTCGAGCAAATGGCCAGATCCGTGCGACCGAATTAATCCGCGCGACCGGACCGAAATGAGCGAACGAACGGGGCGACCAGATGGAACCCATTGGCTCAATCTCCTTCAATCTTGCCCCTCTGAAGAAAGCCTCTCGCGAAATTCGCCTTTCGGCAAGCCCCAAACCCCGCAGCGGTCACCATCCTCACGCGCGCTTGACCGCCTCGGCGCGATTGCCTACTTCGCTTGCATGAGCATTCGACCCATCCTGCTGCATCCCGACCCGCGCCTTCGCAAGAAGGCCGAGCCTGTCGATCAGGTCGATCTGTCGGTAAAGAGCCTGATCGAGGACATGCTGGCGACCATGTATGACGCGCCCGGCGTCGGGCTGGCCGCGCCCCAAATCGGGGTGCTGAGCCGGGTTTTCGTGATGGATGCCGCCGGCAAGGACGAAGCGCCCGCGCCCAAGGTATTCATCAATCCGCAGATCACCTGGAAATCGGCTGAGATGAACACGCATCAGGAAGGGTGCCTGTCGATCCCGGAGCAATTCGACGATGTCACGCGTCCGGCCTCGGTGACCCTTGCCTATCTCGATGGCGATGGCAGCGCTTGCGAGGAAACCTTTGAGGGGCTCGCGGCCACCTGCGTGCAGCATGAGATCGACCATCTCGATGGCAAGCTGTTCATTGATTATCTCGGGCCGGTGAAGCGGCAGATGATCACGGCGAAGATGAAGAAGCTCAAGCGCGAGCGGGCCAAGGAAAAGGCCGAGACGAAAAACGCCTGACCGCTGCACGCACCATCCTGGGCAGCGACCGGATCTTGCCATTCGTTCAATTCGTGGGGGACAATGATGCGGCTGGTTTTCATGGGAACGCCGGATTTCTCGGTCCCGGTGCTCGAGGCGCTGGTGGCGGCAGGGCATGAGATTGCCGCCGTCTATTCCCAGCCGCCGCGCCCGGCCGGTCGCGGTAAGAAACTGAGCCCGTCGCCGGTACAACTGCGGGCCGAGAGCTTTGGGATCGAGGTCCGCACGCCGCTCAATTTCAAGGCCGCCGCCGATCGCGAAGCCTTCGCGGCGCTGGATGTCGATGCGGCAGTGGTGGTCGCCTATGGCTTGCTGTTGCCGCAAGCGGTGCTCGATGCGCCGCGCCTTGGCTGCTTCAACCTTCATGCCTCGCTGCTGCCGCGCTGGCGCGGAGCGGCGCCGATCCAGCGAGCGATCATGGCGGGCGATGATGAGACCGGTGTTTGCGTCATGCGCATGGAGCTCGGCCTTGATACTGGCCCGGTCCTGCTATGCGAGCGCACCCCGATTGCGCATGAGGACACCGCACAAAGCCTGCATGATCGTCTCGCGCAGATCGGGGCGCCGCTGATGGTGGAGGCACTGGACGCGCTTGCAAAAGGGACCGCGCGCGAAGAGATCCAGAGCGAGATCGGCGTTGAATATGCCCGCAAGATCGACAAGGCGGAGGCCAGGATCGACTGGTCTTTGCCCGCCGAAGCGCTGAGCGCGCATATTCGCGGCCTCTCGCCCTTCCCCGGTGCCTGGTTCGAGCTCAATGGCGAGCGGATCAAGGTCTTGCTATGCCGGGCCGAGACGAGCGCGCAGCACGCCGAGCCGGGCGCTGCGCTCGACGATGCGCTGCTGATCGCCTGTGGCAGCGGTGCCTTGCGGCTGTTGACCTTGCAACGCGCTGGCAAGGGGCGAGTGAGCGCCGCCGATCTGCTGCGCGGCTTTCCGGTGCCAGCGGGTACGCGGCTGAGTGCCTGACGGAAAGGGCCAGATATGGATATGCCTCCGACTTCCCGCCCGGTATTGCGTTTTGATCGCCCCAGCGAATGGCCCCGGATCAAGCCGCTTTATGATGATGCCTTTGGCGGCCCCGATGAAGCCGAGCTGATCGAGGATTTGCGCGCCAGCGGCGATCTGATCTTCCAGCTCGTCGCCGAAGCGCCGGGCGAGCCCGAGCCGGATCGGCGCTTTCTGGGCGCGCTGGCCTTCGCCGATCTGAGCATCGGTGCCCAGCGTGCGGTGGCGCTTGTCGGACCCGCGATCGATCCGGCCTGTCAGGGACAGGGGATCGGCAGTGCGCTGGTGCGCGCGGGGCTGATCCAGGCCCGTAAGAAGGGTGCGGTTGCTGCTTGCGTTCTTGGCGATCCGGGCTTCTGGTCGCGTTTTGGCTTTGAGACGGGCGCGGCGCGGCAGATCTCCTGCCCCTGGTCCGGCCCTTATTATATGGCTCTCGCGCTGATCGAGGATCTGCCGCCTCTTGCCGGGCACGCGCATTATCCGGCGGCGTTCAAGCGGTTCGAGCAAGAGGACGCGCTGCCGCTCGAAGCGGGGGCAAGCAAGGGGACTGAAGGATGATGCTGCTCTTGTTGATCGCGATCGGCGCCGGTGCGGGCTATATCGCCCATGAATATCTGCGCGTGCGGGTCAGTCTGCCGGTGGCGATCGGCGCCGGGGTGCTCGGCGCAATCGTTGGCGGCTTCCTGCTGTCGATGGCGATGAAGCTGATCGGCGCGGTGCTGGGCGGTCTGTTGGTCGCCGGGGTGATGATCTGGCTCGCCCAGAGTTTTGGCAGCCGACCCTGATCAGGATTTGAACGGCTTCATCCCTTCGCGCGCCAAGGCATCGGCGCGTTCGTTTTCGGGATGGCCGGCATGGCCCTTGACCCATTCCCATTGCACCTGATGCCGGGCCTGCGCCGCATCCAGCCGCCGCCACAGATCCTCATTCTTGACCGGGCTCTTGCTCGCGGTTTTCCAGCCATTGCGCTTCCAGCCATGCAGCCAGGAGGTGATTCCGCCCTTCACATAAGCGCTGTCTGTGACCACGGTGAGCGCGCTTGGCCGCTCCAGCGCCTCGAGCGCACTGATCGCCGCCATCAATTCCATGCGATTATTGGTGGTCTGCGCTTCGCCGCCCGAGAGCGTGCGTTCCTTGATCACGTCATCGCCCTCACGCGCGATGAGCAGCGCGCCCCAGCCGCCGGGGCCCGGATTGCCGCTGCAAGCGCCATCGGTATAGGCATAGAGCTTCATGCCGAACTATCGCTGTTTTCGGGCGGCGGCGCGGGCGATATTGGCCGCCGAAGTCAGATCGGCAGCAATATCTTCTGCCTCCTCCGCCTCGAAATCGAGCTCGAAATTGCGGCCGCCGACCCCGATGATCAGCCGTACCATGCCTTGATCCGTCGGACCGATCTGAATCGTGCCGCCCTCTTCCTCAGACATCGTTCGAAAAGCTCCTGCAAATCAGTTTTTTGTATAGGTGGCAGCAGTGTTCTTGCACAAGGATCCTACTGAGCACTTGCAATCACCGAAAACTGCGTCTAGGTCAACACGACGTGCCGACTTAGCTCAGTTGGTTAGAGCACTGGTTTGTGGAGCCAGGGGTCCCCCGTTCGAGCCGGGGAGTCGGTACCACTTTTCCCTTCAGAAAGTGGACAGGAAGGCACGCCCAAGGATGGGCGATGCGTCTGCGAATGCGCTCGCATTGTGTCTGCCTTGCCTCAGCCTTGCCGCTGTCACAAAAGTGACACCTATCCGATAATCAGCCGTTACATTGCTCGCGTACGCCCGGACCTGATGGATGAGGGGGGCGATTCTCGGGGATGGATGTCCTGTCTCGAGATTTCCTTGACGTCGAGCGTCACCTCCTTTTCTGCCAAGCAATTTCGCCCGGAGGGGGCGGAGAATTTCGAGGAAGGGTGACATGGCAACTTATACGCTTCAAATTCTGCACGCATCGGATCTTGAGGGTGGCGTCGAGGCCATCGACAGCGCACCGAACTTCGCAGCGATCGTCGATACTCTGGAAGATACCCAGGAAAACACGATCATCCTGTCGGCTGGTGATAACTACATCCCGGGCCCGTTCTTCAACGCTGCCGCCGATGCGTCGGTGCTCGACGAGATCCAGGCCGCTTATGAGGCGATCTATGGTGAGACCGGCTTCACCGGCCTCGACACCACCTCGGGTGCCGTCGACATCACGATCATGAACGTGATCGGCTTTGATGCATCGGCCGTTGGTAACCACGAATTTGACGCTGGCTCGGCCACCTTTGCCGGCCTGATCGCTGCCGCCACTGAAGGCACCACCATCGATTCGATCGATTGGTTCGGCGCCCAGTTCCCGTACCTGTCGTCGAACCTCGACTTCACCACCGACGCCAATACCGCTGGCCTGGTGGCCGACGAGATCCTGACCACCGATGCCTTCCAGCAGACCCCGGCCGAGATCGCGGCTGGCGAAACCGCGCCGTCGCTGGCTGCGGCCACGATCATCGAGGAAAACGGTGAGAAGATCGGTGTTGTCGGTGCCACCACCCAGACCGTGACCGTGATCAGCTCGCCGGGCGACATCACCGAGACCACCGGCGCTTCGGTCGACATGGATGCACTGGCTGTCGAGATCCAGGAGCAGATCGATGCGCTGAGCGCGCAGGGTGTCAACAAGATCGTTCTGGTCACCCACCTGCAACAAATCGCTCTGGAAAAAGAGTTGGCCGGCAAGCTGTCGGGCGTTGATGTGATCATCGCTGGCGGTTCGGACACTTTGCTGGCCGACGAGACCGACGTGCTGCGCGCGGGCGATGAGGCCGCCGAAGCCTATCCGGTCCAGACCACCGATGCCAATGGCAACCCGGTGCTCATCGTTTCCACCGATGGCGAATACTCCTATGTCGGCCGCCTGGTCGTCGATTTCGACGAGAACGGTGTCATCCTGACCGATTCGCTCGATGTCAACACCTCGGGTGCCTATGCGACCACCGATGAAGTGGTTGTGGCCGTCACCGGTGCTGCCTCGGCCGAAGAAGCGCGCGCTGCTTCCGAGAAAGCGACCCTGGTCGAAGATCTCGCCGATGCCGTTGGTGCGGTGAACGCCGCTGCTGATGGCCAGACCTATGGCGAAACCGACGTCTTCCTGGAAGGTCGCCGCGCCTATGTCCGGACTGAAGAGACCAACCTCGGTAACCTGACCGCCGATGCCAACCTGGCCGCGGCGCAAGCGGTCGATGGGACGGTTCTGGTCTCGCTGAAAAACGGCGGCGGTATCCGCTCGGAGATCGGCACCATCGAGACCGACGCGGAAGGCAACGTCACCGGCTACGATGCCACCGAAGCCAACCCGTTTGCCGACAAGGAAGCAGGCGAGATCTCGCAACTCGACATCGAAAACGCGCTGCGCTTCAACAACCGTCTCGCACTGGTGACCCTGTCGCCGGAAGATCTGAAGATCGTGCTCGAGCATGCCATCGCCGCTTCCTCGGATGATGACAGCAACCAGCAAGGCCGCTACCCGCAAATCGGTGGCATGCGCTTCTCCTACGACGTCAATGGCGATGCGCAGGAAATCGCCACTGACGACAATGGCGACTACATCACCGATGCGAATGGCGATCTGGTCTTCGTTCAGGAAGGGTCGCGCGTTCAGTCGATCGCAATCGACACCGCTGACGGACAGATCGTTCTCTACGAAAATGGCGAGCTGGTTGCCGATGCACCGGAGAGCGTGCGCATCGTGACCCTGAACTACCTCGCAGGCGGCGGCGACGGCTATCCTTATCCGGAGCTCGGCGAGGACATTGTCTTCCTGACCGATGATGGTGGCGTGACCGCGGATGCCGATGCAGAGAACCTGCTGGGCGAACAGGCGGCCATGGCTCAGTATCTGGAAGCCAACTACCCGGTCGATGGCGACACCGTCTTCTCGCTCGATGACACCGTCAAAGGCCAGGATGTCCGCATCCAGCAACTGACCCAGCGTTCGGACAATGTCGTTGCACCGGTCGAAAGCAAGGCCATCACCCTGAGCGCGACCCATGTCTTCGACAGCGGCGTTGGCGAAGGCGGCTCGGAGATCGTCGCGCATGAGAACGGCCTGATCTACACCACCAATGGTGAAGCGGACCGCATCGACATCTTCAATCTGGCGGATGGCAGCACCGTTGCGAGCATCGACCTGAGCGGCATCGAAGGCTTCGATGGCGTGCAGTCGGTCGCGGTCAAGAACGGCGTCATCGCCGCTGCCGTGTCGCGTGAAGGCGCGGCCAATGGTGTCGTCGCCCTCTACGACGCCGAGACCCTCGAGCAGCTCGGTGTGGTTGAAGTCGGCAACCTGCCGGACAGCCTGACCTTCACCCCCGATGGCAGCAAGATTGTCGTCGCTAACGAAGGTGAGCCGGTCGACGAGACCACCGATCCGGCGGGCTCGATCTCGATCATCGAGGTCGCAACCCAGACCGTAACCACCCTCGGCTTTGCCGATTTCGAAGCGGCTGCTGCGCGGACCTTCCCGGGCAACACCCCGGAAACCGATTGGGAGCCGGAATATGTCGCCGTTTCGCCGGATGGTACCCAGGCCTTCGTCACCATCCAGGAAGCCAACGCCGTTGCGGTTGTCGATCTGACCACCAACGAGATCACCTCGGTGTTCTCGGCCGGTACTCAGGATCACAGCGTGGTTGGCCTTGATGCCTCCGACAAGGACGACGCCATCAACATCCAGACCTACGACAACCTCGTTGGTAACCGGATGCCTGATGCGATCGCAGCCTTTGAAGTCGATGGTGCGACCTACACCATCACCGCCAACGAAGGCGATGACCGCGGTGACTTCGATGAGGGCGGCGATGCGGCCCGCGTCAAGGATATCCTCGCGGGCGATGTCGAGGGCGTCTCGATCGATGAGAGCGTCGACACCACCGGTCTCGAGCGTCTGACCGTCTCGATCATCGATGGCGACACCGATGGCGATGGCGATATTGATGTCCTGCACAGCTATGGCGGCCGCTCGGTCACCATCTACGACGCCAGCGGCAATATCGTCTGGGATAGCGGCGAAGGCCTCGCTCGCATCGCAGCCGAGTTCAACACCGCCGAATTCAACGGCAATGACGGTGAGTTCGATGGTCGTTCGGACAACAAGGGCACCGAGCCGGAGGCCGTCACTGTCGGCGTCATCAAGGGCCGTACCTATGCCTTTGTCGGCCTCGAGCGTGACAGCGGCATCGTCGTGATCGACATCAGCAATCCGGTCGAGCCCGAGTTCGTTCAGTACCTGAACAGCTCGAGCGATGGCCATGTCAGCCCCGAAGGCCTGGCCTTCGTCTCCGCCGAAGACAGCCCGAACGGCGATCCGATGCTGGTGGCTTCCTACGAAGTCTCGGGCACGACCGTTGCCTACACCATCGATGCCGATCAACTGGGCCGTCTGAAGCCGAATGTCGATGGCACCCCGGTTCAGGGCTCGGAGTTTGACGACATCCTGAACGGCAGCCGCTTTGCCGATGTCACCAACCTGGGTGCCGGCGACGACACCTTCCGCGGTGGTGCCGGCAATGACCAAGCCGCTGGCGGTGAAGGTGACGACATCCTGAATATGGGTGCCGGTGCCGATATCGCGACCGGCGGTGCCGACGATGACAAGATCGCTGGCCGCGCGGGCAAAGATGAGCTCTCGGGTGGCGAGGGTAACGACTCAATCGGTGGCGGTAACGATGCCGACACCATTTGGGGTGGCCTCGGTGACGACGTTATTGCCGGTAATGCCGCAGCCGACGTGCTGTACGGTAACGAGGGCAGTGACCGCATCGGTGGTGGCATCGGCGCTGACCGCATCATCGGCGGTGAAGGTGATGACCGTATGGCCGGTGGCCGCGGTCAGGACACCTTCGTCTTCGCTGGCGACTCGGGCGATGATGTCATCATGGACTTCCAGAACGGTATCGACATGATCGAGATCGATTTGGCCGGCGATCAGGTGAGCTTCGCGGATCTGACCATCGTCGAGCAAGGCGCGCATGTCCGCGTCGAGTTCGGTGAGAACTCGATCCTGCTGGCCAACACCGATATCAACAAGATCGACGAAGACGACTTCCTGCTGTCGTAAGCCTCGACTTGGATGGACCGATATCAAGGGCAGCGGGAAACCGCTGCCCTTTCCTGTTGGTGCAGGCGGGGTTGAGATCCATGCTCATCAGTGCGGCAGCCCATTGCCCTGCGGATCGGCGGGGCAGCGTTTTTCAGGTCATCAAGATCGGTCTGCGTGCGACCGACGATGAGCCGCAGGGCTCAGAGGAGGGGGAGATCAGATCGGGGTGATGCGCGCCGGGTAGCCGGCGACTTCGGCATCGCCTTCGATGCCGCTGCGCAAGATCGCCAGCGCTTCTTCGCCGATCTTCGCACCAAGTTGGCCCACACGTTTGCCGTCGGCGAGCACGGGATCGCCTGACTTCACCACTTCCGCAGCTTCTGGGGCGAGATGCAGGCGGAAAAGCTTCTTGGTCAGTTCCGCCTTATGCCGCATGCGGGCGGTCACTTCCTGCCCGACATAGCAGCCTTTGCGAAAATCCACCCCCCGCGCGCGCTCGAACCCGGCTTGCAAGATAAAGCTCTCCTCGGGCAGCAGATCCGCCCCATGGCGCGGCAATCCGTTTACGATCAGCATTGCATGATAGGCGGTCAGAGCCTGCGGATCCGTCGGCAGGTCGACGCCATAAAGACGCCAGCCGAGCCCGGCATCGCGCGGATCGGCCACCGTGACCAGCGCCGATTGATCACAATCGCGCTCCCAGCACAAAGCAATCGGCGTGTCGCTCGCAGTCAACGTCACCTTGCTGCGCAGCTTGTAGAGCGTGAGCCGGCGCAGCAGGTCAGGCGCCGCCTGCGCCGGTACATCCAGCCAGAACGCGTCTTCCGAATGGCGAATAACGAAGAAGTCGGCGAGATACTTTCCTTGCGGTGTCAGCAGCGCCGCGTAGCAAGCCTGGCCGATCTCCAGGGCCTTGACATCATTGCTGAGCAAGCCTTGCAGGAACTCGGCACTATCGGGTCCGGCGGCGATCAGCAGACTGCGATCTGGGTCCTGAGTGAGGGGCATCGTCGCCTTTTCCAAAGCTGTTGGCGCAGCACGCAGCGCGCTGATTGGGTCGGCCCTCTCATATGGGAGGCGGCGCGGCGCTGCCAACCGCTTGACGCCATTTGCACCGCGCATTTTGCGAGCCTGCTTGCTCAGTCGCAAGGGCGTGAGCAGATATGGAATTCTAAACGTTCCGCCACGGGCGATATATTGATAGGGGTATTGCGAGCCGCAGCGGTCCCGCTTGCGCCCGGATCGATGGGGCGCGATCGCTATGGCTGGATCACGCGTATGGGAGCCCGACCATGACTGACCTTTCCGCCTCTTCCTTCGATCTGATCCTGCGCGGCGGCACGCTCGTCAATCATGCCGGGATCGGAGCGGCCGATATCGGCGTCATCGGCGGGCGCATCGCGCGCATCGGCGATCTGTCGCTGGCGAGCGCCGGCTCGGTGATCGACTGCACGGGCCTGCATGTCCTGCCCGGCGTGATCGACAGCCAGGTGCATTTTCGCGAGCCGGGCAACGAGCACAAGGAGGATCTGGAGACCGGCGCCAACGCGGCGGTGCTCGGCGGGGTGACGGCGGTGTTCGAGATGCCCAACACCAACCCGACCACCACCACGCCAGAAGCGCTGGCCGACAAGGTCTCGCGGGCGCGCGCACGCATGGCCTGCGATTTCGCCTTCTATTTCGGCGCCAGCGAGCAGAACACCGGGATGCTCGAAGAGGCAGAGCGGCTCGAGGGCTCGGCCGGGATCAAGCTGTTCATGGGCAGCTCCACCGGCTCCCTGCTCGTCGATCAGACCGAGGCGGTGCGCGCCGTGCTCAAGCATGGCCGGCGCCGGGTGGCGGTGCATTCGGAGGACGAGGCACGGCTTGAGGCGCGCAAGGGCGTGCGGCGCGAGAATGACCCCTCCAGTCATCCCGAATGGCGCGATCCGGAGGCGGCGCGGATGAATACCGAGCGGCTGATTGCGCTGGCGCGCGAGACCGGGCGCCGGGTGCATGTACTGCACATCTCGACCCGCGAGGAACTGCCGCTGCTCGCCGCAAACAAGGATCTGATCACCGCCGAGGCAACCCCGCATCACCTCACCATTGATGGCGACGAGGCCTATGGGCGCCTTGGCACCTATGTGCAGATGAACCCGCCGGTGCGCGGGGCGGTGCACCGCGATGCGATCTTCGAGGCGCTGCGCCAGGGGGTGATCGACGTTCTGGGCTCCGATCACGCCCCACATGCGCGGGCGGAGAAGGACAAGCCCTATCCGCAAAGCCCCTCCGGCATGCCCGGGGTGCAGACGCTGGTGCCGGTGATGCTCGATCATGTGGCGAACGGGCGGCTGTCCTTGCAGCATCTCGTCGATCTGACGTCCCACGGCCCGCAGCGCATCTTCCAGATCGCGGGCAAGGGCCGGATCGCGGTCGGCTATGACGCAGATTTCACGGTGGTTGATCTCAAGGCGCAGCGGGTGATCGAGGATGACTGGATCGCCAGCAAATGCGGCTGGACCCCCTATCACGGCCAGCGCGTGACCGGATGGCCGACGGGCACCATCATTCGCGGCCGCCGGGTGATGTGGGAGGATGAGATTACCGGCCCGGCTGGCGGGGAGCCGGTGCGCTTCATCGAAGGCTGGTGCGGCGGAACGCAGCGATGAGAGCACCGCTCTCGGTCATCATCCCGACGCTCGACGCGGCGCCGCAGCTCGCAAAGGGGCTGGCGCCGCTGGTCAGCGGCGTGAGCGAGGGGCTGATCCGCGAGCTCATCCTCTCCGACGGTGGCTCGCGCGATGATATCGCCGAGCTTGCCGAAGGGATCGGGGCGCATCTGGTGCGCGGAGAGAAGGGGCGCGGCGGCCAGTTGGCGCGCGGGGCCGAGGCCGCAAGTGGCGACTGGCTGTTGTTCCTGCATGCTGACACGCTGCTCCCGCCGGGATGGGTGGACACGGTGTTTGCGCATATCGAGAGCAGCGAGAGGGCGGCCGTCTTCCGGCTTGCCTTCGACGCGCAGGGGCTCGCCCCGCGTCTTGTCGCTGGTTGGGCCAATACCCGCAGCACGCTCCTCGCGCTGCCTTATGGCGATCAGGGCTTGCTGATCTCGCGCCCGCTTTATCGCGCCATCGGCGGCTATCGCCCGATCCCGCTCATGGAGGATGTGGACATGATCCGCCGCCTCGGGCGCGCGCGGATCACCCTTTTGCCGGCAACCGTCATCACCTCGGCGGCGAAATATGAGCGCGACGGCTGGGGCCGGCGGGGCCTGCGCAACTGGTCTTGCCTCGCGCGCTATTACCTCGGCGTTGCCCCCGACAAGATCGCGGAGCGCTATTGATGCGCGGCCATCTGGTGATCTTCGTCAAGGAGCCGGTCGCGGGCCGGGTGAAGACGCGGCTCGGGCGGCAGATCTCGATGCCGCTGGCGGCCTGGTGGTTTCGCCATCAGGCGCGGGCGCTGATCCGGCGGCTCGGGCGCGATCCGCGCTGGCAATGCTGGCTCGCAGTCTCCCCGGATGGCGAGGGGCTCACGAGCCGGTTCTGGCCCGCCGATCTGCCGCGCTGGCCGCAAGGGCGCGGCGATCTGGGCGAGCGGATGGGCCGCGCCTTCGAGCAGATGCCGCCCGGGCCGGTGGTGATCATCGGCGCCGATATTCCGGGGATCCGCCCGGCGCATATCGCGCGCGCCTTCGCGGCGCTCGGGGGGGCGGATGCGGTGATCGGCCCGACCCTTGATGGCGGCTACTGGCTCATCGGGCTCAAGCGCAGCCCGCGCCGCGTGCCGCCGGGCTTGTTCGAGGGCGTGCGCTGGTCGAGCGCCTTTGCGCGCGCCGATACCGAAGCCACCCTATCGGGGCTGCGCATCGCCCGCGTTCAGACCTTGCGCGATGTCGATGATCTGGACGATCTGCGCGCGCTTTCGCGCCATCCTCACGCCGTTTCCAAAGGCTGAAAACTGCGTGCGAGCCCTGCTGCTGCATTCTCCTCGTGGAAGGTGCGCAGCATATCTTCAGTGCGCTCCAACGCATCCGAGCGCAGGCCGGGGCCTCTTCGGGTTTTGCCAAAGAAGAAACCATCCGGCAAATCCTCGGGGCGGAAGGCAAAGCAGCCCATCAACCAATGGCTGAAGCTTCGCTCGTCGCTCAGCCGCTGGCGCAGCAAGGTGACATCGGTGTGGCGCGGGTCCTTGTTGATCCGGGCGAAGGTTTCAACCACCGCCGCCTCGGGTCCCTCAAGGATCTGAAAAAACTCTCCGGCGCATTCGATCAAGACACCGGAGACGTGATTTTGCTCATTATTGCGCTGCGCGACCAGCGAGATGGCCTGAAGCCCGCGCGGCGTCAGGGAAGGGGTGGCTCGGCTGACATAGGTGAGCTGGCAGATGGCGCCTTCAGGACGCATGGTCTCGAACAATCTCATGCATGTTCCTCCCGAAACGTCGTCGCACTGAAGAGAGATGTCGAGACAGATTGCTCCAAAGCCCTTTCTGATGGGTGAAGCGATTGGGTTAAGCGTTGTATTTTACACAATGGCACGCATTACGGGTGGGATAAATGCTCTTCGAGCCGCGGCATGATCTCGACGAGATTGCAGGGGCGGTGCCGGATATCGAGCTGCCAGCGCAGGATCTCGTCCCAGCCGTCCTTGCAAGCGCCGGTCGAGCCAGGCAATGCGAAGAGATAGGTGCCGCCGGCAACCCCGCCGCAGGCCCGCGACTGCATGGTCGAGGTCCCGATCTTTTGCGCCGAGACCATGTGGAACAGCGCTGAGAAGCCGTCGATCTCCTTCTCATAAACCCGGCGGTGGGCCTCGACTGAGACATCGCGCCCCGTCAGCCCCGTGCCGCCCGTGGAGATGACGACATCCACGCCCGGGTCCATGATCCAGGCCCGCAACTGCTCGGCGATCGCATCGGCCTCATCGCGCAGGATCTTGCGGTCGGCCAGGATATGCCCGGCGCTCTCGATCCGCCCGGCCAGTGTGTCGCCCGAGCGGTCCTCGGCCAGCGTGCGGGTATCGGAGACGGTGAGCACGGCGATGCGCACCGGCACGAACGCGCGGCTGAGATCGAGGCGCTCTTCATTGGGATGGGGAGAAGTCATGTCAGTTCTTTCAGTTTTGCTTCCAGGGCCAGCAAATCGCGCCACGCTTCGCGCTTCTTGTCCGGCGAGCGCAGCAGGAAGGCCGGGTGAAAGCTGGCGAGTGCCGCGACGGTCTGATTGCCGAAGGTGAGGCTCGACCAGGTGCCGCGATAGCGCATGATGCCGGTGCTGGCCTGCATGAGATGTTTGGCCGGTACATTGCCGATGCAAAGCACGACTTTCGGCGCGGCCAGCTCGATCTGCCGCTCGATGAAGGGGAGGAAAACCGCCACTTCGTCATCGGCGGGCGTGCGGTTTTGCAGCGGGCGATAGGGGATGACATTGCCGATATACGCGCCCTTCTTCGGGTCGCTCTCGCCGCGCGCTCTGCCGATCGCGGCTAGCATTCTATCGAGCAATTCGCCCGAACGCCCGACAAAGGGTTTGCCGATGCGGTCTTCATCGCGGCCCGGCGCTTCGCCGATCACCATCAGATCGGCGGCCGGATCGCCATCGGCAAAGACCGCCTGTTTGGCACCAGCCCGCAGCGGCACATCCTCGAACCCGACCAGAGCGGCGTGCAGCGCGTCGAGGTCTTGCGCGTTTTGCGCCCGTTGCCGCGCTTCGGAGACATAATCACGCTTGGGCTCAGCGACGGGAGGCGGCGCGGCGGGCTTTGCGGCGCGGGGTTTGAACGGCACCACCTTTGGCGGCGGCGGCGCGGTGGTGCGATCAATGGGCGCTTCGCAGACCGCTTCATCCACGCCCATTTCGGCATAGAAGGCCAGCGCTTCGATCAAGGCAGCATCGGTGAGGGGCGAGTTCGCGCTATTCATGCAAGATTATGGCTCGGATCACTCGATAATCTGCGCCTGATGCCGCAGGTGCGTTGACCGCGCAGAAACTGAAATCGTACTTTTAGCAAGTAAGCATAGACCCGATGGCCGAACTAAGCCATCTCCAAAACAAGACCGGATCCTGAGGAGGCACGCGATGGAACGCGAGGCAATGGAATATGACGTGGTGATTGTCGGGGCGGGGCCCGCCGGGCTCTCCGCTGCAATCAAGCTCAAGCAACTCGGCGGCGATGATTTGTCGGTCGCGGTGCTGGAGAAGGGCTCCGAGGTGGGCGCTCATATTCTCTCGGGAGCCGTTGTCGATCCGATCGGGATGGAGCGTCTGTTCGGCCCGGACTGGGAAACGCTCGGCGCACCGTTCAACACCAAGGTGACCGAAGACCGCTTTTTCGTGCTCGGTCAGAACGGGCAAATGCGCCTGCGCAACTTTCTCATGCCGCCGCTGATGGACAATCACGGCGCCTACATCGTCTCGCTGGGCAATGTCTGCCGCTGGCTGGCTGAAAAGGCGGAGGAGATGGGCGTCGAGGTCTTGCCGGGCATCGCGGCCTCCAAGCCGATCTATGGCGAGCAGGGCGAGCTGGTCGGGGTGATCGCCGGTGAGGTGGGTATTCTGGCCGATGGCAGCCAGGGCCCCGATTATGACCCGGGCATGGAGATGCGCGGGCGCTATGTGCTGATCGCCGAAGGCGTGCGCGGCAGCCTCGCCAAGGAACTGATCGCGAAATACGAGCTCGACAAGGACAGCGATGTCCCGAAATTCGGCATTGGCATGAAGGAGCTGTGGGAGGTCGATCCCGCAAAGCACAAGCTGGGGCAGGTCACGCACAGCATGGGCTGGCCGCTCGGCAATGCTGCCGGGGGCGGGTCCTTCATGTATCACCTTGAAAACAATCAGGTCTATGTCGGCTTCGTCGTCCATCTGAACTACGAGAACCCGTATCTGTCGCCCTATCAGGAGTTCCAGCGGTTCAAGCATCATCCGCTGATCGCCGAGGTGCTGGAGGGCGGCCGCCGCATCTCCTATGGCGCGCGGGCGATCACCGAAGGCGGCTGGCAATCGGTGCCCAAGATGAGTTTTCCGGGCGGTTTGCTGATCGGCTGCTCGGCGGGGCTCGTGAACGTGCCGCGCATCAAGGGCTCGCATAACGCGATGATCTCCGGGGTGATTGCGGCCGAGCATGTGGCGCAGGCGCTGGGCGCCGGGCGCGGCGGTGATGAGCTGCCCGAGTTCTGGGACGAGATTCAGACCAGCGAGATTGCGAGCGATCTCAAGCCGGTGCGCAACGTGAAGCCGCTCTGGAGCCGTCTTGGCCTTGTCGGCGGTCTGGCGGTTGGCGGCATGGATATGTGGTTTGCCAATATCTTTGGCGGCACGCTGCTCGGCACGCTCTCGCATGGCAAGACCGATGCGGCAGCGACTGGCGAAGCGGCGAAGTTCAAGCCGATCGACTATCCCAAGCCTGATGGCGTGCTGTCCTTCGACCGGCTGACCAACGTGTCTTACTCGGCGACCAATCACGAGGAAGACCAGCCGAGCCATCTGGTGCTCAAGGATCCTTCGATCCCGATCGCGGTCAACCTGCCCCGCTATGCCGAGCCCGCGCAGCGCTATTGCCCGGCTGGGGTTTATGAGGTGCTGACCGATGAGGATGGCTCGAACCCGCGCTTCCAGATCAACGCGCAGAACTGCGTGCACTGCAAGACCTGCGATATCAAGGATCCGTCGCAGAACATCACCTGGTGCACGCCGCAGGGTGGCGAGGGGCCGAACTACCCCAATATGTAACGCGAAATTGAGTGGGCGGGAGAAGGGCGAGGGGTGTTCTTCCCGCCCTTCTCTCGCTCTTTTTCCGCTCAATCTAATTTTTTGACATTGCAGCGGCGCATTTCCTCCGCAAATCTAAACCTGTAGATGTCACAATCCGCGCTGAAAGATTGCTCAGCCTGAGCCAACCTGTCGGCAAGTCTTCGATATGTCGATTTGGTGCGTGCATCATCAGCGCAGGCCGAGACAGAGATTGAGGAGATACCGATGACGCGCGTGAGCAGATTTCTGGCGATCCTGAGCATGAGCGCGGCCTTGGGAGGGGTGGCCGGCACAGCGCTCGGCGACAGTTTTACGGGCTCCTATCTCGCAGGACGCCATGCCGCGATCGCGCATGACATGAAAGCGGCGGCGAGTTTCTTCGGCCATGCGGTTGCGCAAAATCCTGAAGACAGCGCGCTGTTGTCCCAGGCGCTGGTTTACGCCGTTTCTGCGGGTGAGATGCGCCGCGCGATGGCTCTGGCCACCCGGCTGGATGCGCGCGAGCCGGGTTTTTCGGTCTCACGGTTGGTGCTCGCCGTTGACGCGATCCGTTCGGGCGATTTCGACGAGGCCGCCTTGCGCCTCACCCCGCGCCTTGTCGATCATGGCCGCTATCAACTCTCCTCGCTGACCGTTGTCGATGAAGTGCTGCGCTATCCGGCCAGCGTTGCCCGCCGTCCGATCCGTACCGGCAGCGCACGCTATTTCGAGACGCTGTTGCCATCGCTGCTGGCGGGATGGGCCGAGGCGGGCCGCGGTGATTTCGAGGCGGCTGCGGATGCGCTGGAGGAGTTGTCCGATCGCGAATACGGCGCTTATTTCGGAGGCTATCACGCCGGTCTGGTGGAGAGCTTCGCTGGAGACCACGCCCGCGCGGTAGAGCAGTTCGAGGCCGCGATGGCCGCGAATGAAACCGTCGCCCGCCGCGTTGTCATTGCTTATGGCCGCGCGCTGGAAGCTGCGGGCCGGGCCGAGGATGCAATCGCGCAATATGATGCCATGCTCGCCCGCGCTCCGCGTGATCCGCAGCTTCTGGCTGCCCGAACCCGCGCGCTTCACGCCTCGCTGAGCGGCGAGCCGCGTCTCGATGTGCCGCTGGTCGTTGCCTCGCCGACCGAAGGCGCTGCCGAGGTGCTGTTCGGCCTCGGATCGGTTTTTGCGCAGGAAGACGATCTGGCGCCGCTTGCGCTGATCTATGGCCAACTCGCGCTTCACCTGCATCCCGGCTATACCGAGGCGCGACTTCTGGTGGCCGAAGTTTTTGAAAACATGGGCAGAACCGAGGATGCCTTGCACCATTATGCCATGGTGCCGCAGGGGGATATCAATTTTGTCGGCGCGCAGGTCAGCCTTGCCTTCGCGCAAAGCCGCCTCGACCGCATGGAGGAAGCGATCGGCACCCTTCAGGCTCTGACAAGCTATGAGGAGCAGGCGCCGACCGTCTATTTCGCGCAAGGCGGCTTGCTCAGTGCCGAGAAACGTTACGAGGAATGTATCGCTGCCTATAGCGAAGGGCTTCAGCGGCTGGAGGGCTATACGGAGCGCAATTGGTGGCAGTTCTTCCAACGCGGTATCTGTCTGGAGCGGCGGGGCGAATGGCAACGCGCTGAGGGTGATTTCCAACAGGCGCTGGAGCTCAGCCCCGGTCAGCCGGACGTGCTCAACTATATGGGCTACAGCCTGGTCGAAATGGGCATGCGCCTTCAGGAAGCGCGCGACATGATCGAGCGGGCGGTGGAGGCGGCGCCGGAGCGCGGTTACATCATCGATTCCCTGGGCTGGGTTCTCTACCGCCTTGGCGACTATGAGGAAGCCGTCGCCAAGCTGCAAATCGCGGTGGAGAAAGACCCGGTGGAGCCGGTTATCAATGACCATCTGGGCGATGCGCTCTGGAAGGTCGGGCGCAAGATGGAGGCTCGGTTCCAATGGAAGCGCGCGCTATCCTTCAAGCCCGAAGCCACCGATGAATTGCGCATCCGGCGCAAGCTCGAGCAGGGCCTTGATGCGGTGCTGGCGGAAGAGGCGGCAGTTGCGGCGCAAAAGGCCGAGGCAGAGGCGCATGATACGGTCCATGGCGCCGATCCGGTGGAAAAGGGCGACGCACAGGGTGGCTGATGCCGCCTTGAGACATTTTCGGTGCAGTCAGGCAATCCCGGGGGCGGTGTGTCCGATGATTTGACGGGCTCAGATGCGCTGGGCTCCCGGAAGGCGGCGGCTTCCCCGGTGCGCGAATTTGCGCGCGCCAAGGTCAATCTCTTCCTGCACATTCTCGGTCAGCGCCCGGATGGTCTTCACCGTCTGGAGAGCCTTGCCGTCTTTCCCCGGATCGGCGACACGCTGGAATTCGAGCCGGGGACGCATATCAGCCTGAGCATCGATGGCCCCTTCGCCGGGCAGCTCAGCGCCGATTCGGATAATCTCGTTCTGCGCGCGGCTGGCTTGCTGAGCGAGCGTCATTCGGATCGCGCCTTGGCCGGGGCGGCGATGCGGCTGACCAAACGCTTGCCGATCGCCTCGGGGATCGGGGGCGGCTCGGCTGATGCCGCCGCTGCTCTGCGCGGGCTGATGCGGCTGTGGCGGCTCGACATCGCCCCTCGCGATCTGGCGCAACTGGCGCGGCGATTGGGTGCGGATGTCCCGGTTTGCCTCGACGACAAGCCGCAATTCATGGGCGGGATCGGCGAAGAACTGGTGCCTGCGCCTCCCTTGCCTTCGATGGCCATCTTGCTGGTCAATCCCGGCATTGCGGTCAGCACCCCGAGTGTTTTTCAAGCCTTGACGCGCAAGCAATGGCCCGCGGCGGATCCGATGCCGGTCGGAGCGGATCTTGCGGCTTTGGTGGGCTGGCTCTCGAGCCAGCGCAATGATCTGCAAGAGCCGGCCTGCACGCTCTGCCCGCCGATACGCAAGGCCCTGAGCGCGCTCGAAGCCCTGGACGGGCAGCTTCTGACACGCATGTCGGGGAGCGGCGCGAGCTGTTTTGCCCTGTTTGAAAGCCTTGAGGACGCGCAGGAGGGCGCGCGCCGGATCGCCCTTGCGCATCCGCAATGGTGGCAGGCGGTGGGCCTGCTGTGATAACCGGCGCCACGGCGCGCCTCGCCTTGTATCCTTCGCACGCGCGACTATGCTGATGCCGCCTTTCAGAGAGGATCGCTTCATGGCCCACCCCATTCCCGAAATGATGAGCTGCATCGAGATCTCCGCGCCAGGCGGTCCGGATGTGCTGGTGCCGGCTCAACGACCGGTGCCCGAACCCGAACATGACGAGATCCTGATCAAGGTCGCCGCGGCCGGGGTCAATCGGCCCGATGCACTTCAGCGTGCCGGCCATTATGATCCGCCGAAGGGTGCCTCGGATCTGCCGGGGCTCGAGGTCTCCGGCACCATCGTCGCCAAGGGCAGCAATGTCGCCAATTGGCAGATCGGCGATCAGGTCTGCGCGCTGACCCCGGGCGGCGGCTATGCCGAATACTGCCTCACCCATGCCGATCACGCCTTGCCGATCCCCGAAGGGCTCGACATGGCCGAAGCCGCGGCGCTCCCCGAAACCTTCTTCACGGTCTGGAGCAATGTGTTCGAGCGCGGTGCCTTGCAAGCGGGCGAGACCTTGCTGATCCATGGCGGCTCCAGCGGCATCGGCACCACGGCGATCCAGCTCGCCAAGGCGTTCGGCGCGCGGGTATTCGTCACCGCCGGGTCGGAGGAGAAATGCGCCGCTTGCCGTGATCTGGGCGCGGAACTGGCGATCAATTATCGCGAGACCGATTTCGTCGAGGCCGTGCGCGCGGCGACCGACAAGCGCGGGGTGGATGTGATCCTCGACATGGTCGGAGGCGATTATATCGGGCGCAATTTCAAGGCCGCGGCGATGGATGGGCGAATCGTCAACATCGCCTTCTTGCAAGGGGCCAAGGCCGAGGTGAATTTCGCGCTCGGCATGGTCAAGCGTCTGACCTGGACCGGCTCGACCCTGCGGCCGCGCTCGATCGCGTACAAGGCGCAGCTTGCCGAGATTCTGGCGGCCAAGGTCTGGCCCAAAATCGGGGGCAAGATCGGTGACCAGATCGGCTCAGCAGGCATTCGCCCGGTGATGGATCAGCGCTTCGCCCTGTCAGACGCTGCGGCTGCGCATGCGCGTATGGAGAGTTCGGCCCATATCGGCAAGATCGTGCTGATCCCCTGAGCGCGGACCTCGCTGCCGTGAAGAGGGCCTGATCGGCACTGTCAGAAGTCGCTGATCAGGCCCTTTTTCTCCCAATCCCCGAATCGGGTCGGCTCGGGACCATCGCGCCCGCCAAGCTCGGTCGGCAGCTCAGCCGGTTTCTCGTCTTCAATGCGCTGTTTCGCTTCGGCGAGGGCTCTTTGGGCCGCTTCCTCGATGCGGCGCTGCTTGTCATCGCTCATCTGTTCGCTTTCCTTTGTGGCTGGCGCCAAGATGCTGCTATAGCGCGACTTTCACCTAGCGCGGCGAGGGCAACATGACAACGCATCGGTCCGGAGAGGGCGGACAAAGACGCGGGGGGTCGCGGCCATCTGGATCGCGGCCATCCGGGTCTCGCGGGCAAGGACCCTCGCGCAGCGGCGGCGGGCAGGGCACCAAACCGGGCGGCCGGGGGGCGAAGCCCGGCATCGGCCGTCTGCCCAGACGCGCGGCGCTCAAGGTGCTCGATGCGGTGCTGACCGAGCGCCGCTTTGTCTCCGAAGCCGGCGGGATCAGCGATTCGCTCTCCCCGCGCGATGCCGCCCTGGCCGAGGCGCTGGTGCAGACCACTTTGCGGCATTTGCCGAGCATTGATGCCACGATCAACGCCCGGCTCAAGCAGCCGATCGACCAAAGCGCGCCGGGGGTGATGATGGCCTTGCGGGTCGCCTGCGCCGAGTTGCTTTATCTGCGCACCCCGCCCCATGCGGCGGTTGACAATGCGGTCGCGCTGGCTCGGGAGAGCAATCCACGGCTCGCCGGGCTTGCCAATGCCGTTTGTCGGCGGATCGCCGAGGCGGGCAAGGCCCCCGATCCCGATCTCGATACTGCCTGGGCCGACACGCCGGGCTGGCTGCGAAAGCGGCTGAAGGCTGATTGGCCCGAGCAAGCCGGTCAGATCGCCCTGGCCCATGCCTATGGCGCCACGGTCGATCTCACGCTCAAGGATGAAGCCGCGGGGTTTGCGCAACCGGAGCTCTCTGAAGAGGAGCCGCCTCATCAGGACTTGGCAGAAAGGGAGCTGGCGCAAGCGGAGCCGTCCGAAATGGATGCGCCGCCATCGCAAATGCCGAAGACAGATCGCCTTCCCTCCGGTTCCTATCGTCTGCGCGAAGGCGGCTCGATCGCCGATCTGAGCGGGTATGAGCAAGGTCTTTGGTGGGTGCAGGACGCGGCGGCGGCGATGCCGGTGCAGATGCTCGGCGATATCAACGGCGCGCAAGTGCTCGATCTATGCGCTGCGCCGGGGGGCAAGACCATGCAACTCGCCGCACGCGGTGCGCAGGTCACCGCGCTCGATCGGGCGGAAAAGCGCCTCAAGCGGCTTTCGCAAAACCTCACCCGTACCGGGCTCTCGGCACAGATCGTCTGCGCCGATGCGCTGGACTGGCAACCCGAGGCGCTGTTTGACGCGCTACTGCTCGATGCGCCCTGCTCGGCCAGTGGCACCATTCGTCGCCATCCCGAATTGCCGCATATCCGTGATGGCGGTGATCTGGGCAAACTCGTGGGATTGCAGGCGCGGCTTCTGGATGCTGCCTGGGGCATGCTCCGGCCCGGCGGGGTGCTGGTCTATTGCGTCTGCTCGCTGTTTCGCGAAGAGGGCGAGGCGCAAGCACAAGCTTTCCTGTCCCGGCATGATGACGCTTCAACCCAGGCCGCCGCGGCGCTGCCACAAGATCTGATCTCGCCCGAAGGGTGGCTGCGCAGCTTGCCTTGCGACTGGATCGAAATGGGCGGGTTGGACGGCTTTTTCGCTGCCGCGCTGCGCAAGTCTCTCTAAGAGCGCCGCGCCAATCCTTCGCACCCTGGCCAGGCTCAAAGGCACAGTCCCTGCATCGCGCATCGGGCCGCGCGCGTAATCAGTTGTTGGATGGCGGGCGGAGCGCTAAAGCTGGTGCGCAACGAAAGCAGCGTCAGCGAAAACGGGTGCAGTGGCGCGGCTCAAACGGTGCAAGTCGGTGTGGACGGGAATGACGGCAGAGCAGGACGGTTTTGAATATCCCAAACCGCGCGGCCTTACGGGCTGGCTTCGCGCCAACACGCTCGATCCGCGTGCGCTGAGCGCAATCATGCGCAATGCCGAGCCGCAATTGCTCCGCGCTCAGATCGAGCCGATCGAGAATGGCAAGGCCGAATTAGGTCTTCGCGTTCTGGGCGGAAGCTATCGCTGTGGTGCCGCCGAGCTGCGGGGCCTGCCCAATGTGATCTGGAAAAAGCCGCCCCCCTCGCTGGAATGGGCCGAATGGATGCACCGCTTCGACTGGCTCGCGGATCTGGCGGCGCTGGGTGATGTGCGCGCGGATCGTCATGCGGCGGATCTCGCGCAGCAATGGCTCAAGCAATTCCAGGAATTTCACCCATTGGCCTGGCGCCCCGATATCGCGGCGCGGCGTTTGTGGAATTGGCTGAGCTTTGCCGCGCAAATCGCGCCGACGCAAAGCGGCTCGCCGGAAGAAGAGCGCCTGCTCTCCTCGATCTGGACCCATGCCGAGTGGATCGAGGCGCGGCAAGATCGCCTGCCGGTCGGGGTAGCGCAGGTGCAAGGGGCGGTGACGATGGTCCTGGCGGCGGCGATGGTCGAGGGCCGCGAAGGCATTGGCGCACGGGCGGGCGAGGCGCTTACCCGGGCGATCGATGGTGGCATCCTGCCCGATGGCGGTGCCCCGTCGCGCTCCCCGATCGATACTGTGGCGATCTTCTCTCTCCTGCTCAATTTGCGCCGCCATCTGCTGGTTCTCGAGCAGCAACCGGTGACCGCGCTCCTGCCCACCATCGAGCGGGTGTCGGCGGCGGTGCGGTTCTTTCAGATGTCGAGCGGACGGCTGCCGGTGTTTCATGGCGGCGATGAGGGCGCGGCGGCGCAGGCCGATCTGCTGCTGACGCGCTCGCAGACCCCGGCAACCCTGCTCGGTGCGCTGCCGCAGAGCGGCTATCTGAAGATGCAGGGCGGGCGGGTCTCGGTGATCATGGATGTCGCCAGCGCGCCCGAAGGGGCTGATGCGACCCGCGGCCATGCCAGTTGCCTCGGCTTCGAGATGGAGAGCGGGCGCCGCCGCATGGTGGTCAATTGCGGTTCCGGGCGCCTTTTGGGGGGGGACTGGACCCATGTCGGTCGGCTCTCGGCGGCGCATTCGACCCTGATCCTCGATGATCGCTCCTGCGCGCAGTCGCTTCCCGATCGCAATGATCCCGCTGGCGAGCCCGCCTTTCGCGGCCCGCGCGAGGTCGAGAGTGAGCGCTCCGAAGAGCTTAATGGCGTCTGGGCCCTGGCCAGCCATAACGGCTATGTCAATCATGCCGGGATCAAGAGCACCCGTCGCCTGTTTCTAAGCGCCGATGGCGGGGATTTTCGCGGCGAGGATGTCTTCGAGGTCGCGCCGGGTGGCGAGCGCGCCTTTCGCAAGCGCCTGAACGCGCTGCCGGGCAATCAACGCGCGACCGGGATCCCGTTCGCGCTGCGCTTCCATCTGCATCCCGATGTCGCGCCCGAACTGGTCACCGATGCAGATGCGGTGACGCTGCGCTTGCCTCATGGCGAGATTTGGGTCATGCGACAGTCCGGCGGTCGGCTCGCCCTTGAGCCGAGCGTCTATCTTGGCGAGGGGCGCGGCCCGCGTCAGACGCAGCAAGTGGTGATCAATGGTGGTCTGGCCGAAACCGGTCTGGCCGAAAAATCGGTGAAGATCCGCTGGGCGTTGCGCCGGGTGGGCGAGATCTCCAAGCTGCCCTCTGATGCGCAGGCGCTGTTGGCGCTCGATCCGGTCGAGGCCGTGGGTTTCGAGGCGCTGGACAAGCCGCCATTCGGTATCTGAATACAGGAATTTCCATGAACGACAGTCCTATTCCGAGCGGCCTTGTGGCCGTCAAGCGCGCTCTGATTTCCGTTTCCGACAAGACCGGGCTGATCGAGGCGGCGAGCGCCCTCGCGGCGATGGGGGTGGAGCTGGTTTCCACCGGCGGGACCGCGCGGGCGATGCGCGAGGCCGGGCTCGCGGTGCGCGATGTTGCCGAGCTGACCGGCTTTGCCGAGATGATGGATGGCCGGGTCAAGACGCTGCATCCCAAGGTGCATGGCGGGCTGCTGGCGCTGCGCGATGATCCCGAGCATGTGGCCGCGATGAGCGCCCATGGCATCGAGGCGATCGACCTGCTGGTCTGCAATCTCTATCCGTTCGAGGCGACGGTCGCGGCTGGCGCCGATTACGAGACCTGCGTCGAGAATATCGATATCGGTGGGCCAGCGATGATCCGCGCTGCGGCCAAGAACCATGGCCATGTTGCGGTGGTGGTGGAGACCGACGATCTCGCGGCGCTGATCGAGACGCTGAAGGCCAATGGCGGCGCGAGCGATCTGGCGACCCGTCGCCGCCTCGCTGGCAAGGCCTATGCGCGCACCGCCGCCTATGATGCGGCGGTCTCGAGCTGGTTTGCCGAGCAACTCGGCGAGCCCTTTCCACAGCGCCTTGCCTTTGCCGGTGAGAAGGCGATGGAGATGCGCTACGGCGAGAACCCGCATCAGCGCGCCGCCTATTACCGCGCGGCGGGCGGCGGTGTAGCCGATGCCGAGGTGGTGCAGGGCAAGGCACTTTCCTACAACAATATCAACGACACCGATGCGGCCTTCGCTCTGGTCGGCGAGCTCGATCAATTCGGCAAGCCCGCCTGTGCGATCATCAAGCATGCCAATCCTTGCGGCGCCGCGCTCGGGGATAATCTGGCCGAGGCCTACCGGGCGGCCTATGCCTGCGACACCACCAGCGCCTTTGGCGGCATTGTTGCGCTCAACCGGCCGCTCGATGTGGAAACGGCGCAGGAAGTGCTCAAGATCTTCACCGAAGTGGTGATCGCCCCCGACGCCAGTGACGAGGTCCGGGCGCTCTTCGCTGCGAAGAAAAATCTTCGCCTGCTCATCGCTGACGGCGTGCCCGATCCACAGCGCGGTGGGCGGGTGATCCGGCAGGTGCTGGGCGGCTATCTGGTGCAGGATGCCGATACCGGGCATCTGTCGCCGGACGCGCTCAAGGTGGTCACCAAACGCGCGCCGAGCGAGGTCGAGCTCTCGGACCTGCTCTTTGCCTGGCGGGTGGCCAAGCATGTGAAGTCCAACGCGATCGTCTATGCCAAGGGCGGCGCGACGGTTGGGGTTGGCGCCGGGCAGATGTCGCGGCTCGACAGCACCCGGATCGCGGCGCGCAAGGCGCAGGACATGGCCGAGGGGCTGGGTCTTGCCGAGCCGACCACGCGTGGGTCGGTGGTGGCTTCGGATGCGTTCTTCCCCTTCGCCGATGGCCTGCTGGCCGCGGCCGAAGCCGGGGCGACGGCGATCATCCAGCCTGGCGGCTCGATCCGTGATGATGAAGTGATCGCGGCGGCCGATGAAGCCGGTCTCGCCATGGTCTTCACCGGGATGCGCCATTTCCGGCACTAGGTCATGAACTCATAATCTCGCTGCGTCAGTGCCGCAGAGCCAGCTCTGCGGCACCTGAAAGGCCGCCTTCAGGGGGTCGTCGGCGTCGTCATCGACGCTTGACGGTGGGCCACACCAACTACGCGTCGATTTCTGGCCGGACAAGCCCCTGAAGGCGGCTGACATCAGCGACATTTATGAGTTCATGACCTAGTGGGTGTTTCGGTGTCGGCGACGCGGGCTCTTGAGCCTCGTCGCCTTTCAAGCGGATCAGAAATTGGTTGCCGCAAGCGGATCGAGCGCGGAGCGGCCGCCATCGACGACCATGATTTGCCCGGTAATGAAGCTCGCGGCCTGCGAGGCCAGAAACAACACAGCATCGGCGGCTTCTTTCGGCTCGCCGATCCGGCCGAGCGGCGTGCGCGCCATCATGGCTGCGCGCAGATCCGGGGTTTCCTTGATCGCAAGGCGCACATTCTCGCTCATCACCCCGCCGGGCGCGACGCCATTGACCCGGATCCCATGCGGTGCCAGCGCAATCGCAAAGCTGCGGGTCAACTGATCGAGCGCGGCGCAGGAGATCGAGAATGCGGCAATCTCTGGCGAGGCGACCTGCCCGGCCAGGGAGGAGACATGGACGATCGACCCGGCGCTGCTGCCCTCCTTGGCGGTTTCCTTCTGGGCGATCATCTTGGCGGAGACAATCTTGGTGAGCATGAAGGCCGAGCGCAGATTGCTCGCCATCACCCGCTCCAGCGCATCCGCGGTCAGGTCGAGCGGGTCGACCCGCTCGTAATCGGTGGCGGTGGTGACCAGGACATCGATATGGTCGAAGGCATCGAGGGTGGCCGACAACAGGTTGTTCACGCCGAATTTCTGGCTGATATCGCAACCAAAGGCGGCGACATTGCCATTATTGCCGCGCAGATCATCACGGGTCTCGGTGAGCTTGGCTTCATCGCTATCGGCCAGCATCACCTTTGCGCCGCTCTCCAGCATGCGCCGGGCAACAGAACGTCCGACGCCGCGGGCGGCCCCGGTAACGATCACGGTTTTTCCGTCGAATTGAGCCATTCCAGCCCCCAGTCTTCTTGCGGCGATCCGATTCGCCCTTTCCCCTTCCTCCAGCGGTACGGTAGACAAAGCGCCGGGGCGAGGAATTCTCGAGGTCACTAGGGCCAAGAAGAGTTAACGAAGTCTCAAGATGGCTTCGGAGGGATGCGATGATGGAGCTTTTCGCGGATCCGGCGGTATGGGTCAGCCTGCTGACGCTGACCATTCTGGAGATCGTGCTCGGGATTGATAATATCATTTTCATTTCGATCATCGCGGGCAAGTTGCCTGCGGCGCAGCGTGCGCGGGCGCGCTATATCGGTCTGGCGGGGGCGCTTGTCTTGCGGCTGCTGCTGCTCGCCTCGATTGCCTGGATCGCCCAGCTCACCACGCCCGTGATCACCCTGTTCGGGACCGCCTTCTCCTGGCGCGATATCATCCTGCTTCTGGGCGGGCTGTTCCTGCTCTACAAGGCAACGTCCGAGATCCATTCGGAGGTGGAGGGCGAGCAGCACGAGACCGGGGTGGATCCGACCGCAACCTTCGCTGGCGTGATTACACAGATCATGATCCTTGATATGGTGTTCTCGCTCGACAGTGTGATTACAGCGGTCGGGATCGCCGATCATTTGCCGGTGATGGTCGCGGCGGTGGTCATCGCGATGGCGGTGATGATGGTGGGAGCCGGGCCGATCTCTTCGTTCATCGAGCGCCACCCGACCACCAAGATGCTCGCGCTTGCCTTTCTCGTGATGGTCGGCATGGCGCTGATTGCCGATGGCTTTCATGTCCATATCGAGCGCGGGTTCATCTATGGCGCGATGGCGTTCTCGGCTTTTGTCGAGGTACTCAACCTGTTGCGTCAGAGCGCGCGCAAGAAGCGGCGGGCGCGGTCGCGTTAAATCGGCGGCGCCCATGCATAGCCTGCCCCGCTCCGCGCGTGCGGGTCAGGCATTTCCGGCGCGGCTCGACAGCACCGAAGGATCAATGCCGATCTTCGCCAGCGCTTGCGTCCATTTCTGATCCTCGCCGACCGAGAACACGAGCTCATTATCGGCTTCGCAATGCAGCCAGGCATTGTCGACAATCTCGCGCTCGAGCTGCCCGGGACCCCAGCCCGCATAGCCGAGCGCGAACAGGGCGTGCTCGGGGCCGGTGCCTTCTGCCATATCGCGCAGGATATCGACCGTCGAGGTCATCGAGATCTCGTCATTGAGCCGCATCGTGGCATTATCGACAAAATAGTCGGAGCTATGCAGCACGAAGCCGCGCTCGGTCTCAACCGGGCCGCCGACATGCACGATCGTATCGTCGGAATCCTCATGGGCATCGAGCGAAAGCTGCTCCAGCAGGTCGCTGAAGGAGACCTCCTCGGCCGGTCGGTTAACGATCAGCCCCATGGCGCCGTCAGCCTCATGCGCGAAAAGATAGATCACGGTTTTCTCGAAACGCGGGTCCCCGATCTTTGGCATGGCCACGATCATGCGTCCGGCCAGCGACTCGCCCGAAGAGGAAGACGTCGACCCGGAATGAGGTGTCTTGTTCACGGCAAAACCTCGCAATGAATTTCACGCCCGGCAATCGCAAGCGTCCATCCTCTTAGATTGCTGTGCGATCAGGGCAGTTTCAAGAACTCTTGCCCGATGCAAGGCAGGAGGATCTTCAGCACTGTTGTCGTTCGGGATCGCGCGTCCATATGGATGCGCAAACGCGCTGGGGCGGCAGCGAAATGAAAAAAAATCCAGAAAAGATCTGAAAAATCCAAATGAAGATTTCTGTTAACCTCGCATTAACCAAGTGAAAGCCATATTAACCCTGCGATTGTCATATCGCTCCGGCAAAACTCAAGGGAGGCTTCGGCCTCCCATTTTTTTTACGCCTGTTTAATATTCCGGATCCCGCGCCACGGGGATATCTCAATTTTAGAAGTCTCAGTATCTACAATCCTAAGTAGGTTTGTAAGGAGTACTTCACCGGATGGTAACGATAAAACCATAGCTTAGGGCTCGCATTCCCAAAGTGGTTGAGATCATTACCATGCTAGACGCACAATCTGTGATTGTCCGAAAAGTAAACAAAACGGAAGGGGGCGCTCCGTCGCTCCCCAAGATTGCAGATATTCTCAACGTCTTCGTCAAGAAGGTCGAGTTGCTGCTGCGCGCGAAACTTGAAACGACCGCCGATGCGATGGTTGTTGAGAGCTCGACGCGCCGACTGTCCGATGTGCTCGAGAATATGATGATGCCGGCGATGATCGGCATGGTGGAGATCGAAGGGACCTCCACGCCGGCGATGGTCGCGCTCGATCTCGATCTCGCCAATCATATCATCGATCTGGAGATGGGCGGGCAGGCCGACCAGAACCCCTCCTTCACCACCCGCTTTCCCACCGCGACCGATGGTCAGGTCTGTGCGCCGATTGTCGATCTGGTCATGGCCGCGTTTCGCGAGTCGATCTCCACGGTTCTGAAGGCACCGAACATCCCGCAAATGCGCTGCAAGATGTTCGAGCACGATCCGATGATGGCGGCCATGGTCGTCGAGCATGCCGAGGTCGCGGTTTTCCAGGTCAGCCTTGATATTGGCGAGGCCGCGCGTTCGGGCAATTTCGAGCTGATCGTGCCGATGAGCGTTTTCGACGAGATCAAGTCGATCCTGCAAAAGGATGGTGGGCGCGGCAAGATCCAGGGTCAGCGCAGCGTCTGGACCGGCCACATGATCGATGTGGTGCTCGATTCAAAGCTCGATGTGAAATCCGTTGTCGATCTGTCGAATTTCTCCATCGCCGAACTGGCGCGGCTGAGCGTCGGTGACGTGCTGCCGCTGCCGCGCGGGGCGCTTCAGGAGATGTCGTTCCAGATCGATATGGGCGAAGAGCAGCGCGAAATTGCCAAGGTGCAACTTGGCGCGTTCAAGAAAAACAAGGCCGTCAAGCTGCTTTCCAAGCCTGACCCCGAGTTTTTTGAAGAACTCAAAGATGTTTTGGTAGTCAATTGAGGAGCGAGTTGTGTTTGAAGCCTCAAACCCGATCATGATCCCTGAGCGTTCTGATCATGTCTTTGCCGCCGAAGTCATCGCGGCAGGTCAGGCGCTACAGTCCGGACAGACCCTGTCTCTCGACGCCTCGCAGGTCAGCGCGCTCGACAGCAGCACCGTGCTCGCCATCGCCAATGTCGCGCAAAGCGCGCAGCAGATCGGTGCCACCGCCGCCGTTCTTTCCCCGTCCGACGCTTTTGTCGATTCATTCACTGAACTTGGCCTGTTCGAGCCAATGATGAAACTGGAGTTCCGATCATGAAAACTGTGCTTGCTGTCGACGATACCGCGACGATCCGCGGCATGCTGCGCCATTGTCTGAGCAAGGCCGGTCACACCGTGATCGAGGCGGAAGATGGCGCGCAAGCGCTGGAGCAATTGCGCGCGCACCGCCCGGACATCGTGATCACCGATCTCAACATGCCGGTGATGGACGGTCTCGAATTCATCGAACGGGCCCGCCAGGAAGAATGCGGCCGCACCCTGCCGATGCTGCTGCTGACGACCGAAACTGCGGATCACCTCAAGCAGCGTGCGCGTGAAGTGCGTGCGACCGGCTGGATGAACAAGCCCTTCAATCCCGGCAAGCTGCTGAAACTGGTCGATCAGCTCACCTGATCCGCCCCTGCCTAGCACGAAACAAGGAAAGTCCCATGATGGACGATTTTGACGATTTTCAAGCCGTCTTCTTCCAGGAATGCGAAGAGCTTCTCGGCGACCTTCAGGACCATCTCGAATCGATCGCCGATGGCGATTTCGATGCCGAGACCCTCAATGCGGCCTTTCGAGCGGTTCACTCGATCAAGGGCGGCGCCGGTGCGTTTGGCTTCGATCATCTCGTCAATTTCGCCCATATCTTTGAGACGGTCATGGACAAGTTGCGTTCGGATGAGCTCGATGCCAATCCGACCGTGACCAAGGTGCTGCTGCGCTCCAATGACGTGATCGCCGATCTGGTCGCGGATGCGCAGAACGGGGCACCGCCGCGCGACAATGTCGAGCGGGTCCGCCTTGAGCTGGAGGCGCTGATCAATCCGGCCGCTGCGGATGCAGCACCGGTTGCGGATGCAGGTCAGGCCGCGGCGAGCACACCCGCGCCTGCCGCGCCCGAGACGCAAGCCTCGCAAACGGCTCCGGAAGTGCTGGCGGAGCCTGAAGAGGAAGCCGAGCCGACCCGCGATGTGACCATCCGGATCGCTCCGGGCCCGGAATTCATCCATTCGGGGCATGACATGGTCAAACTCATCCGTGCCTTCAAAAGCATGGGTGATGTGCGGGTCGAGACCGAAGGCGAGTTGCCGCCGCTGAGCGATCATGACGCGGTTACGACCCAACTGGTCTGGACCTTGACCCTCAACACGGCCGAGACAATCAGCGAGATCGAGGAATTCTACGATTTCTACGCGCATACCGCCGATTTTACGATCACCGATAGCAGCGTTGCCGAAGAGGCTGTGAGCGCAGAAGCCGAGCCCGCCGCGCCGGTGCAGGAGGAGACCGTCGCAGAGCAAGCTCAAGATGTCCAAGAGCAGGCTCAAGAGCCGCTTGAGGCATCTTCGGCAACGGTAGTCGAGCTGAATGTATCGAGCGAGGGGCAGGTTGCACTTGATGAGGTCAAGGCCGCTGTCGCGCAAGCCGATGCTGCGGAAAAAGCAGAGAAGGCCGCGGCGCCGAAGGCCACCGAAGCACCCAAGAAAGCTGCTGCGTCCAACAAGGCCGCCAAGACCCTGCGTGTCGAGCTCAACCGGGTCGACCGCCTCGTCAACATGGTCGGAGAGATCGTCATCACTCAGGCGGTGCTCAACCAGAAGATCTCCGAGGTTGATCTGCCGCCCAACAACCAGGTGGCCCAGGCAATCGAGCAGCTCTCGCATCAAACGCGTGAATTGCAGGAAAGCGTCATGGCGATCCGCGCGCAGCCGGTCAAATCCGTGTTCTCGCGCATGCCGCGGGTGGTGCGCGATCTCGCGGACCAGCTCGGCAAGGAAGTGACGCTGGAGCTCGCGGGCGAGCATACCGAGGTCGATACCACGGTGATCGAGGAACTGGCCGAGCCGCTGACCCATATGCTGCGCAATTCGATGGACCATGGCCTCGAGATGCCCGATGCCCGTGAGGCGGCTGGCAAGCCGCGCTGTGGCACGGTCTGGCTCACCGCCGAGCATCGCGGCGAGCGCGTGACCATCACCCTCGAGGATGACGGCGCCGGCATCAATCGCGACCGTGTTCTGGCCAAGGCGATCGAAAAGGGCATCGTGCCCGAAGAAGCGCAGCTTACGCCGGAAGAGATCGATATGCTGATCTTCGCGCCGGGCTTCTCGACCGCTGCTGCTGTCTCGAATGTCTCGGGCCGCGGTGTGGGCATGGATGTGGTCAAGAAAAAGGTGCAGGCCCTGGGCGGTCGGGTATCGTTGCAAAACAACCCGGGCAAGGGCGCGAAATTCGTCATCACCCTGCCGCTGACCCTCGCGGTGCTCGATGGCATGACCATCGGTATCGGCGATGAGCGCTTCGTGCTGCCGCTTGGTAGTGTCGTTGAGGCGCTGAAGATCTCCGATGATGTCATGGAGACGCTGCCCTCCGGCTCGCATATCCTGCGCTATCGCGACAATTACATCCCGCTTTTGTCGGTGCGCGATCTGCTCGGCCTCGATCCGGCGCTCGAGCGCGAAAGCCTCGCCGTGGTCGTGGAGACCGAGACCGACGGCAAGATCTCCCTGCTCGTCGATGAGCTCATCGGCCAGCGGCAGGTCGTTCTCAAATCGCTCGAAGCGAATTTCAAGCGCATCGAAGGCATTTCGGGCGCGACCATTCTCGGCGACGGCCGCGTCGCCCTGATCCTTGATGTGCCGGCGCTGCATGCTCTGGGCACCGGCCACAATGTTTCTGCACTGAGAAAGGCAAGCTGAGATGTCTGAAGAAGTGAAAACCGAGAACTTCGATTCCAAGCAATATGTCACCTTCGTCGTTGGTGAGCGCCTTTATGGCGTGGAGATCACCGCCGTTCGTGAGATCAAGCAATGGTCGCCGACCACCGCGCTGCCGAACCAGCCGGTCTACACCCGCGGCGTGCTGAACCTGCGCGGGACCATCGTCCCGGTCCATGATCTGCGTGCGCGCTTTGGCGGCATGCTGACCGACGCGACCGAGAACCACGTGATCGTGATTGCCTCGATCGCCGATCAGGCGGTGGGCATTCTCGTTGATGCGGTCTCCGATATTCTCAACGTCTCGCCAGATGACACCCGTTCGGTGCCGCCGAGCGCGCGGGAGATGGATCTGGAGGCGATCAGCGGCCTGGTCGCGCGCGATGATCAGATGATCGCGCTGCTCGATCTGACCCGGTTGTTCCCGGTCAATACCTTCATGGCGGCGTAAGCCGCCTGATGGGCCCTGCCCCTCAAGGGGGGCAGATTTTCACCCTTTACGCGATCACTGACGGCCCCTCGGGGCCGAACGGAAGAGTTTTGTC
Organism: Neomegalonema sp.; assembly: GCA_022760435.1. Taxonomy (GTDB): domain Bacteria; phylum Pseudomonadota; class Alphaproteobacteria; order Rhodobacterales; family Rhodobacteraceae; genus JALEFY01. Next base: position 38,707 of record JALEFY010000035.1, read on the forward strand.
GAGTACCGGAGCTTAGTATGCTGTCCTCTGCCGCCAATGTTTTCAAGAATGTAAGCATCTCGCACAAGGTCATGGGCCTCGTGCTTGGTGGTTGCCTGCTGGTCGGGGCTTCGGTCGCCTACAGCAATTATCAAATTGCGCGCGGCATCGCTGTGCAAGTCGCGCAGGATGAGCTGAGGGTGGAGGCTGATGGCCGTGTCGCGGCGGTGCTCGACTATCTCGACCTGATCGCCTTCGATATGAACTTCGTCGCCGAGCATCCACAAACGCGCAGCGCGCTCAAGAGCTTCGATTTCGCCTGGAACGTGATGGGCGATGCGCCGATGCAGACATTGCAGGATGCGTATATCCATAACAATCCCTATCCGGTCGGTGAAAAGCACAAGCTGGTCGATGTTAAGGATGACGAAGTCTACACCACCATCCATGCCGACAATCACCCGGTCTTTCGCAAGCTGGTGGAGAAGCGCGGATATTACGATGTCTTCTTGATCAATGAAACCGGCGACGTCGTCTATTCAGTTTTCAAGGAGATGGACTACGCGACGAACCTTGTGAGCGGTGAGTTTGCCGGCAGCGATCTGGGTAAGGCCTTTCAGGCAGTCAAGGCCAATCCGGCCCCGGGTTCGCAGGTCTTCTTTGATTTTGCGCCCTACGCCCCCAGCGCTGGCGCCCCGGCGAGCTTTATCGCGACCCCGGTTCTCGACACTGATGGCAGCTTCCTCGGCGCGCTCGCATTTCAGATGCCCCATGGCGCGATCACCGATATCGTGCGCGCTTCCGACAATCCCGAGCATCACCACGGCGCCTATCTCGTAGGCGCTGACGGGCTGCTGCGCATCGATGCCTCGATGAACGAGGTCGATGACACGCTGACCACCGCCTTTGACAAGGACTTCGTCTCGCGCGTCCTCTCGCAAGGCACGCATACGGCAGACATGACCGGTCTGTCGGGCAATGAGGTCCGCGCCTTCGGCCAGCGTGTCGAGTTTCTGGGCACGCAATGGGCTCTGATCAACGAGCAGGATGTCGAAGCGATCATGGCGCCGGCGATTGCGCTGCGCAACAACATGCTCACCGTGACCGGGATCGTGATGGCGATCGTCAGCGCGCTGGCCTGGTTCGCCTCGCTCGGTTTCGTGCGCCCGATCCGGCAGCTCGATGGTGCCGTCTCGCAACTGGCTTCGGGGCAGACCGCCGATGTGCCGGGCCTCGATCGCGGCGATGAGCTGGGCACCCTCGCGCGCTCGCTCGATGCCATCAATGACCGTGCAGAGCGCAACCAGCAGATCCGCTCGGCGCTCGACAGCAGCCAGGCATGCGTGATGCTGATCAGCGAGAGCGGCACCATCACCTATGCCAACACCGCTCTGGTCAAGCTCTTCGCCCGCTCGCAATCCTATCTGGCGGGGCGCAGTAACGGGCTCGATGTTGCGCGCTTGCGCGGTGTGCAGGCTGATACCCTCGCCGATATCCCGGCCTTTGCACCTTCCTCCCTGTCGGGAACCCGCGCACAGACCCGGACCGAAGCGCAATTCGACAATCGGGCCTTCGATATCCATCTGAGCCCGGTTCTCAATGCCGATGGCGAGGTTACGGGCTTTGTTGCCGAATGGGACGAGCAGACCGAGAAGCGCGAGATCACCCGTCAGGTGCGGCAAGTCATTGACGCGGTGGCCTCTGGCGATCTCACGCAGCGGCTCGATCTCAAGAGCAATGACAGCTTCTTCACGGACATCTCTGGCGGGGTCAACACGATCTGCGCACGCGTTGGCGAGTTCCTCGATGATATCGGTGCGACCGTTGACGAGCTTGCGGCGGGCAACCTGACCCGCAAGGTTTCGGGCCAGTATTCGGGCCAGTATCAGCAGGTCGCATCCAATCTCGATAACGCGATCGATCGCAGTGCCTCGCTGGTCTCGCAAATCGCCAACACGGCGCGGGCGGTGACCAAGGCCACCACCGGGATCACCGATGGCGCGACCGAGCTGTCGCGCCGCTCCGAGAGCCAGGCGTCCTCGCTGCAAGAGACGGCGGCGACCATGGAAGAGATGTCGGCAACGGTCAAATCTAGTGCCGAGAACGCGTCGACCGCCAATCAGATGGCGGGAGAAGTGTCGAGCCGGGCCAAGGAAGGCGCACAGGTTGTCACCGATGCTATCTCGGCGATGGGGCTGATCGAGCAATCCTCGGTGAAGATCTCGGACATCATCGCGGTGATCGATAGCATCGCCTTCCAGACCAACCTGCTGGCGCTCAATGCGGCGGTGGAAGCGGCGCGGGCTGGCGATGCCGGCAAGGGCTTTGCGGTCGTGGCCTCGGAAGTGCGCACGCTTGCACAGCGTTCCTCGGCCGCGGCGGCGGATATCAAGGAGCTGATCCAGGCGAGCTCGGTGCATGTCTCCGACGGCGTGCGGCTGGTGCAAGCGTCGGGCGAAAGCCTGCAAGCCATGACCGGCGATATCCGCGATGTCTCGGCCAAGATCGAAGAGATCGCCTCGGCCAGCCGCGAACAGGCAACCGGGATTCAGGAGATCTCGACGGCCGTCAGCAGCCTCGACCAGATCACGCAAGGGAACTCGACCATTGCCGAGGAAAGCGCCGCCGCAGCGCGGGCTCTCACCCAGCTCTCTGGCGACCTCGATGCGCTGGTCAACCGGTTCAAGATCTCTGAGCAGTCCAGCCAGTTCGATGAAGGCAAGGCGGATGTGCAGTGGCAGCAAGCTGCGATCAGCAGCCCGCAGCCCAAACTAGCCCAGCCTGCCGCAGTGGCGAGCCGGGCACCGGTGGCGGCCGCAGCAAGCGATTGGGCGGAGTTTTAATCCATGATGCAAGATCTCTCATCCCAGACCGACAAGGGAGGCGGCGGTGCCGCCACCTTCACCCCGATGAGCGATGCCGAGTTTCGGGAGTTCTCGAAGATCGTGCTCGACCTTACCGGGATCGTCATTCAGGCGCATAAGCGGCAGATGATCACGTCGCGCTTGTCTCGCCGCCTGCGGGCCAAGGGGATGGGAAGCTTCTCGGATTATCTCGAATTCGTCACCTCCGAGCGCGGTGCGACCGAGCACGAGGAATTCGTGAATGCTGTCACCACGAACCTGACCTCGTTCTTCCGCGAGTCCCATCACTTCGACCATTTCGCCGAGGCGGTGATCAAACCCTTTGTGGCCGCACGCGGGACCAAGATGCGGGTATGGTCTTCGGCGGCCTCGTCGGGAGAGGAGCCTTACTCGATCGCCATGACCGCTCTGGCGGCGTCGGGTGGGCATTTGCCGCGCGATTTCAAGATCCTGGCGACGGATCTGGACACGCGCATGCTGACCCGCTGCCGTGAGGGTGTCTACACCTCCGAGCGAGGCGAAAAGTTGCCGCCGATGGCCGCTCCCTATGTCGAGCGCAGCGGTGATCAGATCAGTGTCAAGCAGCAGGCCAAGGCGTTGATCACCTTCAACCAGCTCAACTTGCTGCATGATTGGCCGATGAAGGGGCCGTTCGACGTGATCTTCTGCCGGAACGTGCTGATCTATTTCGATCTGGCCACCAAGCGGAGCATCGTCGACCGGCTCACCAAGCTGATCCGGCCGCAAGGGTTCCTCTATCTCGGCCATTCCGAGGCGATGCTCGGCGAGCACCCGGAGCTGCGCTCGCAGGGCAAGACGATTTTCCAGAAGGTGCCAAGATGATGCAGTCGAAACCCTACTGGGAAGCCAAGATCGATAGTTTCGCGCAGAATGTACTGCCCGGCGATTGCTTCGTGACCGAACGGACCGATCTGGCGGTGGTCACCCTGCTCGGTTCCTGCGTGGCTGCGTGTATTCGCGATACCAGCAAAGGGATCGGCGGTCTGAATCATTTCCTGCTGCCTGAAGGCAAGGGTGCCGATAGTGGATCGGCGCGCTACGGCGCCTTCGCGATGGAAGTTCTGGTCAACTCCATCTTGCGTGCAGGCGGGCGGCGCTCGGATCTGGAGGCCAAGGTGTTTGGTGGTGGGCGGGTGATCGCCTCTTCCGCCGGGGCCACCGTCGGCGATCGCAACGGCGCTTTCGTGCTCAACTACCTGCGGCGTGAAGGGATCCGGGTGGCAGCCTCAGATCTGGGCGGCCCGTTCGCGCGGCGTGTCTTTTATTTTCCGGCCACCGGACGTGTGGTCGTGCAGCGGATCGACCGAAGCGAGGCGGCCGCGGTTATCGAGACCGAGAAGAAGGTTACTTCCGTGGTGGTCGAGAAGGTTGAAGAACCGGATGTGGAGCTGTTCATATGAGTGGAAGGAACATTCGAGCGCTCGTGGTCGATGACAGCTTGCTGATGCGCACCATGCTGCGCTCCGCGCTGGAGTCCGAGCGCGATATTGAAGTGGTTGGCGCTGCCAAGGAGCCCTATGAGGCGCGGCAGATGATCAAGGACACCAATCCCGATGTGGTGACCCTCGATGTCGAGATGCCGGGCATGACCGGGCTCGAGTTCCTCGAGAAGATCATGACCCTGCGGCCCATGCCGGTGGTGATGGTGTCCTCGCTCACCTCCGAAGGGGCTGAGGCGACGCTGGCGGCGCTGAGCGCCGGGGCGGTGGGCTTTGTGCCCAAGCAGATCGGCGGGATTTCGCAGCAGGAATTTGGCGCCACCGTGCGCCAGAAAGTGCGCGAGGCGGCGCGGGCGAAAGTGCGGCCCCTGATGCGTCCGATCTCGGCAATCTCGGCGCCGGTGCTGCGCGAATCGCGGCGCACGGCGGGCGCGCAGCTCATCGCTGTCGGGTCTTCAACGGGCGGTGTTCAGGCGCTGGGCCGGTTCTTTCAGGCCCTGCCGCGCGGTTTGCCGCCGATCGTCGTCACCCAGCATATGCCGCCGGGCTATACCGAGCGCTTTGCGCAACGTTTGGCGGGTCAAATCGGGCAGGATGTCAGCGAGGCCCGCGATGGTGAAGTGTTGCGCAGCGGGATGATCCGGATTGCTCCGGGCAGCCAGCATATGGAGGTTGTCCGGGTCGGCACCCAATTGCAAACCCGCCTCAATGATGAAGGCAAGGTCTCGGGGCACAAGCCATCGGTGGATGTCCTGTTTCGCTCGGTTGCCAAACATGTTGGTGCCAAGGCGCTCGGCGTGATCTTGACCGGTATGGGCAGTGACGGCGCCGCCGGCATGCTCTCGATGCGCCGCGCCGGTGCGATGTGCCTGGGCGAGGCGGAAAGCTCTTGCGTTGTCTATGGCATGCCCAAAGCGGCCAAACGCCTCGGCGGCGTTAGCGAAGAACATGATCTCTCAAAATTACCCGCCAGAGTTTGCGAACTCTTAAGCGGTGTTCGAGTACAGTAAAATCAACCTATTGTTGGAGTTCCAAAGATGCCCTCTGCAAAATCCCTGAAAATCATGGTCGTCGATGATCAGCAAACCATGCGTGGTCTTGCGCGTCAGTGCCTCAAGCGCATGGGTATTACGGATGTTTCTCTTGCCGCTGGTGGCGAAGCCGCTCTTCAGCAGCTTCAGACCTCAAAATACGACGTCATCATCTCCGATCTGAACATGCCCGGCATGGATGGCATGGAGCTGGCCGAGAAGGTCAAGGCGCATCCGGTGCTCAAGCAGATCCCGTTCCTGCTCGCGACCTCCGAGATGTTCCGCGACAAGGCCGAAGGCGACACCGTCGATGCTTTCGTGGCCAAGCCGTTCTCGATCGCGGATCTGCGTTCGGCAATGGAAGCCAAGATCGGTCCGATTTCCTGATCCGATCTGCAAAGCGCTTTGCCTATTGCGAAGTGACTTTGACCCACTGCGAAGTGATTTTGAAAAAGACCGCCCGGATGATAGGCAAGTTTGCATCGTCACCGGGCCGGATTGGAAAGCCGCCCGAGGGCGGCTTTTTGATTTTTCACACTCAATCACGGCAGGGCGTTGCGTCATGGATCATCTTTCGGTTCAGGAATATTACGGCGAGACATTGCAGAGCAGCCAGGACCTCAAGACCAATGCCTGCTGTGATGCAGAAGCGCCGCCTGCGCATATTCGAGCGATCCTCGGCGATATCCACCCCGAGATCTCAAGCCGCTACTATGGCTGCGGCCTGGTTGCGCCGTCGGTTCTGGAGGGCGCGAGGGTTCTGGATCTGGGCTGCGGGACCGGGCGCGATGTCTATTTGCTCTCGCGATTGGTCGGGCCGAGCGGTCATGTGATCGGGGTCGACATGACCGAGGCGCAGCTTGCGGTCGCGCGGGGCGCGCTCGACTGGCAGATGGCGCGCTTTGGTTTTGAGACGCCCAATGTCTCGCTGCTCACTGGCTATATCGAGCAGCTCGCAGCACTGCCGATCGAGCCTGAAAGCATCGATGTGATCGTTTCCAATTGCGTGGTCAATCTGGCGACCGACAAACGCGCGGTGCTCCAGGGGGCGTTTGATCTGCTCAAGCCGGGCGGCGAGATGTTCTTCTCGGATGTCTATGCCGACCGCCGTATTCCCGATGAATTGCGCGCTGATCCGGTGTTGTATGGCGAATGTCTGTCCGGCGCGCTTTACTCGGGCGATTTTCTGCGTTTGGCGCGTGAGGTCGGCTTTGCCGAGCCGCGCCGAGTGACCAGCCGGACGCTGAGCGTTGATGACCCGGAAGCGGAGGCAAAACTGGGCGATATCCGTTTTGTCTCGGAGACTTGGCGGCTGTTCAAATGTGATGATCTGGAAGGCAGCGCGGAAGATTACGGCCAACATGTCACCTATCGCGGCGGCGTTGAGGGCGAGGAGGAGCAGTTCGTGCTCGATGACGGCCATGGCTTTACCAAAGGCGCATCGGTGCGGGTGAGCGGCGATACTTTTGCGCTGATCAAGGCCAGCCGATTCGCCCCTTATTTCGACTTCGATGCCGGCGATGGCTTGCATCGCGGTGCGTTCGCGAACAGCGCTTGCTGTGCTCCGAAGCCAAAGGCTACCGGCTCGAGCTGCTGTTAAGCGCTGCGCCAAGGCGCATAACAAGGCGCATAACTCGTCAGACCCGCCCCGCCGATCGCGGGGCGATCTTCCTCGTGAGGAGAAAGCGCGAAACGTTTTCACCTCGGTGTTTTTCTGATATGGTTAATTCAGTGACGCGGGGTCGATTGCCCTGAATTTAAGGTTCTGGCTAACGAGTTGTTAAGCAAACCGCGTCAGACAGGAGGCAAGCGGATAAACCGCTCGCTCTCCCGAGCGCAGCCACAGGCTGGGTTCGCAATAACGATACTATGCGATGCCGGATGACAGCTCGCTGCACTCGTGGTGAGCCGGATTGATCGAAAGAGCAACGACCTGTGTGCCCGACAGGCACGGGGGTGAGGAGACCCGGATGTCGCATCGGCTGAAGAAAACTGCTGTCATTGCCGCTCTGAGCTTGAGCACTGCCCTGGTTTCAGGCTGCTCGGATATGGGGAGCACCTTCGCGCGTCGCTCTGCCGCCACGCCGGTAACGGCCGGTGCCGGATCGGCCGGGTTCGACCAGCTCGCACAAGCGCGGCGTTTCGAGAGCCGGGGCAGCAACGGTTTCGAGACCGGTGATATCGCCGCCAACGCGCCGAGCCGCCCCTTCCGACCGCAAAACGGCGTGGCGATGTGGGATGGAGACCTCTCGCGTCTGGGTATGACCGCCAGCCATCCCGCCTTGCCCCGCCATTCCTGGGCTCGGGTGACCAATCTGGATACCGGTAAGACCACGCTGGTAAAGATCACCAGCAATCGGCTGGTCAACCGCGGCAGCGATGTCGAGCTGTCCCGCGATGCTGCGGCGGCGCTCGGACTGGGCCAGAATAGCCGCGCCAATATCCGCATCGAGGCCGCTGATCCGCACAGCACCGCTGCCTATCAGGCACCGCAGCCGAGCCGCCGCGTTGCTGCCACCAGCGCCCAGACCCGCGGTGTTGCGATCCCGCCGGCGGTGAGCGCGGTGGCTCCCACCCGCACCGCGCCGCAGCCGCGGCAAGCCAGCGCATCTTTCGCGCCCAAGGGGCCGCAACTGATGACCGGCTCGATCCCGCGCGCCACGGCGAGCACGCAAGTCGCTCAAGCCCGGCAAGCGGTTCAGGCCGAGGCGGGCTACACCCCGCGTTTCTTGCAGGTTGGTTCGTTCTCTGATCGCGCCAATGCCGAGAAGGCGCTGATGCAGCTCAAGACCAGAGCGCTCGACCCGTCGGGGCCGTTCATTCAGCCGGTGACGGTGAGTGGGCGCACCTTCTACCGGGTTCGCCTTGGACCGCTCACCAGCCGCGCAGCCGCGGAACGGGCGCTGATCGCCGCCAAGGCGCAAGGCTATGAGGATGCGCGGCTCTTGCAGCGCTGAGCTGGAAGACAGCACAACCATTTTGCGAAGACCCTCTTGGAGGGGCCATATTGCCCAGAGCGCATCGCCTTGATGCGCTCTTTTGTTTTGCCACGCCTCGCCCTTTGCTCCTGAGCCTCGATCCTGTTACCAGAGCGCAAAACCCGCATCCGGCATGCGGCAAGAAACTGTACGAGACCTTTGGTATCGAGCGGAGCGCGCATGATCTGGATGAAACGCCCCACCCCACTCGCAACCGGCCTGATCTGTCTGATCGCCGCGATGCTGATCGCACTCGCCCCGCGTATGGCCGGAGCGCAGGCCCTCGATCTGCGCTCGAACAGTGCCATCCTGCTCGACCTGAGCGCCGATAGCGTGCTGCTGGCCAAGAATGACGAGATGCCGATCCCGCCGGCCTCGATGTCCAAGCTGATGACCATCGCCGTTGCCTTCGAGGCAATCGAGCAGGGGCGGCTGACCCTCGAGACGCAGGTGCCGGTGAGCGAGCGCGCCTTTCGCAAGGAGGGCTCGACCATGTTCCTCAATCTCGGCGATCGGGTGCGGGTCGAGGATCTGCTGCGCGGGATCATCATTCAATCCGGCAATGATGCCTGTATCGCGCTGGCAGAAGGGCTCTCCGGTTCCGAGGCCGCGTTTGTGGACGAGATGAACGCCCTTGCCGAGCATCTGGGCCTTGAGCAATCGCATTTCGCCAATGTCACCGGCTTGCCGCATCCGGAGCATCGCATGTCCGTGCGCGATCTGGCGACGCTGGCGCGGCATCTGATCGAGGCCTTTCCGCAGCACTACCATTATTTCTCCGAGCGCGAATTTACCTGGGCAACGGCCCGGCAGCCCAATCGCAACCCGCTGCTTTATATCGACGGTCTCAATGCCGATGGTCTCAAGACCGGTCATACCGAAGAGGCAGGCTATGGGCTCGTCGGCTCGGCGCAACGTGATGGGCGGCGGCTGGTTGCCGTCGTCTCGGGTCTCTCGAGCATCGCCGAGCGCTCGCAGGAATCCGAGCGCCTGATCACCTGGGGTTTTCGCAATTTCTCGGTGGAGACGCTGCTGAGTGCCGGGGACGAGGTCGGGCAGGCCGATGTCTGGATCGGCGAGCAGGCGCAAGTGCCGCTGGTGCTGGAGAAGGACCTGCGCTTGGCGCTGCCCAAGGCCGGGCGCAAGCAGCCGCAAGCGCGCCTCGTCTATGAAGGGCCGGTCCCGGCGCCGATCCAGAAAGGGGACCGGATCGGGATCCTGGTCGTGCGCGTGCCGGATCTGGGCGAGACCCGGGTGCCTGTGCTGGCCGGGGCCGATGTCGCGCGCGGCGGCTATCTCGCCAAGGCCAAGGCGGGGGCGATGCTGCTGACGCAGAAAGCCAAGGCTGCTCTGGGCATCGGCGCGAAGGATGCGCCCAATCCATGACCCAGAGCGCGCGCCAACAGGGCCTGTTCGTCACCTTTGAGGGGATTGATGGGGCTGGCAAGAGCCTGCAATTGCGGCTGGCGGCCGAGGCGCTGCGCGCGCGCGGGCGTGATGTGATCACGACGCGCGAGCCCGGCGGATCTGCGGGCGCCGAAGAGATCCGGGCGCTGCTGGTGCGCGGCGAGCCCGGGCGCTGGTCGGCGCTCACCGAGACGCTGCTGTTCACCGCCGCTCGCCGCGATCACTGGGAGCGGACCATCGAGCCGGGGCTGGCCCGCGGCGCGATCGTGCTGTGCGATCGGTTCGTGGACAGCACCCGCGCCTATCAGGCCGCCGGGCGCGGGGTTGATCCGGCCACCATCGAACGGCTGCATGCAGAGGCGCTGGGGGTCGAGGCGGATCTGACCCTGATCTTCGATCTCGATCCGATGATCGCCCGCGCCCGCGGCGGTGCCGGGCAGGAGGATCGGTTCGAGCGCTTCGCCGCCGACTTTCACGAGCGTCTGCGCGAGAGTTTCCTGGCCATCGCCAAGCGCGCGCCCGAGCGTTGCCGTCTCATCGATGCCGCTCCGGCGCCGGAGGTGATCGCCGAGCGGGTCAATGCGGTGATCGAGGCGGCCTTGACGGTGAAGCAGGCATGAGTCGGCGCGCCGCCGATCAGGATGAGGAACCCTCTGGCCGCCCGCTCGACGCGGATCGTCTGGAAGGGGTGCTGCACCCGCGCGATACCCATCATGTGCTCGGGCATGATCGGCCAGAGGCGGCGTTTCTGAGCGCCTGGAATGCCGGACGCCCGCATCATGCCTGGCTGCTGCGCGGTCAGCCTGGCATCGGCAAGGCCTGCTTCGCCTATCGCATCGCCCGGTTCCTGCTTTCGCGCGTTGATCTCGACGAGCAGATGTTTGCGAGGCATCCCGAACAGGTCGGCTCGCTGGATGTACCGGCGCTCGATCCGGCGCTGCGTCAGATCGAGGCGGGCGGGCATCCGGGACTGATTGAGCTGCGCCGCCCCTGGGATGAGAAGGCCAAGCGTTTCAAGAAGGATATCAGCGTCGCTCAGGTCCGGCGGCTGCTCAGCTTCTTTCAGATGTCGGCGGCAGATGCGGGTTGGCGGGTCGCGATCGTCGATCCGGCGGAGGACATGACCACCGGCGCGGCCAATGCGCTGCTCAAGGCGCTGGAGGAGCCGCCAGCGCGGGCGATGTTCCTGCTGGTGAGCCATGCGCCGGGGCGCTTGCCCGCGACGATCCGTTCGCGTTGCCGGACCCTCGATTTCGCGCCCCTGCCGGGCAATTTGGCGGCGGTGGCGATCTCGGAGGCCTGTGATGAGGTGGATGCCGGGTTGGCCGCCCGGCTCGATGCGCTCTGCCCCGGGGCGCCGGGTGAGGCGTTGCGCCTGCATCGCGGGGGCGGGCTGGAGACCTATGGTGCTCTTGTCGCGCTGCTCTCAAGTTTGCCGCGCCTTGATCGCGGTCGGCTCTCTGCCCTGATGAGCGAAACCGGCAAGGGCGGTGCCGAGGGGCTCGCGCGTACCGGTCGCCTGCTGCGTCTGGTGCTTGAGCGGGTTGCGCGCACCGGCGCCTATGGCCAGCCGCCTGCCGAAGCGGTGCCGGGTGAAGCGCAGATGCTGACGCGCCTCGCGCCCACACCATTGGCCGCCCGCGCTTATGCCGAAGCCGCGATGGTCGTGTCCGACAAGCTCGAGGCTGCCTTGGGGCTCAATCTCGACCCGTCCCGCACCGTGCTCGATATCGCGCTCTATCTCGAGCAGCTCTCGCGCCAGACGCGGGCGTGACCGGCTGACTTCGCGCTGGACGACGCCGGGGCGCGCTGCTAGTGAGCGCTCTATGCGAGCGGTAAACAGCATATTCCAACATTTGGGCCCGTTTCGAATTATGGGCCCGGCCGCCTGACCTTCTCATCATGGGGGGTGGGTGAGCCGGGGATGTTTGCTCGCAAGCGGTTCGCGCCAAGCGCGTATCGCCTGCCCTCAGCTCGAATTCCTGATTGATGAGAGACCGCCGCCATGACCGCGAAATCCAAGGCGCCCGCAAAGGGCAAGGCTGCCAAAAAAGCTGAACAGCAAGCCGATCAGAACCAAGCCGATCAGAACAAAGATCTCAAGGCTGACAAATCGGCCGAGGCTGCTGGTGCCGATTACAAAGACACGATCTTCCTGCCCGAGACCGAGTTCCCGATGCGGGCCGGTCTGCCCAAACGCGAGCCTGAATGGCTCGAGCGTTGGGCGAAGATGGACCTCTACGGCCAGCTTCGCGCGCAGTCCAAGGGCCGCGAGCGCTTTGAGCTGCATGACGGCCCCCCTTACGCCAATGGCCATCTGCATATCGGCCACGCGCTCAACAAGATCCTCAAGGACATGGTGGTGCGCTCGCACCAGATGATGGGCTTTGACAGCCGCTACGTGCCCGGTTGGGATTGCCATGGCCTGCCGATCGAATGGAAGATCGAAGAGAAATACCGCGCCAGCGGAAAGGACAAGGACCAGGTGCCGGTCAACGAATTCCGCGCCGAATGCCGCCGCTTTGCCGAAGAATGGGTGGGCATCCAGCGCGAGGAGTTCAAGCGGCTCGGCATCGCGGGTGAGTGGGATCGCCCCTACACCACCATGGCCTTCCGCTCCGAAGCGATCATCGCTCAGGAATTCATGAAGTTCGTGATGAACGGCACGCTCTATCGCGGCTCCAAGCCGGTGATGTGGAGCCCGGTGGAAAAGACCGCGCTCGCCGAGGCCGAGGTCGAATATCACGATCATGAAAGCCACACGATCTGGGTGAAGTTCCCGCTGCAAAAGGCGCCCGAAGCGCTGGCGGATGCGCGCGTTGTGATCTGGACGACGACGCCCTGGACCATCCCCTCGAACCGCGGCATCGCGTTCTCGCAGAGCATCGCCTACGGGCTCTATGAGGTCACCGAGGCACCGGCGGACAATTGGTCCGTGCCCGGTGATCGGTTGATCCTGGCCGATGCGCTGGCCGAGGATGCGCTCAAGAAGGGCCGGGTCGAGGGCTTCAAGCGGCTCGCCGATGTGACCGCCGCCGATCTCACCGGAGCGATCGCGCGCCATCCGCTGCATGCGCAGGATGATTTTTGGTCCTATGAAGTGCCGCTGCTCGCCGGTGATTTCGTCACCGATGACGCCGGTACCGGCTTTGTGCATTGCGCGCCGAGTCACGGCCTGGATGATTTCGAGCTTTTCGTCAGCAACGGGCTTGCCGACCGGATGACGTTCAACGTCACCGAGGAAGGCGCCTTTGCCGAGCATGTGCCGCTGCTCGCTGGCAAGCGCATCCTCAAGCCCAATGGCAAGGAGGGCGATGCCAACAAGGCGGTGATCGAGCTGCTGATGACCGCCGGGGGTCTGCTCGCGCGCGGCAAGATCAAGCACTCCTACCCGCATTCCTGGCGCTCCAAAGCGCCGCTGATCTATCGCAACACGCCGCAATGGTTCATCGATATCGACCGCAAATTGCGCGATGGCGGGCCTTACACAGGCAAGTCGATCCGGCAACGGGCGCTTGAATCGATCGATCGCGATGTGCGCTGGGTGCCCGAAGCCGGGCGCAACCGGCTCTATTCGATGATCGAGAATCGCCCCGACTGGGTGGTTTCGCGTCAGCGCGCCTGGGGCGTGCCGCTGTGCTGCTTCATGCGCCGAAGCATCGTTGATGGTGTCGAGCAGGTGGAGTTGCTGCGCGATGAGATGATCAATCAGCGCATCTTCAACGCGTTTGAGGCCGAGGGTGCCGATGCCTGGTTCGCCGAGGACGCCAAGGCGCGGTTCCTGGGCGAGGACTACGCGCATGACGAATGGGAGAAGGTCACCGACATTCTCGATGTCTGGTTCGATAGCGGCTCGACCCATGCCTTCGTGATGGAAGACCGCCAGAGCGACGGCAAGCCGGATGGCATGTGGCCGGCCTCGATCTATCTCGAGGGCACCGATCAGCACCGCGGCTGGTTTCATTCCTCGATGCTGGAGGCCTGCGGCACCCGAGGCCGCGCGCCTTATAATTGCGTGCTCACCCATGGCTTCACGCTCGATGAGAAGGGCATGAAGATGTCCAAATCCTTGGGCAACACCGTCGCGCCCGAGAAGGTCATCAAGGAATACGGCGCCGATATCCTGCGGCTTTGGGTGGTGCAGTCGGATTTCACCGAGGATCTGCGCATCGGACCCGAGATCCTGAAAGGTGTGGCCGACAGCTATCGCCGCCTGCGCAACACCATGCGCTTCATGCTCGGCGCGCTGAAGGATTTCTCCGAAGAAGAGCGACTGCCGTTTGAGGAGATGCCCGAGCTTGAGCGGCTGATACTGCACCGGCTCGCCGAGCTCGATCCGATCGTGCGCAAAGGCTATCAGGACTTTGAATATGCGCGGGTTTTCAGCGCCTTGTTCAATTTCTGCACCGTGGATCTGTCGGCCTTCTATTTCGATATCCGCAAGGACGCGCTCTATTGCGATGGCAAGGCGAGCATCCGCCGTCGGGCCTGCCGGACGGTGATGGACCTGCTGTTCCACCGCCTGACCACCTGGCTCGCGCCGATGCTGGTGTTCACGATGGAGGATGTCTGGCTCTCGCGCTTCCCGGACACCGATGGCTCGGTGCATTTGCAGGGCCTGGCCGAGGCGCCGAGCGACTGGCTTGACCCGAGCCTTGCGGAAAAATGGGCGAGCGTGCGCAAGATCCGCCGGGTCATCACCGGAGCGCTGGAGATCGAGCGTCAGGAGAAGCGGATCGGCTCTTCGCTGGAGGCGGCGCCGGTCGTCAGCCTGTCGCAAACCGCGATGCGCGAAATCGCGGAATCCGTCGATTTGTGTGAAATCTGCATCACCTCCGGGATCACCCTCAAGAAGGGCAAAGGGGCGGCAAGTGCCTTCCGGCTGCCCGAACTTGATGGCATTGCCGTGGTTGTGGAGCGTGCAAAAGGTCACAAATGTCAACGCTGTTGGCAAGTTCTGCCGGAAGTGGGCAGTTTTGAAACGGAGGCGACCTGTGAGCGTTGTCACAAGGTGATACGTGACCCTGCCGCAACATGACCGCAGTTGACGAGCAACGCGCCCCATTTTTGCCGCTCGTCCCTTCAATGATTTGTCGCATACAAGCGTGGGCGGCGCGTTGAAGGACAGAGCAATGATGCACAAGACCGAACGCCGAAATACCCTGACTCTCGGGGTGTTCGGCGCCACATTGGCCAGCGCGGGAATGGCGCTGGCCCTCCTGCTGAGTGCAGCGGGTGCGAAGGCGGAAGGGGCGCCGATCGTTGTCGCGCAAATGGCATTGGGTCAGTTCACGACTGCCAATGGACGCACGATCAATCTGCCTCCGATCGAAAACCTCAATTGCGACGAGATGCGCCATGTGCTGCGCGAGATCGACGCGACCGGCTACCGGCCGGGACTGGTGCCGGTAAGCAAGGCTGATTGGCCGCTCTTTCAATACGAAGATCGTCTCGCCTCAGCCACCATGCGTTGCGGCGCTCCGGGCGTGGCCCCGGTTGTGGCTCCTTTTGGCAATTTCGCACCGATTATGGGTGCCAGCCAATAATCCTCGCTGCCTTACGATGTGGACGCTCAGCCCCTAGATGGGTAGGACGATACACGCTTCACGCTGCGACGCGTGTGCGAGCAGACATCTGGAGGCGTTTGAGGTGAAGAACTTCCTGCTGGCCATAATCCTCGCTGTTTCGGGCTTTGTCATCGATCAGGCCTCGAAATACTGGGTTCTGGAAATCGCGGATCTGGATGTCGTCGGCGCCAAATCGGTGCTGCCGGTGCTCAACTTTGTGTTCGCGCGCAATACCGGGGTGAATTTTGGCTGGTTCGCCGATGGAAGTGCGTGGCAGCAATGGGTGCTGATCGGGTTTGCGCTCGCGGTCAGCGTGGCGCTGCTGATCTGGGCTTGGCGCACCGGACGCGGCTGGATCGCGGCTTCATGCGGTCTGATCGTCGGCGGCGCTCTCGCCAATGCCTATGACCGGGCGGTGCACGGTGCGGTGATCGACTTTATCAATCCGCATTGCTGCGGGATCGTGAACCCCTTCGCCTTCAATCTGGCCGATGTCTGGATCTTTGTCGGCGCCGGGCTGCTGATCTTCCTGACCTGGGATGATGGAACCGCCTCCGGCAGCAAATCCGGGGTCACCGATCGCCCATAGCGATGCGTGAGAATCTTCCGATATGGTGCCAATTGGCCGGATAGCGGGGGAGACAGGCCGTGTGATCCTGTTAGAATATGCACGAGAATCTGTGCCGACTGAATGAGCCGTGTATGGGCAATGGAGTAATGACGATGATGTTCGAGCAAACGAAGCTGATGCGCGGTCTCCTCTTGGCTTCGGCGGCTTCTGCCCTGATGGCGCTGTCGGCCTGCGGTGACAACATGCGCAAGGAGCTCGGGCTCGAGGGCAATGGCGGCCCTGATGAGTTCACGGTTGTGCGCCGCGCGCCGCTTCAAACGCCCGCCAGCTATCAGGCTCTGCCTGAGCCCAAGCCCGGTGCGACCAGCCTTGTGGAGCCGGACCCGATCCGTGAAGCGCGTCAGGCGATTCTGGGTGCCGGAGGTGCCGAGCAAGCGGGTCTGAGCCCGGCAGAAGCGGCGCTGCTCGAGAGTGCTGGCGCGGCGCAGGCCGATGACAGCGTGCGTCAAACGTTGGTCGAGGATCAACCGAAAGCCGAGCTTATCCTCGATCAGCTCCTGGGCCGCACCGGTGCAGATCGCGAGCAGCTCAATCCTGCTGAAGAGACCGAGCGTCTTGTCGAGCAGGGGATCTTGCAGCGGCCAGGTGACGCAGTTCCGGCGGAACTGCGCAATTAATCTGACCTGCGACGCAGTTCCGGCGGAACTGCGCAATTAATCTGACCTGCGACGCAGTTCCGGCGGA
>JALEFY010000036.1 GCA_022760435.1 Neomegalonema sp.
GGGAGCCCCACCGCACCCCGCTCCCAACACCCGACGGGTCGAGGCATCGGCCCTCGGGACAAGCCCGAGGGCGACAGCAGGAGGAGGCGGCGTCGCCTTGCAAGCACAACCATCGCCCGGTCGCCCCATCCGAGCGGCCTTCATCCTACACACCGTCATCCTCGGGCCTGTCCCGAGGATCCATCATGCAGCGAGCGCGAACCGTGGGCATGGGACCGGGATCTCAGGAGCCCCCACCGCTCCACGCCCCCAACACCCGGCGGATGGTGGCATGGGCCCTCGGGACAAGCCCGAGGGCGACAGCGGGAGGAGGAAGCGCGGCCCGACAAGCACAACCATCGCCCGCTCACCCGACCCGAGCGGCAATCGTCACGAGCCCCGTCATCCTCGGGCCCGTCCCGAGGATCCATCATGCAGCGAGCGCGAACCGTGGGCTTGGAGCCGGAATCTTCAAAGCACCCACCGCTCCACGCCCCCAACACCCGACGGGTCGAGGCATCGGCCCTCGGGACAAGCCCGAGGGCGACAGTGGGAGTTGAGGGGCAATGGTTGAGCCCGAGGAATACTGGCTGGATGCGCCCCCCCTAAAACTCCTCCACGTGGCGTACGCCGGGGAGGCCCTTGAGGGCGCCGCGGACCTGGGGGTTTACGGGGTAGTAGCCCGGCAGGGCGATCTCGGCTTCCCAGGGTTTGTCGCCCGGGCCGATCACCAGATTGACCGGGCCAAAGCCGCGCGGCGGGGTGCCGGTGGGGGCGGGTTTGTCGCCCAGAAGGCTCGTGAGGTTGCGCGCCACCATCCCGAACGCATCCGGTTCCTCCACGAACAGCCGCAGCCCTGATGAGGCGGCATCGGCCACCGCCTCGTCGATCGCCTGCACCCCGAGGATGCGCAGCTTCACCTGATCGCCGTCCTTCTCCGCCTCCACCGACAGCACCACCCCCGCCCCCGGCTCGAGCTTGTCGCGATTGGCCAGCAGCGTCTCGGAGAACACCACCGCCTCGAACATCGCGCTGGGGTCGGAGAATTGCACGAAGGCGAACAGGGTGCCCTTCTGGCTCTTGCGCTCCTGACGCGAGAGCACCATGCCGGCGATGCGGGTGGTGAGCCCGCCGCCGACACTGGCGCAGAGCTCGGCATAGGTGAGGATGCGCTTGCGCCGCAACGCGCCCAGATAATCGTCGAGCGGATGGCCGGAGATGTAAAAACCGACCGCCGCCGCCTCCTCGGTCAGGCGCTCGGTCGGGGTCCAGCCCTTGGGGACCGCAAGGCGCGGCGGCTCGATCGCGACCCCGGCGCCGCCGAACAGGCTCTCTTGCGCCGAAGCCGCCTCGGCGTGATGGGTGGCCGAATAGGCCACCAGGGTATCGACGCTCTCGAGGATCTTGCGCCGGTCGCTGTCGATGCTGTCAAAGGCGCCGGCGCGGGCCAGCATCTCCAGCACCCGCTTGCCGACCAGCTTGAGCGGCACCCGCTGCGCCAGATCGAACACCGAGGTAAAGGCCCCGTTCGCCGCCCGCTCCTCGACGATCAGCTTCACCGCCTCGGACCCGACATTCTTCAGCGCCCCGAGCGCATAGCGCACGCATAGCGCGCCTTGCGCATCGCTCTCGACACTGAAAGTGACCAGAGAGGTGTTGAGATCGGGCGGTAGCAAGGGGATGTCCATGCGCCGCAGCTCTTGCGCATAGGTGCCGAGCTTGTCGGTCAGGTGCATGTCGAGGTTCATCACCGCGGCCATGAACTCGACCGGGAAATTGGCCTTCAGATAGCCGGTCTGATAGCTGACATAGCCATAAGCCGCAGCGTGGGATTTGTTGAAGCCGTAATTGGCGAATTTCTCCAGCAGGTCGAAGACCTCGACCGCTTTCTTGTCGGCGACGCCATGGGTCTTCTTCGCGCCCTCGACGAATTTGGGGCGCTCGGCATCCATCGCCTCCTTGATCTTCTTGCCCATCGCGCGGCGCAACAGATCGGCGCCGCCGAGCGTGTAGCCCGCCATCTCCTGCGCGATCTGCATCACCTGTTCCTGATAGACGATGATGCCCTGGGTCTCGTCGAGGATATGGTCGATCGAGGGATGCAGCTTCTCGCGCGCTTCGCGGCCATGCTTGACGTTACAGTATTTGGGGATGTTCTCCATCGGGCCGGGGCGATAGAGCGCCACCAGCGCCACGATATCCTCGATGCAGGTCGGCTGGAGCTGGCGCAGCGCGTCGCGCATCCCCGAGCTTTCGACCTGGAACACGGCGACGGTCTCGGCCCGCCCATAAAGCTCATAGGTCTTCTTGTCGTCGATCGGGATCGCCTCGATATCGATCTCGATGCCGCGCAGCTTGAGCAGATCGAGCGCGTTCTGGATCACGGTCAGGGTCTTGAGGCCCAGAAAGTCGAACTTCACCAACCCTGCGGGCTCGACCCATTTCATGTTGAACTGGGTGACCGGCATGTCCGAGCGCGGATCGCGATAGAGCGGCACCAGTTGTTCGAGCGGGCGATCGCCGATCACCACCCCGGCGGCGTGGGTGGAGGCGTTGCGCAGCAGGCCCTCGATTTGCTCGGCGATATCGAGCAGCGTGCCCACCACCGGCTCCTGGCGCGCTTCCTCATTGAGCCGCGGCTCCTCGGCCCGCGCCTCGCTGATCGACATTGGCTTCACGCCGACGACCGGGATCAGCTTGGAGAGGCGATCGACCTGGCCATAGGACATTTGCAGCACCCGGCCGACATCGCGCACCGCGACCTTGGAGAGCAGGGCGCCGAAGGTGATGATCTGCGCGACCTTGTCATGGCCGTACTTGTCCTGAACGTAGCGAATGACCTCCTCGCGCCGGTCCTGACAGAAGTCGATATCGAAATCGGGCATCGACACCCGTTCGGGGTTGAGGAAGCGCTCGAACAGCAGCGCATAGCGCAGCGGGTCGAGATTGGTGATGGTCAGCACATAGGCAACCAGCGAGCCTGCGCCCGAGCCGCGGCCCGGCCCGACCGGGATCCCGTTATCCTTCGCCCATTTGATGAAGTCGGCCACGATCAGGAAGTAACCGGGGAAGCCCATCTTCTCGATGATGCCAAGCTCGTAATCGAGCCGCTCCTGATAGGTTTCGCGGCTGGCAGCGGGCTCGATCTGCGCCAGACGACGCTCGAGCCCCTCATTGGCCTGGCGGCGCAGCTCGGCCACCTCGTCATCGGCGAATTTAGGCAGGATCGGCGGATGTGTGCGCGGGCGGTAGGCGCAGCGCTGGGCGATCTCGATGGTGTTCTCGATCGCCTCGGGCAGATCGGCGAACAGCTCCTTCATCTGGGCTGGCGTCTTGAAGAAATGCGCCGGGGTCACCTGCCGCCGGTCACTCTCGGAGACATAGCGCCCGTCGGCGATGCAGAGCATGGCATCATGCGCCTCAAACATCGCCGCTTTGGGAAAGAAGATCTCGTTCACCGCCACGATCGGCAGGTCGAGCGCATAGGCGAGGTCGAGAAACCCTTCCTCGCTCGCCTCTTCTTGCGCAGTGCGGATGACGCTCTTGTCTTCCTCGTCAAAGCCGTGACGGCTGATCTCGACATAGAGCCGGTCTGGAAACAGCGCGGCAAGCTGCTCGAGATGCGCCCGCGCCCGGTCGGTCTTGCCATTTTGCAGCATGATCCCGGCCGGCCCGCGCGCCCCGCCGGTGAGGCACAGGAGCCCTTCGCCCGCCTCTTCCAGCATCGCCCAGGTGATGAACGGCTCCGCCTCGCCGCAATCGAGAAAACTGTGCGAGACGATCTTCATCAGGTTGCGATAGCCAAGCTCGCTCTGCGCATAGAGCAGGATCGGGGCGGGCGGGGTCGGCTTTTGCCCCGGCTCGGGGGGCGGCGCATAGGCCAGATCGAGCTGGCAACCGATGATCGGTTGGATCCCGGCCTTGGCCAGCGTCTCGGAAAACTCGAGCGCCCCGAACAGGTTGCCGGTATCGGCGATGCCGAGCGCCGGCATCCCCATGCCCTCGCACAGGCCGGGCAGCTTCTTGATCTGCACCGCGCCCTCGAGCATCGAATAGGCGCTGTGCACGCGCAGGTGAATGAAATCCGCTCTTTCCATCGCGTGAGGTTAACGGATTCGCCGAGGCTGTGCCAGCATCTGATCAGGCCGGATTTTGCGCAGCAGCATGAGGCTTTTTAGCACAAACGCACCACAAGACACGATAAAGTTACGGTTTTCTGTCATGACATCGGACAGATTATCTGGATTTTGTGCTCCGCAACCATTATCTGAGCCTCAAGTGGGGAAGAGCGCGATTCTGATCGCCGCGCCGGTTTCAAGTCGAGAAAAGAAGATGCGGGCTATGTGCTAGAGGCCCGACGCGAGGGGTGCAGGCCCGGGGATGGGCCACCGTGTTGATGCGGTACCGCTCGAACTTTCTTGGCAGGCAATATCGGGCGGGTCGGCGCGGAAATGGGTGAGGGGACAGTCAGGTGATGGTTCGGCTCCAAGAAAGTCCCGAAGTTCCGGGGTCTCGAGCCCATCACGAAAAAGCGTCCCCGACAATGCGCGTCTCGAATGAATGCGAAGGCAAGGAAGGCCAAAGCCATGCGTGAAGCAGCAAAAATCGCAAGTTGTGCCATGCTGGTGATGGCCGCGAGCCTGGCTGCGCCCGGATCGCTGCAAGCCGCCCCGGTCGATGCGCCGCTCGCCCCCGATGCGGGGCAAAGCGCTCTGCTGCCGACTTCCTTGTCGGGGAAATCCAGGGTAGCTCCCGCGCAAGGCGCAACCCTGTCCGAAAACGCAATCGCTGCGATCAGCGCCGGGATCGGCACGAGCCATGATACCGGCAGCCGTCTGCGCGGTCTGCTGGCACCGAGCTCAGCGCCGAGCATCGCTCCGAGCAATGCCTCGCCCAATGAGCTGCACGCAGCGGTTCCGGCCAGCCCGGGCACCGGCGCCTTTACCCTGGCATTCCTCGTCGGCATCGGCGCCCTGCTTGCGGCGAGCCTGATCGGCTACGGCTATCTGCGCTCAGCCCAACCCGGCGAGCAACGCTTCGGCTAAAGCGGGCACCGCCCCCTGAGCCCGCTGCTCCGCGTGGGGCAAGCGCGCCTCCTTCCTCCATCACCTAGAGCATTGGCATTGAGCCCGCGAGACGTCATCTTGCAGGCCAAAGGCTTGCGGTTGATCGGGAGGAAGTAATGGAAGATCCGCTCTTTGCCGGGTTCGAACTCGGTCATTTTGACCATGAAGATTGCCAGATCCATTACCGCGCGGGCGGTGAGGGCCCACCGCTGCTATTGCTTCATGGCTTTCCGCAAACCGGCGCGATGTGGGCGCCCGTCGCGCAGCAACTTGCCGAGCATTTCCACGTCATCATCCCCGATTTGCGCGGCTATGGCCGCTCGAGCGCGCCCCAGGGTAGCAGCGCGATGACCAAGCGGGTGATGGCAAGCGACATGATCGCCTTGATGAAGGCCCATGGTCACAAGCGTTTCAGCATAGCCGGGCATGATCGCGGCGGACGCGTTGCCTATCGCCTGGCGCTCGATGCTCCCGAAGCGGTGGAGCGGCTGGTGATCCTCGATATCCTGCCAACCATTTGCTATTGGGAGGCGCTTGATCGCGATTTCGCGATGAAGATCTATCATTGGACCTTTCTCGCCCAGGATTACCCGTTGCCCGAAACCCTGATCGCGGCGGCGGGGGATTTCTATGTCGATGACAAGCTGGCGCGATGGTCGGCTGCCGGGGATTTGAGCCCGTTCGCCCCGCTGGCGCTCGAAGAGTACCGTGAAAACGCGCGCTCTGGCGGGAGTTTACGGGCGATGTGCGATGATTATCGCGCCGGAGCGGGCGAAGATCTCGCCGATGACCGCCGCTCGCGTGAGATGGGCCAGAAGATCAATGCGCCGACGCAGATTCTCTGGGGGGCGTCGGGCATTGCCCAGAACGCAGCAACGCCGCTTCAGACCTGGAAAGAATGGTGCCTCGACGTGACCGGCGCGCCGATCAAGGCGGGGCATTTTCTGGTCGAGGAAGCGCCAGAAGCGACTTTGGCGATGATGCTCACCTTCCTCGCGGCTGACAATGGGTGATGGATCGGCGGCAGGGCACCATGCTCTGCGCGCCATTGTTGTGAAATGCCGTCAAGCCAATGCGGGGCGCAGTCTCAAACCGCCCTGCCCCGCACCGGGTTTGCTGGCGCGGGGCCTCAGACCTTCAGCCCGTCATAGATCGGGAAGGCCTGGCACAGCGCCACCGCACGCTCGCGCACCGAGGCTTCGACGGCGGCATTGCCTTCCGGGCCATTGGCGGCCAGACCATCGATGACTTCGACGATCAGCTTGCCGATCTGGCGGAATTCATCCGCACCAAAGCCGCGGGTGGTGCCAGCCGGAGAGCCCAGACGAATGCCCGAGGTGACGGTCGGCGGCGCCGGATCAAACGGCACGCCGTTCTTGTTGCAAGTGATATGCGCACGCAGCAGCGATTGCTCGGCATCGCGCCCGCTCACGCCCTTGGGGCGCAGATCCACGAGTTGCAGATGCGTATCGGTGCCGCCGGTGACCAGATCAAGCCCACCAGCCAGCAATTCCTCGCCCATCGCCTGCGCATTGGCGATGACTTGCGCGGCATAGCTGCGGAAGACCGGGGTCAGCGCCTCGCCAAAGGCGACAGCCTTGGCCGCGATCACATGCATGAGCGGGCCGCCTTGCAGGCCGGGGAAGACGGCGGAGTTGATCTTCTTGGCCAAAGCCTCGTCATTGGTCAGCACCATGCCGCCGCGCGGGCCGCGCAGGGTTTTGTGCGTGGTGGTGGTGGCGACATCCGCGTAATCGAGCGGGTTCGGATGCACGCCGCCCGCCACCAGACCGGCGAAATGCGCCATATCCACATGCAGCTTCGCGCCGACACTGTCGGCAATCTCGCGGAACTTGGCGAAGTCGATTTGCCGCGGGATCGCCGAACCGCCGGCGATGATCAGCTCGGGCTTGTTCTCTTCGGCGATGCGGGCAACGACATCATAATCGATGCGCTGGGTCTGCTCATCGACGCCATATTGCACCGGGGTGAACCATTTGCCCGACAGGTTCGGCTTGGCGCCATGGGTCAGGTGCCCGCCCGAGGCCAGATCCATGCCCATCACCACCGCGCCCGGCTTCACCGTCGCAAGCAGCACCGCCTGATTGGCTTGCGAGCCCGAATTGGGCTGCACATTGGCGAATTTACAGTTGAAGAGCTGGCAGGCGCGCTCGATCGCGATGGTTTCGGCGACATCCACATGCTCACAGCCCGCATAGTAGCGCTTGCCCGGATAGCCTTCGGCATATTTGTTGGTCAGCACCGAGCCCTGCACCTCGAGCACAGCGCGCGAGACGATGTTTTCCGAGGCGATGAGCTCGATCTCATCGCGCTGGCGACCGAGCTCGGCAAGGATCGCAGCATGGATATCGGCATCACGGCTCGCGAGGCTTTCGGAGAAAAAGCCAGCATCGCGAACGGTATTGGTTTTGAGATCGGCATCGGCCATGACCGGACTCCCTTCAATGAGCAATGCCCCCGTCGGCAAGATCACCAGGCGCGGCAATCCTTCAGGGGGTCATGCGAGTGTCATCTTTGCCAATCGGAAGTGACGTGCTTTGCCCGTTGCGGCAAGAGGCGATCGCTTCACAATACCAAAATCGGAGCGAGACCCGGCATTTTTTGCTCGATCTTGCGGACATCACGCCTCTCGCTACCGGTCCGAGCCCATGAGCACGCGTGGCCCGCGCGGCGGGGAATCAGCGCGCGCCCGATGAGCGGGCGTTGCAGACGGCCTGCACAGACTGGCTCACCCTATACAAGCTTGCCCCAACTATACAAACTTGCTTGCCCCCTTGCATTCGCTGTAACGCTCCATTGATTGCCACCGCGCCCGGGCACGGGTTTTCTTTCCGGACAATCCGTGCTCTGCATGAGGACGAGACCCCGGCGCACCTGCACGGCTTGTCCATGCGGCAAGCAGGAGAGAACGGGCAGGAAGGAACGGGCAGGAGATAACGGGCAGGAGAAAACGGGTATGAGCGAAGCTGATCGCCCCTCGGGCCGCGACCTCACGGCAAAACCCGATACGGGCTATTTCTCCGATACGCTGCTGGAGCGCGAACCGATCCGGTGCCGCCCGCTATATCAGAATGTCGCCCTTGGGATCGTCGCGAGCGAAACCGAACCGGCGCAAAGGGCCTTGGCGAGCCTGCGCGAGCATTATGATTGCGTGCCGCCCAGCGAAGCCGAGATCATCATCGCCCTGGGCGGTGACGGGTTCATGCTGCAAACGCTCCATGCCCAGCTTGAGGCCATGATCGATGGCTCCGGCCGCGCGCCAAAGCCGGTCTATGGGATGAATTGCGGCACGATCGGCTTTCTGATGAACAGTTTCGAGGTCGAGGGCCTGCATGAGCGGGTAATGGCGGCCGAAGCGACCTCGGTGTCGCCGCTGGCGATGCGGGCGCATTATCTCGATGGCGGGCATGAAGAAGCGCTGGCCATCAATGAGGTCGCCTTGCTGCGCGAGACGCGGCAAGCGGCAAAGCTGCGCATCTCGATCGATGGCCGTGTGCGGATGGAAGAGCTGATCTGTGATGGCGCGCTGGTCTCGACCCCGGCGGGCAGCACCGCTTACAACCTTTCGGCGCATGGCCCGATCATCCCGATTGGGGCGGAACTGCTCGCCCTCACCCCGATATCGGCCTTCCGACCACGGCGATGGCGCGGGGCGCTGCTGCCTGATAGCGTGACCGTGCGCTTCGAGATCCTGGAGCCCGCCAAGCGCCCGGTCTCCGCCGTCGCCGATTTCAAGGAAATGCGCGATGTGCGCCGTGTCGATGTTCGCCGCGCTGAAAAACACGCCTTGAGCTTGCTCTTCGATCCCGGCCACTCGCTTGAGGAACGGCTGATCGGCGAGCAATTTCTGAGCTAGGGGGTACCGCCAATGCATTGGAGCCATCCGCTGCAAAAATATCTGCGCCCCGATGAGATCGCCCGCATGCGCGGCATGTTGCGCGATCTGGGGCAACTCGAGCGCATGGCCGGGGATGACACGCGCTTTACCGCCAGTACAGCGCGCATCCTGCACGCAGCCTTCAAGGAAGCGCGGCTGGAAAACCCCGATCGCCTGTCGCGCGCGCTGGCCCCGACCATCGCCAAATCAATCAAGGCCGAGATCCGCAATTCGCGCGACGAAGTAGTCGAGGCCCTGACCCCCATCGTCGCCTCGCTGGTCGATGCGGCGGTGCGCGATGCGGTCAGCAAGCTCGATCGCGATGTCAAGAACGCCCTGCCGTTCGAACGCTGGAAAGCCGCGCTGTCCTCGCAACTCTTCGGCGGCTCGGCGGCGATGCGGCTGAAGGATGAGCATTTCTCGGTGCGCGATGCGCTGGTGGTGGATCGCCGCTCGGGCGCCTTGCTGGCCCGGCGCAGTGCCGATGACCTGCCCGACGATAGTGGCGAGAGCGAAAGGCTTGGCGCCGTGGTTGCCGCCGTAGCGGAGCTTGCGGCCCAGATCTCGCCGGAAGGTCCGATCGAAGCGCTGCGCCGTATCGAGCTCGACGGGCAATCGCTTTTCATTCGCGCGACCGCCGCCAGCCTGCTGGTGGTGCGCTGTGAGGGGCGCCCGCCCGAGCATTTCGAGATCCGCCTCGCGCAGATCTTTGACCGGTTCGTGCCGGAGATTGCGCGGGCGCGGCTGGGCAATGAAGGCGAGCCTGACAGCGCAGAGGACGCCGCCCGCCCCGTGCCGCTGCTGCTCGAAGATCTGGCGCGAGACAGTGCCCGCACCGCGCTGGTGAGCGCCGAAAGCTCACCGGTGACGCTGGCCCTGGGCGCTGTGATCGGGGTGGCCATCGCTTGCGGCTTGTGGATCTGGGCGCAATCCGCCCATAGCGAGCGCCGAGAGGCGCTGGTCACGCGCCAGATCGAGGCCGACACCCGCCTCTCCGCCTATCCCTATCGGATCGAGACCCGCGAAGGGACGATCACGCTCGATGTGCTGGTCCCCGACGCGCTGGCTAATGCCGGGTTGAAGGCCCGGCTCTCGGCGCTGCGGCTGGCGCGCCCGATCAGCGCCGATATTGCCGAGATCGGCTCTGGCAGCCTGCGGCTTTCGCAATGGCACAACACGGATCTCACGGCGCGATAGACTGCCGAAAGAGCCTGCAAAAGTAACTGCAAAAGTATCTGCCCAAATATGAGGAGCGCCGGTGCGCGGACAATCCAAGATCATCCTGTTGGGCCAACCCGGCGTCGGCAAGACCTCTCTCTTCCGGCGCTTCTTGCATGATGAGTTTCGCGATGACTATCACTCGACCCTCGGCGCAACACCCGAGCCCACCCGCCCGGGCTGGAGCACTGCGCCCGATCTGCAAGGCCACGGGTTGATGCTCTGGGATGTCGCGGGCGGCCTCGATGAGCCGCGCCTGCTCGAGCCTCGGATGCGCGGCGCCGCCGGAGCGGTTCTGGTGAGCGATCTGACCCGCCCGGCGACAATCGCCCCGCTCGCTGATTATGCGCAAAAGCTGCTGGCGCTCGAGCCGGCCTGCGCCTTGCTCTTCGTGCTGAACAAGGATGATCTGAGCGATGATCGCGCGCGCCAATCTCAGGAGATCGCCCGGCTCGCCGATGCGTTCGCCGCCGATCATCTGAGCACCAGCGCCCGTACCGGTCATAATGTGCTGAGCGCTTTTGAAGCCCTGGCGCGGGCGGTTCGCGCACAGGAAGAGAGCTGATGAGGAGAACCGATCATGCCGCCCCTTGCGCCGTCTGAGGCCGATGCCTTCCTGCTCGATGCCCTCGGCGCCGCGCCGATGGCGGTGCTGGCGGTTGACCGCGATCTGGCGATCCTCGCCGAAAGTGGCGGATCTTATTATGGACTGACGCTGGACAAAGCGCTGGATGATGCGATCCCCGCGCTCGCCGACTATCGCAGCGAGTTACCCCTGATCTGTGATGGCGAGGCACCCCCGCTTTTGCTTGAAGATCTGAACTTGCAGGGGCCCGGTGGCCAGGCACAGTGCCTCACCTTGCAGATCTCACGCGATGCGGCGCGCGGATTGCTGCGGGTCTTCGTGCTCGATGTCACCGATCAGGCCGAGCGCCAGCAAAAGGCGATCCAGCTTCAGAGCGAGGCGCAACTGGCACTCGAGCAAGCCGAGGCCGCAACAACGCGCACGCAATCCTTCGCCCGGGTCCTGGCTGATCTGTTCCGGTCGCCGCTTAGTATCATTGCCGGCAATCTCGACTTGCTCGATCAGGGCAAACTCAGCGCGGCGGGCCGCGCCGATCTGCTGCGGCAAACGCGGGTGCTGGAGGGCCGGGTGAGCGATTTTCTGTCGCTCGCTCAAGCCGATGAAGAGCCCACCGCGCTGAACTGCGACTGGCACGAGGACGAGGCACTGATCACCGCCCTGCAATCGGCGCTGGATGCGGCCGATGCTCACTGGGCAAACGAAACAGCGCCCGCCGCAAGCACGCGCAGCCGCCTTGATATCGACCTGAGCGCGCTGGTGCCGCCGCTCACCCGGCTCGCGCTGTCGATGGCGGAATGGAGCAGCGATGATGCCTGTCTCGCGCTAAGCCCGCAGCTCGATCGCGAGGAATGGGCGCTTGCGATCACATCCGAACCGCCGCTGCACTGCGAGACGGCGCATCTGTCTCTCTCGCTCGACAATGCCAAGCGCGCCTTTGCTGCTCATGGCGGGCGCTGCGAGCTCATCCATGATGAGCAAGGCCGGGTGCGCAGCGCATTGTGCCGCTTGCCTGCCAGCCGGGTGCGCACCAACGCGGAGCAGACCGTATGAGCCCGGAGCAACGCGTGATCATGCTGGTCGAGCGCGACCCGGCGCTGGCGCGCACCTATGCGTCTTTTCTGAGCGCGCAGCCGCTGCCGGTGATGCAGGTCGACGATCTCGCCGCGCTCTCGCGCCAACTGGAGAGCACAGCGGCGGCAGCGGTGATCGTGGATCTGCACACGACCGATCTGCAAGAGAGCCAGCAAGCGCAAACCTTCAGCGCCATCGCCGCCGCAGCCCCGCTCATCGCAATCTGCGCCGATGGCTCGGTGACCAATGCCGTGCAGGCGATCCGGCTCGGGGCAAAGGATTATCTGCCCAAGCCCTTTCAGCAAACGCGCCTGATCGAGACCCTGGAACGGGCGATCGCGCAGAACCAGACATCGGTACCGCCAGCCGCTCCCTGCGCTGCCAAGCCCCTCAGTGATGAGAGCGGCCCGGATGAGAGCGGCCCTCTCGCTGGCTTTGTGGGACGCTCTGAGGCGATGCAGTCCGTCTATCGCGAGATCGCGCAGAGTGCACCCTCGAGCGCCAGTGTCTTCATCATCGGTGAAAGCGGGACCGGCAAGGAAGTGGCGGCCAAGGCCATTCATGAGCTGTCTGCGAGGGCACAAGGCCCCTTCATCTCACTCAACTGCGCCGCGATCCCGACGGAGCTGATGGAGAGCGAGATCTTCGGCCATGTGCGCGGTGCCTTTACCGGCGCCACAGAAGACCGGATCGGCGCGGCGGGGCTGGCGCGCGGTGGCACCTTGTTTCTCGACGAACTTTGCGAGATGCCCCTGCCCTTGCAAGCAAAGCTGCTTCGCTTCGTGCAGGATGGCTCTTTCACCCCGCTCGGCCGCTCGAAGCAGGAGCAGGCGGATGTGCGCTTTGTCTGCGCGACCAATCGCGACCCGGTCGAGGAGGTCGCGGCGGGGCGGTTCCGTCAGGATCTCTATTATCGCCTGCATGTGCTGCCGATCCGCATGCCGCCCTTGCGCGAGCGCGGCGGGGATGCGGTCCTGCTCGCCGAACATTTCCTGCACCATTTTGCCCGGCAAGAAGGCAAGGGCTTTGCCAAACTGTCGCGTGAGACGGGCCGGATGATCGCCAATGCGCCCTGGCCCGGCAATGTGCGCCAGTTACAAAACGCGATCCATGCGGCGGTCGTGCGCCATGAGGGCTCGGTGCTGGAGCCAGAAATGCTCGAGCCCACGATGATCGAGCCAACGATGATCGAGGCGTCGATGATCGGGGCGGCAATGACCGAGCCAGCGCCGGTTCTCGCAAAGGCGTCGACAAAGCCCGGCACCAATGGCGCGCATCCCGAACCCGATCTGCCACTCTCCGAACTGGCCCGGCACATCCGTCCCTTGGCCCAGATCGAGCGCGAAATGATCGAGAGCGCGGTGCGTCTGTGTGGCGGCGATGTGCGCAAGGCGGCGGTGCTGCTCGAGATTTCCCCGGCCACGATCTACCGTAAGCAAAAAAGCTGGGAGGCCAGGAGCACCGCTCCTGCTCCTGTCTCTGCCTCTGCCCCCGACGCGGCACCCGGACCCGCCCCATCGCATTCAACGGCGCCTTAAGAAAGCTTTGTTACCCTCTGCTGGAGATGATGCTGTGAGCCGATTGGCTCGCGGCCATGATGCAACGGCGAGCAGACGGGCAGTTTCATGGGTCAGAGTAGCGAATTCACCGCGCAGTTTACCGACCGGATCGAGCCGGCGCTCTATCTGACGCCGGATCATTTTGCTGCCATCGACGGGTTGATGACGCAGATCGGCGCCGGGACCGGCATCACGACGCTTTGCGGCCCGTTCGGCGCAGGCAAGACCACACTCATGCGCAAGGTCATCGCCGATATGCCCGGCAATGAGCAGACCAGCGGGCGCTATGGGATCGCGCTTCCCGACCCGAGCATGACTTTCTCACAAGTAGTGAGCTTTCTGCATGACACGCTCGGCGCTGCCGATGCCGCCCAGGAAGCGGGCTCGAAGGTCGAAGCCCTGCGCCAACGGCTTTTCCAGCTCGCAAGCGCTGGCGAGCGGGTGGTGCTGTTCGTCGATCGGGCCGAAGCACTCTCGCCGAGCCTGACCGAGCGCATCCCGCGCTTGCCGAAGATCGGCGTCATGCCGGATGGCTCGCCGGTTGGCATTCAGGTGGTGCTGGTTGGCGATACCAGCTTTCAGGCGCGTCTGGACGCGGGCACTGACAAGGTGATGAGCGCGATCGCTGCGCAGGCCGCATCCTTCAAGCTGCGCTATTTCAACGAGCGCGAAGTATCGCTCTATCTCGACAGCACCTTGCGCGACGTGCTCACCTGCGAGGATGGTCTGCCGGTGGAGGTGACCAACCGCATCGCGCAAGACACGCTCGGCTGCCCGCATCTGCTTCAGCCGCTGGCGGTTCAGATGCAAGCGATCCTGCGCGCTGATCCGGATCGGCCCATCGATCATCGCCTGATCGCCGAGATCTGGCAGCGCGAGGGCCTCGATCAGATCCGTGCGCAATTGGACGAGAATGACTGGGTGCCAGCGGTTGAAGAACTGCTCGATCTCGGTGTGCGGCCCGAAAGCATCGCCATCGAGATGGCGGAGGGCCCAGCCACGGCGATGGATAGCGCCCTGGCCCATGGCGATATGCCCCCCGCGCCGAGCCGCTTCACCCAGATTTCGACCGCGCTCAGTGATCTGGCGCAAGCATTTGGCGATCGGTCGCTGCGCGCGGAGACCCCGACACCCTCTTCGCAGCGCCGCAAGATCCGCACTGTACGCGCCGGTCGTTTTGACAGGATCGGCAACAGCATCCCGCGCATCGGCCTGGGGCTGACTGCGCTGGTCTTTGTCGGCATCGCCTACCCGGTGCTTGATGAGCTTGCCCGCTCGCGGCTGACCGAGGTGGTCGACACCGTCGAGAGCGCAAGCGAGATCGCGCTGCCGGGCGTCGGACTGGACAATCTCGATGTCGATGCGGCGAATGACGCTCTGGCCGAGGCCGTGAGCGCAACCGGCAATGCTGCTGGTGCCTCTGCCGCGCAGCTCGATGAGACTGTGACGAAAACCTACGCCACCCATCGCGATGACCTCCTGGATGCGGTTGATGGCGCGATTTCGGTCACCGAAGATGCCGTCAGCGGCGTCGCCGATAGCACGCTGGCTCCCACATGGCTGCGCGAGACCCTCGACGATACCGCGAAGGACCTGCGCGAGACCCGCGACACGCTGGCGATCTCGCGCGCAATGGAGCAGCAGGCGAAAAACCGCACTCCCGAACAGGAGGCGCAGGAACTCGAGCGCCGCGCCGCGCTGCAAAACGCCCAGATTGCCGATTATCTCGATCAGGCCGCCGCTCATATCGAGGCAGAGCGCCTCACCCAGCCCAAGGATCTCAACGCCTACGATACCTATCTGCGCGTGCTGATGATGGATCCGGGCAACGCCGCGGCAAGTGCCGGGATTGATAAATTGGTCCAGATCTATGAGGCCAAGGCCGATGCAGCGCTCGATCGGAAACGTTATGAGGACTTTCATCGCATGAATCACTTGATCCAGCGACTGATTGAGCGCAGATCCTTGTAACAGGAAGGGGAAAGACGATTCGTTCGGGGCGGGGGCTGAGAATGCCCGTTCGTTCCGATAAGGGGGAATATGCGCCAGGACGCGCGAAAATCGTCAGATCCCGACGCAACCGATCCGAACTCTCAGCAGGATCGCGCGAACGGACAGGCCCCGGGGGCGCAACCTGAGTTCTTCGCACAATCGGCGCAGGATTCCGGACAAAACAAACCTGCGCCCAACCAGCACTCGCACCCAAGAGATACCGGCCGCCCCAAAAAGGTGCGCACACGCCGGGTGCAGAGCAAGGGCGCCGATCCCGATCAGTTGCGCCTAAACCTCGATCCCCCGCCTGCCGCCCGGCGCGAAGAGCTGGCGTTCTTCGTGAGCGAGAGTAACGAATATGCCGTCCATCTGCTCTCGGATCCGGGGCAATGGCCGCGCCGGACCTGCCTGCTTCTGGGGCCACTGGGCGCTGGCAAATCCCTGCTGCTGCAATCCATTGCGCCCGATGCCTATCGCATCCAGCCCGAAG
Source organism: Neomegalonema sp. (assembly GCA_022760435.1). Lineage (GTDB taxonomy): Bacteria > Pseudomonadota > Alphaproteobacteria > Rhodobacterales > Rhodobacteraceae > JALEFY01. The sequence continues at coordinate 15,860 of JALEFY010000036.1, forward strand.
AGTGCCGGGACGGATTGCCCCCCCTTGAGCCCTTGCATGCCGGGGCCGTCCTTTTTTTTGAGGATGTCGATCTGGCGCTTGCCAATGGTCAGAACAAGCAGATAGAAACGGCGCTCTTTCACCTTCTCAACCGCGTGAATGAAGAAGCGGCCCTGCTGATCATGACCGCGCAAACGGCGCCAGCCACCTGGCGCCTGCGGATGCCGGACCTGGTCTCGCGCCTGATCTCGCTGCCGACCGCACAGCTTTATGCGCCAGATCCGGACCTGCTCGCGGCGATCCTGCGCGATCAGCTCGATGCCCATGGCACGCCTTTGCTCGAAGGCGTCATCGAGAACCTGGCCGAGCAAATGCCGCGCTCGCAGCCGCTGGCCATCGCCCTCGCCAAGCAATTGCAGGAGCGTTGGCAGGTGACGAGGCGGCCGATCGATCTTCAAACGGCACTCGAATTACTTAAATCCGCCTCATCCGCGCGGCCAGATGGGGCGAGTGATAACATCTCGTAACGAAGTTGCGTTATCGCTTTGTCAAATGGCCTGCTGAGCCAGACCCCAGTCAGCCAAGGTCAGCTCCATCAAGGGGCCCAAAGCCGTTCAAAAACTTTGCGTCGCCGACCCGCTTGCGGCGACCTTCATACAGGTAAGACATCACAATGCGCGCCGATTTTCTCAATCACCCCGTTTCAGCCAGTCATGTGCATCCGGATCTGAACATCGACCCGGAAAGCCCGGAGCGGTTCTTCAATCGCGAATTGTCCTGGCTGGCTTTCAACTGGCGGGTGCTTGAGGAAGCGCAGAACGAGCAACATCCCCTGATGGAGCGGGTGCGGTTCCTGTCGATCTCGGCGAGCAATCTCGACGAATTCTTCATGGTTCGTCTCGCCGGTTTCCGCTCGCTGGTCATGCAAGGCATCAGCCGCACCAATATCGATGGCCGCAGCCCGAACCAGCAACTGCGCGAGATGGATGCAGACGCAAGGGCCCTGCTCGCCAAACAGCAGGAACTCTGGCAAAGCCTGCGCGCCGAACTGAAGCGGCAAGGCGTTGAGATTCTGGAAGCCAAGCGCCTGACCAAGGCTGATCGCACCTGGCTTGACAGTCATTTCCTGAGCCAGGTCTTCCCCGTGCTCACCCCGATGGCGATCGACCCGGCGCATCCGTTCCCCTTCCTGCCCAACAAGGGCTATGCGCTCGCGCTGCAATTGCGCTCCAAGGCCGAGAATGAGGTGATGGACGCCCTGATCCCGATCCCGGCCCAGGTCAACCGCTTCATCGAACTGCCGACCGATGCCGAATTGGGGCCCGACATACCCAAGCTGCGCTTTTGCACTCTTGAGACTCTGGTCGAGCTCTATCTTGACCGGATCTTCCCCGGCTACACCATCGAGGCAAAGACCAGCTTTCGGGTTGTGCGCGACAGCGATATCGAGATCGAGGAAGAGGCTGAAGACCTCGTGGCGATGTTCGAGAGCGCGCTCAAGCGGCGGCGGCGAGGTCAGGTCGTGCGGATGCAGATCGAGGCAGGCTCGCCCAAAAAGCTGCGTAAGCGCCTCGCGCGGCTGCTCGATCTCAATGACGAAAGCGAGATCATCGATATTGACGGGCTGATCGCGCTCAACGATGTCAGCCAGCTCATCAACAGCGATGCGCGCCCGGATCTGTGCTGGGAAACCTACACCCCGCGCATGCCCGAGCGGCTGCGCGATCATTCCGGCGATGTCTTTGCCGCGATTGCTGAAAAGGACATGCTGCTCCACCATCCTTATGAGAGCTTCGATGTCGTCGTGCGCTTCTTGCAGCAGGCGGCGCAGGACCCTGACGTGGTCGCGATCCGGCAGACACTCTATCGCACCTCGAAGGAAAGCCCGATCGTCGCCGCCCTGGTGGAGGCCGCAGAAGCAGGCAAGCAGGTGACGGCGCTGGTCGAGCTGAAGGCCCGTTTCGATGAGGCGGCCAATATCGCGCTCGCCAAACGGCTCGAGCGGGCCGGGGCTCAGGTGATCTACGGTTTCACCAATCTCAAGACCCATGCCAAGATGTCGTCAGTCGTTCGGCGGGAAGGCAAGGAACTGGTGACCTATAGCCACTTTGGCACCGGCAATTACCACCCGATCACCGCGAAGATCTACACCGACCTCTCGCTCTTTACCTGGGATCGCTCGCTTGGGCGTGATGTCACCCGCCTTTTCAACTATGTCTCGAGCTATTCCGAACAACAAATGGAGCAGATCGCCTATAGTCCGGTGACCTGCAAGAGCACACTGATCGAATGTCTTGAGATCGAAAAGGAAAACGCGCAGGCAGGCAAGCCGGCGCAGGTCTGGGCGAAGATGAATTCGATCTTCGAGCCCGAAGTGATCGACGCGCTTTACGCCGCCAGTCAGGCGGGGGTCCAGATCGACTTGATCGTGCGCGGCATCTGCGGCCTGCGCCCCGGGGTGAAGGGTCTGTCGGAGAATATCCGCGTAAAATCGGTGGTCGGCCGCTTCCTGGAACACTCGCGAATCGTCTGCTTTGCCAATGGTGAGGCCCTGCCCAGCAGCAAGGCGAAGGTCTTCATCTCTTCGGCGGACTGGATGGACCGCAACCTGAACCGCCGGGTCGAGACCATGGTCCCGATCAAGAACGAGACCGTCCGCGCGCAGGTTCTGGAACAGGTCATGGCGGCCAATCTGATGGATGAGGCGCAATCCTGGGTCCTGCAAGCCGATGGCTCTTATGTGCGTGCAACCCCGCCTGATCCGGATACCGCCTTCAATCTGCATCATTTCTTCATGGAGTACCCATCGCTCTCGGGGCGTGGCAGCCATGGCACCGATGATGCGCCGCGCCTGCTGCCGGTCAGTGCGGAGATGCTCAGAGCCGAGCAAGAGACCAACACATCCGATGTGGCGGCGGCTGAATAAGCACGCCCAGAGCAAAGCCACGCTCCCGATCCTGCGCAAGATCAAGCCGCAGGATCGGACGCGAAAGCGCAATCCACTCTTCCTGATCGAGCCTGAACCCGCGTGCAATCTTGTCGCGCCGACCGCGTCAGAGCGCTCGTTGCAAGGGAGTGTCTTGACCGCAAGCGCCGCGCCCGCCATCAACCACGCAATTGGCGTCGGGGGGGGCGTTGCCTGACGAGCAAAGGCGAGTGGATGTTGGAAAGCTTCTCCCGGATCTTGGGGCTCAAGCGCTTCTCGGCGATCGAGGACGCGGGCCAGCGCAATGCGGTGCTCGATATCGGCTCCAATTCCGTGCGGCTGGTGGTGTTCGATAGCGCCCTGCGCTCGCCAGCAGTTTTCTATAACGAGAAGGTGCTGTGCGGCCTGGGCCGCGAATTGCAGGCGACCGGCCGGCTTTCATCGACCGGGCGCGAGAAAGCGATGGAAGCGCTCAACCGCTTCGCCGCTCTGCGCGAGGTGCTCGATCTGGAGAGCTTCGAGGCGGTCGGCACTGCCGCGGTGCGCGATGCGGCCGATGGCGAAGAATTTGTCGAACAAGTGCGGCGCGAGACCGGTATCGAGATCACCATCGCCACTGGCGCCGATGAAGCCCGCCTCGCCGCGCAAGGCGTTCTGCTCGGCGACCCTTGGGCCAATGGCATCGTCGCCGATATCGGCGGCGCGTCGATGGAATTGGTCGCCGTGGCCGATGGCACGGTCGGCGAGGGCGTCACCATCCCCGTCGGCCCGTTGAGGCTGGAAGCGGTCGAGGGCGATCTGGTGCCCGAGATCGACCGGCTCATTGCCGAAAGCACCAATGACACGCTCGCCAAGGGCCAGCATCTGTATCTGGTCGGCGGCTCCTGGCGCGCGCTGATCAAGGCGCATATGGAAGAGAACAATTACGCGCTGCGCGTTCTGCATGGCTTTTCCGTCAGCGGGAAGGAAGCTCTGCGCATGGCCAAATGGGGCGCCGGGCTCGACGAAAAGGCGGTCAGCGAGAAATCCGGCGCCTCCGACATGCGTGCCAGTGTCACGCCGCTGGGCGCGCTGGTACTCTCTCGCTTGATCAAGGCGCTTGAACCGACGGATGTGACCCTCTCCGCCTTTGGACTGCGCGAGGGGATCTTGTGGGAGCGCTTGCCTGAAGAGCGCAGACAACAGGACCCGCTCATCACCGCCTGCGAGGAGATCGAACGGCGCGAGGCTCGCTTTCCCGGTTTTGGGACAGAGCTTTGGGAATGGCTGGCGCCAACCTTCCCGGATTGGGACGAGCGTCGACAAAGATTGGCCCATGCCGCCTGCCTGCTCTGCGATGCGTCCTGGCTCACCCATCCCGATTACCGCAGCCGGGCTTGTTTTGAGCTGGTGACGCGCAATAATTTCGGCGGCGTCACCCATCGCGACCGCGCCTTTATCGGAGCGGCCTTGCTGGGGCGGGACAAGGACGGGCGGCGGGTGCTGCGCGATGAGGGCGCCGTGAGCGATTTTCTGGATGAGGAATCCCTCAGCGCCGCCGAGGCTTTGGGCCGCGCGATGCGTCTGGGACTGGTGATTTCCGCCTCCACGCGCGGAATTTTGCAGCTTTGCAAGCTTGAGCGCTCGGATCAGGGCATCATTTTGCAGCTCAACGGCCGCGCCGCGCGGTTTAGTGGTGAGGCGCCGCGTCGTCGGCTGGCCAAATTGGCCAAGTCCCTCAACCTGCCGGAAAGCGCCGTGATCGTGGCACCGGATCCGGGCAATGCTGAAACCAGCAGCGAAGAGCCGTGAGGCAGAAAAGCGCGCGCGCCTGCGTGTAACTGGCATGAGCGTTGCGTACGATATTTCTCGCTGGGGCGCTCATCTTCCTGTCGCTCTTCCCCCCAACACCACGTCAAGCAGGTGGGCGCCTCAGCAACATCCTCGCGGCGCACCGAGCCCCGAGCTCCCGAGCCCCTCGCCGACGCGCAGCTCCATTCTCTTCCTCATTTGCTCCCCCTTGCCCCGATCACGACAATCCCTTAACCCATGCCCGATTGCGGGGCTGATAGGGATGACAGCGAGATGCGGCTGACCAAGTATTTTCTTCCGGTGCTCAAGGAGACGCCTTCGGATGCGCAGATCGCCTCGCACCGGCTGATGCTGCGCGCGGGGATGATCCGCCAGTCGGCGGCGGGTTTGTATTCCTGGCTGCCGCTGGGCTACAAGGTGCTGCGCCGCATCGAGGATATCGTGCATGAAGAGCAGCAACGCGCCGGTGCCATCGCGATGCTGATGCCCACCATCCAGTCGGCGGATCTGTGGCGCGAATCCGGTCGCTATGACGATTACGGGCAAGAGATGCTGCGCATCACCGATCGCCACGAGCGCGACCTGCTGTTCGGTCCGACCAATGAGGAGATGATCACCGACATCTTCCGCAAGCTGGTCAACAGCTACAAGGATCTGCCGAAGATCCTCTATCACATCCAATGGAAGTTCCGCGACGAGATCCGCCCGCGCTTTGGCGTGATGCGCGCGCGGGAGTTCCTGATGAAGGACGCCTATTCCTTCGATCTGACCGAGGCCGATGCGATCCATTCCTATAACCGGATGATGGTCGCTTACCTGAAGACCTTCGAGCGCATGGATCTCAAGGCGGTGCCGATGCGCGCCGATACCGGCCCGATCGGCGGCGATCACAGCCATGAGTTCCTGATCCTGGCCGAGACCGGCGAATCGGAAGTGTTCCTCGACCGCGATGTGGTCGAAAAATCGCTGGGCGATCGCGCCTTCGATTATGAGGATCGCGCGCAGGTCGCCTCGATCGTCGAGGAATGGACGACGCCCTATGCGCGCACCGACGAAACCCATGACGCAGCCTTGTTCGAGAAGCAGGTGCCTCAGGAGCGTCAGGTCACCGCGCGCGGGATCGAGATCGGCCATGTCTTCTATTTCGGCACCAAGTACTCGGCGCCGATGAAGGCAGAGGTCAATGACCCCGAACGCGGGCTGGTGCCGGTGGAGATGGGCTCCTATGGCATCGGCATCTCGCGCCTGGTGGCGGCGATCATCGAGGCCAATCACGACGAGAACGGCATGATCTGGCCCGAGGCGGTGACGCCCTTCGATGTCGCCATTGTCAACCTCAAACAGGGCGATGCGCAAGCAGACGGGGCCTGCGAGAGCCTATATGCCGGGCTCAAGGCCGCCGGGCTCGATCCGCTCTATGATGACCGCAGCGAGCGGGCCGGGGCGAAATTCGCCACGATGGATCTGATCGGCATTCCCTGGCGCATCACCGTGGGCCCGCGCGGGCTCAAGAACGGGGTGGTCGAGCTGACTTCTCGGCGCAGCGGTGCCTCCGAGGAACTGAGCCCGGAAGCGGCATTGGCGAAACTGGCTTCGATTTATCAGCCCGTCCGCTCGCCATCGGCCTGAAAATGTGACAGACCGGGCGCAAATCCGCCGTGGTCTGTGACAAAACCAAGATGACCGGGCAGCGTCGCTGGGCAGGCGACGTCGGAGCGCGACCGGACGCCTTTGCGCGGTCGGAGAAAGATGGGAGCGTCACGGTGTCTGATCGCGACAAGAAACCAAGGGCCTATCGCCCACGCAGCAAACGGGGTGAGGCGGCGCCGGAGGCGGATCATCAGGCTGCTGACACGGCGGGCATGTCGGCCTCGGACAAGATCCTGTCGACCGATGAAAAACTCGCGCAGTTGCGCGACGTTCTGGGCCGAGACCGAGCCCCGAAAACGCCGGTGCCCGATAAGCTCGGCACGCCAGAGAGCGCCGATAGCAGCACCGAGCCGCCGCGCGAACGCGCCCCCGAGGGCCTTGGCGGACGGGTGGAAGCGACCGGGCGACGGCCGCGCGATCAAGGGCGCTCGGGCAGCGCTCATCCAAAGCCGCCGCGTCCCACTGACGCCTCTTTGGTGCGTGCGCTCATGCGGCAGCGCCAAAGCCGCGAGGACAGCATTCCGCGTCCTTCGGGCAAGGCGCCCCTGCCCGCCTTCAATCCCGGCAAAGTCGCCGCGCCATCGGTCGGCGGCAAGGTCCCGCGCCATCCGGATGCCGGGGCCGAGGATGGAACCGGCGTGCGGGTCTCGACCCATCCCAGCGCCCGCGAAGCAGCCCGGCGGCGCGCAGAGCGCCAGACGCAGGATGTGTTCGATCAAATCCCGGACATGCCCCCCGCAACGCCCCAACCGATGCGGGGGCAAGCGACGTCTGAGCCCATCGCTCCCGAGCCTGCCTCCCCTTCCCAGCATTCGAACCCGGCACAAGAGCCGGTGCAGGCTGCGAAACCGGCATCGAGCCCGCAAACCCAGACTGGCCCGCAAACCCAGACCAGCGCTCAAACGGAGGCGCGCCCCGTAGCGGCAGCGCCGCAAGCGCCGCCCCAAGCGCCGCCCCAGCCGCAAACAGAGCCCGCCCCTTCGCAAGAGCCAGCACAGGAGCAACCCGCCGCGCGCCGCTCCATCCGCGAGGACGCGCTCAAGCGCGAGGCCGCCCGCCGCGCCGCACCGGTCGATCCTGAACCGGCCGAAGCCGCTCCTGCCTCCGCGCCCTATGAGGCAAAGCTCGATACAAGATTTGAGCCCCTGGGTCCCGAAGAGCTCGAGCAGGAAGCCCTGCGCGAAAAGGCCGATGCCGAAGCAAACGCGGCAGGCGCAGCCCCGCCGCTGCGCCGACCCAGCTCACCTGCACGCCCCACCGCCCCCTTTGCGGCTTATGAGCGGATGATGGCCGGGCGCTACCTGCGCGGTCGGCGTAAAGAGGGCTTTATCTCGGTGATCTCCGTGCTCTCGCTGATCGGGATCACCCTGGCGGTCGGCGTGCTGATCGTGGTGATGTCGGTCATGAACGGATTTCGCGCCGAGCTCGTCGATCGCATCGTCGGCGTTTCCGGCCATATCAATGCGATCTCGCTGAACCGGCAATTTGATGATTACGACGCCGTCGCCCGCCGCATCCGCGCGGTGCCCGGCGTGGTCCGCGCAGCGCCGTTGATCGAAGGGCAGGTGCTGGCCACCGGTCCGGGCAACAGTCTCGGCGTGCTGGTGCGCGGGGTGCGTCAGGAAGACCTGATGACCCTCGACCGCGTCGCGCAGAACCCCGAGCAATCCTCCGGCTCACTGAGCCAGTTCAACGAAGGGCACGGCATCGCCATCGGCCAGCGCCTGGCGTTCAAGCTCCGGGTCGGGATCGGCGACAAGGTCACCCTGACCTCGCCCAAGGGACCGGCAACTCCGTTCGGCACCGTCTTCCCGCGCTCGAAGACCTATCGGGTGGACTACATCTTCAAGGTTGGCCTGTCGCAATATGACGAAGGCATCGTGTTCATGCCGCTTGAGGAGGCCCAGCTCTTCTTCCTGAAGGAAGGGCGTGTGGACGGGGTCGAAGTGATGGTCGCCAATCCCGAGGACCTGACCGGCTATCGCTCCGAGATCGAGGCTGCCGCAGGGCGGCCCTTGCTGCTGACCGACTGGCAGCAGGACAATCTCGCTTTCCTCGGCGCCCTGCGTACCGAGCGGATGGTGATGTTCCTCATCCTGTCGATGCTGATCGCCATCGCCTCGCTGATCATCGTCTCCGGCATGGTGATGCTGGTGAAGGAAAAGCGCTCGGATATCGCGATCCTGCGCACGATGGGGATGACTTCGGGCGCGGTGATGCGGGTGTTCTTCATGTGCGGCGCGACCTTGGGCCTTGTTGGCACCGCTGTCGGCGTGGCGCTGGGATTGCTGTTCTGCCACTACATCGATCCGATCGCGGATTTCGTCGGCTTCCTGATGGGGCGGGATCCCTTCCCCGAGGATGTCTATCTGCTCAGCCGCTTGCCAGCGAAGGTGCATACCGAGGACGTGCTGATGACCATCGGCATTGCCCTGTCCCTCTCCTTCCTCGCCACGCTCTACCCGGCGTGGAAAGCTTCATCGCTCGATCCCGTGGAGGCGCTGCGCTATGAGTGATACCGAGACCTCTCGGATTGATGATCTGAAGGCCGCACGGCTGGGCGGGGTCGGTGCCGCGCTCGTCATGGCGGGCGTCACCCGGCGCTATCGGCAGGTCGGCGGCTATCTCAATGTGCTGCGCGGGGCGGATCTGATGATCTACCCCGGCGAGGTGGTGGCATTGGTCGGCCCGTCGGGGGCCGGTAAATCTACGCTGCTGCATCTATGCGGATTGCTCGATCGCCCCAACAAGGGTGAGATCATGATCGGCGGGCGCGATGTCACCCGGCTCGACGATCACACCCGCACCGCCTTGCGCCGCACCGAGGTCGGGTTCGTCTATCAGTTCCACCATCTGCTGCCCGAGTTCACCGCGCTCGAGAATGTGGTGATCCCGCAATTGATCGCCGGGCGTCCGCGCAAGGCAGCGCTGGCAACGGCGAGCGATCTGCTCAAACGGATGGGGCTGGCGCAGCGGATCAAGCATCGCCCGGCCGAATTGTCGGGCGGTGAGCAACAACGGGTCGCGATTGCCCGCGCGGTTGCAAATAACCCGCGCCTGCTACTCGCCGATGAGCCGACCGGCAATCTCGACCCCGAAACATCGGATGTCGTCTTCGCCGAGCTGATCGCCTTTGCCCGAAAGGAAGGGCTCGCGGCGCTGATTGCGACCCATAATATCGCACTCGCGCACCGCATGGACCGGATCGTGGAGATGAGCGGCGGCCGCCTGATCGAGCGCTAGGACGGGCGGCAACCGGCCCGGCGCGACAAGGCTGCCGATCAGGCCTCCTGCCCCCAGCCGCGCCGCTTTTGCACATAGCTCGCCGCCACCGCGCCCAGCGCCACCAGCCCGATCAGGATGGTGGAGAGCGCATTTATCTCTGGCGAGACCCCGAGCCGGACCTGCGACCAGATCTTGATCGGCAGCGTGGTCGAGCCGGGACCGGAGACAAAATTCGCGATCACCAGATCATCGAGCGAGAGGGTGAAGGAGAGCAGCCAACCAGCGACCACCGCGGGCAGGATCAGCGGCAAGGTGATGCGAAAGAACACCGTCGCGGGCTTGGCCCCCAGATCCATCGCCGCTTCCTCGACACTCAGATCAAATCCCGCCAGCCGCGATTGCACCACCACCGCCACATAGCACATCGAGAAAGTCGCATGAGCCAGGATCAGGGTGAGAAAGCCGCGATCCACCGACAGGGCGACGAAGGTGAGCAGCAGCGACAGGCCGGTAATCACCTCGGGCATCACCAGCGGCGCGAGGATCATCCCGGAAAACAGCGTGCGACCCTTGAAGCGCCCAAGCCGCGCCAGCGCGAACCCGGCCAGGGTCCCGAGCACCGTGGCGAGCGTCGAGGCGATCACTGCCACAATCAGGGTAACGCGCGCCGCGTTCATCAAGCCGTCATTGGCGAACAGCTCGCCATACCAGCGCAAGGTCCAACCGCCCCAGACCGTGACCAGCTTGCTGTCATTGAAGCTGTAGAGCACCAGAATGAAGATCGGCAGGTAGAGGAAGGTAAACCCCAGCCCCAGCGCGATCCAGGAAAACCAGCCCATCTGCTTGTTCATCCCAAAGCCTCCTGCTTGGCGCCATAGCGTTGGAACAGCACGATCGGCCCCACGAGCAGCAGCAGCAGCAGCACCGCCACCGCCGAGGCCAGCGGCCAGTCGAGATTGTTGAAGAATTCCGAATAGAGCACCTTGCCGATCATCAGCGTCTTGCCGCCAAGCAGATCCGGGATCACGAATTCACCGGTCGCCGGAATGAACACCAGAAAGCTCCCCGCCAGGATCCCGGGCAAGGAGAGCGGCAGCGTGATGCGCCAGAAGCTTGTCAGCGGCTTGGCCCCCAAATCGGCCGAGGCTTCCAGCAATGCCGGGTCGAGCTTGGACAGCGTCGCGTAGAGCGGCAGCACCATGAATGGCAGATAGGAATAGACGATCCCGATATAGACCGCGGTCGGGGTGTTATAGATCTCCAGCGGCTCGGAGATCAGCCCAAGGCTCATCAGCGCCAGATTGAGCAGCCCCTCGGGCTTGAGGATCCCGATCCAGGCATAGACCCGGATCAGGAACGAGGTCCAGAACGGCAAGATCACCAACAGCATCAGCACCGGGCGCCATTTTTCTGGCGCGCGCGTCATCGCGAGCGCGAGCGGATACCCGATCAGAAGGGTGAGGACCGTGGAAACCCCGGCGATCCACAGCGAATTGGCATAGGCGTTGATGTAGAGACTATCCTCGGCCAGCCACACGAAATTCTCGAAATCGAGCGCCGCGAGAAACGCCCAGCCGCCCGAAAGCCAGGAACCCAGATACTCGAGCAGCCGCCAGGGCAGGCTCAGCAGCCCCCATCCGCTCTCATCGGCCGGGAAATCGGGCCCTTGCGGTTGATAGGGCGGCTTGGTCCGCGTCGCATCGGAGAGCGACAGCTTGAGCACGATCAGGAACGGGGTCAAAAAGAAGGCGGCGAGCCAGACATAGGGCACACCGATGATGATACGCCGGGCCCAGCGCGCCGAGGCGCCCTCGAAAGCGGCCATGGGCTTCTCCAAAATATCAGGCGAACATGGTGTGACCGAGCGTATCCGAGCCGTGTTGCGCTGCAAGCGAATTTTCGGCACTTTCGGGCAGGCCGAGAAATTCTGACCCAGATCAAAGCCATTTAAGCCGCTGCCTGTAGAGTGCCCCGAGTTTTTCCCGTGACGCATCCTGCGCCGTCAGGAGCGCCCCGGAGGCTTGAGAGCGGTTCAAATCTGCCCAGGCGAGACGCGCATCAGCACGCGAAAGGGAGCCCCATGGATCTGATCTACTTCATCGACCGGTTTGGCGAGGGCGGGACCTCGGCGCTTGGCGGCTTGATCATCGGGCTGCTTTACGGCGCCTCGGCGCAGCGTTCGCGCTTTTGCCTGCGGGCCTCGACGGTGGAGTTCGCGCGCGGGCAGATCGGGGCGCGCACCGCGATCTGGCTTTTGTGCTTTGCCACCGCGATCTTCTGGGTGCAGGGCGGGCTGCTGACTGGAGCGGTGGATCTGACCGAGGCACGCTGGCTGGCCACGCCGGGGTCGATCTCCGGCGCGCTGGTCGGCGGGCTGATGTTCGGTGCAGGGATGGTGCTGGCGCGCGGCTGCCCGAGCCGGTTGCTGGTGCTGGCGGCAAGCGGTAATCTGCGCTCGCTCCTGTCCGGGCTGGTCTTCGCGGTGTCGGCGCAAATGACGCTGCACGGGCTCTTCGCCCCGATCCGCGACAGCATCGCCACCGCCTGGATCACCAAGGGACCCAATCCAGCGGTCACCGATATGCTCGGGGTCGGCGCGACCGGCGGGCTGGTCCTCGCGCTGATGGCGACAATCGTCGCGCTCTATTTTACCTGGCGCAACAAGCTGGGCTGGCTGGAATTGCTGGCGGCCTGCGGGGTCGGCTTCTCGGTGGTGCTGGGCTGGTGGTTCACCTATAATCTCGCCGCGGTGAGCTTTGAGGGCGGCGCGATCAAGAGCCTGACCTTCTCCGGCCCCTCTGCCGATGCGCTGATGTTCGTGCTCGAGCCCTATACCGGCGGCTGGGAATTCGACATCGGTCTGGTGCCCGGAGCCCTGCTCGGCGCGGCGATCGCGGCGCTGGTGTTTGGCGAATGGAAATGGCAGGGCTTTGAGGGCGCAGCCAATATGCGCCGTTACCTGATCGGCGCGATGCTGATGGGCGTGGGCGCAATGCTGGCGGGCGGCTGCGCGATCGGCGCCGGGGTATCGGGCAGCTCGACCTTCGCGCTGACCGCCTGGATCGCCCTCACCGCTTTCTGGGTTGGAGCCGGTGTGACCGACCGGCTGGTCGATTACCCCGCCGAGCAAGGCGCCCTGCCCCCGCGCTCGATTGCGGCCAAAATGTGATTGATCCGTCCCCTCCCCTGACGCTAAGCCTGATGGCGCAGCAAATATAGTGGGGGGATGGGGCATGGAGCCGGCCGAGATTGCGAAACTGATCACCCAGGTCCTGTCGGCCGATGAAAGCATGAGCTTTCAGCAATTGCACCACGCCTGCGCTGCGCAAGCGCGCATGGCGATCGGGGAACAGCAGATGCGAGCCGCGATCCGGATGCGGATCCGGCAACAACATCTGCTTGAAAACGGCCAAACCTACCGACGCACCCAACCCGACAGTTCCGAGCAGAGCCTAGAGGCACCGACGCTTGAGTGGCTGGCGAATGAGGAGGCCCAGGCGGCGCTCAATTACGATCCTGATGCAAGCGTCCTGCAACGCACGGCACAGGGCGGAACCAGTGGCACCGGGCGTTGGTCCCGCCCCGATTTCCTCCTCGCCACCATTCGGCGCCGACGCTTTGACCCCTGGCGCCATCTCGATGTGATCAGCTTCGAGCTCAAGAACCGCGCGGGCACCGATCTGATGGCGGTCCATGAAGCGCTGGCCCATGCCCGCTTTGCCCATTACGCCTATGTGGTCTGCCCGCGCGACAAACTCACCAAGCGCAATAACGAAGCGCTGGCCGATGAGTGCGCCCGGCATCGCATCGGTTTGATCCAGTTCAACCTCACCGTGCCGCAAACCGGGCCCGCCTTGAGAAATTGGGCCCTGGTTCAGCGGGCAGAGCGGCATGATCCGGACCCGGATATTGTCGAGCGCTTCCTCGGCGATCGGCTCAGTGAAGAGAAACAAGTGCGTCTCGAACAGATCGCGGCGAAATCGCGAAGCGTGGAGTAACAGGGGGTTATGGTGGGTAAGATCATCTCGGTCGTGAACCGCAAGGGCGGGGTGGGCAAGACCACCTTGTCGATTGCACTGGGCAAGGCTTTCGTTTCCGAGTTCGCGCAAAGCGTCGCTCTGGTCGATCTCGACCCGCAGGGCACCGCGAGCCAGGTCCTCATGCGCGATAACGATTACGCAAACCTCTTGCGGCGCGAACAACAGGGCCCGTTGGGGACGACGACCAACATTTCTCTCGTCACCCTGATGAAATCGGAGGAAACGGTCTTCGATGGGATGATGAGCCGGTGCCGATACGGGATGGTCCACAACATCACCGGCCGCGCCGATGTGAATTTTGATCTCTACCCGATCCAGGATGAGTTCTGGGAGTTCGAATACGAAGAATTCCGTGAGAATCAGGGACAAGAGCTCGACAGCAAAATCGCAAGGATGCTGACGACGCTGACCAACACGGGCGACCCGCGTAGGCGCGATTGGGTGATCATCGACTGCCCGCCAGGCTTTACCCGCTCCTCCCGCGCAGCACTGATGGCGTCGGACATGATCCTATGCCCCTTCACCCCGGACGAGATTTCGGTGTTAGGGATCCCAAGTTTCAATTCAGCGCTGAAAAAGCTCAACAGGGAAAGCGGAACGAATAAACGTTGCTATTGGATTTGCAATCGATACAGAAACCAAGGCAACAGCTCTGCAAGATGGCTAAGATACGCAGTAGAAAATCATGCTGACCTTTTGCTCCGAGCAGGTGGCTTGGCCGAAACCTCTGAGAACATGGACCCTCTACAAAGCGCCTATCCGATTTTTCAGGACAGCGCTCAAGTGCAAAATAACATGTCTGTAGAAGCCCCGATGACGCTACAGCAAACATTTGGCAACGTGAACGCTAACCAGATCGTCAGTATCGCCAAAACAATCAAAACGGAGATCGAGCAAAATGGTTGATCGGACCAATCTTCTCAAGCTCTGCGTCGAGCAGGTAAAATTCAACTCCGCCGATGCGGTCAAGTTCAACAATACGCTGTCGCGGGCGCTGGCGATTGCCTTGCCAGCGATCTCGCTGGAGCGCGCGCAGGCGATCTGCGAGCATGATGGCGGGGATCTGATCGCCTCCCTGAAAACCCTGCTCACCATCCCGGAACTGAAGAAAGTCGCCAAGGCCTGGGAGCCCAAGCGGACCATCGCCGCGACCGAGACCCAGACCGAGATCGCCACCGCCCTGATCGAACTGCTCGAGGGCAGCCGCGCGCCTTATGAGAAGCCGAGCCTGACGCTCAAGGCCGCCCATGCCCTCTCGCGCGAGCAGCATGAGGCTCTGCGCCACCTGATCGCCCATCGCGCGCCGCTCGCCCATCTGCGCAGCCTCGCCACCAAATGGGACAAGCACGGCCCCTCGATGAAATCCGAGGAACTCGGCACCGTGCGCAAGCATCTGCTCGCCCTGCTCGATGCGCAATCCGCCCCCACATCCGCCCCGGCCAAAAAGAGCAAGGCGGCGTGAATGAAAAAAGCTCCCCAGCCATCGGGCTGGAGAGCTTTCGACACCGCTCCGGCAAGAGCAGACAGTTCGCGCGAACCTGATCAGTTCTGCGCGTAATATTCGACCACGAGTTGCGGCTCCATCTGCACCGCATAGGGCACATCGGACAGGGTCGGAACGCGGATATAGGTCGCGGTCAGTTTCGAGTGATCGACCTCGAGATATTCGGGCACGTCGCGCTCGGCCAGGGCCACCGCTTCGGCGATGATGACGAGCTGCTTGGACTTCTGACGCACTTCGATGACATCGCCCACCGACACCCGGTAGGAGGGGATGTTGACCCGCTGGCCATTGACCGTGACATGGCCGTGGTTCACGAACTGGCGTGCGGCAAAGACGGTCGGCACGAATTTGGCGCGGTAGACCACCGAATCGAGGCGCTGCTCGAGCAGGCCGATCAGGTTCTCACCGGTATCGCCCTTGCGGCGCTCGGCCTCGGCATAGATGCGGCGGAACTGCTTTTCGGTCAGATCGCCGTAATAACCCTTCAGCTTTTGTTTCGCGCGCAGCTGGGTGCCGAAATCCGACATCTTGCCCTTGCGGCGCTGGCCGTGCTGACCCGGCCCGTATTCACGTTTATTGACCGGCGATTTCGCCCGGCCCCAGATGTTCTCGCCCATGCGGCGATCGATCTTGTGCTTTGCTTGTGTACGTTTCGACATCAAAAAATCCTGTGATGGCCGCCAAAGGAAAAAATCGGCAACCGGCAAGTAGAAACGGCGCTCTCCTCTCCCCGTCTGCTCGGCTGAGCGGAAGGGGCGACAGGGCCCTTGTTGCCAAGGCCACGAACGCCAGGAAACCTCTCGCACCAACGCGCCAGAGAAGACGTGTTCATACAAGAGCACCCTTGAATGTCAAGCGCCCTCGCGGGAGCGGTAGCATCCGACCGGAGGGAAGGTTGGGCGAAAGGTTGGGCAATTTTCGCGCGCCTTCATTCCATGTTTACCGCCTCTACGCATTCTGCCTGAGGTTAAAGCCTCGCAAGGCAACCCAGAAAACCAAAAGGAGAACCCGATGGACCCCGAAATGTTCGGCGAAGGCGCCCCGATCACCGCGCCGAAGGCAAAATCACTGCGTGCCACCCATCCGCTGATGGGCGACGATCTGCTGCTCGATCTGGCTGACGAAGACGAAATGGATGGCGAGCTTTACGCGCTGATGGGCGATTTCGTCCCGTCCGGCCGCGACTGGCTGAACGACAGCCTCTAAGCCGCCCCCTCTCGAAGGCCCCGCACCAGATGCGCGATGGAAGGCCCCCATCGCGCGGCTGGCGCGGGCATCGCTTCCAGCGCTCAGAAATCCTTTTCCAGCGAGTATTTCTGACGCATCTTCTGAATGCCGCCATGGGCGCCATATTCCGATTGAAGCCGCAGCAATTGCATATCGCGGCGTCGGAACTCGTCAATCAGATCCTCGATCCCCTCTTCCCCCTCCCAATGCGCGATGGCGCGCGTGGCAAGGTTCACCGAAGCCTCGAAGGTTTCGCGCTCGACAAAATGCGCGCCCGCCGCTTCGAGCTCGAGATAGGTGAAGCGGTCATAGGTGGTGACGAAAATCTCCAGATTGGGAAAACGCTCGCGGATACGCTCGATCGCGAGGCGGGCGCCGTGCCGATCGTCGATGCATAGAAAGATCGCACGCGCCTGATCCGCCCCGGCACTGGCAAGCGTATCGAGACGCCGCGCATCACCAAAATAGACCTCATTACCAAAGGACATGCCGATCCGGATGCGCTCCGGGCTGTTATCGATCAAGGTCACCTCATAGCCACGCAAGCGCAAGATGCGCCCGACGACCTGCCCCATGCGGCCAAAACCGGCGATGATGATCGGACGAAGCCGCGCATCCTCTGGCGCTTCCTCCATCATCGGCACCGGCTGCGCCTCACCGCTCTCACGCCAGCGCTCGGCCAGCTTGTCCGCGAGCTTCACGATAAATGGGGTCGCGGCCATCGACAAGGTCACCGCTGCCATCAACAGCGAGCCATTGGCGATTCCCATGACCCCCTGCGCCATGGCGACCGAGAAGATCACGAAACCGAACTCACCGCCCTGGCACAACGTCGCCGCGATCCGCACCGCATCACTGACCGGCGAGCGGAACGCGCGGGCCAGCAGGTACAGGATCGCCATCTTCAGCGCGATCAGCAGCACAACGCCAGCGATGAGCAGGCCGATATGCTCGGCAACCAGCTCGAGATCCATGCTCATGCCGATGGCGATGAAAAACAGCCCCATGAGCAGACCGCGGAAGGGTTCGATATCGGTCTCGAGTTGATGGCGAAACTCGGTTTCCGCGAGCAGCACCCCGGCGAGAAACGCCCCGAGCGCCATCGACAAACCGACCGCATCCATGGCCAGCGCAGAGCCCACCACAACGAGCAGGGCCGCTGCGGTGAAAACCTCATCCGCGCGTGCAGCCGCGATCAGGCGGAAGATCGGCTTGAGGGCGAAATGCCCGATCAGGAACAACCCGCCCACTGCGCCCGCCGCCTTGAGCCCGGCCAGCCAGAGCGGATCGGCACCGGTATCGCTGGGCGGGGCCAGCAAGGAAACCAGCGCCAGCAGCGGGACGATGGCCAAATCCTGAAACAACAGGATCGCAAAGGACCGATCACCGTAGGGCGCTGAAAAATCGCCCTTTTCACGCAAGATCTGCACGGCGAAGGCGGTAGAGGACAAGGCCAGACCTGCACCCGCGACGATCCCTTCGGTGGCCGACATCCCCGAGGCCAGCGCCAGCGCCCCGATTGCGCCACCGGTGATCATCACCTGCGCCAGACCCAGACCAAAGATCTCCTGACGCAAGCGCCATAATCGCGCCGGTTTGAGTTCGAGCCCGATCACGAAGAGCAGCAGCACCACGCCGAACTCGGCAATGCGCAAGGTGTCATCGGCATCGGCGATCAGACCGACGGCATGGGGCCCGATAACGACACCGGCTGCCAGATAGCCGAGTACCGATCCGAGGCCGAGGCGCTTGAACAGCGGCACCGCGACGACGGCGGCTCCCAGATAGACCGCAGCGGCCGCCAGATAGCCCGTATCCCCAGCGCTTGCCATAGACCTTGGTTCTCCCCTCGCTCGAATTCATTTCCTTCGATTAGGTATAAGGGCCCCTTACTGCGGTGCAAAAGAGGCAAGTCGGCAAGAACCACGGCGCTGGCTTCACTTTTCGTTACATTTCTCCCACACATGCGCGCTGCATGCCGCTCGGGCGCAACAAGCCCTCATAAGCCCGAAGATCAGCGATTGCAGGAGACGGCTTTTGCGAGCTGCACTGCAAAGGCAAGCGGGTCGCTGCCAGCCGATAACGCTCAGCGGCAACGACCCTGATTGTGGAGGCAATCGAACACGACCCAAGCCTACTCACCCCTGATCGGATGCTCTGTGTTCGGTCACCAGACCGCTACAGTATCCATCCGCATTGGCGCGAGAGCACACACCACTCACACATCGCTCCACGAGCGGAGGGTTAAGGGCGAACCGGGCCCGGAATGCGGCGGGCAGGTGAAGGAGAAATGACACATCTGAAGAAAAAACGCATTGGCGCGGTCTCGAATGCGTCTGTTTCAAGCGCGGGCGGCGCGTGGGCGCAAACAAAAAAGGGGGCGCGAAGACCGCTCCCCCCTCATCTTTCCAAGGCTTGTTTCCAGGGCATGTTTCCAGAGCTTGGCGTGGCTTATTCGTAGCGCCGCAGGATTGTCGCGGCGGTCTCCATCGAAGTCGCGCTTTTCGCGGTCCATTTCGATACGAGCACACATTGGCGCTTGGCCAGCATGTCACGCGCGCATTTGATCGCATCTTCGAGCCGCGCCTTCTCGAGCCCCATTTCTTCCTTGTATTTCAAGAAGGTGCCCCGGCGCTGCGTCGCGGCGATGCGCTCGGTTACCTGATCGCAGGTGATATTCTGCCCGTCGAGCGCCTCGGCCAACCCGTCCGGCTCTCCAGAAGCCTGGCACAATTTCCACAAAATATCCGTATGCACATGCGGATAGAGCCGGATCAGGGTGCGCCAACGCTCCAGCAAACTCGCATATCCGCGCCCAACCTCGACCGGCGTCCAGAACTCATAGGCGCTCAGGAAATAAAGCGGCTCATAGTTGGGCACGACCGCTTCGGGCGGTGCGGCGATGACCTCGGGACCTTTGGGCACGGCGATCCCTTCGCGCAGGAAGCCGTAGGATTGCGCCTTCTCAACAACCACATCGCCGGTCTCATCAATCGGGAACAGGAACAGCACGACCCCGACCGGACGCGCGGAAAAGCGCATCAGGACCTGCACGCCCTCAAATTCTGCCGCCCCTTCGGCAACGCCATTGCCGCCCAGCGCGGTGAATTCGGTCAGACCGCCCGAGCGATCGATGAAATCCACATCGAAACTGCCCGGCTCCGCCCCAGGTGCGAGAGCGACCTTGAAGCCATCAGCCCCATCAACGCCGTAATAAGCGCCAGCGAGTTGATCTTGCGCGCTTCCCAAACCGGTGGTGATGATCAGCGCCAGCACCGCCATCAGACCCATGCGCCAAAGCTTCCACGCGGCGGCATTACCGATTGCCATTTGCCGTTTCTCCCCGAATATCGGATTTCCTGCACCGCTCTTAACCGAAGCCTCGCGGCGATTAAATGGCGGCGAGGCTGCTATGCGAGCAAAACCGGGCGCATGCGGCACCTTCGGCGCATTTGCACCCCACTGTCCGGAGTATACGAAAGCATGTGTCGGCGCTTTTTGCTCGCTATTTTAGAGAAGGTCTAGCATTGCGCTGCAAAATATCCCACATTGCAGCGCAACATAAAATGCATTGAGGCTCCAAATGGACTGGGACAAATTGCGGGTCTTCCACGCTGTCGCCGAAGCCGGCAGCCTGACCCATGCTGGCGAGGTGCTTCATCTGAGCCAGTCCGCCGTCAGTCGGCAGGTGCGCGGCCTTGAAGAGCAGATCGGCGCGACCCTGTTTCACCGCCACCCGCGCGGCCTGATCCTCACCGAAGAGGGCGAGCATCTGTTCAAGGCAACCATGGCCATCGCGCAGGAAGTGACGGCGGCGAATGCCAGAATCCTCGACAGCAAGGAAGAGATCGGCGGCGAATTGCGCGTCACCACGACGGTGGGTTTCGGCACGCTATGGCTCGCGCCGCGGCTGACCCGCTTTCTGGAGACCGCCCCCAATCTCAATGTCGATCTGATGCTCAGCGAAGCGGTGCTCGACCTGCCGATGCGAGAGGCGGATATCGCGATCCGTATGCGCGAGCCCAATCAGGCCGATGTCATCCGCCGCCCGCTGATGGAGGTCGCGATCCGTCTTTATGCGAGCCCGGAATATCTCGAGCAGCACGGAACACCCGTCAACTTTGACGATCTCAACGACCACCGGCTGATTTCCTACAGCCCCAATGCCCCGCAACCGGTCTCCAGTATGGAATGGCTCTACCAGCATCTGGACAAGCGGCGTCGGCTGATCACGGTCAACCACTATTACGGAGTGCTGCAAGCCGCGCGCAACCATCTCGGCGTCGCGGCCATTCCCGATTACATGGTGCGCGAGCAAGGCGGGCTGGTGCATGTGGTGCCCGAACTCGAGAGCCCGAGCTACACCATGTATCTGGTCTATCCAGAAGAGCTGCGCGGCTCCCAGCGTGTCGCCAAGTTCCGCGATTTCATGCTCGAAGAGATCGACAAATTCAACTCCGATCCCGACAAGCAGCCTCTGCGCGCGAAAGTCGCCTGACGGGGCCTGCGCCGCAGCGCGCGCCGGGCGGCCAGCTCCTATCGGAAGAGCTTGTCGCCCAGATCGCTCATGCCGGAATAGAGATGCGCGACCTGCGCGCCATAGCCATTGTAGATCTGCGTCGGCACCCGCTCACCGGTGCCCAGCACCTCCTCCGTGGCCTGGCTCCAACGCGGATGGCGCACCTCGGGGTTCACATTGGCCCAGAACCCGTATTCGCGCGGTCCAAGCTCCTCCCAGAAGCTGACCGGGCGCTCCTTGGCAAAGCGGATCGTGGTGATCGATTTGGCCGATTTGAACCCGTATTTCCAGGGCACATGCAGCCGGATCGGGGCGCCGAACTGCTTGGGCAGCACCTTGCCATAGGCGCCCATCACCATGAAGGTCAGCGGGTTCGCCGCTTCTTCGATCGTGAGCCCTTCGGTATAGGCCCAAGGATAGTAGCGCGCGCGCTGGCCATCGGCGATCTCGGGCTTGAGAAAGCTCTTGAACTCGACAAACTTGGCCGAGGAAAGCGGCGCGGCGCGTTTCATCAGCGCTGCCAGCTCAAAACCGATCCAGGGCACGACCATCGACCAGGCCTCGACGCAGCGATGGCGGATCACCCGCTCTTCGATCGGCATCTTCTTGCGCAAGGCGTCCATGTCGAGGGTCATCGGCTGCTCAACCTCGCCGGTGATCTCCAGCGTCCAGCCCTCGGTCGGCAGCGCCTGCGCCTTGTCATAGATGCGCTTGTGCGAGGCGAACTCGTAGAAATTGTTATAGGTGGAATTGGTCGCCTCATCGGTGATCGGCCGACCGGCATTGGTGAAATCCGGGTTGCGCGGCGCGGCCGGATCCCAAGCCTCACCGGCCAGATCCGCGCGGGCGGCATGATCGGTTCCGCCCAGCAGATAGGCCCCCCCGGCGACGGTGGCCGCCCCTCCGATCATGAAGGCGCGACGGTTGCGAAACATCGGCTCAGGGGTGGCGGCGCGCTCGGGCAGAGCCCAGTCGGGGCGGCGAAGCAGTTTCATGGCGCTTTCCTCACAAGGTCATATGCTTGCTTTGAGTATACGCGCAGGACCGCCGCCCCGACCAATCAAAGCCGGGGCGCGCGCCATCACAGCTTCGCGAGGCGCCGCTCACACAGCGGCGTAATCGTCCTCACGGATCCCTTGCAGCGCCAGAAGCGCCGTCAGATCGGAGAAATTGATCTGCGCATCGGCCTCGGCGGCCACCACGGGTTTCGCCCGATAGGCCACCCCGAGGCCGGCCGCGCCGATCATCGCCAGATCATTGGCCCCGTCCCCGACCGCAAGCGCCGCATCGAGCCCGATACCCCGCTCGGCACAGATCGCTCGCAGAGCCTCAAGCTTCGCCTCCCGCCCAAGGATCGGCTCGGCCACCTCGCCATTGAGCGTCCCGCTGGTGGCGAGCAGGCGGTTGGCCTGATGACTTTGAAAGCCGGTCGCCTCGGCGACCCGCCCGGAGAAGAAGGTAAAGCCGCCCGAAACCAGCGCCGTACGGGCCCCGAGCGCATTCATGGTCTGCACCAGGGTTCGCGCGCCTTTTGACAGCACGACCCGCTCATCAAACACCTGCTGCAACTGTGTCTCGGGCAATCCCTTGAGCAGACCCACCCGCGCCTTGAGCGCGCCCTCAAAGTCAACCTCACCGCGCATCGCTGCCTCGGTGATCGCCGCGACCTGGGGTTTGACGCCCGCAAAATCAGCGATCTCGTCGATGCACTCGCATTCGATGATCGTGCTGTCCATATCGGCAATCAGGAGCGCTTTCTCGCGTCCGGCAACCGGGACCGCATTCACGTCGATCCGCATCCTGGCGAGCGACGGGCGCAGGGCTTGTGCCTGCTCCGGACTGCCATCGAACTCCACCGAACGCGCGCCGAGCCAGCGCAGCTCAACGCCGCCCGGCAGCGCGCCTAGCAGGTCTGCTTCAGAGAACTCCGAAGCAGACGTCAATACGATTACATGCGTCATGAACCGCCCCGCCGCTTAAAGCTCGAGATCGGCTTGGCGATGCTTGGGCGCGGTCTTTTCCAGCTCTTCGGCCAGCAAGAACGCCAGCTCAAGCGACTGAGACGCATTGAGCCGTGGATCGCAAGCGGTGTGATAGCGCTTGGAGAGGTCCTCGCCGCCGAGCTGCTGCATGCCGCCGGTGCATTCGGTGACGTCCTGCCCTGTCATCTCGAAATGCACCCCGCCCGGATAGGCGCCTTCCGCGTGGCAGACTTCAAAGAAGCTCTTCACCTCGCCGAGCACCCGCTCGAACGGGCGGGTCTTAAAGCCGCTATCGGATTTGATCGTGTTGCCATGCATCGGATCGCAGGACCAGACCACGTGGCGCCCCTCGCTCTCGACCGCCCGGATCAGCGCCGGCAGGTGGTCGCCGACCTTGTCATGGCCAAAGCGGTTGATCAGGGTCAGGCGGCCCGGCACATTCTGCGGGTTCAGCAGGTCAATCAGCTCGAGCAGACCATCGGTGGTCATCGACGGCCCGCATTTGAGCCCGATCGGGTTGAGCACGCCGCGGCAGAACTCCACATGCGCGCCATCGGGCTGGCGCGTGCGATCGCCGATCCAGAGCATATGGCCGGTGCCTGCGACCGGCATCCCGGTGATGGAATCCACGCGAACCAGGGGCTGCTCATATTCGAGGAGCAATGCCTCATGGCTGGTGAAGAAGCTGACCGAGCGCATCGAGGCCGCGGTGCTCGGGGTGACGCCGCAGGCTTGCAGGAAGTCCAGCGCATCGGCCACGCCTTCGGCAATGCGCGAGTAGCGCTCCCCTTCGGCTGAATTGGCGACAAAGCCGAGATTCCAATTGGCCACCCGGTGCAGGTCGGCATAGCCGCCGCTGGCGAAAGCCCGCAGCAGATTGAGTGTTGCCGCCGATTGCAGATAGGCATCGACCATCTTGTGCGGATTGGGGATGCGCGCTTCGGGAGTGAAGGCAAGCTCGTTGACAATATCGCCGCGATAGCTGGGCAGCTCCACACCCTTCACCGTTTCGGTCGGCGCTGAGCGCGGCTTGGCGAACTGACCGGCCATGCGCCCGACCTTCACCACCGGCAGCTTGGCCCCGTAAGTCAGAACCACCGCCATTTGCAGCATCACCCGGAACGTGTCGCGGATGTTGTCGGCGGAAAACTCGGAGAAGCTCTCGGCGCAATCACCACCTTGCAGCAGGAAAGCCCGCCCCTGAGCCACTTCACCCAGCCGACGGCGCAGATCGAGCGCCTCTCCGGCAAAGACCAGCGGCGGCAGCATGCCCAACCGATCGGTTGCAGCCTTGAGCGCTTCTGCGTCGGGATAGTCCGGCATTTGCAAGCCTGTCTTGCCGCGCCAGCTATCCGCCGACCAGCCTTTAGCAGGCGCGAGGTCTCGCGGAGCGGTGGAAGGGGTCAGGGTTGCATTCATCATCGCGTCTATCCTTTGCTGCCGCGCGATCAAACATGGTTGGCGCTTTTGCGGAGCACACCGCTAACACCCATTGCCAGGGCTTTCCACCCCTGACGAAAGGCGGGCAAGGATTTCTGTTCGCGAGAATTCTGAAGGCTCGATTGCCACTCCCCCCCGAACACGCCGCGCCGCGATTGAGGGGCGAGCGGGTTCAGGAACGCCGCGTGAGCACGAAATCGGCGGCATCCGCCATGTTGCGCGCCCGCGCCCCGAAGATCGCCAACGCCTCCTTGGCGCTGGCGACAAGATCCTCGGCCGCGCGCCGCGCCGGTTCCTCCCCCCAAAGCCCGACAAAGGTGGCCTTGCCCGCCGCCCGATCCTTTCCGACCCGTTTGCCGGTCTGCGCCTGCTCACCGCCTGTGTCGAGAAGATCATCGGTGATCTGAAAGGCGAGCCCGATCGCATCGGCATAACGGCTCAGGCAGGTGAGTTCCGCCTCCGATGCCCCGCAGAGCAAGCCTCCAGCCGTCGCAGAGAAGTCGAACAAGGCGCCGGTTTTAAGCGCCTGCAAGCGGCGGATCTGCCGCTCATCAAGGGCGATCTGCGCATCTTCGGCCGCCAGATCGATCGCTTGCCCGGCCACCATACCCGCAGCGCCGCTACTCCTGGCCAAGGCCGCGATCAGTGCGCAGCGCCGCAGCGGATCTGGATGCGTGAGCGGATCGGCGAGGATTTCAAAGGCCAGCGCCTGCAACGCATCGCCTGCCAGCACCGCCGTTGCCTCATCATAGGCCCGGTGCACCGTCGGCTTGCCGCGCCGCAAATCATCATCATCCATGCAGGGCAGATCATCATGCACGAGGCTGTAGGCGTGAAGGCATTCGACAGAGGCAGCAACGCGAAGAGCCTGATTCTGATCCTGGGCTTCGGCGTGACCCGGCTCGACATCGAAAAGGGCCGCGCTCTCCAGCACCAGAAAGGCGCGCAAACGCTTGCCGCCGCCAAGGCACGCATAGCGCATCGCCTCATGCAAGGAGCGCATGCCGATCTCGGCATCCGGGGAAGGCAAGAGCTGCTCAAGAGCCGTTTCGACCCGCGCAGCATGCTGCTTCAGCCTCGCTTCGACCATACCCCGCATTGGGGCATGCGTGCGCCCCGACCCCTCGAAATGTGTTTTGGGAACATGGTCCGGGCGGCTGGATTCGAACCAACGACCTACGGTACCCAAAACCGTCGCGCTACCAGACTGCGCCACGCCCGGACAGAGCGCCTCTCCTACTGCGATTGCGCTGCCGCGTCCAGTGATTTCGTCATAGTATCGCTGGTGACAAGAGCGCCTGCGGTGATCCCGAGCCGAGCCGCCTGCCCGCCAGCGATCTCGAGCACAAAGCGCACCGGTGCACCGGCCGCGATCGGCGTCTCGTCATGGGGCACGGCATTCTCATGCACGCGGTGCACATAGCCATCCTCACGGATAAAGATCATATCGAGCGCGATCAGGGTGTTGCGCATCCAGAAGGATGCATCGCGCGCGGAAGGATAGATGAAGAGCATGCCCTGACCGGGCGCGAGGCGCTCGCGAAACATCAGGCCGCGTCGGCGCAGCGCGGGAGTGTCTGCGATCTGAGCACGAAAGGTGATGGTGCGGCTCGGCACCTGAGTCGTCTGGATGCTGAGCGCCTCGAAACGCGCGCCCTGCGCCGGATCGGCTATGCTGCGCTTTGCGGTGCCAGGAGTGTCTGTGGCGCCAAGAGAGTCAGTGGCGCCCGGAGAACCTGTGGTACCTGGAGAGGCGGCTGGCGGCGCGAGACCTTGAGCCAAAGCCACCGCGGCGCAGAGCATCGCCACGACGCTCGCAAACAGGATCGCGCGCATCATCGCCCGCCCCCACACTCCTGAAACAGCGGGCTCAGCCCTCATCGGGTGCCCCATCACCCCCTTGTGGCTCGTCCCCGCCCTCGATTTCGGCGAAATAGGCTGGACTGTTCCACGGGACGACATCTTCCGCCGCCGCCCCGCGCGGCGACAGGCCCACGCGGATCAGGACGGCTTCGCCCGGGGCCAGATCATTGAAATTGCATTGGCGCAGGGTTTCCATATGCACGAAGACATCGCGCTCATCCCCCAGCACATTGACAAAGCCAAAGCCGCGCTGCTTGTCGAACCACTTCACGCGCGCAGGCTCCAGCGGCCCAGGCGGGCTATCAGAGCGCGGAGCGCCGTTTTCGGCATGAGAATCGTCATTTGCCGCCGGCGGTTGCAGATCAATCACTCGCCAGGCCTGCAAGCCGCGCTCTCCGCGATAGCTGCTGACCCGCACCAAAGCGCCATCGGGGACGCGATCGATCATCGACGCCCGCACGCGCGAAGCGTGCAGCAGGATGTCTTCACCGCCACCATCCTGGGCGATAAATCCAAACCCGCGACTGGTGTCGTACCATTTCACGACCCCGGTCAGCTCGACCAGATTCTCTGGATCTTCTTCCTCAGCCACTGCTCGCACACGACTCACTACATTGCTCTCTTCAAGCTAGAAGCTTACCCGCTCGCCCTGAGTTGGACACCCTGAAAAATACCAGACTTCGCGTAAAAAGCACGGCGCCGTTGTTACGAGAGCAGACGCCGCGCACGGGCGCGCGAGGATTGCAGGCAACGCAGCGCACCGGCAAGAGTGTCGGCCAGCAGGGCGAGCAAGATGGCACCATAGGCGCCACTGAGCAGCGGCGGCCAGCCGAGAACGCACAGCACCGCCAGCGCAAGGCAAAGCAGCGCCAGCGCGACATCAAGCCAGCTTGAGGGCGGGCGCAAGGCCGCATCCACCACCGCAATGAAAGCTGCAGCGGCGGCCAGGACTTCGCCAATCGCCAGATGCCCCAGCCGCGGCAAGCCGAGCAGCGCGCCGAGCCCGCTATCACGCGCCAGCGCCGTCGGGCCGCCGCCCAGTGCAACCGCGAGATAGACAGCGACAATCACGGCGATGGCCGGTATTCTAGGCGGCATGAACAAACGCTCCCTCTTCCGGATCTTCACCGCGCTGGGCCTGAGCCTTGCCACGGCGGCTTGCACGCTTCCCGAGGCGAGGCGGCCGCAGATCATCCCTAGCCAGTCGCATCGCCTCGTGCAACCGCCCCGCCCGCCCGAACTCATCGCCCGGGATGCGGCGCAAGCGGCACAGGTCGCGCAATCGGCCAGCCCTGCGCGTCTGGCAACATTATCGGCGCGCCATGGCAGCAAGCGGCTCGAGCCCTCGCAGCTCGCCTTCTTCCATCTTTATCCGCCGGGGCGCGCTTATGTGGCTGCCGGGCCGGGCCGGGCGATCGCCCGCGGCACGCCCGTGAAATCCTGCCCGCAAGAAAGCATCATCATCGGCGCCGCAGGCAGCGAACAAGCCGCCGGCCATGCCTTGCGCGCCTGCCTGGCGCAGCGCGACGATGCCAGCGATTGCGGTTGCCGTCTTATCGCTGTCGAGGATGTTCTGCTGACCACCAGCGACGCTTTCAACTTCGCCCAAGGGGTGAGCGCGTCGCTTTATCCGGGCACAGGCAGTCGCGCCGCGCGCGCTCCGCTGCCGCTGGTCGCCACCCCCGCCCTGCCCTCGCCAGATCATGACCTCGCCGTGCTGCTGCGCGATGCGCGCGAGATCCGGGCGCTTGTCGAGATGAGCCGCGATGGCTCTGCCCGCATGCAGCTTCCAAACGGAACCCGCTTGCCTGGCCGGGCCTGGATCGAAGGCTTTCGCCGCGGCCGCCTTGCCGGGGTCATGCGGTTTGAAGCTGCAAACGGGCGCGATGCGGTCTTGCTGCTCGGCTATGAACCTGGCGAGATCGCCGAACGGGAAGCCGAGCTCCTGCGACGCGCCCGCCGCTTGCCACGCTGACAAAACGCGCACTCGTCAAGAGGGCGGCGTTGCGGAAGCAATCTGTCGGGGAGGGTTCTGCCTGGCGGGGGGGTGCGATCTGGCTCCGGCGGTAGGATTCGAACCTACGACCAGCGGATTAACAGTCCGATGCTCTACCACTGAGCTACGCCGGAATAGCCATTCGCAATCGCGAGACCCGCTGATTAGCGGTTCAGGTCATTGCGATCAAGTCGTTTTCGCAGATCGGCGTTAAAATTTCTTCCCGCAACGCCGCCCCATCGGATCGGCTCAAGTGCCGCAAAAGGTGGCGAGGATCGCCTCTTCCGGCTCGGGCGGCTTTGCAAACTCAGCATCGGCACTTGCGAGCGCATGCGGGCTGGCGAGGATCTGCCGCAATCGCTCGAACAGGGTGTAATCCCCGCGCTCGGCGGCTTTCAGGGCGGCATCCACCCGGTGATTGCGCGCGATCACGACCGGATTGGCCGCGCGCATCGTCTCGAGCGCTGCGCCTCGATCCTCTGCACGCACCAGCGCTCTTCGATCCTGCCAGCGGGCGAGCCAGTCGGTCAGATCCGCACTGGCGCCGATCTGCTGCTCGAGCGAATCTGCCCCCGCGCGCCCCGAGGCGAGATCAAATAGCGCGGCGAAGCTGTTAGTGAAATCCGCCTCCCTTGCGCCGAGAAGGTCAAGGAACTCTTGCGCGAGCGCCATGTCCTGCGCCGGGGTGACCTCGGCCAACGCTCCCAGACCGAGCTTGGCCCGCAACACCTTCAGCCAGGCGGCCTGAAACAGATCGGCGAAGCGCTCGACACGAGCCTGCGCCCGCGCCAACGCGGCCTGCGGGTCCGGGCCCAGCAGCGGTAACAGCGCCTCGGCCAGCCGCGCCAGGTTCCAGAACGCCATCCGGGCCTGATTGCCATAGGCATAGCGGCCCTGATGATCGATCGAGCTGAACACGCGGGCCGGGTGAAACCCGTCCATGAAGGCGCAGGGGCCGTAATCGATGGTCTCGCCGGAGATCGCGCAATTATCGGTGTTCATCACCCCATGAATAAAACCGATCCCGAGCCAGCGGGCGACCAGATCGGCCTGGCGCGCGACCACCCGATCGAGAAAGGCGATGAAGCGATCCGGCGTGCCCTCGAGATCCGGATCATGCCGGGCGATCGCGTGCTCGGCCAGCGCCCTGACATGATCATGCTCGCCGCGCGCTGCGAAATACTCGAAACTGCCAACCCGGATATGACTTGCAGCGATGCGGGTAAGCACCGCGCCGGGCTGGGCGGTCTCGCGATAGACCGTCTCGCCGGTGGTCACGGCGGCCAGAGAGCGGGTCGTCGGCAGCTCCAGCGCGGCCATGGCTTCGCTGATCAGGAACTCGCGCAGCACCGGACCCAGCGCCGCCCGGCCATCGCCGCGACGCGAATAGGGGGTGGGTCCGGAGCCCTTGAGCTGAATATCAAAGCGCGCGCCATCGGGGGCGATCACCTCGCCCATCAGCCAGGCCCGCCCATCGCCCAGACGCGGGGAGAAGCCGCCGAATTGATGCCCGGCATAGACCATCGCCAGCGCCGCCGCCCCTTTGGGCACATGATTGCCAGCCCAGAGCGGCGCCAACTCCGGCGCACCCAGCCCCGTCGGCAGGCCGAGCCTCTCGGCAAGCGGGGCGTTATAGGCGATCAGGCGCGGCGCGCGCACCGGCTCAGGGGTGAGCCGCGTGTAAAACGCCTCGCCCAGCCGCGCATAGCTGTTGTCAAAGCCGAAGGGAGGCAGGTGGGCGGGGTCAAGAGGAGCGGTCATGGTCATGGCTCTTATCTATGCCTCGAGCCGCGCGTCTCAATGAACCGCGCCTCTGAAGGAATGCCAGGATCCTCGCGCATTTCGCGCGCGCTCACAAAGCCGAAAAACCCACCCTGAGCGGGTGGGTTTCGATTTTTTACAGTATCAGCGCTTGTGGTGGCCTAAAACTCAGCCCAGTCACTGCCGCCCGCGGCGGCGGCTTTGGGTGCCCGGGTGCTGGCGGCGACGGCTGCCACCGGGGCGGCGGCTTTCGGTGCGGCCGGTTTTGCGGCGCGCTCCACCTTCATCCAGCTCGCATCGCGGGCCGCTTCATTTGCACCGGCATTGAAGAAGGAGATCAGCTTGCCAAGGCCCTCGGCCTCATCCGCCAGACCACGGGCATTGACGGCGCTTTCCTCAGCGAGGGCCGAGTTCTTCTGCGTCATTTCATCCATGTGATTGACGGTGCTGGAGATCTCGGACACGCCATTGGCCTGCTCACGGGTCGCGCTGGAGATGTCCTGCACGTTCGAGGCAACGGTCTCGATCGACTGCTTGATGTCCTGAAGCGCGGTACCGGTCTTGCGCACGAGCTGCGCGCCATCGGCCACATGCTCGGAGCTGCCGCTAATCAGCGCGGTGATGTCCTTGGCGGCTTCCGAGGAGCGCTGCGCCAGGGTCCGAACCTCGGCGGCGACCACGGCAAAGCCTTTGCCAGCATCGCCTGCGCGCGCGGCCTCGACGGCGGCGTTCAGCGCCAGCAGGTTGGTCTGGAAGGAGATCGATTCGATCACATTGGTGATTTCCGAGATCTTGGCCGAGCTGGCTTCGATCCGCTCCATAGCGCTGATCGCATCGCGCACGATCGCACCGCCGGAATTGGCGAGATTATTCGCCTCGGTCGCTGCGGTCTCAGCGTTGTTCGCGTTGTCGGCATTGGCCTTGATGGTCGAGGACATCTCTTCCATCGTCGCCGCCGTCTCTTCGATCGCGGCCGCCTGATTGGTCGCGCGTTCGGAGAGCTGGCTTGCCCCGCCCGCAATCACTTCAGTCGAGCGAGCGATGGTCAGTGCCGAGTTCTGGATATCGAGCACGGTGTTTTGCAGACGCTCTGCGGTGGAGTTGAAGGCTTCGCGCAGTGCCGCGTACTCGCCGTCCACCGAACTGTCGATCCGGGCGCACAGATCGCCTTGCGCAAGACGATCCAGCCCGGCGGACAGCGCATCGACGCTGGTTTTGCGATCGGTCACATCACGGGCGAACTTCACGACCTTGAAGGGTTTGCCGTCCTGATCGAAGATCGGGTTGTAGGTGGCCTGGATCCAGATCGCCCGCCCGCCCTTGGCCAGGCGCTTGTACTCGCCCGACTGGAACTCGCCGCGGCCGAGGGCCTGCCAGAACTGGGCATACTCGGCGCTGGCGGCATAGCCCGGCTCGACAAACATCCGGTGATGATTGCCCTTGATCTCCTCGAGACGATAGCCCATCGCGCCCAGGAAATTGTCATTGGCGCAGCGGATGGTGCCATCCAGTTCGAATTCGATCACCGCCTGGCTCTTGCTGATCGCAGCGATCTGGCCGGCAGCATCGGCCGCCTGAAGTTTCTTCGCGGTGATATCGATGGCGAACTTCACCGCGCCGAAAGGCTTGCCCTCGGCATCGAAGAGCGGGTTGTAGGAAGCCTCGATCCAGACCTCGCGGCCACCCTTGGCAATGCGCTTGAACTCGCCGGCCGATGCACGGCCCTCGCCGATCGCGCGCCAGAAGGCGGCGTATTCGCTCGAATTGGCATAATGGGTGTCGCAGAACATGCGGTGATGCTTGCCGACCACCTCGTCCTTGGCATATCCGATCACCGACAGGAAATTGTCATTGGCATCGAGCACCGTGCCATCAAGGCCGAACCAGATCACGCCCTGCGCAACGTTCAGGGCTTGAATAGTGGCTTTCTCACGCAATGCTTGCTGCTTGTCGGAGGTCGACGCGGATTTACCAAAGAACATAGTTTTCCACCCGTTGGAGACGCTTTGGGCAGAAGGTTAGACAAAGAAGGTTGCCGAACCGATAAGAGCATCGAGCAAATATTCTACTTTGACGCGATCTCGGCGGAAAATGCTGATGAATTTAGCGGCTTTTTTCCCTGATTTGTGCGGATGCGAAGGCGGGCAGCCGAATAACGCGCTCCCCGATCATAAAGGCTTCCGTATCGTCAGGTAAAAACCGCCGAAGAGTTTCGCTTTTAGCTTCCAAACCGCCAGTAAAAGTCCCAAAAGCCGGCAGAATGAGCCGCCCACCACCGAGCAGGAAGCAGCGTCGGCTGATCTGCCGCCCGGCAACCGACAGGCTGCATTTGGGGTGAAAATGGCCGGAGACCTCCGCACCATCGCTCTCGAGGCATGTTTTCTCAGTCCCAGCGCCAGAAAGAGAGGCCGCGAGGCGAGCTTCATGCCGAAACCGCAGGCCAAGGCGCGACCAGCTCGCGGCGATCTCTCCCGCGTGATTGCCTGCACCGGGATCGTGATTGCCGACGATCCAGACCCAGCGCCGCTGCGTCATCATCCTCTCGAGCTGGACACGTTCGGCGGCCCCGAGAGACGAGGCGGCGCAATCATCGTCGAAACTGTCGCCGAGACTGATCACAATGCCCGGATCAAAATGCGCGATCAGCGCCGCGAGTCGCCCGAGCGTGTCGGCATCGGCATAGGGCGGCAGCAGCGGCCCACCGCGCCGAGCCACACGCTCGGCCTTGCCCAGATGCAGGTCGCTCACACAGAGCAGGCGCTGATCAGGCCACCACAGCGCGCCGGAGCGATGCAGCAACAATTGCGCTTCGCCCAACGACACCCAGGCGCCACAAGCGCTCCGGTCATGCATCCTCGAACCCTTCGAGCACATTGACGGTATTGATGCCGATCTCCGCCACCGCATAGCCGCCTTCCATCACGAACAGGGTCGGCAGGTGCAATCCGGCCAGATCGGCGCCATAGCGGCGGAAATCCTCGCTCTCCAGCCGGAAAAATGAGATCGGATCATCCTTGTAAGTGTCCACGCCCAGCGAGACGATCAGCGCCTGTGCGCCATAGGCCGCGATGGCACTCAGCGCCGCGCTCAGCGCCTCGCGCCAGCGCTCAAAACCGGTTTGCGGCGGCAGCGGCAGGTTGAGCGTCGAGCCCTCGCCAAGCCCGCGCCCGGTCTCAGCGGCGCTGCCCAGATAATAGGGAAAGGCATCCTCGGGATCGCCATGGATCGAGGCGAAGAACACATCGGCGCGCTCCTCGAAGATCGCCTGGGTCCCATTGCCGTGATGAAAATCAACATCCAGGATCGCGACACGGTCCGCCCCCTGATCGAGACAGGCCTGGGCAGCGATCGCGGCATTGTTCAAGAAGCAATAGCCGCCATACATGTCCTGAGCCGCGTGATGACCGGGCGGGCGGCACAGCGCAAAGGCAGCCCGTGCGCCATTGGCGATCAGGGCCTGCGCACTCAAGGCGACATCGGCCGAGGCGCAGGCGGCCTCCCATGTGCCCGGCGAGATCGCGGTTTCGGCGGCCAGCGCATAATAGCCGAGCCGCCCTTCGATATCGCGCGGCGGGCGGCTCAGGCTCATCCGGCGCGAGGGCCAGATGCTCGGGATTGCCTCGCCATCATAGCCCAGCGCCGCCCATTCCTCCCAGGCCGATTGCAGGAAGGTCAGATAATCCGCGTCATGCACCCGGCGCACCGGATCAAGGCCGAAGGCCTGCTCGGCCCGCACGGTGCCGAGCCCGCGCGCGCGGAACCGCGCCAGAATGGTCTCGACCCGCGCCGGGCATTCAAACGGGGTCACCAGTTCGCCGCCATTCAGCTCGGTCCGCGGATCGCGCAGCCGATGGCGCTCGCTATAAATCAGATCCATTGCTCATCCGCCCTGTTGTCCTGTGCGCATGCATAACCGGGGCAGGCTCAGCGCCAGAAGACCGGAACCGCCTCAAGCTCTCCCCAGCGCCGCTGCGCCTTGGTCCAGGCTTTCTCAGACAAAGCGTGGTGA
Organism: Neomegalonema sp.; assembly: GCA_022760435.1. Lineage (GTDB taxonomy): Bacteria > Pseudomonadota > Alphaproteobacteria > Rhodobacterales > Rhodobacteraceae > JALEFY01. Next base: position 49,772 of record JALEFY010000036.1, read on the forward strand.
TGGGCAATCACCGCCCGCACGCCGCGATGCCCCGGCGCGAGGGTGACGAGTTGCTCGGCCATGGCGAGGTCATTGAGAAACCCGAACACATTCTGCAACTTGCGCAAGTGAGCAAGGAAGGTCTCGCATTTTTCCCCGGCGAAGAGCGGCTTGTAGAAGTCGCAGCCATAACGCAGCGTTTTGAGCGCCTTGCGCATCTCATGACGCTCGACGATGGTCAGCCGGCCAAGGTGATCGCCCCAGCCCTGCGCCTCCTCCCAGGCCTCTTGCAGGATCTCGGCCGCGAAAGCGCGCGCCGGCTGCGCGCTGCGGTTCTGCTTCTTCGTGGCTTGCGGCTCCCAGCTTCGGGTCTCGATCAAGGCGAGAAGATCGAACACAAATGCGCCGACCCGCTCGGCAGACAGACGCTCGGGCAAGCTGGTGCGAAGATCCGCCTTTCGCGTCGCCACCAACGCGCGCAGGGCCTCGAGATCGCTGGCGCGGATGATGTCATTGTCCTCGAAGAGCGATGGGGCGAGGATTTCGTCATGCAGAACATCGGCATCGCGCAGCGCCCCGACGATGCGAAAAATGTCACGCGCCTGGCTCTCGATCGCCCGAACCTTGCGCCGCTCAAGCAGCGGTCTGTGCAGCTTGAGGGCCGAGCGCAGCCGCCGCACCCCAACCCGGAATTGATGAACCGCCTCGGCCCTGTCGATCTTCACCGCCCCATTATCCGCGAGCCCGAGTTGCTCGGGCATCATCAACGGCAGATTGGCGGTGATCTGCGCCGAAGCGCTGCGCAAGATCGCCTCGAAGGCCACCCCCGCGCTGGAGCTTTTGGTGAGCGCCACCGCCCCGGCGCGCTGAACTTGCGGCGGCTCGAGCCCGCCGCTCAGCAGTGCATATCCGAGGGACGCCTTGCTATGCGTGGAGAGCGAGACGATGCGCCCGGCGAACAGCATCCGCGCCGCGACGAACACGGCAGCGATCTCGCCCTCGATGAGCTCGATCTCAACCTCTCCGACCGCCATCTTGCGCCCTTGTGCCTCGACATGCCCCTGATCGAGGCAGATCAGCACCCGGCTGTCACGGTCACCGCCGCAGAGCTCGGCGGGCAAGCGCCACTGCACTTCGCTGCGCTTGATCTGGGTTTCAAAGATCGGCTGAAGCGTTGTGCGGCTGGTGATCTCCTGCACCTGGCGACGCAGCTTCTTGGGCTCGATGCTCTCGATCTGCGGCACCGGTTCGCCGACCTGAACTTCGCTTTCGAGCGGATTGGAGATCCCGTTTCGGATCGGTTCGGGTGCATGTTTCACCGTCTGCACCCACCGCCCATCGACCTGACGCAGCCGCAAGGCGATGCGCTCCTGACGCAGCCCATGATGGGGCGTGTCGAAATAGACTGAGCGCAGGGCACGCGTTTTAGGCTCCGAGACCTGATAAAGGCGCAAGGCCGGCCCAAGCGCGAGTTGCGACAGGGCAATCGGGGACAGGGCGATCTTGAGTTCATATTCGCGCCCGTCATCGCCCATTTCAGGCGCCGTTGATTTTCCCGGCCCAGATGATTTTTCGGCCGCCTGCGTTGTCTTTTGAGCCTGCGTCGGCTGTTGCCTGGCCATTGTCTCTCCCAAAGCGGCTGGACTGCCTTCCCCCTTGCTAACAAATATGGGGCGTTCTGCGTAGCCTCGCCATGCGGGCGCTTGGCCAATCCTTGCCGATCGCTTAACGTCCCCAATACGCTCAGGCCCAAAACGCTCAGGCCAAAAGTACTCTTGGGTGCTCAGGGAGGCTCGCAATGCTCATCACCCGCTTCGACCAGAACACCCGCCTGCATGCGGCGCGGCTGGGCACCGCTTCGGCGCTCGCCCTGATGCTCGCCTTTGGCGCAGCACTACCCGCCATGGCGCAGGAAGGGCAAGCAGCGGCGCATCAACAAATTGAGCAATGCCTTCAGCGCAGCATGGCCGAAGGTCGCCCGCCGGAGCTGTGCATTGGACAATCGACCACCGAATGCATTGATCAAGGCCCGGAGCACCAGACGACCCTTGGCATGATGGCCTGCACGCAAGCCTCGCTGAACGCTTGGGAGGCTTTGCTCGAGCGGCACTATCACCAAGCGCTTTCGCAGGTGCCGCCGCAAGGGCGGGCCGATCTCGAGCAGGCGCAAGAAGCCTGGCAGGTCTATCGCGAGAATGCCTGCAAGGTCTGGTACGCGATGTTTGAAGGCGGCTCGATGGCGCCGCTTTCGGCCGCGTCCTGCCTCGCGACGCTGACCGCGCGGCGCGCGATTGATCTCAAGGAGATCAACGAGGCCGGCGGGATCTGAGCCAGCAGCGCCTCTGCTTTCAATCCTCGTCCCGCGCTCCCGTTGGGCGAGAATCGTCTTGCTGCCATGAGCCCAAACACGCCCGCCCTGCATGAGCATTCCCTGTATTGCGAGGCGCAGACACTCTGCCCGGTTCACGCGCGCCTGTCCCGGCGCCCCAGATCAGGGCAAAAAGACGCCAATCCATCCAATCGGATTCGGGATCGGGACAATGCCGAGTGCGATGCATCACCTGCATCGCGCCGCCCTTTTCTCGCGCGCCGACCGCCGCAATCCGGTCCAAATGCTTTCTCAAGCAAGCAGGGCGAAGCGGCAAATACGCGTTGCTTGACACCAAATCCGGCCATTCGCGCCGGGCTTGCAAGCATTGCCGAGGGTGTGGGGGGATATGGTGAGACGCCTGAGGAAAGAGGTTAAAAAATGCTGCTGCGCACCGGTGGATGTTATTGCGGATCCGTACGCTTTGCCGCAGATTTGGTGGATGAGAAAGCGGCGGCGTGCCATTGTCACCAATGCCAGCGGCTGACCGGCCATTACTGGGCCTATGTCACCGCCCTGAGCGATGCGATCTCCTTTCAGGCTGACGGAACGCTGAGCTGGTTTCATACCAGCGAGCAATGCGAGCGCGGCTTTTGCGGGCATTGCGGCAGCCTGCTGTTTCGTCGCCGCACCGGGGAGAAGGTCATCGCCATCTCCGTCGGCAGCCTTGATGAGACTGTCGCGCTGAGGCTGACCGATCACGAATTCGCCCTGGAGCGTCCGGGCTACTATCCGCTGCCGGTGAAGGCGCAGTTGTTTCGCACCGATCGCAGCGATCCAAGCGGCGTTGTACACACAGCACCGGCGATCCGCTCGGGCGCTCGCCGCCGAAGCGCACCTGGCGGCTGACCCGTCAAATGCGATTGACGCTAGGGCATATCCCTCTGGTCTCGCAACGCCTCCGCGAGATCGATGATCCGGTCCAGTTCCATGGTGATCGCATCGCTCGGCGCCCCACAAGACGCCAAGCGTGACAGACAATTAATGCTCGCCAAACTGAGAAATTGCAGTTTGACCTCCGCCGGATCCGCATCATGACGCTGTAATACTTGATTAAAATCTCCCAGCGCCACTCTCGCTGCTGGTTTTATTCCTGAAGCCAAATGCTTTCCTCCTCGAGCTCGGCCGCTATCGAACCGATCTCTGACAAACTATCGCGTGATCGCGCGTTTCAGGTTTGCTCCTCACATCGCCCCGCCAAAAAACGAAGCGATTGTGAGAACTGTCCCGCTCGGAACGATAGTATGTCGCAGACTTTTTGGCAGGTCACGAAAAACAGCGCCTCAAGGGGCGCTGTTTTCAAATTTAGTTGACACAGGTCATACCAGAGAGTGGGTAGACGCCCTGGCTAATGTGTCCAGGCCGTGCGGCGTTTGAAGGCGAAATTGCTCGCATACCCCTGCGATCGCAGAGACGGCGCGCGCTCCTTGCGCTGCTGTACACTGGCCTCAATCCCGTGACGGCGCGCATAGGTCTCAGCCGCTTCGCGACTGTCAAAACGGATACGAACCTGACCAGAAGTGTCAGACGATCCAGTCCAGCCCATCAGCGGGTCGATCTTCTTGGCCGCGGTCGGAATGAACTCCAGAACCCATTCCTCGCGGGCCGGGCCCGATTGCATCGCGGTTTTGGCCGGATTGTAGATGCGTGCGCGCATGATTATGCCTCTCGCTGGTCGAGAATTCGATATTGCTCGGCCATATGCTCGCATCAGGACACCAACTTCAAGTGAATTAGCGCCGCAGCTTCCAGGCAATGCCAAACGCTCAAAGACACTCTGTGAAAAAAAATCGGCCGAGCCCTTTTCGGGTGCCGCCCTCAGGGGAGGAGGGGGGACTGTCGCCCGGACTCAACGGGGGAGCGAGGGGACTGTGAGTGCGAGCCCGGGGCAACAGCTCGGCCGATGCATCTGTAATTAGAATGCACCACCCAAGCGTCAATGATCACCAAGGGTATTTTAACGATTTTGTGATCCAGCCGCGCAACACTGCCCATTCAACGGCTTGGCCCGATCTCGTGCTGCCCTTAAATTCCCACCAACCAAGCAGGCAAACCCGACGCAAGGAGAGCGCTCATGACCGCCGACACGCTCGTCACCGCCCCACGGATGCCCGAACGCAAGCAAAAGCTGGAAGGCGGCGTGCGGCTGGAGATGAAGACGGCCTTCGAGCCCGCAGGCGATCAGCCTACCGCCATCGCGGAACTGGCGAGCGGCGTGCGCGAGGGCGAGCGCGATCAGGTTCTGCTTGGTGCCACCGGTACCGGCAAGACCTTCACCATGGCCAAGATCATCGAGACCACCCAGCGCCCGGCGATCATCCTCGCGCCCAACAAGACCCTGGCCGCGCAGCTTTATGGCGAGTTCCGGAGCTTCTTTCCCAATAACGCGGTCGAGTACTTCGTTTCCTACTACGATTACTACCAACCCGAAGCCTATGTGCCGCGCTCCGACACCTATATCGAGAAGGAAAGCCAGATCAACGACCAGATCGACCGCATGCGCCACTCGGCCACCCGCGCGCTGCTCGAGCGCGATGACGTGGTGATCGTGGCCTCGGTCTCCTGCATCTACGGTATCGGCGCAGTCGAGACCTATAACGCCATGACCCAGGATCTGGTGGTCGGCGGCGCCTATGACCAGCGCGCGATCATGCGCGAGCTCATCGCCCAGCAATACAAGCGCAACGATCTGGGGTTCTCACGCGGCTTCTTCCGGGTGCGCGGCGATGTGCTCGAGCTCTGGCCCGCCCATCTCGAGGACCGCGCCTGGCGCTTCTCCTTCTTTGGCGAGGAGCTCGAGAAGATCGACGAGTTCGACCCCTTGACCGGCGAGCGCACCGGCAAGATCGACAAGGTCCGCATCTACGCCAATTCGCACTACGTGACCCCGCGCCCGACGCTCAACCAGGCGATCAAGGAGATCAAGGCCGAGCTCAAGCTGCGGCTCGACCAGCTCATCGCGGAAGGCAAACTGCTGGAGGCGCAGCGGCTCGAGCAGCGGACCAATTTCGATCTCGAGATGCTGGAGGCTACCGGGGTCTGCAACGGCATCGAGAATTACAGCCGCTATCTGTCGGGCCGCGGCCCCGGCGAGCCGCCCCCGACCCTGTTCGAGTACATCCCCGACAACGCGATCGTCTTCGCCGATGAGAGCCATGTGACCGTCCCGCAGATCGGCGCGATGTACAAGGGCGACTATCGACGCAAATTCACCCTCGCCGAGCATGGCTTCCGCCTGCCCTCCTGCATGGACAACCGCCCGCTCAAATTCGAGGAATGGGACGCGATGCGCCCGCAATCGGTCTTCGTCTCCGCCACGCCCGGCAAATGGGAGATGGAGCGCACCGGCGGCGTATTCACCGAGCAGGTGATCCGGCCCACCGGGCTGATCGACCCGCCGGTGGAGATCCGCCCCGTCGCCCATCAGGTCGACGATCTGCTCGACGAGATCCGCAAGGTCACCGCCCGCGGCTATCGCACTCTCGTCACCACCCTGACCAAGCGCATGGCCGAGGATCTGACCGAATACCTGCATGAGCAGGGGATCAAGGTGCGCTACATGCACTCGGATATCGACACGATCGAGCGCATCGAGATCATCCGCGACCTGCGCCTTGGAGCCTTCGACGTGCTGATCGGCATCAACCTGCTGCGCGAGGGGCTCGACATCCCGGAAGTGGCCCTGGTCGCGATCCTCGATGCGGACAAGGAGGGCTTCCTGCGCTCCGAGACCTCGCTGGTGCAGACCATCGGCCGCGCAGCCCGGAATGCCGAGAGCAACGTGATCCTCTATGCCGACAGTGTGACCGGCTCGATGGAGCGGGCGATGGCCGAGACCGAGCGGCGGCGCGAGAAGCAGATCGCCTATAACGAGGCCCATGGCATCACCCCCAGAACGGTGATGAAGGAGGTCGGCGACATCCTCGAAGGGCTCGACAATGCCTATGTCACCGCCAAGCTCGACAAGAAGAAGAGCGGTGGCAAGGATGACAATATCGGCGGCAACCTCGCCGCGCATCTGGAGCATCTGAAAAAGGAGATGCTCAAGGCGGCCGAGAACCTGGAATTCGAAACCGCCGCCTCGCTGCGCGACGAGATCAAGCGGCTGGAGACGGTGGAACTGCTGGTCGCAGACGATCCGATGGCCCGCCAGAGCGCGATCGAGGAAGCCTCGGCGGAGGCGGTCAAACGAGAGGGCCGCAGCACCGCCGGCAAACCCGGCCAACGCGGCGGCAAAAAACGCCGGCGGTGAGGGCCTCGCCACGCCATCCCGCCCGCTGTCATCCTCGGGCTTGTCCCGAGGATCCATTTCTCCACAAGCACCCGACACCCGACGCCTTCAGTGCAGATCGTCCCACAAGGCCCATGCCCCGCGCCCACAGATCAATGGATTGCCGGAACAAGTCCGGCAATGACACCGAGACGGAACCCGCAAACTCACCTCCCCCCCCACCCCCCGTCATCCTCGGGCTCGTCCCGAGGATCCATGCCTCCACAAACACCCCACGCCCGACGCCTTCGGCGCAGACCGCCCCACAAGGCCCATCCACCCGCGCCCACTGCTCGATGGATTGCCGGAACAAGTCCGGCAATGACACCGTGAAGGAACCCGCAAACTCACC
>JALEFY010000037.1 GCA_022760435.1 Neomegalonema sp.
ATGGATTGCCGGAACAAGTCCGGCAATGACACCGTGAAGGAACCCGCAAACTCACCTCCCCCCCACACCCCGTCATCCTCGGGCTCGTCCCGAGGATCCATGCCTCCACAAGCACCCCACGCCAGACGCCTTCGGCGCAGACCGCCCCACAAGGCCCATGCCCCGCGCCCACTGCTCGATGGATTGCCGGAACAAGTCCGGCAATGACACCGCAAGGGAAACCGCAAAACTGCCCTCACCCGCCCCCCTCGCCGTCCGCGGGCGGGTCCCGAAAATGACCGCGCAAGGGATTGACGGGGCTGCTCCTCGCCCCAACCTGTCAGCCTCCTCCCACCGCAACCGCGAAGAGCTCCGATGCCCTCACCGCATCTCATCCTCGACCACATTGCCGTCTCCGCTGCCTCGCTGGGAGAGGGGGTTGCGCATGTTGCGGGGCTGATCGGGGTCGAGCTGCCGCCGGGCGGGGCGCATCCGTTGATGGGAACGCATAATCATCTGATGCGGCTGGGGGCGGATGAGTTTCTTGAGATCATCGCCCCCGACCCTTCCGCCGCTCCTCAGCGCACGCGCTGGTTCGGGCTCGATCACCCGCCCGCGCGGCCCCGACTTGCGACATGGGTGCTGCGACTGGAGGGAGAGGGGCGCGATCTGGCCAAGGCGCTGGCGGCGTTCCCTGACACGCTGGGCGAAGTGACGGAGCTGACCAGGGGCAGCTTGCGCTGGCAGATCTCGGTGCCGCAGGATGGCGCCATGCCGCTGGATGGCGCGCACCCGACCCTGATCGACTGGCCAATGCGCCCCTGCCCCGGTGCTGCGATGGCGGACAAGGGCTGCGCGCTCAGCGCCCTGATCATCGAGCATCCGCAGATCGAGACGATCAAGGCCAGCCTTGCCGGGCATTTCTCCGACCCGCGTGTGACCTTTCGCGAAGGCACCGCGCCATCAGTGGCGGCGCTCATCGATACGCCAAGCGGCGCGCGCTGGCTGACCTGAAGCCCTCGCTACTCCGTGACGCGTCGGCCGTTTTCGGCTCGGCGGCGGTTCGCGGCTCGGACGCGCTCCTGCTCAGGAGGCGTCCTTCTTTTGGTTGTCGCTGCGGCGCGCTGCCTCGAAAAACGTTTCCAGGAATTCGTTCTCGTCCACGTCTTTCTCTGACTTCGCTTCATCGAGCCTCAATGGCTTCGTGCCGGCGGGAACCCCCGTCGGTTGCGGAACGCTCGCAACGCGGCGGAAAGCAGTGCCCGCCACCTCCCCTTTAGCCTCGGGGGGCTGGACCTTCGTTTGGTCAGTCGGTGGGGCGCTGTTATTGCGCGCCATGGTTCGCGCGGTGTCGCGGCTCGTTTGCTGCGAGCGCTGCAAGCCGCCGCCCGGGCGCACCACTTGTACGCGCGGGCCGCTTTGGACCATGGCACCGGCGCTGACCGGGGCGCCGATCGGAACACTGCCCGCGCCCAGATGCGGCAGCCCTTCATAGACACGCCCGGCTTTCTCTGCCCGCATTCGCTCCATCCGCGTGGCGTGATCGAGATCCTGGCGCAGCAGATCGAGCACCCCGTCCTTGATATAAAAGACTTCCGGGTTGTCCGGCGCCGGCTCCGTCCGGTCTTCCTTGTAGAAGAACAGCATGATCTCTCGGGCCCGGGCCCGGAACGCGCTATTGTCGATCTGGGTCAGGTTGAGCTGGGCGCGCAGATCGGGCCGCGTGGGCTCGTTGATCGCTTGAACATTATCGAGGATCGCCTTGTTGGCGTAGAGCGCCGCTTTCTCGGCCTGCCCATCGGAGGTCCCGCGCAGCAGACGGCGCAGCGTCTCTTCCTTTTGCTTGTTCGCGCGTACGCCCAGATGGTGCAGCAGCGAGTTGGACGTGCTCATCGCCCCGATCAGGCCCGAAAACAGCACCAGCAAGTCGATCGCCGCCGCAATGCCCAGGGCGAAATAGGCGAGCTTTTCCCCGCCCCAGAAGGCGTTGACAGTCTTCACGAAACGCGAGGCTTTCGGATCTTCCTCCAGCACCAGCCGATCGATCTCGCCGCGCAGATCGGCGACATCGCGGGCGGCAAGACCGGAAACGCCAATGCAGTGGCGGCCATATTCCACCGCTTGCTCGAAATTCAACGCGCTCACGGTTTTCGCCTGCGCGCCGCCGGAAACGCATTGCGCCTCCAGCGCCTTCACATTGGAGACGGCAACCCCGATCGGGTTCATATATTCGGCCATGGCAGCGCGGTCGCAAGACAGGCTCGCCGCCGCGCCGCGTGTGGCCGGGATCGATTGCAGACTTTCGAGTAGCTGGGTACAGCGCTCCGCCGCGGCATTAAAAGGCTCAAGCTCAAGCTGGGTCGCGAACGCGGCCAGATCGGCGCGCAGCTTTTCCACCTCCGCATCGAGATTGACATCGGCACCCTGATTGCCAGAGATCCGGCTGCGCAATTGGGCAACCTCCTGATCGAGCTGGGCAATCTGCACATCCGCAGCCCCGACCCCGCCAGCGGCGATACTGGCGCGCAGATCCTCAATGGTCTTGTCACGGGCCTCAAGCTCATTGGCCACATCATCGAACAGGCGCTGCTTGGTATCGCGCTCGGCTGCCAGAATATTGCGCTTGTCGCGCAGATCACGCCAGACCGGACCGCGCCCGGTGCCCTTGCCCGACGCGCCGCCCTTTTCCTCGGCCTCCATCAAGCCTTCCTGGACCACGACCAATTCTTGCGCCAGTTCCAGCTCACTGCGCAGGCGGTTGACCCGCTCGACCAGTTCGGGGCGGCTCTCGACCAGACGCGCAAGCTGGCGCTGGTTGCTCTCTACCCGGGTCTGCGCGGCAGCTTCATCCCGGCGGATCGAGGCCTTCTGCCGCTCCAGCTCGGCGATCTCGCGGCTGACCACGCGGGCCTTTTGCTTGAAATCTTCCTCGATCAGTTCCGAAGCGTTGGTGGCCTGATCGGCGACCTGGTTCACGCTATCACGCCATTGGCCATAGACCTCGGAATCGAGCAGGTTCTCCACGCGCTCACGGCGCACCGCCATGGCCCGCGCATCGAGCTCGGACACCGTGTCCTCGACCGCGCGGTGGATGCGGGTGTTCCGGGTACGGGCCTGCAAATCCTCGTCATTGATGGTCTCGAACAGCGCCACCCAGGAGAAGAAGACCGATGTGCCAAAGCAGATGAGAAAGACCAGCAAGGTAAACCAGGGGCGCCCCTCGCCATTGGCCAGGGTGAAACCGATCCGCCAAGAGGTCACGAAAAGCAGCGCCTGCACCGCGAAGGTGATGCAGAACGAGATCAGCCAGACCGGCATGAAATTGAGCATGCCGTTGAAGGTCGTGAAGAAGGAGGCGACCGAGAGCAGCAGCGAGCCGATCATCAGCGCCATCAAATAAGGCTGCTCGCGCATCTGGCTGAGCGCCCGGCCAAACATGGTCGAGAATTCCAGCCAGAAACCGTTTTGCGATCGCGCGGCTGCCGAGCCTCTGCGTCTGGTACCGTTCATCATGCTCTCCTCAGAACATTCTTCACGCGGAGCGCCGCCCGAGCCAGAAGAGGCATCGGGTAGGGGGGCGGAGCCTGGCTCACACGCCCCTCGTTGCGCCGCAATTCTTGCGCCGACGGTAGCCGCATCAGCGTGACGGTTACCATGAGAAAAGGCAGCGCCATGAACAGAATATGGCTGTTTGCCGCCGACAACCATGTCATGGGCTGCCCCATAATGGGAATTGCACCAAAGGCATTGCCCCAGGCAATCGTCCAATGCGCCGCCAGCATCAGTGTACCACCGATATTGATGAAGGCCAGCGTTTGCCGCGCTGCATCATCGGCATAATCGCCTCCGGCCCAGCGATAGGCGCGCAAGGAAGCGTCCAGCATCATCCACAACACGATCACCTGCAAGCTGGCGAGCAGCACCGCGCCCAAGGTCCCAAAGCGGTTGATGAAGAAAGCCAGCGCGAAATCATCCTGCACCGCGGGCAAGCGCATCAGTTCAGCCGGGTTGGGGCCGAACCGATCTTGCGGTGCGCGACATAGCGGCTCGTCATAGCACGGCGTCTGACCAATGAGCCGCAGCGACTGGATCAACTGACTGCCCAGATCCGGATGCAGCTCGGGCTTGAGATACATGGCCACGCGCTGTTCGGGGATCGAGAACGAGGCCGCGCGCGCGTCGCCCAATTGGCTCTCGATCTGCGCGATCTGATGCAGCGCGGCGGCGCTGCCCAGAATGAGGATCAATGCGCCGGCCCAGATCGCCAGGGTCTCCATCCAGGGGCGGCGCAGCCAATGCGCGCGGCGTGGCGGCGCTCCGGGCGGGGCGCCGATCCCGTTCTTCAGCCGGATCTGGGCGAAGCGATGCGCGCGCAAGATCCCGCCGACCATGACCATCATCAGGCAACCGACCACGGCCAGGATCAGCACCGGCGACAGGTCACCCTTCAGCCCTGGGATGATCCCGAACATCACCGCATAGAACAGGGCGAACAGGAGCACACCGCCAACCAGCAGCGCCCGCTTGGTGAGCGCAGCGGCGAACAGGCGCTCCTGATAGAGCCGGGTTGCGGTGATGGCGAAGAACAGAACCGCCAGGAACTTGCCCGCCTCCATCGGCTGGAAATCGCCCAGCCCCTCTTCACGTCCAAAGAGCAGCCAGAGGCCGAACGCCGCGACCAGCAGCATCACGGGGATCATCCGGAGCATCCGCGCCCGCAGCCCCTTGCCATGCACGGCCATGTAAAGGAGGCTGCGGATCCCCTCCATATCAAAGCTGAGCAGAACGGTGATGACGAAGAAACTCGCCATGAGCGAGCGCATATGCTTGAGATCAAAGCCCAGCCATCTTGTATTCGCCGCGCCCAGCGCCAGTTGCTCGGCCGACAGGCTGCCCAGCGCAATCAGGCCGCTGATCGCCAGCCAGAACACCCAATAGCGCGGACTGGTTTCGGGCACGCGCAACAGGGCGAGTGTCGCGAGGCTCCAGGACAGCAGCAGGCACAGGGTGAGCAAGGCCCGCGGCACCTCGCCAGAGAGCGGATCGAGGAGCAGATAGAAGATCAGCACCGATAGCGCCGCACCCAAGGTGAGTGCAGTCGTGATCCCCTCGCCGCGATGCAGGCGCCAGTTCCAGATCCGCTGGCGCGCGACCCGCCCGAACAGGCTGTAAACCGCGAAAGCCACGCCCGCGCCGATAGCGAGCGCCACCGCTGCGCGCCAGATCAGCGACCAGAAGCGCTCGCCAGGGCTCCACGCCCCCAGCGAGACCGCCCGCAACGGCGTGAGGATCATCGCCAGATCACCGCGCCGCTCTGTCTGCGCGCGCGCCTCACGCAAGGCGCAGGCCGAACGCGGATCCGCCTTGCGCTCGTCGGTGCAGACCGCCTCGCTCTCGGGTTGCAAGAACAGCGTGATGTTATCGCGCGGCATCAACTCGAGGGGCAAGCCGCGCGCATGCCGGACCGTGTAATAGGTGCGCCCCAGGATCAGGCCGCGCACGCCCTCCAGTGGCCAGAGAAGCTGGGCAAAGCTGCGCACCGGCCCGTAAGGATGCTGCAACCGCGCCGAAAGGCCGCCGTCACTAAGCGGCGCCACCGAATAGCGATCTCCCTGCACCATCAACCCAAGCATGCGCGTCGCCCCACCGGTGCCGATCCGGTCCGCACAATCGACCCCGCCACCAATGGTGATCAACCGCCGCTCTTGCGTGCTGAAACGATCGAGCGCGGCCAGTTCCTGCCGCGCCTGCGCAAAGATGCTCTTGCCAAGCCCGCAGCTCTCGTCATCGAGCCAAAGCGGGCTCGCGCCCAGAGGTTCGAGCCGGGGCTTGTAGCCCCGCTGATGCGTGAGCCGGAAGCGCCGCTCACGCGCGTTTCCTCGGACATTCAGGATCAGATGGTCGGGCGCGATTGCCTCCACCGTGACTTGGGTGCCAGAAAGACGGATCATCGAGCCTTCTTGCAGCACAAAGCGGCGGGCGAACTGGCTGGGCCGTCCATCTTCATAGAGCAGCAGCATCCGCCGATGCACGGCGACATTGCCGACGGACCACCCGCTCAACGGATTATGGACGGCGCGCAGATGCGCGATCTCGGCCGATTGCGCCCCGGCGCGCTGGCCGAGCTCGACCCGGCCGACCACGACATCCTCGGCCTTGGTGGCAATGCGCAGGCTCTGCAGATGCGCCGCGGGCGCAACCGCCCGGCGCAGCGCGCCTTCGGTGGCAATGAAGAGCAGCAGGCAGAACGCGGCAATGGCGAGAAAGATCAACACGCTCGCGGTTCGGGTGATGCCCGTCATCAGGCGCGAAAGCCGCATCATCATGGCCGCTCTCCCGCGCTCAAACCGTCGCGCGTTACTGGGCGCTCTCCCGCGCCCGAATCGAGCACCGACAGCGCCGCTTGCTCGGCATTGCGCGTGCGGATCCGGTCGAGCACCTTGCGGATGATCGGCGCGCAGACCCGCCCGCCACTGGCCCGTTTGAGCCGACCATGGCTCACCAGACAGGCAAAGGCGAGCCGGCGCGGTCGCGGCTCCACCACCGGCGCCTCATCGGGGATGAGCGCCTGCGGCTCGGCCCAACCGGCAAACCAGAGCGAGTTGACCAGCGTGTCCTCATCCAGCGGGACTTCGGCAGTGCCGGTCTTGCCATAGATGAACTCGCGATAGGGCGCATCGCGAAAGGCGCCATCTGCGGTGCCATAACGGCTGTTGACAACCGCATTGAGACCGGGGCGCAGATAGGCCTCCATCAACTCGATCGCGTGGTTCTCCTTGAGGATCCAGTTGCGCACCTGCCCGGCGCCCAGATCCTGCGCGGCCACCTCATCGAAGAACAGCGGCGGGCAATCATCGAGGCGCTCGGGATCAGAGACCAGGCGCGGATCGACCCGGCAACGACTGGCAATCGAGGCGTAGAGCGTGGCAATCCCCAGCGGCGAGGCCTGCGCGTTTTGGCCGATCGTGTTGAGCGCCAGCGTGTGCAGCGGGTTTTCACTCGGCAAATCGCCATCGAGCACGATGCGTTCGGCTCGGAACCGCGCCGCTGGCGGGCTGGGCAGGCGCATCAGGTTGCGCGAAGCGCTCGATGGAAAGCGCCGGGCCAGCGAGCTGATCGCGCGCGGCGGCGCGTCTTCGGCGTTCTCGGATGGCAGCGCGCTCACGCCATCCACCCCCAGACCGGCCATGATGAACCAGCTATTGAGCGATGTTGCGGTCGCCTCGCACAGGCCGAGTTGCTTGGCTGCGGGCCCGCCACCCGGGCGCACCGGACAGCGGGTATCGACCGGCGCCAGAAAGGCATGATCATGCTTCTCCAGCCGACCTTCATAGACGAAATTGCAGATCTTGGCGAAGGGCCGCCAATTATAGAGCCCGGCGCGACCGGCGACGCAGTCATGTTGACCCTTGGCCCAGAACCTTCCCGGGATTTCCACCCAGCCGCCCGGATCGAGCCGCACCCCTTCGGGCACCGACAATCCCGGAGAGAGCGCCGGATCGCTCGTCCCGATGATCGCGCGATGCAAGGGGCCGTCATCCTCGCCAAATTCCTGATCGGCCGCCGCCCGTAACAGGCTCAGCGCGGTGAGGGTTTTCAACGTTGAGCCCGGCGTGCTCTGCGCATCGATCCGGGCCCAGGCGCGCGGGGCGAGCGGGCTGTTGAGGGGGCGCCAGACATCATAGCCAAGGATATTCCAGGCCGCGCCTTCGCTGATCCGGGCCGAGGGGAAATCCGCCGCCGCCAGGATCTCCCCGCGATGCGCCGGATCCTCGCCCGCATCGATGAGCACCACCGCCGCGCGGCGGATGGCGTCATGCTCGGCGGCAAGAAACGCACGATTGGGGGCCTCGTAGATCGCCCGCATCAGCTCTTCACGCAGGATCTGCTGATACTCGGCGCGCAAGGTCAGGGTGAGGCTGCGCCCCTGCGCACGAGGCTGCCGCGCGAGCGCGCCGCCAAGCCCGAAGCGATCGCTGGTGCCGAGGCCGACGAGCGGGGTCAGCGCCAGCTCGCCCGCGCCGGGGCCTGGATCACCGTTCTCAAGGGCCAGCTCGACCCCATCGGCGGTGCGGATCGAGATCGGCTCGGGTTGCTCGGGCGCCCCGGGGCGCTCGCGCGGCACCCAGTCGAGCGCACATTCGCGCAAATCATCGAGCCCTTCGCGGCAGCGCAAGGTGATCGACTCGCCGCCATGATAGCTGCGCCAGCCGTCCCAGTTGGGCGGGGTGACAGTGGTCAGCGCCGCGCCCTTGAACTCGGCCATGCGGTCGGGAATATGTGGAACCGGCGTCACGGTAATATGGATCGGCGCACCGGCCTTTGGCGCGAGCCGATAGCGAAAGGCGGCTGGTGCGCCGAAAACGTCGCGCTGAACCTGCGCCTCGCCGCAGACCGGGGCAGGCTTGCGGCTGACGATCACCCGCGGCTCGAGCCGCCCGGTACGCGCATTGGGGCGCTCGACGCCTTGCGCTAGCCCGGCACAGAGCCGCCGCTGCGCCTTGACGCTCGCGCCCTCGATCTGCGGATCCGCGCCGACCAGATCGAGCATGAACTCCGAAGCCCCGGCCTTGGGCGGCAGCGTGAAACGGATCAGGGGTGCCTCCTCGCCCGATTGCGCCGCGGAGAGGACCGAGGCGCTGCGCGGGGCGGCCGAGAGCCAATCGCCCTCCGGCGCGGGCCAGGCCGGATCATGCCAGCCAAAATATCCGAACAGATCGAGCGACAGCCCTGCGCGGCTCTGCACGCCCTGCCGCGTCTGGATCCCTTCGACCGAGAGCAGCGCCTCGGCGCGCCAATCGGAAGGGTTGGCGCCGATGGGCAGAATAGCCCCGCCTACGCGCCCCGCCCGGTCATCGCGCAAACCGGCCACCAGATGCGCCGCATTCCACACCGCGACTTCCTGCTGGACCACAAGACCTGGCGTGCCGCCATAAAGCTGATCGATCGCTTCGGCAGCTTCCTTATCCAGCCAAGTATCCTCCAGCCGGGCGCGCAAGGCCAGATCGCGCGACGGCAGCGACAGCCGGAAGGTTTCGCTGTCAAACTCGATCAGGCCCGCCGCATAGAGCTCGCGAAACAGCGCGCCGGAGCTTGCCTCACGGGTCGCGATGGTTGTGGTCTCGCTCCAAAAGCGCGTGTTCTTGATCGCGCGCGGCGCCAGGGCTGCGACGGAGCCGACGGCGAGGATCGCGAGGATCCCCAAGCCAAGGCGCATGCTGGAGATGACGGCCTGCCCGGCATCGCGCGGCGCGATCCGTTTGGCGAGCGCAAGCGTTCCCCGCCGGACCAACCGGGCCGTAGCCCCGAGCACATTGACCCCGCGCTTGCTCGCATCACCGCTCGTATCCCGCGTGTCCTGCCTGGGCGGCGCCGGGGATGCAGCGGGTGCGGGCAGCGCCTCGGCAGCGGACGTTTCAGCCGCCGCCGCCTGATCAGAACCGAAGTCGAGCGGATCGGGCCGCGTCTCGAATGCGGCTTCTTCCGGCTCGGTAAAGTCCCAGCGCCGCGCCGTCTGCGTCGTTTCATCCGATCGGGCCGAGCTGCCTTGTCGGCGCCGCTGTTTGCCTGGATGATTGCGCGCGCTCGGATGCCCATGAGCGCCGCGCCGCTCCCGGTCAGTCATGATCTCGCTCTCCGCTCTCCTGCCGCTGAGCGCCCGGCACGTGATAGCGGAAATGGTGACACCCGATCACCACGTCATCACCGGGCGCGAAAGCCTGCGTGCGGCTCTCTTGCACCGGAGTAAGGCCGTCTTTGGTCAGCTTTGCGATGCGCTGCTTGCGCTCCGAGCGCAGATAAAGCGTGCCATCGCTCTCGACCGAGAGCCAGATCTCCGCCCCGGAGAGCGACCACTCCGCCAGTCCCTGACGCTCCGGCGCGCCGAAATCATCGGTTTTGCGCGCATAGACCCCACCGCAATGGTTGAGCCAGTCGAGGGAAAGCTCCTCGCGACTCTCGGAGCGGAAGGGGATGATCCGCTGCACCGGCGCCCGGCCGATCTCGAGATGACCAAAGGGCTTGAGCGCTTGCAGCCGATGCTTCCAGCGTGCCTTGCCACTCTCGCCCAGATTGGGCATCGGCGGTTGGCGCAGTTCCTGCCCGCCGCCGATCCGCACCGGCTCGGGCGAGGCGAGCAGGCCCGCCTCGGCATGATTGGCCCGGTTGTACAGCCGCACCTTGCCCCCCGGCCCGCTGGCAACGGCAAAGGCACTCTCATCGAGCGGCCCGATGGCCAGGCGCCCATCGGTGGTAAAATCGACCCACCATTCGCGCACCGCCCGAAAGCTGCCCGCATCGGGCATGATCAGCCCCTCAAAGGTCAGATGCGGTGCCTCCGGAGCGCGGCGGACCAAGGCCGAATGGCTCTCGTCACCGCGCCAACGGCAGATGAAGGCCGCACGCCCAGAGGGACCGCGCACCGCAAATTCCGGCGTATCGGCTGAGGGCTGATGATCCACCGTATACTGGCGCGACAGCGTCAGTTCGGTTTCCCCCTGCGCCCCCAGCCTGGCCTCATAAGCCTCAAAACGCGGCGGATCTTCCTGCCCGACCCGGCCAAAGAAGAAGACATGATTGTCCGGAAGCAGCCCCGGTTGACAAACCGCCGGCGCATAGCGCAGGGCCGATGAGAAGACGAGCCCGGTCTGACCACGATAGAACGCCGCCGGCATCCCGGCCTCCCCACCGATCCGCGGCTCGCTCCATTCCCCGGTCGCGCTTTCATCGCGCCCGGCCAGGGCAATCTCGAACCGGCCGATTTGCAGATCCGACGGCTCGGGCAGGAACACGCCGAAACCGAACTGGACCCGCAGATCGGTTCCTTGCGGCATTCTGGGGTCGCGCAGATATTTGATCCGGGGGCGGCGCTGGCCATAGCGCCCGATCTGCTCGCTGAAATAGGCGCGCAAATTCGCCTCGGTCGCATCGAGATTGGCCCCGGCATCAGGGGTGTGGATCGCGATATGGGTGAAGGGAATGGCGCGGCAGGCCGCATCGGCGACATCTCCGTCGAGATGCTCGAACCGGGTGTTGTGATAGCGCTCGAGCAGATCGCGCAAACCGCGAAACCGGAAGCTGCGCGCCTCCTCATCCTTGCGCACCAACCGCCGGATCAGCGCCGCGAGCGCCGAGAGCCCGCGCCCGGTGATCGTGCGCTGCTCGCCATTCCAGACGATGCTGGCATCATAAGCGCTGTCAAAGGCGCCGGTCGCGATATTGACCAGCACGCGCTTGCGCAGATCGCGAGCGCCGAGCTGCCGGACAAACGAGCCGATCCGCGGCATTGGCTCCTCCTGCGGGGCATTCCCCCGTCCTTGATTGTTTCATGAATGACGCCGGAGAACCGGCACAACCATCGGGCCCGGTCAGACCCCTCGCCATTTGGCCCGGCTATAGGTGATGACCTTGGAGCGCGACGAGGTCTTCTTCACGTCATCGAGATAGCCAAAGCTGTCGCAATCGATCACGAATTTATCGACCCCGCCGGCAGCATTGGCGACAATGGTCCGCTTGACCGGCGCCAGATCGCGCAAGCCCTCGGAGCTGTCATCCCACACATCTGCCTCACTGGAGATGATCGGGCTGAGCAAGCGCACCTGATCGACCTTCACATCCACGGCCCGGAAGAGCTGACGCAGCGCCGCCGCCGCCAGCACGACCCCGGTGCGCATATCGCGCCAGGCACCATGGGTCGGATAATAGGCGACCAGCAGCGCCTCGCAGCGCAGCAACTGATGCGGCCAGGTCTCCTCGATCATGTCCGCCTCGACCCCGCTGCTCCCTTGCATCTTGAGCGCGCGCAGTTCGGCAAGCTTCTTCAAGGTATCATCGAGCCCGGTTTCGCGGTTGAAGTCATCGAAATCCGGATCCCCGCGCAAGCCCTGGGCCGTGCTGCGGATCAAGCGCCCGGCTTCGGCGATCATCTCCCAGGGCGCGTCTTCGGGGCTGAGCTGGGCTCCGGTGCGCATGCGCTCGATATCGCGATCCTTCTCCGCCATTTGCCGTTGCATGTCGCCGAATTTGGAGGCGAGCTTTTGCAGATAGGCGATGATGCCGTCAGCGGTATCGGCCTTCACATTGAACTGCTCGCGGAACATGACGAAGACCCGGTCAGCCTCATGCACCCGGGCCAGATCCTCCCCGGAAAGCTGCGCCGGGGAGGGCGCGTTCGGTGCCAGAACGGTGCGCGGAGCCGCTGGCGGGGTCGGCAGCGGATCGCGGCGACGGCGCCCGCCACCGCGCAACCAGCCGCCGATCAGCGCACCGAGCAAGGCCGCAACAGCAACAACGATCACGCCGGTATCGATCTGGTCGAGATAGGGCTGAGCATAACGCATCGCCTCATCCCAGGCGGAACCGGCGGTCTGGGTCATCACATCCCAATCGCGCGCCGCCCGCTCGGCAGCATCGGCACCAGATTGCGCCCAGGCGCTGCTTTCAAAGCCGACAAGCAAGACCACCGGCGCCAGATGCGCCGCACAGAGCAACCGCCTGGACCATTTACGCAAACGCGTATCCATTGCGGCTTGATTGCTCTTGAAAGCCCCCATTCTCTTCGCGCGCATCCCGACTCCACCATTTCGCCCACCACCATTGCGCCCTCTGTGTTGCGCTGCGCCCTCGCTGTCAAGCAAACGCACCAACAACACACCCGAGCCAAAGCCAGCCTTCCTGCCCCGCGCAAGCTTTCGTGGCCCGGCCTGATCAGGCTGTGCGAGCGTCAGGCAACATGGCTGCGCTCGCTGCGCGTGCGATCCTCGCGCGCCTGCGCTTCGAGCCGGTCCGGGGCCACGGATCCAGGGAGCTTCGGCGGTGCATGCTCCTGCGTCACGTCAAACTGCGCACGATGAAGGGCGGCGGGATGGCCGAAACGTGATCCATCGACCTGAAAGGTGCTGCGGCCGATGCGCAGCTCGACCCTGCCATCCGCATGGCGCACCAATTCCGGCGCCGTCTCATGCCCGGCGAGATTGAGATCACGCGGGTCGGCCGCAATACCCGTTGGCGCGACCATGGCGCGGGCCCACTCATTCTCCTGCAAATCGCGAATGGTCAGCGCCGGGGGGACCTCGACGAGGCGCATATAGCCGCCATAGCTGTGCAGGGCCGGGAACTGTGCCTCGGGCACCAGTTGCTGGAAGCGCTCGCGCCCGTCAAAGTCGATCTCGGAGACCAGAAGCGCGTAATGGGCGGGTGCCAGGGCCTGCTCATCCCAGCCCGCCGCGGTATCGCCGGCACGGCTGATTGCCCCGAGCGTCACCGCTCCCTTGAGCTCGGTCTCCGATCCTGGCTGGTCCGAGGCAAAATCCAGGGCGATGCCGCCGGCGGCGAGCGTCTTGCTCAAATTCTCATAGACCAGCGGCCAGAGCGATGCACGCCCCGAGACGATCAGGAAATCCGCTTCCTGATGGCGCGCTTGCCCGGCGCCGCGGTCAAAGAGGTAATGCAGCGCATCGTGACAAAGGAAATGCATCAGATCCTGCATGGCCGGACGGTTGACCGCGGCTTTCGACATCTCAAGCCAGATCGCCTCGCCATCGCGCACCAGACGCAAGCCCTTGCCAAGGCGCACATCACCCTTGCGCATCGCGCCGCCTTCGCGCTCGCAGACCGGCCATTTCGCCGCCTGCCCGCCAAGCGCGCCGACTTGCACCCGGAAGATCTCGTCCTCCGGCCAGTGATAGCGCTTGTTCTGACTGGCGGCACGACAACGCCGGGTCAGATCGATCTTGGCCGCCGCGATCGCCCGAGCCAGATGACGCTTGGCGGTCAGATGACGCTCACCTTGCGCCTTTTCGGTCAATGCATACTGGTATTGCGCCCGCGCATTCTCATCGAGCGCGGCCAAGGCAGCATCGATGATGAAATAGAGCACCAGATCAATGCTCTCGCCGCCCAGCTCCGCCCCCGAGCGCGCAATGCTGCGGGCCTTGCCGACACGTCCGCCCAGCCCCGGCGCGGTTCGGTCCGCCTCGACCAGCGACAGATCAAGCGTGCCCCCGCCCAGATCGAAGACCACCGCGCGCACCTGCTGCTTGTCACCGTCTGGCAGGCGGTTGAGGTAATAGGTGGCGACGGCATCGGACTCGGCGACCAAGGTCAGATCCGCCGCGTTATTGGCATCGAGCCCAAGCCGGGTGCACAAGGCCCCGGCAGCGCGGCGCAGGCTCGCCTTTTGCTCGGCACCAAACCGCACCGGATGGGTCAGCACAAGGCGCGGATAGGCGGCATCGGCCATATCGCCGGACCAGGGCAGGTAGAAATCGGCGATCTCATGGAGCAGATCGGAAACCGCCTGCTCGACATTGATCCGCCGCGTCACCCCCGGATCGCTTTCCACGCTCCAGACATCGGTGCCCAGCTCCAGGCTGCTGGCGCGATGACCAAGCTGCATCTTCAACCCGGAGACAACCGCCGCCGGATTGCCTCGGCCCAGAGGCGGCACGGCAAGGGCGTAATGCCGGTTCATGCCCCGCGCCGCCTGACGCGGATCGACCGCCATCGCCGCATCGGGGACATGCGCCCACAGGCTTTGCGGTACATCCTCGGCGCGCCAATTGTCTTGCGGATCGAACGACACCATCGACGAAATGAAATACTCGCCCGCCTCGCAAGCCGCCGGATCGAATTGCGCCAGCACCGAGCCCAAACGCGCCAGATGCGGGGCGCCGCGTGCATCGGTCAGGGTCGCGGCGAGGCAGCTCGTGCCCAGATCAATCGCCAAAGAGCGCCGCTCGCGCCGCTCGGTGATCCGGAACTTGCGCTCGAAAACCGCAACGCCCTCAACCGGCTTTCTGGCCTGGATCGTCACCCGGATATCGCACCCCGCTGCCGGATCAATGCGCCCGTCATAGCCCTTGGCATAGGGCGCGATGCTTTGCGGCGCGCGCACCCAGAGCCGCGCATGGCGCTGCCCGGGCCTGAAGATCAGGCTCGTCGATACCGGCGAGCGCGGGTTCGCGCTCTGGTCATGCTCGATCGTCACGAGCGGGGTGCCTTGCGGGGGAACCGGCTGGCCTTTCGTGCTGATGACCTCGACTTGCGCATCGACCCGGATCTCGTCATTCGCCTCCAGCTTGCCATCGAGCAGAAAATCAAGCTCGAGCACCTGGCTGCGCACCGGCACGCCGCCGCGATCCTTGCCCATATCCTCAAGGGTCGCGCCGCTCAGCGGCTTGTGCACCATCGCGCCGGGCCGCAGCTCATCGGGCAGATCGACCCGGTTCATGCTGGCGCCCGGCACCCCGAGCGGCTCGATGATCAGCCGGGTCGCCCCCAATACCGGCTCGATCGCACATGGGATCGAGATCGGCGCCCCGAGGCGGCGGCGCTTGCCCCCGTCCTGGACCAGCAGTTCGAGCCGCAGATTGAAGCCGCGCCGGTGATCGGCCTCACGCAGCAGGGCTTCGCCCGTGAGCAGGCGGATCGAGCGCTCGGCAAGCAATGTGCGCCCGGGCGCGGGGATCAGGCGCAGGCGCGGATTATGCTGGCCGTTCTCATCCAGGATCTGCAACAATCGGTCCCCGCCGCTCGCTTCCTCGAGGCTGAGCGCATCGGTCATGGCCCGCTGCGGATCGCCGATCCGGTCCAGCGTCGCCACCATCTCGACATCGGTCGCCTTGCTGAGCGCCGAGAGCTGCTCGCCCAACACGCTGACCGAGCCCAGATCGATCGGCGCACCGGCATTGCGCGGATAGCTTTGCAAGATGAGCCGGTCGACGCCCCAGTCTTCCTTCAGACTGCGATAGGTCTCATCGAGATGATCGCCCACTTGCGGCTCGAAGCTGAGCTTGATCTGCTCATCGCGCAGCACGGACCGGGAAATGGCGAAGGTGACCTGATGCCGCGAGACCATCCCGGCATGGGCGCCGCCCTCAGGTTGCAGCGCGAAGATCGCGCGCATGGTCAAGAGTTCGGGATCATCCTGGCGGCCTTCGGCCTCGACCGGGCCGATGATGTCGAGCCCTTCGGGAGAGAAATAGAGCGCCACCCCGCCGCCGCCTTGCACCGTCCCCAGCGTGTCGAGCGGGTTGAGATCGCCAAAACCAACCAGCGGCATGCCGTGACGCGGCACCACCCCGCGCGCGCCGCTCATCCCCTCGGCCTCGAAGGAAACACGAAAACCACTGACTTGCAGATCAACATCCGCGGGCTTGATCGTGCACAGCTTGATGCGCCCCTGCCCGCCCGCCTCCACCGGCTCTTCGATGAAGAACTCCCGGGGCAGGTTATCGAACTGGCGCGGCGTATCGGGGTCGATCATGGGGGATCCTGTCAGGCTTTCCGTTCTGGAGCGATATCTGGCACATAACGCATCATGGCGCACGGCTCTTGCGCTGCATTGCGCCGCTTTGGGTCAGGTCATCTCATTTTTCATCGGCAGTCGCATCCCGGTCAGTGTTGGATGCGGAGGCTGTTTCCTCATCAAGATCTGCGCCAGCTTCGGCCTCGAATGACGGCAGGTCCTGCTCGGCCAAAGCCTTCAGATCGATATCGGCAAAATCAGGATCGAGCGCGCTTTCGAAATCATCGGAGAAGAAGATCGAGTCGTCGCTGCTCTCACCGCTGATCGCGGCCATCTGCTCGGAGACCTGATCGTCGAAGGACTTCTCCTGCGGGGCCGGATCGCTCGGAGCAGAAGGCGGCGGCGGTGTTTCCTCGGCCACCAGACCGGCATCGCCGATTGCGAAATCGGTGTCGTCACCCTGATAGGCGGCGGCGGCGCGGCGGGCACCCTCGCCCACCGCCCCCGATTGGGCGCGGCGGATATTGTCGATGAGGCTGGCAGTGCGTGCCTGGGCAGCCATGGCGCCGGGAGAAGGGGCCGTGCGCGGTGCCCGAAAGGCCGCGTCTCCAGCGGCGGCATTGACCCGTGATTGACGCAACAGGCCCGGCGCCGATGCGCTGAGGGCTGGCTCGGAACGCGGACGCGCCATCTCGGCCGGGATCGTTGGTGCGAGCTTGTCCGAGCCGCGATAGGGAGAAGGACGCGGCGCGGGGGCGGCTTCCTGCTCCTCGGCGCTCTCCAGCGGATCACGGCGGCGGGCAGGCGCGGCGGGTGCGGCTTCCTGCTCCTCGGCGCTCTCCAGCGGATCGCGGCGACGGGCAGGCGCGGCGGGTGCGGCTTCCCGCTCCTCGGCACTCTCCAGCGGATCACGGCGGCGCGCAGGCGCGGCGGGTGCGGCTTCCTGCTCCTGGGCACTCTCCAGCGGATCGCGGCGGCGGGCAGTGGCGGCAGGGGCGGCTTCCTGCTCTTCGGCGCTCTCCACCGGATCACGGCGGCGGGCAGGCGCGGCGGGTGCGGCTTCCTGCTCCTGGGCGCTCTCCAGCGGATCACGGCGACGGGCAGGCGCGGCGGGTGCGGCTTCCTGCTCCTGGGCGCTCTCCAGCGGATCACGGCGGCGGGCAGGCGCAGCGGGTGCGGCTTCCTGCTCCTCGGCGCTCTCCAGCGGATCGCGGCGACGGGCAGGCGCGGCAGGCTCAGGCTGTACGGCAGCGAAGAGAGCCTCATCTTCCAGATCAACCGAATAAGCCAGTTCCGGCTCAACCGACGCAACCGGCGCCGCTTCAGGCTCTTGTGCTCCCGCCTCTACCCCTTCTCGCGTAAACCGCTCTTCCTCGCCTTCATCGGCGAGCGCGTATTCGGGCAGGATTTCGCGCACCGGCTCCTGAGCTTCCTGCCAGTCGCGATCGGTCTGCTCGCGCTCGGCCGGCGACACCGCGCCCCCGGTTTGCGCCGCTGGCAAGGACGCTTCTGCCAGAATGCCCGGCGCGGCGCGATCGGAGGCGCGGGAGCGCTCATATTCGATCGACTCATGGTCGATCGTCTTTTGGTCGATGGACTCACCCGCGACCGCCGCCTCATCGCCAGACTGAACCGCCACAGCGAGCAAGGAGCGGTATTCCTGTTCGATCTCCGGCCATTGCGCTGGCGGCGCGGTCAGGCGCAGCCCGATCCGCTCGGCCTTGCGCGCATTGACCCCAGTCTCGGCCTTGAGCGCCTCGATCCCGGCGGCGACATCGCGCCAGACCCGGCGGGCGGCCATCCATGGCGTGAGCTGGGACAGGCTGTCGATATCGCGATCCACCGCCTGCACCATGCTCTTCGCCAGCCCGGCGCCTTCACCCTCCAGCGCCTGACGGGCCCGCTTGAGCTCGTTCTCGATCCGCTCCTCATAGGCTTTTTGCGCGCTTTTTGCCGGAACGCTGCGCCATTGCGGGACGGCCAAGGGCTTGTCGGCGGGCAGGAAGACGTGCCGCATCGCCCGCAATTGCGCCACCACCTGCATCCGCTCCATCCGGCCGCTTTGCGGATCAACGCTGATCGCACGGCCCATCCAACCATAGATCTGATCGAGATGCGCGCGATCCTTGCCGAAGGCGCGCAGGCTGGACAGCGCCTCGGCGCGCGCCACGCGGGTACGCAGCTTGTTGAAAGCGGACGCAATTTCCGGATCAGCGGCATAGGGTTTGAGGATCTCTTCCTCATCGGCGAGTCCATGCGCTAATTCTTGTCCATGCGCTAATTCTTGGGCGAGCGGATCCCCGCCCTCCGAACCGCGCCCCGCAGCCTCCCACAGCGTGTTGAACGATGCCGGGGGCGGCAGCTCAGCATTGCGGAAGCTCTCCGAGAGCAAGGCGAGATCCTTGCGCAAGGCAGTACGCGCTGCCGTAATCTGCCGCGCTTCGTTGAGCGCATCGCCCAATGTCTTCAGCTTTTCGAGATCGATCTTTGCGGGGATGGGCTCGGCGATCTGCGTCTGTGCGTCATCCTCACGGCTGTCATCGACCGCTGCCGATGGATCCATGCGCGATGCATTGGCCAGCTCCTGAGCCCGGCGGCGGCGCAGCTCGTCATTGATGATGGCCGCCGCTCGCCGGTTGGCCTCATCGGTGGCCAGATCAATCGCTGCGCTCAGCGAGTCCGTAGGCCGAGCCTCCTGCCCCAGCATGCCCCGCTCGCCTGCGGTGACCTCTTCGGGCAACGCCTTCACCGACAATCCGGACCGACGCAACTTCTCGAGATCGGCGCGCTCGCGGAAGATCATCCAGATCACCCATTGCTCGCCATGCGCGCGATCCTCGACCCAGTCTGCTGTTTCCGGCCCGTAGGAAGCCTGGATGAGCGAAGGCAGCACGTCGTCGCGCGTCACACCGAGCCCGAGGCTCTGCGCACCGGCATGCAGCACCGCCTCGGCCAGCGCCGGATCGGCGAGCAAGGCATGCACGATGGTGCCAAAACGCCCGAAGAATTTGAAACTGTCGAACGGCACCCCGAGCACTGCCAACGCATTCGCGACCGCGGAGGGTGCTTTCGAAAGTCTGTTGCGCAACTCAAAATACGCCGCTAGCGAGCCAGGGGCCGTCTCCTCGGAGCGCGCGCCCTCGAGCGCCTGAAGCTGCGCCCCCGGCTCTGGCGCCCCATCGACAGCGGCGGCAGCGGCCATCGCCCAGCCCAGACCATGGGCCGAAGCCGCCTTGTCCTCGGCCAGGCTGATCGTGGCTTTGCGCGCCTCTTCCGGGATCCTCCGCATGACCTCCATGAGGAGGTCGGTATCATCACGAGTCCGCGCCATGCTCCAGTCGAGCGGCATCAATTTCTCGCCCAGAAACAGCCCGAGCAGCAATGTGCCGCGATCCTCGTCGTACGTCGACGGGTCATAGGAGGGCTCCAGACCACTGAGCGGACCCGAGGGGCGCAGCGCATAAGGCCCCTGGCAGTAGATGCCGATCAGGTCGCGATGCTGAGCCGCTTCCCAGACATGCCCGGCCACAATCCGCCTGTCTTCGGTCTCAAGCAGGTGCTCGCAGCGCAAGATCCGCGGGTCGGCGGCGTAACCGCGCTTGCCAAAAGGCAGATGGATGAAGGCCAAAGCCGCTGCCAGATGCGGTGCAATCTCGCGCGATGCTGAAAGGTCGATATCGACCCCGGGCACCCGCGAGACCTCAAAGCCGGGCAGCACCAGCAGATCGGGGTCATCGAAATTATCAAAGCGCTCTTCAAACCAGTCAAAATGCACCGGCAGATGCGGCCCGGCCGATGGCCAGGCGCGGGTGGTCGGCCCTTGCTTGACACCTTCGAACACAGTCGCAGCAACGGCATAGACATCCGCATCGCCCCGATCAGCCCGCTGCCGGGCATAATCCTGCAAGAATGTATCGGGCCGCTGCCCCACCGCGAGCGAGGACAGCGTCTCCTGCTCGAAGGTAACCTCGGCATGAAGCCCGCCAAGATCGATCTGCCGCGGCACATAGACCCGCAGCAAGGTCTGGCGATCCTTGGGTTCGGGCCTTTCCGCTTGATAGGTCAAGGTGGCATCGAAATGAAAGCTGTGGGCGATACGCGCCACAACCAGTTCTCCGCCATCCTTGACATGACGCTCATCAAAAAGCGCCAGTTGGAAGTCCACGCTCTGCCCCTGGAAGGCTTTTGGTGCTCGAAACACCGCGCAAGGCTCTCCGGCAGGGATTGCGCCGAGGTAGCGCGCCCCCTCCAGAGAGCTGATCAAGGGCGCGGCGGGCTTCGAGGCGGTGGATTCTACGGTGGACGTGGCATCGGACGGATCGGCAAGGGACGCATCGGCATCGGGCGCATCGGCATCGCCCGCATCAGGCGCGGCGCTGATATCCTCCGAGGCCGCAGGCGCTGGCTGGGATGCAATGAGTTTCAACCCGCCCCGGTCTGCCGCGCCTTTCTCAGCGGTATCTTGCCCAGCGGTATCTTGCGCATCGTCGTCACCCCGAGAGTGCCCCCCGGACGGCGCGTCTGTCGCTGCCCCCTCGCAGATCACCGCCAGCAAGCGCTGATCGCGCGCGGCATTGGGGATCCAGACAGTCACCACGCCTTGCGCAGCATCCCATTCACAAAACGGTTTCTTCTGATCCCAAAACGGCTTCTTCTGATCCAATGTGCCACTCATAGCTGGTTGCGCAGGCAGAGCACGCCGAACCGGGCGCAGGTCACGCGCCGCCAGGCTCTGCTCCGTTGCTCCCACTGGGAAAACCTCGTGCGGACGATATTCGCTTTCGCGAGGGCGAAAAAGTGTTAACCTCCGAAAATCCCCATCAGAGGGCAGGCTTAAGGTCAATCCGCCAAACTTTGCGGCAAAGAGAAGTCAGGATTCGGGCTCGCACCGGCTTGCATGCCGCGCGATCCGGCTCCCGCCTTATTGAAACCGCATCTTGATTGGAACTGTAACTTGGCGGCTGGGCTGCAAGACCCTAATAATCGAGGCATTCGAGTCGGAGCGAGTTTCATGGCTGAGGCGAAGGGTTTCTTCAACCGCGCACCGGGTCCGGAGCGGTTGCGCAGGGCGTCCTGCGTCATCATCGGACCCACCTCGGCGGGCAAATCGACATTGCTCGCGAGCCTCCGGCGGCATGCGAATGATTCGCATTCCTTCCTCCATCAATTTGCCGTCGAAGTGATCGACCCGGCCCGCAGCCGTGACCTGAAGGTCATCCGCCGCGAAAAGCCGAGCAAAAAGGACATGCGCGCCCGCCGTGCCGAACGCCGCAACCTGGCCGATCAGCAAGCCAGCGCGCGCTCCGGCCAGCAGCGCAACCAAGCAGATAACAAGCCGGAAAGCGCGGGCGGCCTGCTGGCGCGCGTGTTTGGCGGCAAACGCAACAAGGCCGATCTGCCACCGGTCCCGCTTGCCCCGGCCGGCGGTGCTCCGCTCGATGATGCGATCCGGGCGCATGAGGGCGATGCGGTGCCCAACGCGAATGTAGGCAGCCCAGGCACCGCCAGCGCATCCGATCAACAGGATCAGGATGAGGAAAAAGCGATCAGCACATTTTCGATGTACGAATCGCGCATCGAAGCGGGTTTGCACGAGGGGCTGGTCGGGCAAGGCACGACGGCCGATCAACTCTACCCGACCCGCTTCGATGTCAGTGTGCGGGCGCTCGAGCGCATGCCGGGCATGGCCGAAGGTCAGGTGCTGACCGCGCGGTTTCGCACCGTCGACAGTGCCGGGGGGTTGTTGCTCAATGACAAAACGGGACGCGAGAATCCCGAGCTCCGGGCGCGTTTGCATGGCGAGATTCTCGATGCCGAGACCGTTATCTTGTGCCTGCCCGCAGCGGGCTTTGGCGCCGACAGCGACAGCGCCGAGCGGCGCTCGCTGCTCGATGTCCTGCAATGGATCCGCGGCCTGCCCCAGGGCGAGGGCCCCTCGCGGCTGATCGTGCTGCTCACGAAATTCGAGGCCGTGGTGGCGGATTTCGGCCGCCAGGCCTATCGCACCGCCGCCCATGGCGAGAGCTGCCGTGCGCTGATCGGGACGATCATGCAGACCAATTACGCCTGGCTCCTCTCGGCGCTGGAGAGCTTTGATCAGACACCCGGCCGCGCGCTTTGGGTGCAACCGGTCTCGGCCTTTGGCTTTGTGCCGTTCAATGGCGGCGCCAATGTCAGCCCCCATGGCGACACGCTTCTGACGCGGATCCCCAAGCAAAAAGAGGTCCCCGGTCTGCTATCGCCCTATACCCGCAAGGCAGTGCTCGATTATTACTGGCGCCCCTTCCTGATCATTGACCCCTTCGTGTTCGTCGCCACCGGCGAGCCGGGCGCGCTGACCTTCGCCTGGGAAGAGGTGACGGAGACCATCGCCGAGATTGCCGAGGGAGTGCTCGCGGTGCCCGATCCCAATTTCGATTGGCGGCAGGCAAACGCGTGATGATCCATGACCAGAACGATTCGCCGACCGGTGCTGAAGACAGTAGCGGTCGGACGGGAAAGCTATCCGCCAAACCCGGGCCGCGCAGCGCGCTCCCGGAAGGGCAGGTCGTGCAAGCCCATCGCCTCGCCTATGGCAAGCGCGTGCTTTTTGAAGGGGGGCCGATCGAGCCCGGGCGCGATTATCATGTTTCCTCGCACAGTGCCGGCCTGTCGCGCGCTTTGATCGCCGCTTGCCGCCCCGATGCCCTGGGCGCGATACTCGATCTGATCGACACTGCCCAGATCGGGACCTTCCTGATCACGCTGCGCCCGGTGCGCTCCGAGGGTGATGAATTCATCATCGCCCAGCGCCTGAGTGTGCGCTCGGAAAAGGGCGAGGGCCAGCCGGGGCGCGCCTATTTGCAAGCGAATGCGCTGGTCTTTACCGCTGCGGACTGGCGCCAGCACGCGCCCTGGCTCACAGAGTGCCTGCCACGTCTGATCCCGACCGGTCCCGATATTGTCGGCACCGATCCGCAAGAAGAGCGCGCCCTGTTCAGCGTAACATCCCCCAAAGCCAAGGACTGGCCGGGGATCGAGACCTCGCTCGAGGATGATCAGGCCCGGCACGCCGCCGCGCTGCTCCAGGCCATCGAGGCGCGGGCGGTGCTTGATCCGCGCCATATTCCGGGTCAGGCGGGGTTCTGGCTCGCGGTTGCGCAGATGCTGATGGCCTGCCCGCCCTCGCTCCGCCCGTTGATCTCCGCAGCCGACAACCTTCGTTTGCCCCATCGCGAGTTTCTCGTCACCCGTCTGGCCCAACCGCTCGAAGGCAGCGCGCCGGAGGGATCAGGGGGAACAGGCGCAGCAAGAGCGCTTGCGCATCCCGTGCCGCCCCGCCCGAACGCCCTGCGCCAGCTCCAGCGACAGCTTGATGGCGAATGGCGCCTGCCCTGGGACGGCCCGAGCAGCGCAGCCGCCGCCTTTCGCGATCTGCTGCATGTGTTCAGCGACGACCGCGCCCAGAGCGAGCTGAAACGCTTCCTCACCGAGATCGACGCGCCGCAATTCTCCATCCCCATGGCGCGAGAGGACCGCATCGCCTTTCTGGCCCGCCTGATCGGGGCGGTCCATGCCCGGCGCTTGTTTCACACCGATCTGCCCGCCTTCGGGCTGGCGCGCTGTGTTGGCCTGATTGCCTGCACCACCGATCCCAGTTGGTCCGAGAGCTGGGAGCGCATCGCCTCGACCCAGCCGGGGCGCCTGTTCTGGAGCGCCTTGCTGCTGCGCACACCGGAATGGTTGGCACCGCTGCATCGCGGAGCCTCGCCCATCGCCACGCTTGCCGAGCTCTCGCAGATCCTTGAGAACGATCTCCAATTGCGCAGCGCTTTGCCCGAGGGCACGCCCACTCCGGTCGATGGCCCGGCCTTCAAGCGGCGTCTCTCCACCTTTGCGGCGCAAGGGCCGACGCTGCTAACGCTCGATCCGGGGACGCTGGTGGATCCCGATGGGGAGCAACCGGCGCTCTGGGTGCGCGAGCGCCCCAATCTCTTCGCCGATCTGCCCGATGACGCGCGGCACGCACTGGCTGCCGTGCTGCAAGCCGTGCGCAGCGCTGCGGAGCTGTTCGCTCGGGACGAAGCCTTGATGCAGGCCGTGGCGCAATTGCGCGCCTATTCGCTCAAGGGGATTTTGCTGAAGGGGACCGGCGGCCAAGACGGGGCTGAAGCCGGGCTGATCGATCCTGCTTGCGTCGCAGATTTCGCCCAGCGCTGGGCGGCCTGTGAAGCCGCGCGCGGGACCGGGCGGGGCGGGGCGCGGTTCTGGCGCGATGCTCTGTTTGCGTGGTTCGAGCGGGCCGAGAGCGGCAATCCGGAGATCTACTTCGCGGCCCTTGGTACCATTCGCCAGAAGCTCGACCGGCAGATCCCCGCCCATGGCCCGATCCTGTCAGCGCTCAAGATGATATCCGAGCGCGGCGCGCATCTGGTGATGCGCTCTTTTGACGGGCCGGAACAGGCGCTGGAGACCTTGCTGCCGGTCTGGCTGCGGGGGCTGAAAGGCAGCGACGCGCTAAGCGCGCTCGATCTCGCCTTGCTCGAATGCGGGCTGGCGCAGCGACTGGCCGAGGCGGCGCAAAGCTTGCCCGAGGAGGTTGATACCGCGCGACTGGGCATGATGCTCGCCGAAACCACCGCTCAGATCAGCGCTCTGGGCGCGGCTGGCGATGGCGAGGGCCTGATGAAGGCGGCGCGTGAAGCACTCCCGATCTGGGCGGCTCTGTGCCAGCGCAGCAAGGATGCCGCTTTGCAAGCGGCTGCCAATCGCTTTCTCACCGCGCTCGATAGTGCCGTCTCGAGCACCGATGCACGCTCGGCCCGCCCGATTCTCGAGACCATGCGCGATTATCACGGGGCTCTCTTTACCGATGTCGCGCTGCTGGTGGCGGAAATGGATGGCTGGCCGGCCTTTGCCAGCCAAGGGCTTGGCTTGTTCATGGGCGCAGGCTTTGGCGGGCTGCTCGCGGCCTTTGCCGGCGGCTATCCGCTGGAGAGCGATCTGCCCAGCGTGCTCGAACAGGATGCCGATATCCCCGAGGTGCTCGACGCCCCGCGCCTGCGTCTGGCGATTGCGACCCGCGCGGTGCAGGCATGGCGGCGCCATTTCGAAAGCCTGGTCGAGGAGACCAATGCCAGCACCGCCCCGAGCGGCGGCTTTGGCCTGGGACAAACAGCTTCCCTGCGCCAGCGCACCCTCGCCCCCGAGCCCGATCCGCAGACCTTGAGCTTTGTGCTTCAATGCATCGCCGAATGCGCCCGCTCGCCCGAGGCCGAAGCGCGGCTTGGCGCTGATATCGCCTGGTCAGTGCAACGCCTGCTTGCGGCGCGGCAAGATCCGCAAACCCGCGCCCCGACACCCGCCGCGCCAGCGCCCTTGCGCCGTCTATGGGAGCGCATGGCCGAGCAACCCGATCATGGCGGCGATCTGCCGGTGCCCGAGGCTTTCGCCCCCTTTCTGCTCGCCCGCCTGCTGCGCCGCGCCTTGCGCCCCGGTTGGCCCTATGATCCGATCGTGGCAAGCTTGGCCGACATGCTGACGGCGGTGCAGGTGGAAATTCGCGAAGGCGGGAACCTGTTGCCGCGCAAGGGGCAAACCTGGCTGCGCGAGACCCTTTACCCGATCCGCGGTTCCGAGGCCGAAGAAGGCTGGGAAGCCATGGATGATGATGCGGTGCGTCTGCGGCTGGACCGCGCCTTGTTCTTCCTGTGCCTGATCGAATTGCCGGTGCACCAGCATTCGGCCAGCAGCCTGCGCAATTTCTGGGCTCCAGCCCCGGTCAGCGAGGCCGAGGCCCGGCGCCTGCAACCGCCCCGCGTCGCGACCGAGCGGCTCAAGCTGTTTGTGCAATCGGACCCGGTCTACAAGGGGGCGTTGAGCTTCATCATCAAACGCGCCGGCATGGACAGTTTGACGGAATGGGCAGAGCTGTTCTCACAAGAGGCGCCCAAGGTCTCGAGCATGGCGGAGATCCGCGCGCGGCGGCGCCGCCCGCAGGCTGCCGATCCATCGGAGGAGGAGGATCGCTAGGGGCCATCGCCCAGGCGGTCTTCTTTTGTCTACCCCGGTTGCCTTCCGCTTCTTGCCTTCCGCTTCTTGCCTTCCACCGCTTGCCTTCCACCGCTTGCCCCTCGCCCGCAGACAAGCGCGCCTGTCAGGCTGAGGCGGCGCGTCAGGCGGCGAATCGCCTCCGGCGCCCCTGCTCGCGGGCGAATTCCCGATTGATGCCTCCTGAAGAGCGGTCTTCAGGTTATAGTTACCGCTACGCTGCTTGTTGCGCAATGGCACCAAATCGGGCCGAAATCGGGCAGCGATTAATCTTTCCAAAGAAAGTTACCCACAGCCCCTTGGTTCTCTCCAGCCGCTGAGGATAGGAAAAAAGAGGGATTATCCGTCTGTGCATGCGCACTTTCGGGGCAGGGGAACGACTGGGAAACAACAATTCTGTTTCGGTACGTTCGCATTGTGACAATCATGTGTCTTAACGGCACATGACTTGAAGCATGCGACCAATCGCGAAACTGCGCGCGTTTGATGGCGCGAAAATCGGTGCCTTTCCCTCGCCCACGCGCGATCGGAAGGCTGAGCGGGATGATGAGAGCAGCGCGCGCTGCCCCCGCACCGGGTCCCAGATTGCCCCCTCCCCCGATTGCAGCCCCCGCCCGGGCGGATCCGCAGGGTGTTGATTGCAAGGAGCCATGGCCGCTCATCGCCGGGCTCGACAATGGGGAGTAGTGGGATGTCCAGTTCATCGAGCCTGACCGCCGGCGCCATCGCTTTTATCGGCTACAATTCGGATGATGCCGGCTATGGCGACGGCTTCGGCTTCGTCGCGCTGACCGATATCGCCGCCGGTGAGCAGATCTGCTTCACAGATAATGGCGTGCAAGGCGGTGTTCTGGGCGATACCGAAGACACCCTGATCTGGACCTCCGGCGGCGTGGTCGCCGGTGATGTGATCCGGATCGAGCGCTCGGGCACGGTCTCCAATGGCTCGGTAACGGGCGATCTCAACTTCTCGACCGGCGGCGATCAGGTGCTGGCCTATGTCGGCGATACCGCCACCCCGACCTTCCTCGCGGCGCTTGACATGAGTGGCGGTTTTGGCGTCGACACCAACGCAACCGCCGGAACCGAACTGCCCACCGGTTTGATCGAAGGCACCACAGCTCTCGCCATCACCCCCGAGACCGATAACGCCTATTACACCGGCCCGGCAGCCTTCGCCAATGCCGCGCAAGCCCTGGCAGCGATCAACAATCCCTCGAACTGGACCCTCAATGATGACGCTGCAGTGCGTATCCTGGGGAACTGGCCGCTTGCCTTCGCCATCGACCCGCTCGCGGTGCCGGAAATCACCATTATCGGCGCCGATGGCAGCTCCGAGATCCTGACCGGCGACGACACGCCGAGCCTTGTCGATGGCACCGATTTTGGCACCGCAGCGGCAGGCGGACGCATCACCCGCACCTTCACCATTCGCAATGACGCGCTGGCCCAACTCTCGGTCGCCGATATCGAGATCGAGGGCCTGAACGCGGCTGATTTCTCGGTGAGCGGGTTCACCAGCGGCACGATTACCGGCCAGTCGAGCCAGACCTTCTCGGTGACCTACGACCCCAATGCCGAAGGGGTGAGCACCGCCACGATCGTGGTCCGCAACTCCGACCCGGATGAGACCGATTACACCTTTGACATCACCGGCATCAGCGATGAAACCGCGCCGGTCCTGACCACATCGACCCCCGATGACGGCGCGAGCGGCGTGGTGGTCGGTGCCGATATCACCCTGACTTTCAGCGAAGAGGTTCAGGCGGGCAGCGGCGTGATCACCATCGAGACCTCGACCGGTGCCGTGCTGGCTCAGATCGATGTCGCGGCTGTGGATGGTACCATCACCTTCAGCGGCAATCAGATCATCCTGAACCCGGTCGAGGATCTGCCGGCCGGCACCGAGATCCGGGTCAGCATCGGCGCGGGGGCCATCACCGATCTGGGCGGCACCGCGCTCGATACCAGCGGCTCGGGCGGCGAGATTTCCTTTGTCACCGAGCGCGGCACCCCGACCGCGGTCATCATCGTCTCCGGCCAGTCGCTGGTCGCTAACTGGTTCCAGGACGCGGATTCGGAAGCCGATGATGTCGTCACCACGTTGAGCGTCGCTCAGCTCGAGACCCTGACCGGCTTCGAACTCTCTGCGCGTATCGCAAGCGGCGATATCAGCGTCACCGATAATGGGGATGGCACCGTCACGCTGGACAATGTTCTGGCCGCCGACCGGTTCGCGATCCGCTATTTCGAGCAGCATGGCGGCCAATATGGCGATGTGATCATTGTCGATGCGGCATCGGGCGGCAAGCCGATGCTCGAGCAATCGAACGAAGACCAGCCGAGCTTCTTTGACGAGTTCCAGTCGGGGGCGCTGGAAGCCGTCGGCGATGGCAATGGCGATTTCGATGGCCCGATGTTGTCGGACACCGTGAAGCCCGCCATCGACGACGCGCTTGCCGGGCGGACCAATCTCGAGCTGGTTGGCCTCGTTTGGGCGCAAGGCGAGGCCGATACCAC
Source organism: Neomegalonema sp. (assembly GCA_022760435.1). Classification (GTDB taxonomy): domain Bacteria; phylum Pseudomonadota; class Alphaproteobacteria; order Rhodobacterales; family Rhodobacteraceae; genus JALEFY01. The sequence continues at coordinate 28,775 of JALEFY010000037.1, forward strand.
GCTGCTGCAAACCAATGCCGATCTCACGACGGAAGACGAAGAGCTCGAGGCGCTTTATGCCGCCGGTCTCAACTACACGACCAATGAGATCCTCAACTACACGCTGAACTCTTTCCCCGGCGCCTTCCAGGGTCAGGCCAGCGAGCCTTTGATCTATATCCAGCATATCGGCCGCCGTCTGGGCTCGTTCGAGGGCCTCGATGATGTGAAGGATATCCAGAACGCCTTTGCTGCCGCCAATGACAATGTGGTGCTGGCGACCGAGATCTATGACATCGAACTGACTGATACCGTTCACCTCACCGCCGAGGGCTTCCACATCGCGGCCGATCGCATGGCCGCGGCGATCACCTCGGGCAATACCGGGCCGGTGGTCACCAATGTGACGATGCAAAACAGCTTCACGGATGCGACCGTCACCTTCGATGTCGATGTCCCGGCGGGCATGACGCTGACCCTGGGCGATGACGCCAAGGATCTGCTGTTCGTGCGCGACGAAGGTGTGCTGTCGAATGTCGGCCCACGGGTGGAAGAGCAATTCATCCCGGTGACCTCGGTAGCGATCAATGGCAATCAGATCGTCTTCACCCTCTCGCGCCCGATGGTCGGCGATGGGGTCCTGAGCTATGGCTACTCCGCTGCCACCGCCGATGACATCAACGATCTGCTCGGCGATGGCGATGACAATGTCGAGCCGATCTATGCCCAAAGCGGCGATCTGCAATTGCCGCTGTTCGGCTTCCAGCAGAGCTTCATCGATCTCGATTACCTGCCGCGCGATGTGATTGCGCCGGTTCTGGTCTCCAGCCTGCCGAGCGATGACAGCACCTTCGCCTCGACCACCGATGATATCGTGCTGACCTTTGACGAAAAGGTCGTCGCCGGCACCGGCAGCATCCGGCTGTTCAACGCCGCCGATGACAGCGAGGTTTCGGCCAGCGTGCTGTTCGAGGATTATACGGTCCGGATCACGCCGGACAGCGATCTGGACGTGGGCGCGAGCTACTATGTGCAAGTCGAGGTTGATGCGGTGCGCGACCGCGCCGGTAACATCTATCTGGGCTTTGAAGACACCACGACGCTAAACTTCACCACTTCGGCCAGTGCCGCCGAACTCGGCGCGGGCTCGATCGCCTTTGTCGCCTATGGCGGCGATGATGCGCTGGCGCTCGATGGTTTCGCATTTGTCGCGACCCAGGACATTCTGGCCGGTACGGTCATCAACTTCACCGATCGTGGCTGGAACGGAACCGGCTTCAATGCAATCGAGGCGAGCGAGGACGTCCTGCAATGGACCTCGCCCGGCATCGCCGCTGGCACCGTGGTGACCATGCAGCGCACCACCGGCGGCCATTTCGCCTCGGTCGGCACCACTTCGGGCGAAGTGCTGAACCTGTCGACCAGCGGTGATCAGATCCTGGCCTTCACCGGCGAGGAAGCCACCCCGACTTTCCTGGCCGCGATCGACATGAATGGCGGCTTCGGGCTCGAGTCCGACACCTCGAGCGGCACCGAACTGCCGCCGGGCCTGGTCGAAGGGCGCAGCGCCATCGCGATCGCGCCGGAAGTCGATAACGGCTTTTACAATGGCCCGGTCGTGTTCGAGAGCCTGGAGCTGGCGCAGGTGATGATCAACGATCCGGCGAACTGGATCACCTCGGACACCGATATTGCACAGTCGAGCTGGCAGACCGTCACCTATGACATCGGCGCGCCGGACACGATTGTACCGACCCTGCTCAGCACCGCCCCGGTCGATGACACGATCGGCGTCGAGCCGGGCGCGAGCATCACCCTCACCTTCTCCGAGGAAGTCTATCAGGGCACCGGCGCCATCGCGCTGTTCTCGCGCCTTGGCGATGCCGAGATCCCGAGCACGGTCAGCTTTGACGGCGCGACCGTGACCATCACCCCGAACTCGGCGCTGCCAGCCGGGGCGGAATACTATGTGACCGTCGCCGCCGATGCGGTGGTCGATGTCGCGAATAACCCGTTTGCCGGGATCCTCGACACCACCGCGCTGAGCTTCTTCACCGAGAACCAGCTCGGCCTGTCCACCGGTTCGATTGCCTTTATCGGCTATAATGCCGACGACATGTTCGGCGCGGGCAATGGCTCGGATGCCTTCGCCTTCGTCGCCACCACGGATATCGAAGCGGGCCAGCAGATCCATTTCACCGAGAACGGGTATTTCAACGGCGCCCTTGGCACCAGCGAGCCGACCCTGACCTGGACCTCGTCAGGCCTGACCATCGGCGATGTGGTGATCATCGAGCGCACCGCCTTTGGCGCCAGCGCCAGCAGCGGCTCGGTTTCGGGCGATGATCTGAACTTCTCGGCCAATGGCGATCAGGTGCTCGCCTATCAAGGCAGCAGCAGCGCGCCGACCTTCCTGGCTGCGCTCGACATGAGCGGCGGGTTCGGTGCCGATAGCCATCCCAGCTATGGCACGCAATTGCCGGACGGTCTGACCGAAGGCTTCACCGCCGTCTCGGTCACGCCGGAAGTCGACAACGCCTATTACAGCGGCACCACCGATTTCCTCTCGCCGACCGAGGCGCTCACCGCGATCAACGATCCGGCCAACTGGACCTCGCAAAACGATCCGCTGATCGACCCGGCGATCTGGGCGCAGGCCTTCTCGATCGTTGCGCCGCCGCCGGGGCCGGAACTCACCGTTCTGGGCCTGGGCAATGACATCACCGATGGCGACGCGACGCCGGACCTGCTCGATGGCACCGATTTTGGCACCCTGCCCGGGATTGGCGAAAGCGCGATCCAGCAATTCGTCATCCGCAATGATGGCACCACCGATCTCACCCTGACCGATCTGAGCGTCACCGGCGTCAATGCCGATGAGTTCGTCGCGACCGGGTTCGTGCCGGGGCTCTTGCTGCCGGGCACCTCGCAGGTGATCACCGTCACCTTCACCCCGACCGCCGAGGGCTTGCGCTCGGCCAGTATCGAGATCACCTCCGATGACGCGGATGAGGCGCTGTTCGACTTTGCGGTGCAAGGTGCGATCGATCTCACCGGCCCGGTTCTGGTCTCCAGCACTCCGGCCGATGAGGCGAGCGATATCGGTATTGCCGATCCGCTGAGCCTCACCTTTGACGAGGCCGTCGCGGTCGGCACCGGCTTTGTCACCATCCGCTCGAGCGCCGATGACAGCGTGGTCGAGCAGATCGACATCACCAGCGACCGGATCAGCGTTGCCGACACCACCGTGACCATCGACCCGGTTGGCAATCTGGGCCTGCTGTCGGGGTATTATCTGGAAGTCGATGCCGGGGCGATCACCGATCTGCAAGGCAATGGCTTTGCCGGGATCACCGGGCCGGATGCGCTGAACTTCACCACCGGTGTCGGCGTTGGCGGGCCGCTGTTCCAGGAGAGCTTCGAGACCGATGGCGAGGGCACGCGCTATGTGAACTCGAACACGCAAGCGAACCTGATCAACGACTATTTCACCCGCACCGACGGCTCGGACATCAAGACCCGCAACAGCGACGGCTATCAGGGCATCGATGGCAGCTACTTCTTTGCCATGGAAGACACCGATGGCCTGTCCTCGGACGATCTGGAGACGCTGACCTTTACGTCGGTCGATACCGCCGGTCAGGGCGAGATGACCTTCACCGGCGCCTTCGGCATCGGCAATACCGCCGGCACCGGCGCTTCGGCCTATGATGATCGCGATTTCGTCGCGGTCCTGTACTCGACCGATGGCGGCAGCACCTATCAGGTCGGCATGGTGTTCCGCGCGGTAAGCAATAGCGGCGATCTGGCCAATGAGCCGCTGGGTCTGGTAACCGATCTGCAACTGACCACCAGCTCCAGCGCCGCAGCCGAAGAGCTTCGCGGGGCGGTTACTTCGGGCGATGCGGATATTCGCGATGTCATGGACGGCACGGGCGATCCGGCCTTCACCCTCAGCAACACACTGCAAGAGTTCAGCTTCACCATTCCGGAAGCTGACAGTGTCCAGATCATCGTCGCCGCCCATCTCGATGGCGGCAATGAAGAATTCGCGATGGACAATCTGCGCATCGAATCGAACGGTCCGGTCATCCCCGAGCCCGAGATCGCGGTTGCCGGGCTGGACGATACGCTGATCCTTGATGGCGATGTGACCCCGGACACGGTCGATGGCACCGATTTTGGCGCCACTGGTCTGGCCGCGCCGAGCAGCCGCACCTTCACGATCTCCAATGACGGCACCGCACCGCTTTCGGTCACCGCCATCAACATCACGGGTGCCGATGCGGCGGCCTTCACCCTGGTCGGCTTCACCCCGGCGAGTGTGCCGGTCGGTGGCAGCCTCGATGTGCAGATCGACTTCGCACCAACCGTCACCGGCCTGCATGAAGCCAGCGTCGAGATCGTCAGCAATGACGCCGATGAAGCCAGCTTCGACTTCGCGATCCAGGGCACCGGCGATGTGACGGCACCGGTCCTGACCGCGACAAATCCGGTCGATGATGCGGTGGATGTGGCCTTCAACCAGAACATCACCCTCACCTTCGATGAGGAGGTGATCGCGGCCGGTGATGGGTTCATCTACATCCACGCCGCCGATGGCACGGTGATCGAGGCGCTGCGCGCGACCTCGGGCAATGTGGTGTTCAGCGGCAATACGGTGACGGTGAACCCGGTCAATGATCTCGATTTCGACACCGACTACTACGTCACCATCGACGCGAATGCGATCGGCGATGCGGCGGGCAACATCTTTGCGGGGATCAGCGATCCGACTGCGCTGAACTTCACCACCGGCAGCCTGCCGGTTGGCCCGCTCTTCGAGGAAACCTTCGAGACCGACGGGCTCGGCACGCGCTACTTCGCGACCGCAAGCTTTACGGATTTCGACGATGACTACTTCGTGCGCACCGATGGCACCGATATCGATACCAAGAATAATGACGGCTATCAGGGCTTTGAGGGCTCGTTCTTCTGGGCGGGTGAGGATCTGGACGGCGCCAACCCGACCGATCTGGAAAGCCTGACCTTTGCTCAGATCGATACCGCTGGTGCCGGTACCTTGACCTTCACCGGCAGTTTCGGGGTGGGCAATACCGGCGGCGTCGGTGCATCGGCCTATGATGATCGCGATTATCTGGCGGTGATGTACTCGACCGATGGTGGCACGACCTGGCAGGTCGGGCTGGTGTTCCGCTCGATCGATGGCAGCGGCAACCAGCCGCTGGCGCTGGTCAGCAACCCGAGCTTCATCACTTCCGAAGCTGAAGCGGCCGATGGCATTCGCGATGCAGCCGGGGCCGGTGATACCGATATCCGCGACTATATCAGCAATTTCGGCGATGCCGGGCAGACCCTGTCCAACACCATGCAGGATTTCAGCTTCACCTTTGAAGCGGGCGACACGCTCGACATCATGATCACGGCGCATATGGATGGCGGGGACGAGGAATTCGCCTTCGACAATCTGCGCGTCGATGCCGGTGGCAGCAGCGATCTCGCTACCCAGACACCGGAGCCGACCATTCTGCCGACAGCGCTCGATGAGACCGCGCCCGAGCTCACCGATGCGAGCCCTGCCGATGACAGCACCGATGTCGCGGCGGATGCCAATATCGTGCTGAGCTTCGATGAAGATGTGGCGGCGGGCACAGGCTCGGTGATCCTGCGCCGCAGCAGCGATAATGCCGCGGTCGAGACCATCGACGCGGCCAGCGCGCAGGTCAGCATCTCGGGATCGAGCGTGACGATCAATCCGAGCGCCGATCTGGCGGCGGGCACCGATTTCTATCTCGAGATCGAAAACGGCGCCTTCACCGATCTGTCGGGCAATGCCTTTGCCGGGATCACGGGGAGCGCTGCGCTCAACTTCTCGACGGCAGAGGAAGCAGTCACTCCTGAGCCAACAGCGATCGTTACGCCGACGACTGTCACGACAACAACCAGCACCGCCGATCTCCCGGAGGTGCCGAGCATCGATACCAGCGCGGCGATCAGCGGCCTGGTTGGCTCGGATAACAGCGACGATATCATCATCGGCACCGACGGCGCCGAGAAGCTGGACGGCAAAAGCGGCAATGACAGCCTGTTCGCCGGAGCGGGCGATGATGTCATGCGCGGCCGCGATGGCGATGATCTGCTTGTCGGCGGTGCCGGCAATGACCAGATCGAAGGCGATGATGGCGCCGACATGCTGTTCGGTGAGGCGGGCGATGACAAGCTGCGCGGTCGCGAGGGCGATGATATCCTGCGCGGCGGTGACGGTGCCGACCGGCTTTATGGTGATGGTGGCAATGACACCATCATCTTTGGCGCCGGGGCCGATGAGGTCGAGGGCGGTGCCGGAGCAGATCGCTTCGTCTACGAGCCGGGCGGCAATGCTTCGCAGATTGCTGACTTCAATACTGCCGAGGGCGATGTGCTCGATCTGAGCGCTGCCATCGACGGGACGGGGGCGGCGAGCAGCTTTGTCCGCCTGGTGCAATCGGGCTCGCAAACCAGCGTGCTCATCAATGCTGACGGTCAGGGCGATGATTTCGTCGAGGCATTCAGCTTCGAGGGGGATGCGGTCGGCAAGGACCTCACCACCTTGATCAATGATGAGGATCTGCTCCTCTAGGAAGGCGCTTTCGGGCGGGGCCCTGCCACCAGGGCCCCATCCGTTCGCACAGGATGCGCGGGCTTGTGGCGCCGTGACATCACCGGCGTGCGGAAACCGCAACGGAGCGCGATGCGGATTTGCCAGCAACGCATCGCTGCCCGCAACTGCGTTGGTAAAGGCCGCGGCTGCCGTCGCTCAGCTTTCATTGGTGCCAATCTCATGTCCGCGCGCCCCGTTACGCCCCGCAATGCGGCAATCGCCGCTCCGCTCCCGCAACAGGCCAGCGCCGCCGCTGCGCAAGGACGGGTTGCCGATGCGCTGACCCTGTGGTTGCGCCATCATGAGCTGACCGGCGCGGCGCGCTCGGCCTATCGCGCCCTCGCACTCGCAGGCCGTGCGCAGGATTGGGAGCAGGTGCTGGCGCTGCTGCCGCTCCTTGAGGACTTTGACGACGCGCTGTTTGGGCCTGCGGTTCAGATCGGCCTTCGCGCGGTTGCCCAGATCCGCCCGAGCGAAACTTTCGCCTATCTGCATCAATGGCAGGGGCGGCTTGCCGCGATGCCGGGCACGATCGAGAAACTGCCCAATGTGCTGGGCACGGTCGGCGCCTATCGGGACCTGCCCGATTTTCTGATCTGGGCCAGCCCGATGATGGGCAACGCGCCGCTGCGCAAATCCGTTCTGACGCAAATCAGTCAGGCCGCGCCGCATATCCACAGCTCCGGGCTTGATCGGCTTGAGGGGATTGCCGCGGGTTGGGCGGCGAGCGAATGTGACTGGGCGATGCAGGCGACCTGCTGGCTGCTGCATTGTGCCGAGCGCCACGCTGCGGCTTTTGATCTGGCCGGGCGCATGCTCACTTTTGCCGATGACCCGATTGCGCTGGAGCAGTCCGCGCCGCTGAGCTGGATCGCCCGCGCCCTGCCCCATCGGCCCGATGAGAGCCTGCCCCTTCGCAGCGCCCTGCAAGCGCGCGACGCGGCCGACCCGCAAGCCCCCCTTGCTGCCCCCCATGTCGCCCCCCATGTCGCCCCCCTTGCCGTCGTTCTCGACCGCGTTCCCGTAAGCGCCGCCCTGTCCGCGATCTTGCCGCCAAAGCGCGACCTGATTTTTATCACCTACGGCCCGGCCGATGATCGCATGAAGGCGCTGGCGGACAGTCTTTCGGCCCGGCAAGACGCGCGAGACCAGCAAGACGGACGAGACTCGCAAGACACACAAAACACCCCTGGCCGGTGTCAGATCGTCGATATCCTGCGCGATCACGCCGATCTTTATGATCGTGAAATGGTCGCCTTATCGGATTTTTGCGGTGCCATGGCCGCCAATCTGACGACCCAGATCAGCGATTCCCTGCCTGCCCCGCTTGCCGATCTGCCGCTGCGCGACTTTGAGGGGGTTGCCCTCGGGCTTGATGATCGCATGTTCCCGCTGCTCCATCGCTACGCCGCGATCGAGCGTTTCTTGCGCATGCGCCAGATCCCGGAGATCCTGTTCGTCACCCGCAGCGCGGCGGGGCCAGCGGCAGAGATGGCGGTTGCGCAATCGGCTCTGGGCGAGGAGGCGGTGTTGCAAGCGATCCTGTCGCCCCATGCGCGCGATCATGAGCCCGGCGGCGAGCCGGAGGCACAGAAGCGGCATCTGGGCGCTCTGGCAATCGAGACCGACCGCCCGGCATTGCTTGCGGCCTGTAGCGAGCATCGCAAATCGGGCCGCGCGCTGGGCGATACGTGCAGAGAGATGCGCGGCCGGGCGGCCTTGATGATCAGCGTCGATCACCGGGTCTTCACGCCGATCAAGACCTTCCTGAAAGAGGGGATGCTCGATCGCCGGGCGATGCTGCATCTGCAATTTGGCAGTCATCAGAGCGCGGTCCCGCAAATCGATCAACCCGGTGCCGACAGCGAGGGTTTTGCGGATCGGGTGGTGATGATCGGCAAGGCCAGCGCCATCACCGCCAAGATCCCCGAAGCTGCCCTGGCACGGGCCGTGCGCCATGCGCATGCGACGCTCGGTGCCCTTCCCGCCCCGATGCGGGCCGCGCCTTGGCCGATATTATCCCGCAAACTCTCGGAGGCGATGGTGCATTTCCTGACCCGCGACTTCGAGAAGCTCATCCTCACCGATCACTTCATCCAGGGCCTGCGCGACACGCTCGCGCCCGCCTCGATGATCGCCCTGCCCTCGCGCAATCCGCAAATTCGCATGGCTGGTGTGGTGATGATGGAGAGCCATGTCCCGGTCTTCGAGGTGCAGTCGGTTTATCTGTCGAAAAAACCGCGCTACCGCAAACCGCTCTGTGATCTGTTTTTCTCCATCGACACTTTCTCCAGCGGTGAGATCTTGCATGGCCATCTCGGCTTGCCGCTCGAGAATATCTCGACGGCCGGATCCTTGCGGCTCGAAACCCTGGTGCGGCAGATCAGGCAGGGGCCGGAGGCTGCCGAAGCGGAGGCCCACCGCGCCGCAGCAGAGCGCTTGCAGGTGATGATCGTTACCCAACCTCTCGAGCTGCGCTATAATCTTCAGTTGATCGACTGGACTTGCGCCGCGCTCAAATCGATCGGCGCGCTCGCGGATATCACCGTAAAGATGCATCCGGCCGAGCCCGATGCCGATATCGCGCTTTATGAGCGGGCGATGGCGCCGCACCAGCCCAATCTCAGCGCCCGGATCACCAAGAGCGAGAACCCCTATATCGTTGCGCTGCGCAGCGATCTGGTCGTGACCCAAAACTCCAATCTGGCGATGGAAGCAGCGCTGCTGAACCGCGATACCGTGGTCGTCGATCATTTTGACCGCGAGACCTATATCCCGATGTTCGAGTATGAGCGGATGGGGGTGGCGATGGTGGTCCATGATGCGCCGGGCGTGCAAGGGGCCATCTCCCAGATCGTTCAGGACGGGCCCGAACGCGCAGAGCTCATTGCCCGGCGCCGGGCCTATTTCGCCGCCAATCCGCTGCTGCGCGATGGCGGGGCGCTTGAGCACATCTTTGCCACCATGGAGCGTTGGCTTGCGGCGTGAGGGCCGGGTCGCATCGCCTCGGTGCGCGAAAAACACATTCTACGTGTAGTTTTGCACTGCAAGAAAACCCGTCTCGATCCATGTTAAGCAAGACGGAGCATTCGAGCGGGGACGCGACTCGCCTCGAAACGGGGAACGCGGCGGAGGGAGCAGCATGGCGCGCACATTCGAAGAAGCGCTGGATACGGCATTGACGACGGCCAAATTGATCGCCGCCAGTCAGTCGCTGTCAGGCGGGTGGAACTACTCGCTCGATCTGAGCGATTTTGACGTGAACAATGATGATCCGTTTCTGTTTCAGATCCTCAATCCGCAGACCGGATCACGCGAAGACACTTTCTCGACCTTCGATGATGACAACACGACCTTCAGCCTGAGTTTTCTCAGCACGGTGGAGCAAGCGGTGGGGGTCTCGAACCCCGACTATCCCTGGCTGCACCGCGCCGTGGCCCTGGCCTCGAAAACCCTGCTCGATCAGCAGGCCGATCATGGCGGTTTTGCGCAAAGCTTCTATTTTGGCGCGCCGGGCTCGGATGAAAGCCGCATGGCGGCCAATGGCGACAGCAACAGCTATCGCGATCACTACACGCTCAATGATGACATGCTCGAGGATATCACCGATGCGCTGATCCTGCGCTATCAGCACACAGGGTATGATGAGCGGCTCAATAATGACGGCGACGTCGCCTATTATGACGCCATGGTCTCGCTGGGCGATTTTCTCATCGCCGCTCAGGGTCCGAGCCATCAACCGGCCTGGGGCCAGCAATATGACCGCGATGAGCTCGATGACAACGGGCTCTATGTCCTTGCCCCGGGGCGGCATTTCGAACCGGCCGCCTATAGCCCCAAGATCACCGAGAGCGCAATCAAAACGCTGATCAAGATCTATGCGGTCACCGGGGACACCAAATATCTCGACCCGATCCCGGCGGCGATCGACTGGCTCAATGCGGTCGAGCTGACCGGCAATGCCGACCCTTCGCAACAGGAATGGCCACGCTTTATCCAGATCGCCGCCGCCGATGATGCGGTGCCGGAGGGGATCGCGATCTTTCCGGTCCGCGAGAGTGCGTCCCTGCCGCCGCGCCCCGATCTGAGCGATCCGAATGTGGTGCAGCAGACGGATTATGTCGATCAATCCGATGAGCACTGGTACTTCATCGATGAGGCCGCCTGGAACGCCTATTACCCGGACGGGATCGGCTACAATGTCCGCGATGGCTACGCAATCGACGACACGATTGCCCTTTATCAAAGCATTCAGGCGCAGGTTGATGCCGGTGAAGAGGTGAGCCTGGCCGATGCCTATGCCAATGACACCGAAAGCATCGGCACCGCCGATGGCGAAGCCGCCGTGGACCGGATCGAGGTGCTCAATGGCAATGCGACGCGCTTTACCGAGTACAAGCTGATCGGCGACGAGGATTCATCGGATGTCGATGCCTATGAGACCTTTCTGAACTATTTCAGCACCCGGTATCGGGCTGATTTCGCGGGGGGGATTGGCCCGATCCGCAATCTGGACCGCAATTCGGAACACGCGACCTTGCAAGACGCGCTCACCCAGGCCACCGGCGGCGATACGATCATTGTCAGCGCCGCCTATGTCGCCGAAGAGGTGGTCGAGGAGGGGACCAGCGCGCTGAACGTCACTCTTGACGGGCTCGGATACGATGTGGTCGCGGCGCCGCAAACCGTCAGCGTCGATGTCGTCGGGCTGATCGTGGAATTGCCCGATATCGACCTGCCACCGACCTTCAATCTTTCCAGCACTGCGTTGAGTTTCTCGCTGCAAGGGCCTGGCGGCGGCATCGTCAACGGATCGGCGGTCAGCGAAACCCTGCGCGGCGGCGATGGTGCCGATGTGTTTTCAGGGGGCGGCGGTGACGATTTCTTTCGCTCGAGCACGGGCGGCGATGCCTATGATGGCGGCACGGGCACCGATTGGGTCTCTTACGAAGAGGCCGCCGACCGCGCGGTCGGGGTGACGATCCACCTGCTCGATGCCAGCCAGAATGCCGAAGGCGCGGCGGGTGACAGCTATGTCAGCATCGAACGCTTCACCCTCTCGACCGGTATTGATACCTTCTATGGCGATGACGGCGACAACTTCGCCCGCGGGCTCAACCGCAATGACGAGCTGCATGGCGGCGGAGGCGATGACGATCTCTACGGCGATGCGGGCAATGACCTTCTTTATGGCGATGCGGGTAATGATACGCTGATCGCGGGCAGCGGCGATGATTATGTCGAGGGTGGCGAGGGCAATGACCTGCTCTTTGGCAATGCCGGATCGGACACGCTGCTCGGCGGCGCGGGCAATGACACTTTCATCGACCGTGATGCGACAGGGACGGATGTCTTCGATGGCGGCGATGGCAGTAGCGATCTGATGAACTATGTGGGCGCGAGCCAATATGTGCATATCGACCTGAGCGATCAGGCCAATAATGCCGGTGCCGCGGCCAATAACACCTTCAGCAATATCGAACGCTTCGTCGGCAGCAAATATGACGACACGCTGGTTGGCAGCGATGGCGATGATTATTTTCTGGGCGGCATTGGTAATGACACGCTGATCGGCGGCGGAGGCGCCAGCGATCGGCTGCTCGGCCAGGCAGGCGACGACAATATCGCTGGCGGCGCGGGGCTCGATCGCATTGATGGCGGTGCGGGCGATGATACGCTTGCCGCCAATAATGCCGATGGCTCCGGCGATGGCGTGCGAGATCAGTTCCTCTACACCGATGACGCTTTTGGCCATGACCTGATCATCGATTTCGAGGACGGGCTCGACCGGATCTATCTACTCGGTCTCGATGCAGTGGACAGTTTTGCCGATCTGGGTATTGCCAATGACGGCTTTGGCAATGTCGTCGTCACGGTCGGCGTGCAGAGCATCACCCTGAGCGGGATGGATGCCAGCGATATCACCAGCGCCGATTTCATCATCACCTGAGAACAGGGAAAAGCGCCCCCGCCCGGTATCGCCGCTCCAATGGGCGGCGAGCGAAGGCAAAGAGGCGCTACGAAGGGAGCCGTAATGGGAGCTGCCCGCCGATCAGGCGCGGCGGCGATTCTGGTTCTGGGTTTGCTGCTGAACCAGATGGTTCGCGCGCTCGAGATCATCGACGCGGCCGATATCGATCCAGTCTTCCTGGGTCACATAGACCTCGACCTTCTCGCCGCGTTTGATGAGGGCAGTGGCGACGTCGGGCATGTCAAAGCGCCCGGCATCCGGGATCAGATCAATGGCTTCGGCCGAGAGGACATAGACGCCGCTCGCAACCGGGAAGCGATAGGTCGGCTTCTCCTCGATATGGCTGAGATTGGTGCCATCGACATTGAGCACACCAAAATCGACCTTCACGGCATGCTCGACCGCGCAGAAAGTCATCGCCGCACCGCTTTCGAGATGGTGATCCATCAACGCGCCCATATCGGCGCCCATCAGCAGATCGGCATTGGAGACGATCACCGGCTTGCGGATTGCGTGCTTGAGTTGCGACAGGCAACCGGCGGTGCCGCGCGGCTCCATCTCGGTGACATAGCGGACGCAGGCATCAAAGCGCGAACCATCGCCGCAATAGTCCTGAATCATCTGCCCCAGATAATGCAGGGTGATGTGAAAGTCCGAGTAGCCGTGCCGAATGAAATTGCGGATGACATGCTCGATGATCGGCGTGCCGCCCACTTCCACCAGCGGTTTGGGAGTTTTTCTGGTTAAATCACCCAGACGGCGACCGAATCCGCCCGCCATGATCACGACCGAATGATCGGAACGATCTTTCATAACATCCCCGCAATCCTTGCCCGAACCTGATTCTGCCGAGCCCGCTCAATCCTAGAGCGTGATTAACACAAAACTGCCGTCTTCTTCGAGGGGGTGTGAGCCAATTTTCCTATGGCCGCATCACAAGTGGCAATGATGTGCCAACCGATTAAGAGAAAGTCCGCACAAATCTTGCTACAAATACCCTCGATGGAAACCGCAGTGTCCATAAGCCTATAGATCAACGACGATACTTAAGATGTGACTAACGCCGACCCGCGCATGGACAGATTATCGCAACACTTCTCCCGATCGCTGGCCCAAGGCGCGCGGTATTGGCCGAAGGGGGTACGCGCCGGACAGTGGCGCGATACCGCAAGGATTCCCTTGTTCGCGCTCAATTGGCAGCGCGCCTTGACCGGGAGGCCCGGCCTTGATGCGCTGTTTGCTGCTGCGAGCAAATTGCGTGCCGGAACTGCGCTGGCCCAGACTTATGGCCTTGCCGCGGGCCTGCCGCCCGGTCTCATCGGTGATCTGAAGGCGTTGCGCGAAGGCGAGATCGCGCGCGCCGATCGTCTGGTGGCGGCTAAGGGCGGCACGCACGCAAGAGCAATTGCCGCCAGCCTGCGCCCGATCTGCTGGCAAGGAACCTCTTCTCGGGAGACCACCCAATCGCAGGCGCAGAAGGCGCGATGCCTGTTCGTGCTGCCCGGCATCTCGCCGCAATTCGTCCTTTGGGCCGCAAGGCGATACCGCTTCGCAATGATCCTCTGCCCGTCGACCTGCACGCTCGGGCCGACGCCTGATCTGCCGGTCGAGATCTATGATGCCTCGACGGTGCTGCACTCGGTCGGCGCCAGTCGCGAGATCGAGCATGTTCTGGCAGGCCGGTTCGCGGCTTCATTGATGACCGAGCTGGAAGCATCGCTGAGCGAAGAGGCGCGCTCCCGGCTTTGCCTGCGCAGCCTCACCCGTGATCTCAAGGATCGCGGCGCCGCCGAGATCTTGCAAACGCATCTGCTCTTGTCGCAGATCGGCAAGATCCCGCCCTCGCTATCGATCACGCTGGCGACCGGTGAAGATGACTGGCGCGCCATCGCCATGGCGCTCCTGCATCGGATCGGCCCAGAGCGCGGCTTTGAGACCTTGTGCCTCGCGCGCAATGTCGAGGCACGGCTGATGGCTCTGCACTGGGCCCGCGAGATCCCGCAGCAGCATGAGGCCAGCGGCGCAGCCTACGCGCCGCAGCAGCGCCAGCCTGTCGACGCGCCGCCGCTTCCCGATCCCGAACCGGCCGCTCGGCGCATCCTCCAGAACCGGCGCTGGCGCCGCCAATGGCGCGCACTTGCCAAGGCAACGCGAGCGGCGCGCAAACCAGCGGCCTTGTTGCTCGCCGATTTCCGCCCCAGCCGCATCGAGCGCTGGACCCGTCCGGCAGGAGCGGTGCTGGCAAGGATCGCCGCGCGGCGGCCTGTGGCGCTTTTGCAGCCGCATTACTTCACCGGAGGCCGGGCGCGTGCGCGCTTTGCCGCTCAGATCGACAGGCTCGATACCGAGGCCGCTTTTATCGGACTGCCCTTGCAACTGAGCCAGCATGATCGGCAGAGCTTTACCCGCTTCGCCGCCTCGCTGATCACCAGGACACGCAGCGCGCAGGACCGAGCGCCCGCGCACGAGCTTGAGCCAGCGCTGCGCCCGGCCTTCGATCTGGCGGCGATGAAAGTGCTCAGCCATGACTGGCCGCGCAATTGCGCCCTGAGCCGCGCGCTGGAAATCGAGATGGCGCATGTGCGCCCGGCCTATTGCCTGATCATGCCCGGCGCCCGCCCCTTTGCCGGTCCGCTGATCGAAGCAGCGCAGCGCCTTGGCCTGCCCAATATCGAGGCACAGGGCCTGTTGATGAGCGCCTCGCCCCGTTACGACGCCCCAATGACGGATGTGTTTTGCTGCATCGATACCGAACAAGCCCGCTTGCTCGAGCAGGTCCATAACATCGCGCCAGATCGGCTGCGGATCTGCGGAGCCTTGCAGATCGAACCGCGCCCAGATGCTGCGAGCGGGGGGGCGCAAGCGCCTGGCAATGCGCATCCCCTGACCTGGCCGATAAGCGACGCAAAGACCTCCGGCCCCGCCCCCTTGCGGCTCTTGCTCGCCTCGCAACCGCTGGGCCCGCGGATGAGCGAAGCCGTGGACAGGGTCGCCCGCGCGCTGGAGGCATGCCCGCGGCTCAGCCTCGTGATGACCCCGCATCCTTCCGAGCCGCCCAGCGCAATCGAGGCCCATCGCGCCCGCCTTGCTGCGCTGGAGGCACAGGGGCGCGTGGTATTCTGGCATCGCGGGCTCGAATCAGACGCCTTGATTGAGGGCGCGGATACCGTGATCACCCTGTTCAGCAATGTCGGCCTGCGCGCCGCTGCCGCTGGCAAACCGGTGATCGCGCTGCAATCGCAGATCCCGCATCCCGTCGATTTCGCCGCACTGGGTCTGGCCTTGCCCGCCGGTGATGAGGCAGAACTGTTGCAGGCTTTGCACGCGATCGAGAACGATCTCCCTGCGGCCCGACAGCTCAAGGCTCGACAAGCAGGCTTTCTTGCCGATAACCCTGCTCTGGTGGCGGGCGACGCGGTCGAGCGGATCGTGCGCGCCGCCGAAGAGCTGAGCGTATGCAAGAGGCCGCCGGGCGATGCGCCGCGCTGATCCCTCCCCCAGGGTCAGGCACGCGCCGCCGAGCATGCCTTGCGCCGGAAAGGATGGCTTCGCGAAATGGCCGATGGCGCATTGCCCAAATCAGACGACAAGCCGACTCCGGCACGAGCCGCGCGCGGCTTCTCGCTGCTACGCCGCTTTCGCGACCTGACCCGGCAATCCGATCGGTTCTCCAGATATTTCAACGATCTCAAATACAGTCCGGCCCGCCAACGCGCTCCGGGGATCTGGCGTGCGATCGTCCTGCAAGCCCCGCGCCCGAGCTGGACCGGGATCGACGCCGCCGTGCCCGAGTTCCACAAGCTCTTTGCCAAGAGCAAGCTCAAGAGCGCCGAGCTCACCGATGAGCTGAACAATCCCGAGCTTGATGCGCTCATCGTCTGGGGCGCGGCCAATAGCCGGCAGCTCAATCTCGCCCGGCAACTGCGCCCGGATCTGCCGATCATTCATGTCGGGCTCGGCCCGTTTCACATCTGGGTGGATGGGCACATCTATTTCTCGGTCGTGCTCGACTGGACCGGCACCTATGACAATGCCCGCCGTCCCAATGACCTTGAGGACATGCTCAACCACATCAATATCGATCGCCATGCCGAGGCGCTGTTCGCTGCGCGCAAGCTGCGCCAGCGTTTCAGCGCGCATCGCAAGGCACGGCTGGTGCTCTCGCAAGCGCAGCGGATCGGGATTGCCCTGCAACACACCAATGACCCGCGCATGCGGCTCGGCGGGCCGACGACGATGAGCCCCGATGCGCTGATCGAGGCCTGTATCGAGACCTGGCCGGGGGCCGAGGTCGCCTGCTGGCGCCATCGCGACATCACCACCGAGCAAGCTGATGACCTCATGCGCATCGCCGATGAGCGCGGATTGGCCCAGCCGACCACCTCGCGCGCGGCGCTGTTTCAGGGCGTTGACCGGTTGGCGACCCATTCGGCAGGGATCGGGCTCGAGGCGCTTGCCTGCGGTATGGAGGTGCATTGCTGGGGCACCCCCTATTATGCGGGCTGGGGCAATACGCTCGATCATGTCGAGGTCCCGCGCCGGTTGCGCATGCGCGATCTTGATGAGTTGATCGCGATCTGCGCCTTCCTCTATCCGCGCTGGCTCGGGCCGGGCAATGTGCTGGTCGACATGGCCAAGGTCATCGATGGCGCGCAAGAGATCCGCTTCGTGGATTAACCGGCCGCTGCGCCCGTTCTTGTTGAATTTCCCCGACGTCCTTGTTGAACTTCCCATACGTCAACGACGCTTGATCCGTATCAAGGCCATTTGCCTGCGGCGCGGACAAGGTTACCCTGTCGCCATCATGCTGCGCCGCATCACGGGCGCGGCGCTTCAGGAGGGGACCTGATATGACCATCCGCAATCTCGACCGCATGCTCGAACCGAAATCCGTGGCCCTGATCGGTGCCAGCCCGCGCCCGGGCTCGCTGGGCCATACGGTGCTGCACCGCCTCAAGGGCGCTGGTTTTGCTGGCGAGATCGGCCTCGTCAACCCCAATCATGCGCAGATCGACGGCCATGACTGCGCCAGTAGCATCGCCGAGCTGCCCTTTGTGCCGGATCTGGCGGTGCTCGTGACCCCCGCCGTTACCGTGCCCGGCGTGATCGAGGAACTCGGCGCCAAGGGCACCCGCGCCGCCGTGGTGATCTCGGCCGGGGTCGATGTGAAAAGCGGCCTGCGCCAGGCGATGCTGGATGCTGCAAAGCCGCATATGCTGCGCATTCTGGGGCCCAATTGCGTCGGCCTGATCGTACCGGGCATCGGCCTCGACGCCAGCTTTGCCCAGCTCACCCCGCAAAAGGGCAATCTGGCGATCCTGTCGCAATCGGGCGCGATCGTCACCGCCATGCTCGATTGGGCAGAGCCGCGCGGCATCGGCTTCTCCGTCGTCGCCTCGCTGGGCGATATGGCCGATATCGATACCGCCGACATGCTCGACTATCTCGCCCGCGACAGCGAGACCAAGGCGATCCTGATGTATCTCGAGCAGGTCACCCATGCGCGCAAGTTCATGTCGGCGGCGCGCTCGGCGGCGCGGGCCAAGCCGGTGATCGTGGTCAAGTCCGGCCGCTCGGAAGCATCGGCGAAGGCAGCCGCCTCCCATACCGGCGCCCTGGCGGGCTCGGACGCGGTCTATGACGCCGCGTTTCGCCGCGCGGGGATCCTGCGGGTCGATGAGCTCGACGATCTGTTCAACGCCGCCGAGGCACTCGCCCGTCAGCGCCCCTTGCGCCGCGACCGGCTCGGCATCGTGACCAATGGCGGCGGTGCCGGGGTGCTTGCGGCTGATGCCATCGCCCGCAATAGCGGCACGCTCGCCGAAATCAGCGCGCAGACCATGGCGGTGCTTGATGAGGCCCTGCCCGCACATTGGTCCAAGGGCAACCCGATCGACATTATCGGCGATGCCGGTGCCGAGCGCTATGAGGCGGCGATGCAGGCCGTGCTCGAGGATGATCAGATTGATGCGGTGCTGGTGATGAACTGCCCGACCGCGCTGGCCTCCCCGCTCGAAGCCGCGCAAGCGGTGGTCAAGGCCGAGAGCGCCCACCGCGCCAAGGGCCCGTCGAAACCGGTGCTCGCCTGCTGGCTTGGCGATGCGACGGCCGGGCCGGGAAAGGAAGCATTGGAGGCGGCTGGACTGCCGGTCTACAGCACGCCCGCCGCCGCCATTCGCGGCTTCTCCTATCTCGCCCGCCATCACCAGGCGCAAGCGGCGCTCATGCGCACGCCGACCGCGATCGGCACCGACTTCACCCCTGATCGCAGCGCCGCTCAGGCCGCGATGTCTCCGGCGCTCGAGGCGGGCGGACGCATGCTCACCGAGCCAGAAGCCAAGGCGCTGCTCAAGGCTTACGGCATCAGCACCGTTCCGACCGAGATCGCCAGCGATGCCGAGGCGGCAGGCGAGATCGCCGCAACCATGCTCGAAGACGCCGACGCGGTTGTGGTCAAGATCCTCTCGCCCGACATCACCCATAAATCCGATATCGGCGGCGTGCGGCTCAATATCGCCAGCGCGGCGGAGGCACGGGACGCGGCGGCAGCGATGCTCGCTCAGGCCGCCGAGCGCCAGCCGGATGCGCAGATCGACGGCGTCGTGGTGCAGCCGATGGTGCCGCTCAAGGGCGCGCATGAGCTGATCCTCGGCATGAGCGATGATCAGGTCTTCGGCCCGGTGATGCTGTTTGGCGCCGGCGGTACCAGCGTCGAAGTGGTCGCGGACAAGGCCCTGGCCCTGCCGCCGCTCGACATGATGCTGGCCCGCGATCTCATCGAGCAGACCCGGATCTACAAGCTGCTCAAGGGCTATCGCGACCGCCCTGCCGTCGATCTCGATGCGATCGCGCTCACCCTCGTGCGCCTGTCGCAACTGGTGGCCGAGAGCCCATGCGTCACCGAGCTCGATATCAACCCGCTGCTGGCGACGGAAAACGGGGTGGTGGCGCTCGATGCACGGGTGGCGGTGCAGCCCGAGGCCGCAGCGCAAAAGGGCCATCCCCGCTTTGCCCTGCGCCCCTACCCGTCCGAATGGGACCGCATCGACGAGGTGAAGGGCGAGCGGCTGCATATCCGGCCCATTCGCCCCGAGGATGAGCGCTTTTACAGCGAGTTCTTCGAACACCTGTCCTCCGAAGACATTCACCTGCGCTTTTTCGGCACCATGAAGAAGATGAGCCATGATCAGGTCGCGCGGCTGACCCAGCTCGACTATTCACGCGCGATGGCTTTTGGCGCCTTCCCGCCCGGAGACAGCACCCTGCTCGGTGTTGCCCGCCTCGCCGCCAATCCCGATCTGACCGAGGCTGAATATGCGGTGATCGTGCGCACCGATCACAAGGGCGAGGGGCTCGGCTGGGCCTTGATGGAGCGGCTCATCGACTATGCCCGGGCCGAGGGCATCGGCCTTTTGTATGGCGATGTGCTCGATGGCAATCAGGCGATGCTGAGCATGTGCAAGGAGCTTGGCTTTGTCGAACGCGATCATCCCGATGATCGCACGCTGCAACGGGTCGAGTTGCATCTGGCCAGCTAAGAGCAACCGCCCCGAAAATCTGCTGCGCGCGCATCGCTTTTTTCGCGCGCGGCTTGATCGCGGTCAAAGGCGGTCGATGCAAGCACTGTCACTCTTTCCCATATGCAATCGAGGGTAGCGAAAACAACAAAAGCACCCCGTAGGGAGGATGATATGAGTAACAAGATCAATCGTCGCGGCGCAGCCCAACCGAACATTGGCAATCGGAACTTGAGCCAGCCCAACTTGGCGCATTTGCCCAATCTCGATTTCAGTCGCTGGGTGGAGATCAACCAGCGCTTGTTCCGCGCCAATGCCCGGCTGCAAGCCGACTATCTCAAGCACATGTCGCAAATGGCGGAGGAAATGTCGCGCTTTGCCGATCAGCGCTTGAGCGAGGATGGCGCGACCGCGAGGCAATTGCAGACTTGCCAGAACCCCGGCGAGATCCTCGCCACCTGCCAGAAGTTCTGGGAGCGGGCGAGCGCACAATATGCCAGCGAAATCAGCTCGCTGATGGCACTGGCAATGCAGCAAAACATCGAAACGACACGCGATGTTCAGCAACAGATTCATGAGGCAGTGACCCCGGTTGCCGAAGCCATGCTCGGCCATCCAGTGGACCACGAGACCGAACAGGAGCGATGATGCAGTACAAATCCATCCTCACTTATCTCGATGACGAGCAGGAAGGCGGCCTTCGCCTCGATCTCGCCTGCGCCCTGACACGCGCCTATGATGGGCATCTGTCGGTGCTAGCTCTGGGCTATGAGCCGGACTTCCCGGCCTATGGCTATCCGGAGGTGACGACCGGCATCACCCAGGAGATGTATGAGCGGGCGCAAAAACAGTCCGAGGAGCGCTCGGTCGCGGCAAAGGACCGTATCCGCCGCGCTGGCATCAATGGCGATGCCGAACCGCTGGTGTGCTCCTTCCCCCGTCTGGCCGCCAATTTCGGCAGCCGAGCCCGGTTTGCCGATCTGGTGGTGCTCGATCAGCCCTATGGCAAAAGTCAGGAGGAGAGCGCGGTAAACCTTCTCGAAGGGGCGCTCTTTGACGGCGATGCCGCTGTGCTGCTCTCGCCCAATGCGCCGACGCCGGGCGGGCTCACCTCGCAGGTAGGCCCGAAAGTGGTCATCGGCTGGAACGGCTCGCGCGAAGCTCTGCGCGCGGTGCGTCGGTCAATGCCATTGCTGGAGCGGGCGAGCGCGGTCAGCATCGCCGTGATCGATCCGGAAACGCCTGAGAAGACCCCGGCGGGCGATCTCGCGGTATTCCTGGCGCGCCAAGGGCTGGAGGTCGAAGTCAACGCCTTGCCGCTAGAGGGCCGCTCGGTCAGCAAGACCCTGCTCGCGCATCTGCAACAGGTCGGGGCGGATCTGCTGGTGATGGGTGCCTATAGCCATTCGCGGTTCCGCGAATATGTGCTGGGCGGCGTGACCCGGGACATCCTGCACAACGTCCCCTGCCCGGTACTGATGGCGCATTGACGCGAGGGGCTGCACTCACCCTGTCACCCTCGGGCCCGTCCCGAGGGTCCATTTCTCCACCCGACCCAGCGCGAGGGCACTGGAATGGATCTTCGGAACAAGTCCGAAGATGAGGAAAGGCACCGCTCTCTCTGTCCCCCTCGGGCACGTCCCGAGGGGCCATCTCTCAATCCGCCCAAGCGCGAGGGCCCTGGAATGGATCTTCGGAACAAGTCCGAAGATGATGAAAAGCCGCTCTCCCCCCTGTCAGCCTCGGGCCCGTCCCGAGGGGCCATCTCTCCACTCGCCCGAGCGCGAGGGACCCGGAATGGATCTTCGGAACACGTCCGAAGATGACGAAAGGCACCGCTCTCCCCTGTCACCCTCGGGCGCGTCCCGAGGGTCCATCTCTCCACCCGTCCGAGCGCGAGGGCACTGGAATGGATCTTCGGAACACGTCCGAAGATGACGAAAGGCACCGCTCTCCCCCCCGTCACCCTCGCGCCCGTCCCGAGGGTCCATCTCTCCACCCGCCCGAGCGCGAGGGCCCTGGAATGGATCTTCGGAACAAGTCCGAAGATGACAGGAGCCCGCGTAACCCCCGCTCGTTTTTTAGGGTGACGGCATATGGAGAGCTTCGCAGATCGCACTTCAATCGCAGCAAAGCGCCCGGCCCGAGGGGGGCGCATCGCGCCCGCCTGTGGGGCGGGTCGGGCGCGATCCGGGGCTGGCGCCCCGGGTTACATATGACGCTTGGACCATGCAGCACTGAAACAATGCTCACCGAGCGTTAAGATCACAGGAGCCCCCGCCCCCGCTCCCCCCTTACCCCGCCCGCGCGTCGAGCAGCCGGGTCAGCGTCTCGATGACGAAATCCTG
Organism: Neomegalonema sp.; assembly: GCA_022760435.1. GTDB lineage: Bacteria > Pseudomonadota > Alphaproteobacteria > Rhodobacterales > Rhodobacteraceae > JALEFY01. The sequence goes on from JALEFY010000037.1 coordinate 51,230, forward strand.
ATCCTCGCCGCTCAGCGAGGTTGAGCAGGGCAAGGTCAGGATCCGCGGCCAGATCTCCTCGCTCACCGAGACATCGGCGCGGGGGGCGTCGAGATAGGGGCGTTGCAGATGGTTGGCCTTCCAGAACGGGCGGCCCTGAATGCCGCTCTCGCGCAGCGCGTCGCACAGGCTCGGCACATCCCAGCCGCACGCCTTCGACAAGATCAGGCCCGGGAACCAATAGGTGCTGGTGGCATAGCCCGGATCCGGGAACGGCGCGACATCGGCGCGCCCGGCGAAGGCGGCGTCGTAGCGGCGGCGGATCGCGGTCTTGGCGGCGATGAAGCCGGGCAGCTTGGCCATCTGCGCCACGCCCACCGCCGCCTCGAGATTGGTGATGCGGTAGTTGAAGCCGACCGCGTCATGATCGTAATTGGTGCCGACCCGCGCGGTGCTCACCAGATGGCGCACATGGCCGACCCGCGCCGCATCCGGCCCGACCACGCCGCCGCCTCCCCCGGTGGTGATGGTCTTGTTGCCGTTGAAGGAATAGACGGTCAGATCCGCCAGCGCGCCGAGCTTTTGCCCCTTATAGGCGCCGCCGATCGCCGCAGCCGCATCCGCCAGCACCGGCAAGCCATAATTGCGGGCCAGCGGCATGATCCGGTCCATATCCGCCGGCGTGCCGAGCACATAGACCGGCAGCAGCGCCGCCACCCGGCGCCCGCACGCCTTGCGCAGCAGATCGCCATTCGCCGCCCGCTCGCAATCCTCGGCCAGGATCGCGCCGAGCTTCTCGGGGTCCATCGCCCAGTCCTCGGCGCTCACATCCATGAACCACGGCGTTGCCCCCGCATGCGAGATCGCGTTGACCGAAGCGATGAAGGTGTAGCTCGGCACGATCACCAGATCCCCGGGCAGCACCCCGAGCGCGATCAGCGCCACATGCAGGCCCATGGTCCCCGCCGCCACCGCCGAGGCTGTCGCCGTCCCCGAGACCTCGGCGATCTGCGCCTCGAACTGCTCGACAAAGGGGCCGACGGTCGAGACCCAGTTGGTCGCGATGCATTGGCGCAGGTTCTCGGCTTCCTCGTCCCCGACATTGGGGATCGCCAGCGGGATGAAGCGTTCGTTGGTCATGGTCCTGATCCTCGCTGGTCAAAGCGGCCCTTCGGCCGCTCACGTCTCGCTCTATTGAGCATTGTTTCAATACCGCGGGGTCCAAGCGTTACATGTAACCCGGGGCGCCAGCCCCGGATCGCGCCCGACCCCGAAGGCCGAAGAATGGATCTTCGGAACAAGTCCGAAGATGACAAAAGTCCCCGCGCGCCCTGTCACCCTCGGGCCCGTCCCGAGGGTCCATTTCTCCACTCGCCCGAGCGCGAAAGCCTTGGAATGGATCTTCGGAACAAGTCCGAAGATGACCAAGGTCCCCGCTCGCCCTGTCACCCTCGGGCGTGTCCCGAGGGTCCATTTCTCCACTTGCCCGCCTCGGAAGGCCCAAGGATGGATCTTCGGAACAAGTCCGAAGATGACGACGGTCCCCGCACGCTCTGTCACCCTCGGGCGCGTCCCGAGGGTCCATCTCTCCACTTGCCCGCCCCCGAAAGACCCGAAGATGGATCTTCGGAACAGGTCCGAAGATGACGGCAGCCCGGCTTCCAACCCGACACCGACACCGACACCGACACCGGCGCCGCATTCCCGCTATGACGGCCTCGCGCCAGCATGGCCTGCCTCACAGATTGTAGATATCCGCCTTGTACCCGGCGAGGTTGGCCGGATCCTTGAACCACGCCACCGTCTTCTCGATGCCGCGGCGAAAGCCCTCCAGCCCGCCATGTTCGGGTGCCCAGCCGAGGAGTTCCTGCGCCTTGGCATTGGCCGCCCACAGCCGGTTGACCTCCGACTTCTCCGGGCGAAAGCGCTGCTCATCGCTCTCGATGGTCAGATCGACGCCGCAGGCCTGGGCGATCGTCTTGGCGGTATCCTCGATCGAGATCTCATAGTTGGAGCCGAAATTGATGCTCTGCCCCTTCACCTGATCCCCCGCCGAGATCAGCGCCATGAAGGCGCGGGCGGTGTCCTCGACATAATTGAAATCGCGGGTCGGAGACAGCGCACCGAGCTTGATGCGGTCCTTGCCGCTCAGAAGCTGGGTGATGATGGTCGGGATCACCGCGCGGGCCGATTGGCGCGGGCCATAGGTGTTGAAGGGCCGCGCGATCACCACGTCCTGATCGAAAGACGCGTAGAAGGAATAGGCCATCGCATCGGCGCCGATCTTGGTCGCCGAATAGGGCGATTGCGGCTGCTTGGGGTGATCCTCAGTGATCGGCACGAACAGCGCGGTGCCGTAAACTTCGGAAGTGGAGGTATGCACCACCCGCCGCACCCCGAGATCGCGCGCCGCCATCAGCACGTTGAGCGTGCCGGAGATGTTGGTCTCCACATAATTCTGCGGCGAGTGATAGGAGTAGGGAATGGCGATCAGCGCCGCCAGATGCAGCACCACCTCCACATCCTTCATCGCTTCGCGCACCCCGAACGGGTCGCGCACATCGCCCATGAAGACCTCGAACTTGCCCTTCACATCCGGCGCGCAATGGTCGAGCCAGCCCCAGGAGCCGAAGGAATTATAGAGGCAAAAGGCGCGCACATCATACCCGGCCCGGACCAGGGTTTCAGTCAGGTGCGAGCCGATGAAGCCATCGGCCCCGGTGACGAGGATCTTCATGACACTCTCCGAACAGACAAGCGCCAGCGCGCGCGGAGCGGCGCAACCGGCAAAGGGAAAAACTCAGGTGACGCGGCAGAGCGCGGCGGGGTCTTGCGGGTCGAGCCCGATCGCCTCGAGAAACGCGCCCATGCAGGCTTGGTGCAGCATCGCGCTCTCGGCAAAGCTCGGCAGGCCCGGATCGCGCCCTTCCTGCACCGCCTCGACAAAGCCATTGGTCAGCGCCGACTGATACAGCAGCGCGAAGTCTTCCTCCACCAACTGCCAGTTGCTGGCGGCGGAGGCGATGCGGGCCTTTTGCCCGCCCTCATCGACCACCGCGCGCAGATCGGGCGCGAGCAAGGTGATGGTATGGGGCGCCTCGTGATCGGGCCGCCCGCGCAGGCTCAGGCAATCGCCGGACGGCGAGAAGCCGTAGAGCGTGCCGCCAAACTCGAGCTGCCCCTCGTGGCGGCTGACGCCCTCGACCGGGGCGAGCCGGTCGCCGCGCAGCGCGAAGCCCTCGGAACCGGCGCTCAGATAGGCGGCCAGATCAATGAAATGGATGGCGTTGGAGGCGAGCCCGTTGCGCTTGCCGATCTCGACCGTCAGCGTGATCGGCCCCGGCGAGACCAGCCGCGCCTTGATCGCTTGCCAGCCCGGCCAGACCCGGCGCGGGGTGTTCACCCAAGCCGCCACGCCCTTGTCGGCGAGCAGCGCCCCCACCGCCGCATAGTCTTCATGCCGCTGGAACAGGAATTTCTCAAGCAGCAGCGCCTTGACCGATGCATGCGCGAGCAGCGCCTCGGTCAGCATCCGGCGCGGGCCGGCGCCGGTGGCGATCACCGCCACGTCGAGTGCGTTCGGCACGCCGTCAAAGCTCTCGAGCCAATGCCAGCGCAGGCCCTCACCCGGTTCGATCTGCGCCACCCGCTCGGCCGAGAGAGTGCGCGCCGCCTCCGACGGATCGACGCAGAAGATCTCCGCCGGGCCCGTCAGCCGCGCCAGCGCCTGCAAGTGCCGCGAGCCGATATTGCCGCAGCCGACCACGCAAATCTTCGTCATGCGTCTCGCGCTCCCTCATTTTGTCCCGCATCCGCTGCGGCAGGGTGATCCACAAATCCCTTGACCAGCAGGCCCGAGAAATCCGCCCGGCGCAGGGCCTCGACGATGCGCGGAGCCGCCTTGCCATCGCCAAAGGGCGAGACCGCCTTTGCCGCCATCGCCCGAAACTCCGGGCTCAGCGCCGTGCGGATCGCCGCCTCGATCGCCGCTTGCTCCACCGGGCAATCGAGCACCGTCTGCGCCCGGATTCGCCCCGCCTGCCGCGTGCCGATATTCACCGTGCCGATGCCAAAGCTCGGCGCCTCGATCAGCCCGGAGGAGGAATTGCCGATCACCGCATCGACAAGGCTCATGGTCGACAGATACCGCACCCAGCCGAGCGAGGGCACCGCCAGCCGGTTCGCCGGATCCGCGCCCGCAAAGCGCTGCAATTGCTCGAGGATCGCGCGCCCGCCTGCATCGGCATTGGGCATGGTGAAGATCAGCTTCGCCTGCGGGAAAGCCTCCAGCGCCGCGAGCATCTGCGCCACCTGCGCCGCATCGCTCATCCCGCGCTCGAGCGTGGCGGGGTGGAAGGTGATCAGGAAATTCGTCTCGCCAAATGCAAAGCCGAGCGAGGCTTCGAGATCCTCGCGGCTCATGCGCGGGCCGTGCAGGATGTTGTCGAGCCCGGTCGCGCCGACGCAAAACACGTTCTGCGGCTTCTCGCCCATCTGGCGAATGCGCGCGGCATAGGTCTGGGTGGCGGTGAAATGCAGATGCGCAAGCTTGGTGATCGCATGGCGGATCGCATCGTCGATCGCGCCCATGGTCACATGCCCGCCCTCCAGATGCGCGATCGGCAGCCCGAGCAGGGTCGCGCTCGCCGCCACCCCGATCATCTCGAACCGATCACCGAGGATCATCACCAGATCCGGCTTTTGCCGCGCCAGCGCATCGGCAATGCCGATCACCCCGAGCCCCATGCTCTTGGCCATCGCCAGCTCGGTATCGGCGGCGAGCAGCATGTCCACCCGCTCATGCACGGTGAAGCCGTCGCGCTCGATCTCGTCCACGGTGAGCCCGAACTGGGGCGCGAGATGCATGCAGGTGGCAATCGTGATCAGCTCAAAGCCCGGATCGGCATCGAGCAGCCGCATCACTGGCGAGAGCAGACCGTATTCGGCCCGCGTACCGGTGACGACCGCGATGCGCTTGACCGCCTCGCTCACGCCTTGCCTCCGCGCCGGGGCAGGAAGGTCTCGCCGGGCTCGACATTGCGGCGCACGATTGAGCCGGCGGGGATCAGCGCTCCGGCGCCGATGCTCAATCCCTGCTGGATCACCGCGCCCGCGCCGATATAGGTACTGACCCCGACCTTCACGCCGCCGCACAGCACCGCGCCGGGGGCGATATGGCTGTGTTCGCCGATATCGCAATCATGATCGATGCAAGCCGAGGTGTTGACGATCGCATTCTCGCCGATGCGCACGCCAGGTTGCAGGATCGCGCCCGCCATCACTTGCGCGCCCGCAGCCAGATCCACCGCCAGCGCAATCGTCGCGCGCGGATGGGCCAGCGGCGTGAACTCGAAGCCCGCAGCGCTGAACGTGCTGAAGATCTTGCGCCGCAGGCCAAGGCCGGTATCTCCGATTGCGGGTACCGCGCCGATCCCGTTCGCGAGCCGTATGCTCCCCGGACCGCGCCGAAGCAGATCCTCGTCATCGCCAAGGATCAGGGCGCCATCAAGCGTGTCGCCCTTGCGCGCGGGGTCGGCATCGAAGAGCCCGAACACCATCCACCCGGCCCGGCGCGCGGTGTCGAGCACCACGCGGGCATGGCCGCCCGCTCCGATGATCCCGACCGCCTTCACAGCGACACCTGCTCATCGGCGGCAAAGGCGCGCGGGGCGGGCTTGCCGATCAGCTCCCACAGCCGGATCGGCGCGAGCCCGTCGCCGGGGCGCTTGACGGTGAGATTGTCGGCGCAGAACACCTCGCCCTTTGCGATGGCGGTTGCGGCGACCACGCTCTTGCGCGCCACCGCGATATTGGGCCGCTCGACCGGGCCGGGGCGCTTCACCGCGCTGCCGAGCGCCGCCTCGACCGTGCGGATGCCGAGCACCAGATCGGCCAGCTCATCGGGCTCGAGCGAGCATTTATGGTCCGGCCCTTCCATGGCGCGGTCGAGGGTGAAGTGTTTCTCGATCGCGCAAGCGCCGCGCGCCACCGCCGCCAGCGCCACCGCCGAGCCCATCGAATGATCGGAATAGCCGGTAGGCAGGCCAAAGGCGGCGCGGATCGTGTCCATCGCCCGCAGATTGATCGCTTCGGGCGGCGCCGGATATTGCGTAGTGCATTGCAACACCGTGACCTTGGCGCGCAACGCCGCCTGCCCCTCATCACTGGCATAGGCCTGCCGACACAGCGCCGCGCTGGGCACAGCATTCGTTTCGCCGACATAGCCAAGGGCGAGCACGCCGAGCGCCTCCTCGATCTCCGACAGATCCGCCATCCCGGTCGAGACAATGATCGGCTGCCCGAGCCGCGCACAGGCCAGCAGCAGCGGCGCGTTGGTCAGATCGCCCGAGCCGATCTTGAGCCGGGAGCAGCCCAGATCCTCGATCAGGAACCGCGCGCTATCCTCGTCAAACGGGGTGGAGAGGAACCCGATCCCCTGCGCTTCGGCCGCGTCTTTGAGTGCCCGGTGCTCGACGAGACCCAGCTCGAGCCGCCGCAGCATGTCGATCTGCCGCTCGGCGCGGCCGGTATTGACCCGTTGATACTCGGATTGCGCGGCATCGGCGGTGGCGAGCTTGTCGGCGGAAAAGGTCTGGAATTTCACCAGATCCGCCCGCGCCGCCGCGGCCGCTTCGACCAGGCGCATGGCGAGATCGGGCGAGCCGTTATGATTGACCCCGGCCTCGGCGATCACCTCGCACCGCAATTGGATATGATCCACGCGCATCCCTCTCGCACCAACCGCATCTCGCCGCCTCGCTCGCGCGAAATGGCCCTCGGGTCAAGGGTGCAAACGCATTTCTCCGGTGCGGCGGTCGCGTGCGCAACGCCTCAAGCGGGCCCGGTTCAGGGCATGGTCTCGACCCAGCCCACCGCATAGAGGGTGAGTTCGACGCCGGGATCGGTGCGGTAGACGATGGTCTCGCGGCTGTTGGTGCCGATCTCGAAGGTCATGATCTCGACATCGCCCGGATTGTTGAGCCAGCCGATCATTCGGGCGCCGCGCGCGCTCTTGAGGCTGTCGACATAGGCGCCGCCGCGCGCCGTGCCGCTCACCACCGCTTGCAGCCGCACCATCCGCGCGCTTTGCGGCATCCAGTCGGTGAGGTCGATCAGCGTCCAGTCCCGCGCCTGCCCCTGATCGAGCACCGCATAATCGGGCTGGGTGCCAGCGTTGGTCCAGATGCAGACCGGGCTTGGCCAGCCATAGCAATAGGCCGGGCGAAAGCCCTCGATCGGATCATAATAGAAGGCCATCGGCAGATGCCGCCGGGCGGTGAAGCGATGGGGCGGCTGGGCGTCGGTCTTGCGATCGAAACGCAGCGAGCTCTCCTGCCGGGTGAGCATCGCCGCCACCTCGCGCTTGTCCGGGTCGAGCATCACCACTGGATAATACCAGCCCGCGAGCGGCTTGCCCGCCAGCGCGTGCCCGTCGGCATATTCACCGGCAAAGCCATTGGGCGCCCCCGGATCGGGCTTCATCTGCCCTGCAAGGCGCCCCAGATCGAGCGGCGAGGCGACATTGTCGCGCCCGCCCGGACCGATCCGGCGAATATCAATCTCACCGCCGCGCTGGAAATTGATCAGATGACGGCTGGTCCAGTCCGTCGCCGAGCCGGGGCCAAACCAGATCACATGATCGCTCTTTCGGATCAGTTGCAGACCGGCAATCATGCGCGGCGGATAGGGATACTCGCGCGCCGCCGTGACGCCGCGATTAGGCTCGGCCTGCTGCGCGTGCGCCGATCCCGTGATCAGCAGCGCCAGCGCCGCCAATAGACCGCGCAGCACTGCCCGGCTCCGACCGGCCTGCCCCCCTTTTGCACGCATGTCAGGAGATCGAGGCGATGTCGTCGATGCTCGGGCCCCGGTTTTGCGCCGCGCCTTCCCGCTTCGCCCGCAGCGCATCCATCTCGACCCGCAGCTTGGAGGTCTTGAGCGACGCTTCCATGATCCGCACCCGAGCCTCGGCAATCCGCGCCTGCACTTCGAGCTTCTCGAGCTCGGCGAGCTTGTCTTCCGGGATGGTCTTGAAATCGTAAGTCATGACAGAGAACTCCTTAGGCTTGCCGCGCGGGCGGCTCCCGATCTGGCGGGAACGCCCCTGCCGAACACTAGCACGGAGCGGTTAACATCGGACATTGGTCAGGCCAATCGATTTTAAGCGGCAATCAAGGCCGGGATCAAACACCGCACTGCGGCTCCAGCATCTTCTGGTAAACCTTTCGGGTCTTGAACGCATGGGCCTCGATATCGATGAAGGCCTCTGCCCCCTCGCCGGTCAAAAAAGCGTGGGTCTGCCGCCACAGTCCGGGCTTGAAGCGGGTGTCGAGATCATCCTCAAGGGGAACCGGCTCGATCGCGAACGCGCCGCGGTGTTGCACCTGGAGCTGCTCCATCGGCTTCAGGAGCAGACGGCGTTTGGCGGTATTGACCTCGACCGCCCAGCGGCCCGGCGCATTCCAGTCCGCCCAATAGGCAAAGGCCGCGCCGCTCTCGCTCACCCCCGAGCCGACAAACCGCTCGGCCTTTGGGTGCCAGTCGAGCCCGCCCAGCACCCGCGCATCGAGCGCGCTCGGCATCCCGCCAAGGTGAAAGGCGAGATCGACGACATGGGTGGAGTTGGCATAGAACCAGTTCGCCTTCACATCATCGGGCTGAGCCGAGGCGCCAACCCGATCCGCAAGCTCGGTGAACTCGAAGAAGAACGAGACGACGCCGCCATCCTCCTCGATGAACCGGCGCGCAAGGCGGGTGGCGCCGTAAAAGCGGCGGTTATAGGCGAGCAGGACCCGCGCCCCGGCAGCGCGCGCGGCCTCGGCGACCCGGTCGATCTCGCCGGGATCGAGACCGGCGGGCTTTTCGACCAGGATCTCGCGGCACCCGGCCTCGATCAGGCTCAGGCAATTGCCTGCGAGCTCCCCGACATTGGTGGCCACGATCGCCTTTTGCGGCGCCGCGCCGCTGCGCTCGAGCGCGCGGGCCAGCCCGCCGCTCTGGCACGGGGTGCCGCTCGCTTGGGTAAAGGCAGCAGCCCCGCTCTCGCTGCGCCCGATGACCGCGCGCTCCTGCTCAAGATCGGCGAGCACCGCCTCATAGGCTTTGCCCATATTGCCCGATCCGATCAGCCACAGCGCTGTAGTGATTTCCTGCGATGACATCACACCCCCTCTTTCGCGACCAGATTGCACTCACTCGCGCCAAAAGCCCCTACGCTTTCAGCGCCTATTCGTCCTGTTGTGCCGAGCCTTGCTGCTCCGCGTTCTGCCCGTTTTGCCTTTGCCGGGCGAAGGTGAGCAGCGCTTGGATCGGCTTCTCGCGCGCCGCATCAGCCCGGCGGACCGTCTCCACGAACCGCGCGAGGGACTGCCGATCGCGCAGCACGCTTGGCGCGCTTTCCCCGGTCATCGCCGCGCGCACCGGTGCCAAAGCTGCCAAAACCGCCCTCCCATCCCCCGCCTGCGCCGCGCGCGTCGCCTCGGCATAGGCGCTGTAATGGGGCGCGAACAGCTCTGCCATCAGGCCCGACAGCGCCTCGCCATCCGTCACCGTCGTTGCCGCGCCCACTGCGGCGAGATCGAAGGGCGGCGGCATCTCGAACGGGTCCACCGCCACCACCGGACGCCCGGCCGCAAACGCCTCAAGCCCGACATTGGAAAAATAGGTCCCGACCAGATCCACCGCGAGGATCATCTGATAAAGATCCGCCTCGCGCGTCAGCACCGCCTCCACCCCGCGCGCCGCATAGCTGGCGGCCATGGCCCGATAGGCCGCGTCATTATCGAGCGACTCATTGGGATGCGGCTTGAGCAGCAGCGAGCAAGGGCCAAACTCGGCGCAGCCATCAAAGACCACCCGCGCCAGTTGCTGGGCCTGGGTGCTCGGAACGGTCTGCGAGGCGAACATCATCACCGGGAACCGTTTGATCCCGAGCGCCAGGAGTGCCTCGATCGCCTCGGCCGGGTCATTGCGCTCGAGCACCTGCGCGACCGAGTGATCGAGACGGGGCGAGCCCATCAGCGTCACTTGTTCGGGCGCCATGCCGAAATGCTCGATCAACAGCGCTTCGGAGAAGCCGTCCATGGCGGTGGCATGCTCGGCGCTCGGTGCCAGATACCGCCCCGAGGCCGAGAACATCACCGCTTGCACATCGATCTGCGCGATACCGCAAAGCTGGGCTGCATGGACGAGGATCCGCGCCTCCATCTGCCGCCCCGGCGTGACGATCACCGAACTGATCTTGCCCGCCCGCATCGCCGCCATCACATCGTCGAACAGGCGCAGGGCAAAGGGCAGGAAGGTCGGGATCGCCGCCGCCGCCGTGGAAAGCACAAACCGGCGGATATCGGCTTGCTCGCCCAGCGCGAGTGCCTCATCGGCGCGCTGCGCGGCATCATGGAGCGTTTGCGCCAGCGAAGGATGAACCGGCGCGATATTGCTGGTCGGCAAGCGCTCGACCCGGCCAGGCTCACGGATCGGGCCCAGGGCAGAGGGCGCGGGCACCATGCCGCTCCCCACGCCAAGGGCAGGCTCGGCCTCAAACAGCGCGCCCACCGCCTCGCGCACGGTCAGCACCAGGGTCGGGTCTTGCTCACGCAGCGCATCGCCGAGCAATTGAGCGGTGTCGAAATAGGGGCGCGAGGCGAGATTGGCGAAAACGATGCGATGGGTACGGGCCAGGCTCGGCATCACCTTTTGCACATGCGCACCGCGCCAACGCTTTTGCGCCAGCGTCAGCAACCATTTGAAATCGGAGAGCTTTTGCCCCAGCGAGAGCGCCTGCAATACCGGCGCCTGCACCGGAGCCGCCACCCATACCGGCCGCTCCAGCGCATCGGCGAAATGCCCGGCCAGCCGCGGCAAGAAGGCTTGCGTTCCCGAGATCAACAGCACCTGAACCGGCTCACCGGCCGCAGCGCGCACCAGCCCATCCATGAACCGAATGCCGCGCAAGGGCCCGGACATCGTATCGAGCAAGCGCACGAACAGCGCATCACGCAGCCCGATATAGGGGCGCAGTTCCTCGCGCAGATCAAAACAGGTCGCCAAAGCATCCGCGTAGCTCTCGGCGATCTGCGAGGCCTCGTCGTAATGCTGATCGTCAAACTCCGGATCGATCGTCGCATATTTGGCCAGACGCACATTCGGTCGCCGGGCATTGCCGCCCAGCAACGCTTCTTCGTTGGAAAAGGCCGACAGATTGAGATGGGCCAGCAAGATCTCGGCCCGCCCCATCGCATCGAGCACATCGGTCAAATGCGCGAGCGGCGCCCCGCGATCCACCAGCACCAGCCAGCGATCGCCTTCCTTTTGCGAGCGTGCGGCAACTGAGGAGAGCACCGCTTCCTCGATGATCTTGCCATCGCGATCGACCTGGCGCGCGATATCATACATGCGCCCGCTCCCCGCTTGGGCCGCCCTGAGCGAAGGCCGCCGCCTCCTCCTCGATCACCACCACGCCGGCACTGCGAAGTCTTGCCAGCTCATCATCGGGCCAATCGGCGGCGAAGACCGCACAGATATCCGCGCGCGCCAGGGCCAGATCGAAACAGGAGCGATCGGCGATCACCGCCAGATCCACCGCAGCCAAAACCTCGGTCACCGAGAATTCCGAGCGGATCGCGATCCCGGCGGCTTCGCTGCCCGGCGACCGAAAAGCGCGATCGGCGCCATGGCCGGGGACAGCAAACAGCGCGGCATCAAGCGCCTGCGCGGTCGCCTTGAGCTGCGCCACTTGCCGAACCAAGCGGTCATGGCCGCTCCCCAGCACCAGCGCAATCTGAAACCGGTCATCGAGCAGGCTGCGCGGTCCGAAAGCCGGGAAGGCCGGATGGGTGTTCAGCCACGCGATCAGCGCGTCGCTGACCGCCCAGACCAGCAATTCCTGCAAGGCGCGCTGACGCGCGGACCCCGCCAGCAGCAGCTCGCGCAATTGCGCCTTCACACTGCGCATCAGCAGCGAGTGCCAGGAGCTTGCCTGCGCGACGCCGTGACGGGCGGCCTCATAGGCCAGATGGAGCTGAGAGCGTGCCCGCCGCCCCGAGAACGGCAGCAACCGCGCCGGTCGCAGGCTTGGGCTCAGGGCACCCAGACCGGCCAGCAAGGGTCTGGCGTCAAAGTCTCCTGCTTCAGCGACAACCGCCGGATCGGGCAGTGCCTTGAGCCCGCTGATCTCGGCACTGCCCGGCGTCATCGCCTGCAAGATCGCGGGCCGCGCAAAGATTTCCGGCGCCAGGCGCGCCAGCGGCAGCACCAACCGTTCGGGCCCCATCGCCATCACCACCGGGCGCGGCACCGCCCGGAGCTCCTCGATCAACCCATCGACCCCGGTCAGGGTCTGGCAGAGCCGTGAGAAAAGCTGATCCTCGAGCGCCTCGAGCGGACCGGGCCGCGCCCCGCTCAGCCGGATCGCATCGCCCAGAACAAGGCTGAGCCGACGGGCGAGCCCAGCGCAGAAGGCTTCGGTCTGCGGATCGGCTTCGGTGCCAAGCCGCGTCAGAGCATCATCGATCACCGCTGTCTGGCCCCGAGCACCCGACGCTTGCCAGAGCCCGGCCTCCGCTGGCCCATCGCACAGGACCAGCAGATCGTCGAGCCCATCAAGCTCATGCGCGATCAACGCCTCGGGCGGCAGCAAGCGCCGCTCCAGCGCCTGCGCCTGGGCATTGTCCTTCACCGCCGCGCGGCCGAGCACGACCATCCCGGCCGTCGCATCGCCGCTGGCGATCAGCGCGAGCGCATAGGCGGCGGCGACCTCTGGCGGGCGGGCACTCTCATCAAGATGGATCAGGGCATCGAGCCCGAAGCCGCGCACCATATCCCCCAATGCGCCCAACCGCTCGAGCACCAATCGGTGCTGACCGAGATTGAGCGCCTGTTGAATGCCCAGCAAGGAAACCGCCAGCCCCATCCCTTCGGCATCCGCCAACCGCACCCGCTCGGCATGGGTGGCGAGCCAGCGCGAATTCTCGCCAACCTCGCGAAGAACCTCTGCGATCGCGGCCCGATCACCGCCCGCCAGCGCCTCATCAAGCCGGTTGAGCTGCGCCGTCTCGGCCAGTTGCAATGCGACAGGGCGGCGGCGCGAGCGATCGGCCCCGACCCGCAACACCGTCGGTTTGGCGGCCAGTTTGGGCGGGCGCCCGGAGGATTTACGGGTGAGAAGATCGGACCTTGCCCGCGTCTTGAGTCGAAGGGCGATCGCCTCATCCTCGCGCCCCGCTGCCTCGAGCCCCATCCGCAGCGCCTCGCGCCGAAAGGAGAACAGCGCCTCGACCGCGGCCTGGTTCCTGGCGCGGCGGGTGAGGCGCGAGAGGTCGGCAAGGGCGCCAGACGGTCTTTGCACTGTTCCAAACCCTCGCTGACGAACCGTCATCTGACCCTCTTACCCTGCTCGCGATGGCACATGCGAGCATACGCGACGCGATCGGCGTCGCCGGACCCTATCGCCCGATCGCGCGCGAGCTCAAACTTTCCATGCTCTTTTAACCCCACTGCGATAGATACAACAGGCCTGCGTTAACCCCGATGCCACAGTTCGAGCAATTCAGCCCCATCAAGCCCGCCCAATGGCGATCAAGGCTTGCAGCACGGCGCGGTAAAACGCCCAGATCCGGCTGATGGATCGTCCAGCCCGGACTTGCGCCGTGGCACAGTTCGGACGGCAGATTGCTCAGCTCGACCGCTCCAGGGAGCCTCCGTTGCCAGATTTCACTCAGCACTATCAATCGCTGCTCGAACAGGCGACACAGGAGACGCTGGCAAAGCGAACCCAACTCTACGCACAGGCACGCTCACAACTGCTCGAAGCCCTCGATGCCGCGCAGAGCCTTGAGGGGGACGCGCCCCGGCTCAGTGATCTGGAGCGCATGAATGCCAGCCACGCGCTTGAGGTCGCCATTCGCGCGGTCGAGCAAGGGTTTCGCGATGGGACCTACAAGCTCACGCCGCCAGCACGCCCCAAACGCGCCGCAGCGGCCAAGGCGCCGGAACCTGAGCCAGAACCGGCTCTCTTCGCCTATCTTGGCACCGAAGATCCGCATTTGGTGCCGCGCCGCGATACCGCCCTCTCGCGTCGCCTGCGCGTGATCAGCACCTTGTTCGGATGGAACCTGCGCAAACTCGGCAGCCAGAGCGCAATTGCCTATCTGTGGCTTTTTCTCGAGCCCATGGCCCAGATCGCACTGGTGATTGCTTTCCAGCTCTTCTTCGAGCGGACCACGGTGCTGGATATGGCGATTGTCCCCTTCGCGATCCTCGGTGTCGGTGCCTGGCTGATCTTTCGCGTGGTGACCATGCGGCTGGCGAGCGGCTCCCCGCCCGATTCGCAGATCCTGCTCTTTCCAAGGGTCAGCGCCCTCGATGGCTATATTGCCCGGGCGATGGTGCCGCTGGTGCTTTACGGCTCCGGCGCTCTTGTGCTGCTGATCATCGGCGCCCGCCTTGGCGCGGTCCCGCCTCCCGAGAAACCGGCGATGGCCCTCGGCTATCTCGCCGCAATATGGCTGACGGCGCTGGGGCTGGGCCTGATCACGGCAGGGCTCGAGAACCGCTTTCCGGCGATCAAGCGGGTGATGCCGGTGTTCATGCGGCCGCTCTTCTTCATCACCGGCGTGATGTTCGTCACCGAGCAATTGCCGCATTTCATTGCCGAATATCTGCTCTGGAACCCGTTCCTCCATCAGTTCCAATTACTGCGCTCGGCCTATTTCGCCGGCTATGAGACCCAGGACGCCTTGCCTGGTGTCGCGTTGGGGCTGATGAGCGCGACCTTGCTGCTCGGCTTGCTTTTCGTGGCCGCCGATCGGCGCACGATCCGAACGGTATAGGGAGAGGGGCCGATGATCGGATTGCATGAGGTCGATTTCGCGGTGCGCGCCAATAACCGCTATCTGCCGCTTCTGGCCGGGGAGAACTTCAGCTTCGATGCGCCGCGCATGGCGATCCTGTCCGATGATGACAAGACCCGCACCGCGCTCATCTGGCTGCTTTGCGGGCGCCTTCACCCCCAGCACGGGCGAGTGCTGCGCAAGGGGCTGGTCTCCTGGCCCATCGGCACGGCCGCTCCATTTCGGGCCAACACCACTGGCGACCGGGGGATCCGGATGATCTGCGATCTCTACGGGCTGCGCTTTGGTCCCGCCCGCGATTTCATGGCGCATATGCTCGATGAGCCCGATCAACTCTCCCATAACATGCTGGCCTGGCCGCGCGATGTGACCTTGCAATTCTCCTATGCGATCAGCCTGTTGCCGCGCTTTGACATCTATGTGCTCGACGGCTCGCTGCGCTTTGCCATGGCAGAGTTTACCGCGCGTTGGCAGGGCGCCTTTGCCGAGCGCGTCGCCAACAAGCAACTGATCATCTCCACCACCCAGACACGCGATCTGATCAAGATCGAGCCTGTCGCCGTCACCCCGATTGCCGGACGTCTTGCATTGGTCGATGACATCTTGTCCTTCTCCGACAATGCCTCCCCGTCCGCGCCCCAACCGATTGAGGAACCGACCGATGACCTTGAGCACAGCGAGCTCTTCTGAGCGGCAAGCGGGCGCGCCCCTGCTCCCGGATTTCTCTCATGCCGCAGGGCGCACCGGGCTGGGCCGCGCGTTGAGCGCCGGGTTGTTTCTGGTATTCGCGGTCCTGCCGATGCTTGCGGCGATCTGGTATGTGAGCGCCAGCGCCCTGCCGCAATACAGCACCGAGACCCGCTTCGTGATCCGGGGGCGCACGGGGGTCGAGGCGACCTCGCTCAGCCGCGATCTGGGGGCGATGCTCGGCGGCGGTGCAGCGGTCTTTGATGGCTATGCGGTACAAGACTACCTGCTCTCAGCCGATGCGCTCGAAGCGCTGGAGGAGCGGGTCGGGTTTCGCGAGCGCATGCAGCGCGGCGCCGCGGATCCGCTCTATTCGCTGTCCATGGGCGCGCCGCTCGATGAGACCCTGGCCTTCTATCGCTCGGTGGTCGATGTGCGCTACTCGATCACCAAGCAGATCGTCGAGATCGAGGTCTTTGCCTTCACCCCCGAGGACAGTTTCGCGATCGCGACCGAAATGCTGAGCATCTCCGAGGATTTCGCCAATGATCTCAACCAGAAGGCGCGTCAGGATCTGCTGGCCAGCGCGCGGGTGGAGCTCGAGGAAGCCGAGGCCCGGCTCGGTCGCGCGCGGATCGCGCTCAATGACTGGCGGCGGCGCAATGATCTCATCGACCCCGAGCAATTTGCCAAAATGGTCGGCGATGTGATCGCGAAACTGGAACTGGCCAAGGCCGAAGCGAAGGCGGGTCTCGTGGAATGCGCGCAGCTTTCCGGGCGCGGATCAGCGCGCTGTGAGCAACTCGCGCTTCAGGTCGATACCCTGCAAGAGGAGATCCGCGATCAGAATGCCCGTCTGACCGGTGGCGGTGAGCAGGCGGCCTCCGATCAGCTCATCGAATATGAGCAGCTCGCTCTGAACAAGGAATTCGCCATCAAGACCTATGAGCATGCCAGCGCATCGCTCAAGGCCGCGCTGGCGGATGTGAACCGGCAGCAAAAATATATCTCAATCGTCGCCACTCCCCGGCTCGACACCCAGGCGGATTGGCCGCGCCCCTATGAGTTCCTGTTTCTCTCGGCGCTGGCAGCCCTGTCGCTCTGGGGACTGGCGCGGCTGGTAATCGCCGCGGTTCTCGATACCCGCTATGGCTGAGAATAGCCCCGAAAGCCGGTGACGCGATAGACATGATAGGCGGCGCTGCGATCGGCATGGGTGCGGATCTCGCCTGCATCCAGCGCCTGCGCCTCCTCAAAGCGATCGAGCATCGCACCCGGCGCCCGCGTCATCACCAGAATGAACGGCCCCTCATCCCCCGGGCGCAGGCTGGCGATCAGCTCGTAATGATTGCCCGGCACACCATCCGCGTTCCAGATCGCGATGTCCGAGGTGCTCAGCGATCCGGCGAACATGCATTCGGCCAGCAAGCGCCGGTCATCGGAGAGCAGTTTCTCGCCATCATGCCAATGGCCCAGCGCCTTTTCGCAGATCGGCGGGCCGGGGCGCATCTTCTTGAACGGATCGAACTTGCGCGGCAGATCGGCATGGGAGCGGTCATAGACCACGGCCAGCGCGGTAAAGGCGATGAGCACCAGCAGCCCGATCACCACGGATCCGCGCAGCAGCCAGGTCTTGCCACGATCAAGCGCGAAGGCCGCCACCGCCAGGGTGCCGGCGATATAGGCCGGGGCTGACCAGTTCGGATGCGCACGCGACAGGAAGGCTTGCACGGTCATGCCGAGGATCAGCGGCAAGGTCAGCCAGAGCAGCATCCGGTAGCTTTCATCCGCCCGCCAATCGCCGCTGATGATCAACCAGAACAGCCCGACAAACAGAAGCGGCCCGAAGATCGCCGCCTGCGCCGCGAAAAACTCCGCCGCCTTGGCGAAGTTGTATTTCGGCCCGCCCGCCATATTGGCGTTATCGCCGACATGGGCAATCGTCGCAAAGCCGTTCTGCGCGTTCCACCACAGATTGGGGGCGAGTACGATCAGCGCGAAGACCACGCTCAAGATCAGCCCCCAGAGCGGGATCCGGCCGCGCCATCCGCCCTCGCGCGAGAGCAGGGCAAAGGCGATGGCGCCGATCACGAAGGCGATCATCGTGTATTTGCCGAGCATGCCCAAGCCGACCGCACAGCCGAGCAGGATCCAGGCCCAGCTCGGCGCTCGAACCGCGTCGCCGCTCAAATGCGCCTTGAGACCGTAGGGCTCGGGTTCGCAGACCCGCGCCAGGGCATAAAGCGCCATGGCCCAGCCCAGCATCATCGGCGGGTCGGTCGTCATCAGCCCGGAGGAAATCGTCACCCCGGGCAACAACAGATAGAGCGTCCCGGCCCAAAAGCCGGTCTGCGCATCGAAGAGATGCCGTCCGCTCAGAAACACGAACCAGGCAATCGCGCCGTGCAAGAGCGGCGCAAAAAAACGCACACCGAAGGCGGTGTCCCCCCATAGCTCGGTCGCGACCCGGATCAGCCAGGCGATCAGCGGCGGCTTGGAGTAATAGCCAAGGTCCAGATCCTCGCCATAGCTCCAGTATTGCGCCTCATCGAAATGCAGCGGCGCCAGTCCGAATGCCAGAAGAGCCAGCCGCAGGGCGAGCAGCCCCAGGATCACCAGGACGAGGCTGCGACCCCAGACAGGATCATGCACATCGACCCGGCCTCGATTGACGCTTGTGAGCAGCATCGAACACTCCCAACGGTAAGCATTGGGGGCTCTTGTGCGCGATCAGCTTGTGCGATGCAACGGTCAGTTCAGCCCATAGCCCATGCTGAGCATCGGCCGGGGACGGGGCGTTCAGCGCTTGGCTGGAATTCCTCAGGCTTTGGGGCCCATGATCCGCTGCGCGACCAGATAGCTCAGCGGCAGCGCGATCACCGCACCGATACCGGCGGCGATGCCAATCTGCTCGAGGCTATCCCATTTTTGCAGCAGCGCGATCATCACCGCGGTACCGGCAAGGGTGGTGCCAATCATGGTGAACATCATCATGGTGAGGCGAAACATCTGCGTCCTCCTTGTGTCGTCGAACCAATTGTGGCCCGAATGAGGTGACCCTCACGCAACTGTGAGCTTTGAGCCTTGATCTGGCGCAAACTGTCGCGCGTTATTGAAGATAACTTTTGTAACTGGAGAAAACCGATGATCACGCGACGCCTTTTTCTTCGTCGTCTTTTTCTTGGTCATTTCATCGCCGCCGCGGCGCTACTGGGTCTGAGCATCGCACCGGTGCACGCTCAGGACGTGAAAAGCGCGCATGATTTCACCTTCGAGGCGATCGAGGGCGGGCCGATGCCGCTGAGCCAATACGCAGGCAAGGCGGTGCTGGTGGTCAACACCGCCTCGATGTGCGGCTATACGCATCAATATGACGGGCTCCAGACGCTTTGGGAGCGCTACAAGGATCGCGGTCTGGTGGTGATCGGTGCCCCGAGCCAGGATTTCCGGCAGGAATACGGATCGGCGGACAAGGTGAAGGATTTCTGCGAGGTCAATTTCGGGCTCAATTTCCCGATGACCGATCTGGTGCATGTGAAGGGCGCGAGCGCGCACCCGTTCTTCGCCTGGGCCGCAGCGCAGGCCGGGGAGCCGCGCTGGAATTTCAACAAATACCTCATCGCCCCCGATGGCAGCTTGCTCGCGCACTATAACTCGAGCACCAAGCCGCTGTCGCAAGAGCTCACCAGCGCCATCGAAGCGGTGCTGCCGAGCAGTTGATCTCACGGCACCAATTGCTTGACCTGATCGGCGCGGGAGCGGATCTCGCGCAACTCGCCTTCATCCTTGTTGCGCAGATTCTTCAGTTGCAACGCCATCCGGCGGTTGTCCTTGAACCGCGCCTCATGGCGGGCGAGGAAATCCCAGTAGAGAGCGGTGAACGGGCACGCCCGCTCCCCCGCGCCCTGTTTGGGATCGAAGCGGCAGTGGCGGCAATGGTCCGACATGCGCTCGATATAGGCGCCCGAAGCGCAATAGGGCTTGGTGCCGACCAGGCCGCCATCGCCGTGCTGGCTCATGCCTAGGACATTGGGCAGGCTCACCCAATCCACCGCGTCGAGATACATGGACATGTGCCACTCATGCGCCTTGTAGGGATCGGCGCCATAGAGCAGCAGGAACAGGCCGAACACCATCAGCCGCTCGATGTGATGGGCATAGCCGGTCGCAACCAGGCCTTGCGCTGCGTCCTTGAGGCAGGCCATCTCGGTCTGCCCGCTCCAGAACAGCGCCGGGACCGCGAGATCGGCCTCGAGCGCATTGAGCCGCGCATAGCCCGGCATCTGGCTCCAGTAGATCCCGCGCACGAACTCGCGCCAGCCGAGGATCTGGCGGATGAACCCCTCCACCGCGTTGAGCGGCGCACGGCCCTGCGCATGGGCGGCGAGTACGGCCTCGCAGACCTCGCGCGCATCGAGCAGATGCAGATTCATCACCGCCGAGAGCCGTGAGTGATAAAGCGTGCGCTGCCCGCCAGCCATCGCGTCCTGATAATCGCCAAAGCAGGGCAGGCGGTGGGAGAGGAAATCCTCAAGCGCCGCGAGGGCCTGATCGCGGGTCACCGGCTCGTCGAACCCGTCCAGGCTGCCGGGGGCGTCCGGGAAATGCTCTTCGACCATGGCGATGACCGCGCGGGTGACCGCATCGGGCGCAAAGCTCTGGCGCGGCGGGATCAGCCCGGGGCCCTGACGGCCAAAGCTCTTGCGGTTGTCCTTGTCGAAGTTCCATGCTCCGCCGAGCGGCACGCCGCCCTCCATCAGCCAGCCGCTGCGCTGACGCTGCTGGCGATAGAAATCCTCCATCACCACGCGCTTGCGCCCATCGAGGAAGCGCTCGAAATCGCTCGGCGTGGTGAGGAAATGCCGATCCGGCAGCACCTCGAGGCTCTGGCCCATCTGCCCGGCCCGGGTCTTCAGGCCATGAAGCACGCGCCAGTCGCCGGGCTGAACGATCGAGATCTGTTCGGGCGACAGATCCTCGAGCGCGCGGCCGAGGCTTTCGGCAAGGCTTTGCGGCGGGTCCTGCCCATCAAGCGCGTGATAGCGCAGCGGGCGGCCTTGCGCGCGCTGCGCTTGAGCAAAATGGCGCATCGCGGCGAAGAACAGCACCAGGCGCTTGCGGTGCTGCGGCGGGGAGCTCGCTTCCTGCGCGGCCTCGCACATCAACAGCACGTCGCGCGCGGGGTCGAAATCCTCCAGAAGCGCCGAGCGGGCGTCGAGCTGATCGCCGCAGATGAGGCATAGCCGCCGCACGCCGGTCGGGATCGCTGGCCCGTCTTTCTCATTGAAACTCATGCGCGCTCCTGAGGATCGGCGCTCTTGCCTTGCCGTCGGCAGCGCTCGGAGCAATAGCGCACCGCTTCCCAGTCGCGCGCCCATTTGCGCCGCCAGGTGAACGGGCGGGCGCAGGCGGCACAGGTCTTGTGCGGCAGATCGGATTTTTTGCGCATCTTGCTCATCGGCGAGGAACTAGGGCGCCGCGCTGAAAAGGCGAGCCTCGCCCGCTCGGGGCATCGAGCCCCTCGCCGCCGACGCGTTGCGGGCGCTGTCCCCGGCGGCTATCCTCGACGCGAAAAAGCGCGGTTGACCAGCGCCACCCCGAGCGAGGCGGCACCGATCGCCAGCCATTCGTGCATCGCCAGTGTCTCGCCCAGAAACGCCCAGCCCATCAGCGCCGCCAGCACCGGCACCAACGCGGTGAAGCTCGCCGCCCGCGCCGCCCCCAGCAGCGCGATCGCGTAGGCATAGCCGATCACCGACAAGGTGCCCGACAGCACCCCTTGGGTGAGCACTTGCCAGCCGAGCTGCGCCGGGCTCAGCTCAAGCAGCTTCGAGCCGGTCACCGCCGCAACCAAGGCGCAGATCAGCGCCGACCAGACCGCCACCACTCCCGCCGCCTGCACCGATGTGAGGCCACTGAACCGGAAGCTCACCGCGAAGGCGCCCCAGGCGATCCCCGCCGCCAGCAGCCAGGGCACGCCCTCAAGCCGCGCGCTCTGCCCGCCAATGACACTCGGCATGATCAGCAGCAGAGCCGCGCTCAGGATCAGGGCCAGCCCGAGCAGCCTTGCGCCCCGGTAGCGCTCGCCAAAGGCAAGACCCAGCACCAGCGCCACCCAGAGCGGCATCAGCCCCGGCACCAGCGCCGCCATCAGCCCGACCGGGGTGCTCTTGAGCCCTTGCGCCGCGAAGAGGACGAAGGGCGCGCCCCAGCCGAGCATCGCCAGCAGCACCGGCCAGGAGGTCTGCGCCGGTTTCAGCCCCACCCGCAGCCAATAGGGCGCGAGCAGCAGCGCCGGCACCCCGAAGCGCAGCACGCCGAGATCGGCTCCGGTCAGCGCGGCGCCATAATCGGCGGCGACCCCGGTGCGAGTCCACAGGATCCAGGCGGCCCAGATGCTCACGGTGCCAAGGATCACCGGATAGCCGAGCCATTGCCGCCCCTCGTCGGGGCGATTGGCGGTGTCTCGCATCTCGAGCCTCTTGTTACGGTGAAAGGAAGGATAGGCAGTCGCTCGCAGCCAAGCACAGCCCCGAGCGGCAATCCAGAGCGAAACCGCAGGAGAGCGGCTGCATCGCTGCAAGGCCGCCGTCTGGCACACCCGGCATCGCTCCCCCCCCCGCCTCCCTGCCCGCTTCCCTCCCCTGCCCCCTTCCTTGCACGCCCCGCGCGATGCTGCACAGTTGCCCTGCGCCCCAAATCCGGGTAGCGATGCCGCCATTCCCGGACCCGAGCGCCGCTCGCCTTCATGCCCGCCTGGGCCAGCGCGCCCGGCGTCGCCGCGTCCGCCCCCTTCTTGATGCGCCCCAAGCGGCGCTTACCGGAGCCCTTGATGAGCCAGACCGCCCCGCTGCCCGCCGAACCGCAAGTCAACCAGGCGCTCGCCGCCGATCACGGGCTCAAGCCGGACGAGTATCAGCGCATCCTCGATCTGCTCGGCCGCACGCCGAGCTACACCGAGCTCGGGATCTTCTCGGCGATGTGGAACGAGCATTGCTCCTACAAATCCTCGAAGAAATGGCTGCGCACGCTGCCGACCAGCGGGCCGCAAGTGATCCAGGGCCCCGGCGAGAATGCCGGCGTCGTCGATATCGGCGATGGTCAGGCGGTGGTGTTCAAGATGGAGAGCCATAACCACCCCTCCTATATCGAGCCCTATCAGGGAGCCGCGACCGGGGTCGGCGGCATCCTGCGCGATGTCTTCACCATGGGCGCGCGGCCGATCGCAGCGATGAATGCGCTGTCTTTTGGCGATCCCGAGCACCCCAAGACCCGGCATCTGGTCAAGGGCGTGGTGCATGGCATCGGCGGCTATGGCAACGCGTTCGGGGTGCCGACCGTGGCGGGCGAGACCCGCTTTCACGCCGCCTATAACGGCAACTGCCTGGTGAATGCCTTCGCCGCCGGGCTCGCCGATGTCGACAAGATCTTCTACGCCAAGGCCAGCGGCGTCGGGCGTCCGGTGGTGTATCTGGGCGCCAAGACCGGGCGCGACGGGGTCGGCGGGGCAACCATGGCCTCGGCCGAGTTCGATGACAGCATCGAGGAAAAGCGCCCCACCGTGCAGGTCGGCGATCCGTTCACCGAGAAAAAGCTCATGGAAGCCTGCATGGAGCTGATGACCACCGGCGCGGTGATCGCCATTCAGGACATGGGCGCGGCGGGGCTCACCTGCTCGGCGGTGGAGATGGGCGACAAGGGCGATCTGGGCGTGCGGCTCGATCTCGAGCGCGTGCCCTGCCGCGAAGAGAATATGAGCGCCTATGAGATGATGCTCTCCGAAAGTCAGGAGCGCATGCTGATGGTGCTCGACCCCGAGCGCGAGGCGGCGGCGCGGGCGGTGTTCGAGAAATGGGATCTCGACTTCGCCATTGTCGGCGAGACGATTGCCGAGGACCGCTTCCTGGTCCAGCTCGATGGTGTGACCAAGGCCGATCTCCCGTTGAAAGCGCTCTCCGGCACCGCGCCCGAATATGACCGCCCCTGGGAGCCGACCGCTCCGGCGGCGCCGCTGGAGCTGCCTCAGGCGCTTCCTGCCCCGGCCGAAATGCTGCTCACCCTGATCGGCTCGGCCAATGGGGCCAGCCGCGCCTGGATCTGGGAGCAATATGACACCATGGTGCTCGCCGATACCGTGCAGCGGCCGGGCGGCGATGCGGGGGTGGTGCGGGTGCATGGCTCGCGCAAGGGCCTCGCCTTCACCTCCGACGTGACGCCGCGCTATTGCAAGGCCAACCCGCACGAGGGCGGCAAGCAGGCGGTGGCCGAGACCTATCGCAACCTGTGCGCGGTCGGGGCCACGCCGCTCGCGATCACCGACAATCTCAATTTCGGCAATCCTGAAAAGCCCGCGATCATGGGCCAGTTCGTCGGCTGTATCGAAGGCATCGGCGAGGCGTGCCGGGCGCTCGATTACCCGGTCGTCTCGGGCAATGTCTCGCTTTATAACGAGACCGACGGTCAGGCGATCCTGCCGACCCCGACCATCGGCGGCGTCGGGCTGCTGGCCGATTACACCAAGGCGCTGAGCCTGCCGTTCAAGGCCGCGGGCGAGGCGATCTTGCTCATCGGTTCGGGTGAAGGCCATCTGGGCCAGTCAGCGGCGCTGGCGGCGCTCGGGATCGAGGCCGGGGATGCGCCGCATGTGGATCTGGAGGCCGAGAAGACCCGCGGGGCCTTCATTCGTGATCTGGCCGACAAGGGCTGGCTCACCGCCTGCCATGACCTCGCCGATGGCGGCCTTGCGATGGCGGCGGCGGAGATGGCCCTGGCGAGCGGCGGGATCGGCTGCGTGCTCGATGACGCCCCGGCCGGGCTCGCGCCCTTCGCCTGGTTCTTTGGCGAGGATCAGGGCCGCTATCTCGTCACCGCCGATGCGGCCCATGCCGCAGCGGTGCTCGAGCTTGCCGATGCCGCAGGCGTGCCGGCGCAAAAGATCGGCGAGACCGGCGGCGAGATGGTGACGCTCGGCGGCTCGGGGGCTTTGCTCACCGAGCTCAAGGCGGCGCATGAGGGCTGGTTCGCGGGCTGGGTTGGGCAAGTCTGAGCAAAAGCGCTCTCGCCTGCCTGCCCTCTGCCCTTGCCCCTGCCAGCCCTCAACCCGCTTCCCGAACGCGCTACGCGACCTGATTGTGCTTGCGCGCGATCAGGTCCTTGGCGGTCTCCACCGCCACGGCGGCGTCCTTGCAATAAGCGTCAGCGCCAATCGCCTTGCCGAATTCCTCATTGAGCGGTGCCCCGCCGACCAGCACGATATATTTCTCGCGCAGCCCTTTTTCGGTGAGTTCATCGATCACCGTTTTCATATAGGGCATGGTCGTGGTCAAAAGCGCCGACATGCCGAGGATATCGGCACCTTCACGCTCAAGCGCACCGATATAGTCCTCTGCCGGATTGTTGATCCCCAGATCGACAATCTCGAAGCCCGCACCTTCCATCATCATCGCGACAAGGTTCTTGCCGATATCATGGATATCGCCCTTGACGGTGCCGATCACCATCTTGCCGAGCTTCGGCGCGCCGGTCTCGATCAGCAGCGGCTTGAGGATCCCCATGCCGCCCTTCATCGCATTGGCCGCTTGCAAGACTTCGGGCACGAACAGGATGCCATCGCGGAAATCGTCGCCCACGATCTTCATCCCCGCGACGAGGCTTTCGGTCAGGATCCGGTAAGGCTCCCAGCCGCGCTCAAGCAGGATATTGACGCCCTCCATGACGTAATCGCGCTGGCCATCGTAGAGATCATCAAACATCTGCTCGACCAGTTCGTCATCGGGCAGCGCCTTCAGATCAATTTCTTCATCAGCCATATGCATCTCTCCTGAGCCAATAGAGGCCGCTCATACTCTCGTTTCGCGCGAAATCGGGACGATTGTGTCGCCTGCGCCCCAAGTTTTCGGCTTGAAATCCCGCGATGGCCCGAAAGCGGCCTTCGTGCTGGGACCAGCCTTCTAAATCGGATATGCGCATGACGCCAGTTCGTTCCGGTCGTAAGTGGCAACTTATTCACGCACAGGCCGCATGTCGTTAATGACCGCCTCAAAAGGCCCCCCGAAAGGCGCCACGAGAGTTATCCAATGAGCCGACCGACAGCCGAGCCCCGGGAGATCCCTATGGCGAAACTTCGCGTGACCTTACGCATTCTGTGGCGGATGATCAGCCCCGTCCTCATGCTGGTGGCCGCCATGTGGCTGGTGCATGTGATCAATATCGCCCTGGGCGGCGGCTTGACCCGCATGCTGGGGCTGGTGCCGCGCGAGATCACCGGGCTGGACGGGATCGTCGCCATGCCGTTCCTGCATGGCAATTGGGAGCATCTGCTTGCCAACACGGTGCCGCTCGTGATCCTGGGGGTCTTGATCGCCTTGCTGGCGCCGGAGCAGTTCTATGCTGCGCTTCTTGGCGGGATCGTCTTGACCGGGTCGCTGGCCTGGCTCTTCGCCCGACCGCACAATCACATTGGCGCCAGCGGATTGGTGTTCGCCTGGTTCGGCTTTCTGGTGAGTTGGGGCCTTCTGGTGCGAAGCTGGCGTGCGGTGCTCGGTGCCGGGGTCGCGCTGTTCCTCTATGGCGTGCCGACCTTGTTCGGGATCGTCGCCACTTCCGAGCGGGTCTCCTGGGATGGCCATCTGGCTGGGCTCGCCGCAGG
Organism: Neomegalonema sp.; assembly: GCA_022760435.1. Taxonomy (GTDB): domain Bacteria; phylum Pseudomonadota; class Alphaproteobacteria; order Rhodobacterales; family Rhodobacteraceae; genus JALEFY01. Next base: position 77,393 of record JALEFY010000037.1, read on the forward strand.
CAGCCTGACCGCCTGGTATTGCTATCGTGGTGAGCGGCGCCTGCGCGCGCGCCGCAAACCCTGGCAGTGAGGACGGCTTGAGGGCGATCAGCCCTCTGCCGCAGCCCGGCGACGGCCCCGCCGACGGCCATGATCGCCCGACGGCGCCCCTTTTGAGCCGTCATCCTCGGAACTGAACCCACCGGTCGCCGCCGCGATCTCCTCAAGGCTCGGGCGCCCCTCGGGCCGTTCGCCCTCAAGTGCAGCCTTCATCGCCACGAGATGCTCTGCCTGCGTGCCACAACAGCCGCCGATGATCCGCGCGCCTGCCCGGCGAGCCAGAACCGCATATTCGGCCATCAGTTCCGGCGTGCCATCATAATGGATATGGCCATCGACATATTTCGGGATCCCGGCATTGCCCTTGGCGATAATCACCGCTTGCGGGTCCGCGGCGCTCAGGCCCAGCGTTGTGCGCAGCAGATCGGATGCCCCGACCCCGCAATTGGCGCCCAGAGCAATCGGCTTTTTCGGCAGATCTTGCGCAAGACGCGCATAATCGGGCGGCGTCAGACCCATCATCGTGCGCCCGGCGGTGTCGAAGCTCAAAGTGCCGCACCAGGGCGCATCAAGCTGCCGCGCGGCCTCGGCAATCGCAGCAATCTCTTCGCGGCTGGAGATCGTCTCACCCCAGAGCACATCCGCCCCGCCCTCGAGCAGCGCACGCCCCTGCTCGACAAAAGCGGCGACCGCATCGTCGAATTTCAGCGCGCCCACCGGCTCGAGCAGTTCGCCCGTCGGCCCCAGAGACCCGGCGACAACCACCTTGCGCCCCGTCGCATCGGCAGCCTTGCGCGCGATTTGAGCAGCGGCCTTGTTGAGCTCGCCCACCCGGTCCTGCGCATCATGCAACTTGAGCCGATACCGCGTGCCGCCGAAACTGTTGGTCAGGATGATATCCGAGCCCGCATTCAGAAACAGGTTATGGAGCGCCGTGATCTTCTCCGGCGCCGAGATATTCCACAGCTCCGGCGCATCCCCCGATTGCAGGCCCATATTGAACAGATTGGTCCCGGTCGCGCCATCGGCCAGCAGCCAATCGCGATCGCCCAGCATTTCGGTCAAGCGGTCGGTCATCATCACACCTATTTGATTTTCGACCTGCTTAACGGTTCAAATCTGTCAAGAGAAGAAAGAAGCAGGGGGCGGGCAGAAAATAAGAACACCGAAGCCCGGTTACAGGCTCCGGTGTCGTATTTTTCCAACCTAGTGCCCTGTTTGAGAACGCTCCAGGATCTCCGGATCAGCTTCATCGGTGGCGACCCGCGCCAGATCCTGCAACATTTGCGGGTCCGGATGGCCTTCGGTAATTGCCGACTGGATCATCCCATGCAGATCCCAGCCCTCCGAGCGCACCCCGGCCTCAAGCAGCCCGCGCGTTGCCTTCAGAGATTCGGCACGGCGGGCGGGGTCGTGGGCGTAGCGGCAGAACCACAGCTCAAGCATCAGATAGAGCGGGCGCACGCTGACATCCATGTCATAGGCAGCGTTGAACGCGTCCGACAGGACCTTGAGCCCCTCGGCAGTATGCCCCTGACTGAGCAGGAACTGGGCCGAGCGCGACAGGGTTGCCGCGTCGCGATCCGAGCCCTGAACCGCCAGACGGAACTGGCTCTCCGCTTCCTCCAGATCGCCTTTGGTCTCGCGCAGGAATTTCGCGAATTTGAGCTTGATGGCCGAATGGTTATGCGACAGGCGCACCGCCTCTCGGAAATAGATCTCCGCTTCCTCGGCATCCTGGCGCACATTGGCGAGGAAACTGGCGAGTTGATCGAGAATTTCGGCCGCATTGGGCTCAATCTCGACGGCGCGGCGCAGATATTTCTCCGCCTTGTCCGGATCGCCTCTCTCCGCGAGGAAGGCCCCATAAGCGCGCAGGATCGTCGCCGAGCGTGGTGCCAGGGCCAGAGCTTCGGAGAACATTTCCGCTGCCTCCTGGGTGAAATCGGAATGACGGCCCAGATACTCGGCAAAGGCCGAGAGCGCGATCGGGTTATACGGCTCGAGGCGTACGGCATTGCGGTGCAACGGATCCGCCGCATCCGCATCGTCGAGCTTCTCTTCGCAGAAGATCGCGAAGGCGGTGTTCGGTTCGGCCTCGAGCGGCAGCGCCTTGAGCGCCTCATCATGCTGGACCTTGGCCCGCAGAAGATCGCCGCGACGATTGGCGAGGAACTTGGCCAGCGCGAGCTGAGCCCGCATGTGCTGCGGATCGCATTTGACGGCCTTGAGATACGCGGCCTCCGCCTCGTTGAGCTCCCCCTTGCGCTCGGCAACCACGCCGATGGCGTAATGCACCGTCGCATTGGAGGGTGCCAGACGCAGCGCTTCGATACAAAGGCGCTCGGCCCGATCCAGCGCGGCGGCGTTCTGGGCGTGGAAGAGGGCAAGCTCAGCCTTGGCCGCGCCATTGGTCGGCGCCACCTCGACGGCACGGCGCAAACGCCCCTCGGCCGCATCCCGGCGCCCGCGCCGATCAAGCAGGAAATGCGCATAGGCAATCAAGGTATCGGGATCGTCTGGGGCGACTTCCAGCGCCAGGCGCAGGCAGTTTTCGGCTTCATCAGTCGCCCCGCGCGAGCGCTGAAGGAACATTGCCAGAGTGCACAGGGTCTTCGCATTGCGCATATCTGCGTTCAGGGCACGGGTGAGCAGCTCTTCCGCCGAACCACCATCGCCCAGTGCCTTCAGCATGAAGATTGCGTATTCACGCAGCAGCCCGGGATCTTCAGGCGCGAGGATCTCAGCCTCGTGATATTGTTCATGGGCGGCGTCATAGTCACCAAGACCGATGGCGAGGAAACGGGCGTAGCGGGCCCGCAAGGCCGCATCCTGCGGTGCGGTCTCAATGGCTGCAAGGAACGCGTCGACCCCAGCCTGGACCTGATCGGCCTTCAGCTCGGTGCGCGGCTCCGGCGGCAAGGTGCCTGCCGAGCCACCCGAGCCCTTGTAGCGATCGGAAGCAAAGGCGATCGGCTCGTTATCCTCGGCGCTTTCGTCCTGCTGATCGGGTATTTCCAGCGCATCGCCGTCCATGAGGGAAAGGAGCGATTTGACCGAGGCGGTTTCGCCCGCATCGCCGTTGTCGGGGGTTTCATCATCACCCAGACCGGCAACCGCCTTCTGAGCAACTGGCGCGGCGCTCTCGCTGCCCTCCCCGGCCTCTGAAATGCTGGCGTTTTGCTCGTTCATGGCGCGCATATCGGCCCCGAGCAAGCGTGCGAGTGCGGAGGCAGACAGGCCGTGCACGCCCGGAGAGATCTCGTCCGCAGCAGGTGCTGACGGCTTTTGCGCCGTTGCGGCACTCTTTCCCGGAGCCTGGCTTTGCGCATCGCTCTGCGCCTCGCTCGCGTTCTGGCTCGCGTTCTGGCTCGCGTTCTGGCGCGGCGCGTTGTCGACAATCAACTCCAAGGTATCGCCGGTAACGCCATCGTCGCCAGTGCTTGCGCCTTGCTCATCATCCGAGCGCTGGGCCTGCGCCAGTTCCAGTTGCGCCGCATCGAGCAAAGCCTCGCGATCTCCCGCCGGCGTCTTCTCGCGCGTGATCTGCCCGGAGGGCGTCGAGATCGCCTTGGAGAACGCGTCGAGCGACTGACGCAAGCGCTCGCGGCGGCTCTCGGCAGTCTGGCGCCGCGCGGTCAGGGTGCTCGGCGCATTCAACTCGAGATTCTCGCCCAGCTTGACCGGCTCTTCGATCGGCGTATCCGGCAGGCGCATACCCGCGCGCGAGCTCATCTCTGCGTATTGGGCTTCGTAACGACGCAGCATCCGCTCAAAACGCTCGATCTTCGGATGGCCGAGACCAAACTCGAGACGCACCAGATACATCAACTCGTCGAAGTCGGAATGCGGCACCCAGATCGCGCCGCGATCCTCGAGCCATTCGGCCATCTCGCCAACCGGCGCTGCGGCATTGACCCAGTAAACCCCGCCTGCGGGTGAGCCCGGCGGCAGGGCGTCGAGCAGGTCGAGCACGCATTCATCGCGCCCGCCATAGCCGGTGATGATCAACCCGGCATCGGCCATCACCCCGCGCAGGCGATCCTTCACATCGCCGGGCAATTGCGGACGGTTGCGACCCGAGGCACTGGTTTTCGGCAGATGCGCATCGCCATGGATCTTGACCAGGGTCGGCGCACCGGGAGCCATTGCGACATGCCGATCCAGCGACTGCGCGGTAAAGACCTGCGGGCGGCGCTGACTGTAGAGATGCAGCGCATCGGCGGCCAGATCATCGAAATTCACCGACAGCGCAACCGAGCAGCGACGCCCCCATTTCTCATGGGTCATGAGCTGCGCGAGCGTCGCATAGCCAAAGCCCGGCTCTGCCGAGGTCAGCATGCGTTCAATCTCGCGGCGGCGATCGTGATCGGTATAAAAAAGCGCCTCAAGGGCCTGAGCATAGACGCTGGCCGGATCGTCCGGATCATACCCCGTAAAGCGAGAGGCCGCCCAGGCATCGAGATCGTTGTCTTGCCCGGTCTCGAGATATTTGAGCTCTTTCACCCAGCCGCGCGCCGCTTCCGCTGCCGTCGGGATGCCGGAGGTTACGGAACACCCGGCCCCGAGCAGCCAGGTAAAGGAGATCTCCTGACGCTGCACACCATGCCGAAAGCGCCGAACGAACTCGCGAATAGGGACGGTTCTCAGCGCGCTCTCGCCAGCCCCCTGGCTGGCACCATCGGTCAGATCGCTCATCTTGCTCGCCTCTCACGCGCCTGTCCCGGCGCTTTGCCTGCCTCAATTCTCGCGAAGAACGGCGATTGTCTTTGCCCTGCCCGGATGCAGGATGGTTTGCCGCTCCTTCGCCCCTGCCCCGCTTGCTGCGCCTCGAAAATCAAGACGCAACCTCTCCCCGAGGCCGGCTGCCGCGCTTTGCTCATTGTCTGGCAAGAGTCGCGGACTGCTGAGCTTCGTTTACGGTAAAATGGGGCATTGTCCAATAGCCGTCATGCTGACTCTAGGCAATCCAGGCCGAAATACAGGGGGGCGTTGCACAAGAAACGCTATAATTTGTGCTTAACCATAAGGTCATACTCAAGCAGCAGCGTCTGCGATGCCCTTGATTCGCGCCACCATCGCCTTCAGCCCGTTGCTGCGCTGCGGCGATAGATGGCTGGCAAGGCCCAGATCCGAGAGCGCGGCAATCGGATCGGTGGACCGGATTTGCTCGATCGTTTGCCCCGAGAGCAAGGCACGCAGCACGGCAATGAGGCCCTTCACGATCAGCGCATCGCTATCACCATCGAAGAACAGCCGCGCCTGAGCGGGCGTCGCGCCAGGCTCGACCCGCGGCAGGAGCCAGACCTGACTGACACAGCCCTCCACCTTGGTCTGGGCACTGCGCGCCGCCTCCGGGAAGGGGGGCAGGGCCTTGCCCAGCTCGATCACATAGCCGTAGCGTTCTTCCCAATCGTCCAGAAGCTCGAAGGTATCCTTGATCTCTTCAAAATCGGGCGCTGCGTTCATGGCACTCTCCGTATTTGCATCTGCTGCACTTAATTCGCGGCGCGGTGCAGTTCCAGCCATTTGAGCCCGCCCCCGCGCGCCCTTGAGGTCCAAGGCCCCCTGACGCGCGAGCCAGAGCATGGCTTCGGCCGCATTCGCGACCCTTTCGCCAAGCACGGGCGGGCGGGCGAGCATCCAGACCGGCAGCCCAAGCGCCCGGGCCGCGCCGATCTTCGGCCAGGCACCGATCGCGCCATCATTGCGCGTGAGCAGATGCGTGATGCGATGATCGCGCATCAACGCCGCTTCCCCATCGGGCTCGAAAGGCCCGGCACCCTGACTCACGATATGATCGCGCAGCGCCAGCGTCACCGGACCGGGGCGACGGATGCGAACGAGAAAGAAGCAATCGGCCCGCGCCGAAAAGGGCGCCAGACGTTCTCGGCCAAGGGTGAGCATCGCCCGCGCTCCCGAAGGCAGGCCCGCGGCCATAGCGCCCGGGCTCTCGAAAACCCGCCAACTGTCGGCGGGCTCGGCTGACCAGCCTTGCCGCCAGATCCGCAGATACCGTCGCCGCCCCGTCGGGTCACGACCGTTCCAGCGCGACGGCGCTTGCTCGTCATAAGGGTGGGACGCATCAATGATCCAGTCACGATCACAAGCGATCAGGCACGGCGCATCCTGCGCCTTTGCGCAATCGACGCCCTGCATCGCCAGAAGATGCCGCAGCTCCGCCGCTTCTGCGGTCTGCCCAAGCACGATGACCTGCGCGCGCGAATCGGCCGGATCGGCGGCGCCTTCAAGGCTCAAAGATCGATCACCTTCACGCAGCCATCGCCCGCAGAGAGCGCGATCTCGCCCTGTTTGAGCTTGAGCGCCAGCGCGCCAAAAGCCTCGCGCCGCCAGCCGCGCAAGGCAGGCACGTCCGGCTCATCATCACTGGCCAGAGCATCAAGATCCGCCGCCGAAGCCAGCAACCGCTGGGCGACACCGATCTCCTCGGCCTTGGCCTTGAGCAACACCCGCAGCAGATCGCCCAGCGCGACCGCGCCATTTTTCGGCGCCTTGGGCTCGGGTGCCACCGGCCGGTCGGCGGAGGGCACTTCCAACCCCTTGCGCACGGCCTCGAGGATCCCGTCAGCAAACTCGCCCTTGCGGCTCTCGCGGAACACGAGACGGCAGCGCCCCAGCTCCTCAATCGTCTTCGGCTGACTGGCGCAGATCTCGAGCAGCGCATCATCCTTGAGCACGCGCGTGCGCGGAATATCTTTCTCGCGCGCCATACGCTCGCGCCAGGCCGCAAGCTCACGCGCGACCGAAAGGAATTTGCCATTGTTCGAGCGGGTCTTGAGCTTTTTCCACATCTCATCGGGATCGGTGAGATAGGTCGCGGGGTCGCTGAGGATCTGCATTTCCTCCGCCACCCATCCGGTGCGCTTGCTCTGTTCGAGCTCCTTGGCCAGGGTCTCATAGATCACCCGCAGATGGGTGACATCACCCAGCGCATAGGTGAGCTGCTTCTGGGTGAGCGGACGGCGCGACCAGTCGGTAAAGCGCGAGGTCTTGTCGACGCTGGCGCGCGCGACCTTGCGAACGAGGGTCTCATAGCCGACCTGATCGCCAAAACCGCAAACCATGGCCGCGATCTGGGTATCAAAGAGCGGCGCCGGAATTTGGCCGCTCAGATGATGGAAGATCTCGATATCCTGGCGCGCGGCATGAAAGACCTTCACCACATCCGGCTTGGCCATCAGCTCGAAAAACGGCGTCAGGTCCAGCCCGGTATCGATCGGGTCAATGATCGCCGCCGATTGTGGGTCGTCCCGGTCCGGTCGCGCGACCTGGATCAGGCACAACACTGGCCAGAACGTGCGCTCGCGCACGAACTCGGTGTCGACGGTTATATAAGGCGCCGCTGAGAACTCACGACACAGGGCGTCCAGGTCTGGTTGAGATCGAACTATACGCATCGCAGCCTCTATAGCGGTGCTTTCATCCCTTGTCTTGAGCCATCACGTCGCAAATGCGCCTTGATGCAAACGCGCCGCATGGTTTATGACGGTTAAATGACACTTATATCACAACGTCTGTGAGGCCGCGGATGGCCAAAGGATCGCAAAACGCCGACGAAATGTCGGAAAAAACTTTGCAAACGACTGATTTAACGGGATCTTGCATCAATACCGCGCCAATGACGGTCGTACTCGCGAACGTGAAGGGGGGGTGCGGCAAATCTACAATTGCCACATCCCTGGCCGCCGCCCTGGCGACAACTGGCGCAAAAGTCGCGCTTGCTGATGCGGATCCGCAACGCTCTTCCCTGACATGGCTTCTGCGTCGCCCGATCGCGGCTGCTCCGATCCACGCACTCGACTGGACCCAGCCTGCCAATATCGGCAAGATCCCTCAGGAGCTGCGCCCGCTCGACTGGGTGATCATCGACGCGCCGGGCTCAACACGAGGTGCGCGGATCGAGCAATTATGTACCGTTGCCGATCTCATTCTGACGCCGATGACGCCCTCATTCTTCGACACCCATGCCACGCAACGCTTTCTCATGCATCTGGAGAATGTCGAGCCGGTGCGCGAGGGACGCGCTTCGATGCATATCATCGCCAACCGGATCCGCAACCAGAGCGCGCTTGATGATGCACTCTCGCTGTTTCTGGAGCGTTTCGATCTCGAACCGGCGGCAGAATTTGCCGAGCGCTCGGCCTATCCCAACCTTGCCGAGCAGGGCCTGTCGATTTTTGACCGCGAGAGCCAGAGCCTGGCCCCGCTCAAGGCACAATGGCACCCCCTTCTGGAGCTGATGCAACGCCGCATGAGTGCCGCCACCGCTTGACCCGCCCTTGCGAAGGCGCGAATGTCAGCGCGGGCGAGGAGCTGTTCTCGATGCGGGCCATTGCAGGGCATCCGCTTCAAAGCTGTGGCGAAAGGCGTGTCATGAATATCGAGCTTCCCGACATCTTTCAGATCCGTAACGTGATCGCGGTCGCATTGGCGCTGGCGGTGGAATGGGGCTTGTCCAGCCTGTTGGAAGTTCCCTTCCGAATGGAATCCTTCGCCTTAATTTTGATCGTCTTCATCATCATAGCGTGGCTGGTGGAAAAGCTGTTGGTCTGGCTGTTCAAGCGCAAGCGGAAGACGGATCTCTCGCAGACGCCGCCTGAATGAATCGAGCGAAGCGATCTCGTGAAACGGGCTCTTTGCGAGAGGTGATCTTGCGAGGAGTGATCTTTGCGAGGAGTGATCTTTGCGAGGAGTGATCTTGCGCCGACCGCATTGACCGGCCCGCCCAAGCAAACAGAGCGGAGAGGGATTGATGAAACTGTACAGGATACTCGGCACGGGCGCGGCACTGATGCTGCTCTCGGTAGCGAGCGCGTCGGCCGATTGTGTCGAGCAGCATTTTCAGTGTCAGGACGCGTTCGAGAACTCCTATCTCGCCTGTGTGAAGGCGTGCGGCACCGATACGGCTTGCCTGCAAAGCTGTGAGAGCACGCGCAACGCATCCTATGACCGATGCGAGGCGATGCTGCGAGCCTGTACGCAAAACCAGGCCAGCCAGTCCCAGCGCAAGGCAGCCGAACAAGCCCCCTCCCCCGCAAGGGCTCCGAACCCGCGCAATGACGCCGCTGGCGGTGCCCCGCGCAGCATGGAAGCGCCGAGCGCGAGCCCGCGCGCTGCCCGCGAAGCCGCTCCCGCAGCGCCCAGCTCGGAACCAGCGCCGCGCAGCCGCAGCATGGCCCTGCCCGCGCCCTCTGTTCAAGCTGATACCGGCCCGCTCAATGCACGCATCTATCTTCTGCGCCGCAACGCGCCCGAGCCGCGCGCGGAATATTATGGCTATCTGATCATCGGCAGCAAAGTGAGCCGGGAGCGCAAGCGCGCCGTGGCGGAAGGGATCGCTTGCCGGGTCGATGTCGCGCCGACCTTCGAGGCCGCGCAAAACATCGCCAATCTCGGTCTGATCGCAGTGCCGGCGATTGCCAATGCCAGCGAGGAGACCATCAAGCCGGAAAAGCTGCTCCAGGCCTATGACTGGAAGCGTGCCGAAACCTGGCTGGCCGCCGCTGGCATCTCCGCCGGTGAGACCTTTGATCTGAGCGAGGCGGTGCTGTTCGTCGGCTCGCGCCAGGCCCGCAGCCAGTTCATGGATCAAAAACTGCTCGCCTTCCCCGATCCCACCACTGGCGATCCGGTGATTGCCGACGCCTCGGCCCTCTCGCCGCGCTATTTGCAGCGCTGGACCGATGAGATCATCGCCGGGGTGCAATCGGGCCGGATCCAGGATCGTCAGAGCCTGCAATCGGTCATGGAGGTTCATTCCTGGCTGGAGATGGCAGGCGCGCCGCTGGCCGCGGTGATGAAGATCTCCGAAGCGCAGGCGTCCTCAGCCCCTGCGAGCTGCTACTGAGCCATCAGGGATACGAAACCCGGGGGCGCTGAACGCGCACCCCCTCTGCGGCGCCCTTATTCGTAGGGGCGCCCGTCCTTGTGCAGGAATTTCCAGCGACCCTCGGGCGTTTGCACCGCTTGCAGATCATCTTGCGGGTATTGCGCGCTATCGCCCGGACTGCGATCGCCGATCTCCAGATAGACGACCGGCTCTTGCGTGCGGTTGATCAGGTGATGCGCGACGCCCCCGGCGGCAAAGCCCGCGCACATGCCCGGTTGCAACTGAACCTCGTCATCTTCGGTGACGAGCGTCGCGGTGCCCTCCAGAACATAGATGAATTCATCCTGCACGCCGTGCCGATGCATCAGGGACGATTGCGCTCCCGGCTCGAGGCGGGTGAGATTGACCCCGAAATTCTTCAAGCCGAACGCATCGCCAAGCACGCGCTTGATCCGACCGGACACGCGCTCGGCAAAAGGATCCGGATAAACGCTCTTGCGCGCACGCGGCGCGACACTGGCCGCATCAAGAGCGAGCGGGAGGGCGTTGTTTTCCTGATCAGACATGACGATACCTCCTTTTCGGGTGTTATCAGGGCAGGCGAAGCCTCAACACTGTCTGAGCGGTACGGGGTTATTTACTCCCCGGTGCCTTCGAGCCATTGAGACACGCGCCGGGCAAAGAGCGCCGGATTTTCGGCATGAAGCCAATGCCCAGCGCCCGGCATCTCATCAATCTGCGCCGCCGGGAACCGCGCCTTGATCCGCGCCTTGCCGCTCTCGGTCACATAAGGCGAGGCACCGCCGTGATAGAAAGTCACCGGCGCCTCATGACGCAGCGCGTCGAGCGCTTCGGGCCAGCCGGTCAGATCGCTCATTTGCGCATCAATCACATCGAGATTGACCCGCCAACGCGCCTGCCCATCCTCGATGACAAGGTTTTGCAGGATGAAGGCGCGCAGCGGCGCTTCGGGGATCGCCTCCGCCAGCATCGGATCGGCCTGAGAGCGGCGGGAGATCGCGGACAGGTCCAGCGCCTTCAAGGCTCCAATGAACGGTGCCGGGCTATGCGCGTACTGCACCGGCGCGATATCGGCCACGAACAGCCCGGCCACGGCTTGCGGCGCTTGCAGCGAAGCCGACATTGCCGCCTTGCCGCCCATGGAATGACCAAGCACCAGCGCCCGCCCCCCGGCCTCATCGGCAATGAGATCGAGCAGATCCCGCCCCATCGCCTCATAATCCATGACCTCGGACCACGGGCTCGCGCCATGATTGCGCATATCCACGCACAGCACCGGGCGATGCTCGGCAAAACCCTTGGCCAGCGAGGCAAAGTTGCGTGCCGAGCCAAACAGCCCATGAGCAATGATCAGCGGCACCCCCTGCGCAGGACTGTCATATCGGTCGAAATTGAGCTGCATGGTTTTGCCTTCCAACAGGTCCCAGGGCGCACCCGATCCGGGACCATCGCCGCCCATTGACATCGGCCGACGCCCACCGGGTTGCCATCACTGCCGTTTCACTCGATAACGCCGCCAGAGCAGAAAATCGGCGGTCTTGCAAGGAAACGCGCCTGTGAAACTCCTGATCCTGGCCGACCGTTTCAGCATCGGCGGTGTCGAGACCCATATCATGGGGCAGATCGCGCAGCTTGAAGCGCAAGGGGTGGAGACGGTGCTGTGCGCCTGCGAGCAGCGCGCGGCCCCTATCCTCGATGCTGCCGTGGCGCCCTTGCTGTTTCACAAGCTGATCCGGGCGGGGGAATTGCGCGCCTTGCTCGATGATTTCGGCTCTCACTGCACCCGCGAAGGGTTCACCCATATCCATGCGCATGGCGTCTTTGTCGCCATTTTCGCGGCGATGCTGGCCGAGCGCTGCGGCCTGCCATTTCTGGTGACGATCCATGGCGCGCAGGATGCGATGCGCGGGGTCAACCCGACCTGCAAATTCCTGATCGAGCACGCGGTGTTGCCCGATGCGCTCGGGGTCGATTGCGTGTCGCAGGCTCTGCTCGACCCGATCCGCGAACGCGCCCCGGCGGCGCGGCTGCGTGTGCAGTATAACGGCACCTCGGGCTGGACCGAAGCCGCGAGCGCGCCACGCACGCAGCGCTGGGCCTTTGTCTCCCGCCTCGGCGCGACCCAGAGCGCCGCGCTGACCCATCTGATCGCGGCGCTCGATCACCTGCCGATCGCGGCACTTGATGTCATTGGCAGCGGCGAGAGCCTCGGTGAGCTGCAAGCGCTAGCCGAGCAACAGCAAACCCCGGTCCGCTTCCTGGGCTGGCACCCGGAGCCGCGACGGCTCACACGCGCGCATGATGGTATCGCTGGCTATGGCGGGCGCACCTTTCTCGAGGCGAGCGCCGCGGGCAAGCCGTTCCTGATCTGCCACGAAACCGGACTGAAGGGCATTCTTGACAGCGCCATGCTCGATCTTGCGCAGCGGGAGAATTTCACCGGGCGCGGGCTGCCCGAGCGCGACATCGAGACCCTCGCAGCGACATGGCCCGCCGCCTGCGCGCCGCAAGAGACAGCGCGGGTGCAGGCATTGGTGCGCCAGCGCTTTGACGAGGCCAGCTTGTGGTCAGAGTATCTTGAAGCCTATGGCGCTGCGCCGCGCCCGCATCCCGCGCCCTGGATCGGGCATTTCCTGCAAGCGCTTCCCGCCCTTGATGCGGCCAATCGGCCCTTTGCCGATCACCACATCTACACCCAGATCGAAGCGGTCGTGGATCCGCGGATCGAGGGTGCGGGCGCGTTCTTTCAGACCGGCTATAATCTGATCAAGAAGCAGCTCCTCAACACAAGGCTGAAGCTGCGGGCGATGAAACGCTCGGCGAGCCCGGCGCGGACAAGCTGAGCTCAAAGAAAGTCCCAGCGGCTCTTTTGCCCCTGGGGGCGTCCCCATGGACCCTTTGAAGCTGAGCGGCGCACCGAGGGCACGCTCGAGCGGCGGGGGAACTCGTCCTCATGCGGATGCCCGCCTTGCGCCCAGGGCACGCCCCCCGGTGCGCCATTGAGCAGCCAAAGCGCGCCGATTGCGGCCAATCCCGCCACGAAACCACCCGCATGCGCCCAATAGGCAACCCCGCCGCCTTCGGTCGGGGTAGTGAAGCCGCCAAGCAACTGCATGCCGAACCAGACCCCGAGCATCGCCCAGGCTGGCCAGGTGAAGATCCGGAAGATGAAGCCCAGGATCACCGCGATATCGACCTTGGCCAGCGGGAACAGCAGCAGGTAGCCGCCCATCACCCCCGAAATCGCTCCGGAAGCGCCGACGGTCGGCACCTGGCTCATCGGATCGGCCCAGACATGCGCGAGGGAAGCCACCGCACCGGTGCCCAGATAGAACAGCAAGAAGCCGACATGCCCGAGCCGGTCCTCGAGATTGTCGCCGAAGATCCAGAGGAACAGCATGTTGCCGCCGATATGCATGATCGAGCCATGCAGGAACATCGAATAAAGCAGGGTCTGCCGGTCGATGCCGCTGGTGAACTCGGCCGGCACCAGCGCCCAGACATCAAAGAACGCCGCCAAACGGCGCTGATCGGGATCGAACAGAAGCTGCGCATAGAGCAGGAAGACGAAGATGTTGATCGCGATCAGGGCATAGGTGACGTAAGGCACCCGGCCCGATGGATTGTGGTCGCGTATCGGAAACATCCGTGTCTCTCCCCTCTGTCAGTCTCGCGTTACGGACCCGCGCGAGCGGCCCCGCCCCCTCTTCAATCGTCCTACAGCAGCGATGGGAAAAGGAAAGCGTAAACGCTTGCCCCCTTGCCCCCTTCCCTTGCCCCCTTCCCTCGCTACACCCGCTCGCCGACCAGCGCCGCCGCCTCGAGCAGCAGGGCGGGGGTGGCGCCGTCCTTGTGGGCGTGCTCGGAGAGATGGCGGCGATAGAGCCGCGCGCCGGGGCGCCCCGCGAACAGGCCGAGCATGTGCCGGGTGATGCTGTGCAGGCGCACGCCCTCGCGCATCCGCGCCTCGATATAGGGCAGCATCTGCTCGAGCACCGCGAACGGGTCCACCGGCGCCTGCGCCTCGCCGAAGACCTGCCCCTGACCAAAGACCTGCGCATCCGCCTCACCCAGGATCGCGATCGGATCGTTATAGGCCGCGCGCCCGATCATCACCCCGTCAAAACCGCGCGCGATCTGCGCCCGCGCCTGCGCCAGGCTCTCGATCCCGCCATTGAGCACGATCGTGAGCGCCGGCCAGCGCGCCTTCATCGCGAGCGCCAGATCGTAATCGAGCGGCGGGATGGTCCGGTTCTCCTTGGGCGAGAGCCCTTGCAGCCAGGCCTTGCGGGCATGGATGATGAAGGTCTCGCAGCCCGCTTGCGCCACCGTGTCGATGAACTCCGGCAGGCGCTCGGAGGGCTCATCGTCATCGACCCCGATCCGGCACTTGACCGTGATCGGCGGCCCGCCAACGGCCTCGCTCGCCCCGCGCATCGCCTCGACACAGGCGGCGACGACCTCGGGGCTGCGCATCAGCACCGCGCCAAAGCAGCCCGATTGCACCCGATCCGAGGGGCAGCCGACATTGAGATTGATCTCGTCATAGCCCCAATCGCTGGCGATGCGTACGGCTTCGGCGAGCACTGACGGCTCGCTGCCGCCCAGTTGCAGCGCAAGCGGATGCTCCGCGCTCGAGTAATCCAGCAGCCGCGCCCGCGGTCCATGGATCACCGCCGCCCCGGCGATCATCTCCGTATAAAGCAGCGCCCGCCCGCTGATCGCGCGGTGGAAATAGCGGCAATGGCGATCGGTCCATTCGATCATCGGAGCCACCGACAATCGGTGCGCGCCGCGATAGGGGGCGGCATTGATGCGCTCTGCCATTTCTGGGCCTCCCCTCTGCGGATATGCCATGCTAGGAACGCGCTCGATAGCATAGTTGGAGCGCTCGCGCATGCCCGATCCGGCACAAAACGCATCTGAACCCGCCCCCCGCCCCGATCCGCGTCATAACCGGATCGACTATATCGAGTTCGCGGTCAGCGACATCGCCCGCGCCAAGGCATTCTATGGCAGCGTGTTCGGGTGGCGCTTCACCGATTATGGCCCTGAGTATTGCGAGCTCGCCGATGGCCGGCTCACGGGCGGCTTTCACACCCAAAGCGCGCCCAAGCCCGGCGGCCCGCTGATCGTGCTCTACGCGCAGGATCTGACAGCGGCGCAGGCGGCGGTGACACGCGCGGGCGGAATCATCACGCGCGAGATCTTCGCCTTCCCCGGCGGCGAGCGGTTCGAGTTCACCGATCCCGACGGCTACGCGCTCGCGGTCTGGAACGAAGGACGCGCGGCATGAGCGAGACCCCGAGCCCATCCCCGATGAGTGACCCCGGTTCTGCGAGCCATCCTGCGGCCAAGCGCGTGTTGGTGCTCGGCGGCTATGGCATGATCGGGGCGATCATCGCGCGCCGTCTGCTCGATGCGGGGCATGACGTCACCGTGCTCGGGCGCTCGGCGAGCCTCGCGCGCAAGGTGCTGCCGGGCGTGCCGGCACTGTCGGCGGATCTGGCGCGCTGGACCACCTCTGCCCATTGGCGCGAGGCGCTCACCGGCAACGACCTCGTGGTCAACTGCGCTGGCGCGTTGCAGGACGGCGCGCATGACAATCTCGCCGCCATTCACGAGACGATGGTGCGCGCGCTCGCCAGCGCCTGTGCCGAGCGCGGCATCGCACTGGTGCAGATCTCCGCCGCCGGGGTGAGGGCCGAGGCCTCGACCAGCTTTTTCACCACCAAGGCCGCGGGGGACAGCGCCATCGCCGCGAGCGAGGCGCGCTGGTGGATCTTGCGCCCGGGCCTCGTGATCGCGCCCACCGCCTATGGCGGCACCACGCTCTTGCGGATGCTCGCCGCGGTGCCGCTGGTGCAGCCGATCCTCGCGCCCGCGACCCGGATGCGCTGGATCGGCAGCGACGAGCTGGCCGAGGCCACCCTCGCCTGCGTCGAGGGCCGCATTGCCCCCGGCAGCACGCTCGATCTCGTAAGCGAAGAAAGCCGCAGGCTTGATGAGCTCGTCGCCGGGTATCGCCGCTGGCTCGGGTTCTCGCCGAGCGCGCTGACCCTGACCCTTCCCGGCTGGATCGGCGGCGTGATCGCGAGCGGCGCCGATTTTCTGGGCCGCTATGGCTGGCGCTCGCCCCTGCGCAGCACCGCGATGCGCATCACCCGCGAGGGCGTCGATGGCAATCCGGCCGACTGGGCGCTGACCGGTTTGCCGCCGATCCGCAGCATCGAGGCGACGCTTGCCCGCCATCCGGCCCGCGTCGAGCAGCGCTGGCACGCGCGCCTGTCACTGCTCTCGCCCTTCGTGCTCATCGGGCTCGCGCTGTTCTGGATCCTGTCCGGCGCCATCGGCCTGCTGCAACTCGACGCCGCCAGCACCATCCTCAGCGATGCCGGCTGGCCGCGCCTGCTCGCCCGCGGCGCGGTCGGGTTCTGGAGCCTCATCGACATCGCGCTCGGCCTGATGATGATCAAGCGCGACTGGGCGCGCGCAGCGCTCAGCGGCATGATCCTCGTATCTCTGCTCTATCTGGGCACGGCGAGTGTCTTCGCGCCGCATCTGTGGCTCGACCCGTTGGGCCCGCTGGTCAAGGTCATTCCCGCCATGCTGCTGGCGATGGTGGCCCGGGTGCTGCTGGAGGCGCGCTGAGCCATGGATCTCGAGATCGCTCTGCGCTGGCTGCATGTGCTCGGCGCCTGTGTGCTGATCGGCACCGGGATCGGCATCGCCTTCTTCATGCTGATGGCGCACCGGACCCGAGATCCGCATCTGATCGCCGGCACCGCACGGATCGTGGTGATCGCCGACACGCTCTTCACCGCCACCGCCGCGCTGGCGCAGCCGATCACCGGGGTGCTGCTGGCGCGCGAGGTCGGTTGGCCGCTCGACACGCCCTGGATCATCGCCTCGATCATGCTCTATCTGCTGATCGGCGCCTGCTGGATCCCGGTGGTCGGGATCCAGATCCGCCTGCGCGATCTGGCGAGCACCGCCGCGCGGGACGGCGGCGCCCTGCCCGAGCGCTATGATCGGCTGTTCCGGGTGTGGTTCATCCTCGGCATCCCGGCATTCTCGATGATCGTGATCCTGCTCTGGCTGATGCTGGCGCGGCCCGATTTCTAGTCGCTCTCGGACACTGCGCGCATGAGCGCCGCCAGCGCCGCATTCTCCTGCCCGATCGGCGAGCCTGCCATGGCATCGGCCGCGCGCAGTCGCGCGTCCTCGGGGCGGTTCTGATTGAGCTTCCAGGTGCCCTCGATCGTCTCCACCACCAGTTCCACCGGGAGAAGCTGGCGCATCATCTTCTCGAGCGCGTCCTGCGGCGTCTTCTCGATCCGCCACGGCGCCTTGCCCTCGATCCGGGTCTCGAACTGCTCGGAGAGCGCGGCCAGATGCGGGCGTAGCGCCTCGGGGGGGAGCGCGCGCAGCCGTCCGCGCAGATGCAACGCAACATAGTTCCAGGTCGGCACCAGCCCCGGCCCGAGCCCGTACCAGTCCGGCGAGACATAGCCGTCCGGCCCGCTCACCACCAGCAGCGCTGGCAGGTCCCCTTTGTGCACTGCCCGCGCCAGCGGGGTCGAGCGCAGCAGATGCGCGCGCAGTACCGGTGTCGGCCCGTCAAGCGCATGCATCTCCAGCGGGACATGCGAAGCGACGATCCCCTCGCCCGCAACCGCGCTCAGGACCCCAAAGCCGCGCTCGCGCAGAAAGTCGACATTCTGGCGTTCTGTCGCGTTGCGGAAGGCTGGATTTGGATGCATCTAGTCACCATTCTTCGTAAAGGCTGCATCAATTGGTGCGGATTTGGCCATATTAGCCCGGTCATGATGCCAGCATTCCCCTCTCACGCGAGTGTTCTATGCGCGAGGATGTGATCGAAGGGACCGGTTGGCACCAGAGGAGAGAGACACTGTGATGCGTTCTTTCGCAACGATTTTTCTGCTGATCGGAACGGCGGCATTGGGAGCGGGCCTCTCCAGCCTGCCCGCCGCTGCCGAGCAAGCCCCGCAAGCAACGCCAACTCCTGAGGCGAGCCCGTCCGATCCGATGCTGCCCGAGGGCGGCGTGCCGGGCTATCTGCCAGCCCCCGGCCATCAGCTCAGCGGCACCGAAGCGACGCCGGGCGAGCCTTCGAGCCTGCCGCTGAACAAGTTTCAGGCGCTGGTCGATGGCAAGACCCTGTATTTCACCCTGCCCAATGGCAGCTTCTGGGCGCGCGAATGGTATGAGCCCGGCTCCAACCGAACCGTCATCCAGATGAACAGCGGCGAATGCATCGAGGGGCATTGGGAATTGCATGGCAACCGCTACTGCTATTTCTACCGCGAACAGCCTTCTTGCTGGCTCACTCATTACGAGGCTGACCGGCTCAAGGTCGTCAGCCGGACCGGCTCGGTGCAATATGTCGACAAGATCACCGACAACGAGCCGCTGAGCTGCGAACTGCCGCCCGTCAGTCAGTTGCAGCAGCCCGCAACGCCTTCGGGAATCCGGCCATGACCCGCGGAGATTTTCGCAGCTCTCAGGCGCCTCACCCCAGACGCAGAGCGATGTCGCCGCTGGCGGCCCTGACCTTGGGCATTCTAACCCTTGGCACCTTGACGATCGGCGCGGGCACTGCGCTGCAAGCCCAGGATCTCGAGCAGCAAGATCTCGGGCAGGGTGAAGCGCCCGGCCAGACGATCCCGGCGCTGCCCGATCAGGCCGAGACGCTGGATGCCGAGCCCGAGATCACACCGCTGCCGCCCGAATCCGAGCGCAACTACATCGATGCCGCACAGTTTCGCTCGGCCTTTGAGGGCCGGACGATCCATGTCGCGCTCGGGCAGATGTATTACGGCGCGGAATATTACATGCCCGGCGACCGCTCGGTCTGGATCTTCAATGGCGGTCACTGCCAGTTGGGGCATTGGACCTATCAGCAACGCCAGTTCTGCTTCACCTATGACGCGAGCGGGCCTTCGTGCTGGCGGGTGTTCCAGAACCAGGGCGGGACCTATTTTGCCGAAAGCCCCGATGGATTGGTGCTCAAGGTGATCGAGATCTCCGACGCCCCACTGTCTTGCAGCAATGATTTCGTGAGCTGAGCGCCGATCCAATGCCGATCACGATCTATCATAACCCGCGATGCAGCAAATCGCGCGAGACCCTGGCATTGATCGAGGCGGCAGGCCATGCCCCGCGGGTCATCCGATATCTCGAAACCGGCTGGCAGCCCGAGCAGCTCGAAGCACTGCTGAGCGCTGCGGGGCTGAGTGCCCGCGATGCCTTGCGTTGCGGCGAGCCCGAAGCAAAAACCATCCCCGCCGATGCCAGCGAGGCGCAAATCATCGCGGCGATGGTGGCGAGCCCCAAGCTCGTCAATCGCCCCATCGTGAGCAGTGAAGCGGGCACGCTGCTTTGCCGCCCGCCCGAACGGGTGCTCGAGATCTTGCCGCCCACAAAAGAAAGGGGCGAGGCTTCCTAGCCCTCCTCCCCCTCGAACTTCAATGCCAGCCCATTGATGCAATAGCGCAGGCCCGTTGGCTGCGGCCCGTCGGGAAACACATGCCCCAGATGCGCATCGCAGCGCGCGCACACGACTTCCGTACGGCGCATGAACAGGCTGCGATCATCATGCTCCTCAATCGCCGTTTCGCTGGCCGGATTATAAAAGCTCGGCCAGCCGGTGCCGCTCTCATATTTGCTGGCCGAATCGAACAGCGGCGCATCGCAGCATTTGCAGCGGAACATGCCGGGATCCTTGGGAAAGTCATCATGTGTCCCGGCCCGCTCCGTTCCCTTCTTGCGGGTAATGCGGTACTCGTCCGGCGTCAGTTGCGCCCGCCATTCTGCATCGCTCTTGACAATTTTGTCCATCACACCCTCCTTGATCAAAGCTTGCCTCTTGAACGCCAAGGTTTCACAGGTAAGTCTGGGCGCTGAAAAGCCAAATAAAGCATCGGTGAATGCTGGGAGAGCATGAATGGGGCGGTTTCGTTTGATCAGGGGACGCTACGAAGTGCGTCTGGCAGAGAGCCAGGCGGATGTCGAGCGGGCCCAGAAGCTGCGGTACGATATCTTCATCGGCGGTCGCGGCATTGATGACGGCAGCAAAGAGCTCGATGTCGATGCCTTTGACGAGCATTGCGATCATATCCTGATCGAGGAAAGCCGCACCGGTAATCTGGTCTGCTGTTTCCGGCTGATGCCGCTGGCAAGCGCTGCCGAGATCGGTCGCTCCTACTCCGCGCAATATTACGAGCTTTCCGCGCTCAATGATTTTCCCGGCCCGATCGTGGAGATGGGGCGGTTCTGCATCCATCCCGATCACCGCAATGCCGATGTTCTGCGCATGGCCTGGGCGGCGATGACACAATATGTCGATGAGCGCGGTTTCGAGCTGCTGTTCGGTTGCTCCAGTTTCGAGGGCAATGACGCAGATGCCTATGTTGACGCCTTTGCGATGCTCAAAGACAAGCATCTGGCGCCCAAGCGTTGGCTGCCGCGCCCCAAAGCGCCGCACATCTTCCGGTTTGGCAAGCTGCTCAAGCTGCGTCGCCCGGATCCGAAGAAAGCCTTCAAGGGCATGCCGCCGCTTCTGCGCGGCTATCTGAGCCTCGGGGGCTGGGTCAGCGATCATGCGGTGATCGACCGCGACCTCAACACCCTGCATGTCTTCACCGGGCTCGAGGTGAAGCGGGTGCCCAAACGCAAGGTGCAGTTGCTGCGCGGCGCTTAAAGCTTGGTGCTTGGTCCACGCCGCCCCGTCATGCTAGGGGCGAGATCAACGGCGCGGCCGCATGGCCTCGCCCGGTTTTGATCGGCAGGAGAGCATGAGCATGACCAGCAGCCCGGCTGAGCAGGATGATGATTTCGGCGTCCCGGCCATGACCCCCTGGGGGGCGCCAGAGGAGCAAACCCTCGCCTTCAATCGCGCGCTGCGCAAGCTGCTGGCCGGGCTTCCCCCTCCCGAAGCCACCGACATTCCCGCCGCGAGGGCATTGCGCGAGAGCGGCAAGGGCATCTTGCCCAATGATGGCCCGCTGCCAGAAGGGCGCTGGCAGGAGATCGAGGGCGCGAGCGGGCGCACCGAGCCGGCGAAGCTGCGGATGATCGACGCTCCTGATGGCTTCGATCAGGCCGCCGGTATCTATGTGCATATCCATGGCGGCGGCTGGACCTTTGGCTCGCCCGAATACGCCGATGGCCGTTTCCTGCGCCTCGCGCGCGCGGCGAATGTGGCGGTGATCGGGGTGAAATACCGCCTCGCGCCCGAGAATATCTGGCCCGCTCAGGCCGATGACTGTCTCGCCGCGCTGCAATGGGTGATCGCCAACGCCAAGGGCAAGCCGATCATTCTGGGCGGAGAGAGCGCCGGGGCGCATCTCGCCGCTGTCACCTTGCTACGCCTGCGCGAGCACGCCTTGATCGAGCATATCCGCGCTGCGGTGCTGACCTATGGCGCCTTTGACATGCGCGGCACGCCCTCGACCCGCAATTGGGGACCGCGCAACCTCATCCTCTCGACCCCGGTCGTGCGCTGGTTCGCGCAGAATGTGCTTGGTGACATGGCGCTGGCGCAGACCCCGGGCGCGTCTCCCTTGCTCGCGGATCTGGGCGGCCTGGTCCCGGCCTTCTTTCAATGCGGCACTGAAGATCCGCTGCTCGACGACACACTGTTCATGGAAGCTCGCTGGCGCGCGGCTGGGCTTGGCACCGAGCTCAAGATCTGGCCCGGCGCGGTCCATGCCTTCGACTATTTCGAGCACGAGAAATTCAATCTGCCGATCGCCCATGAAAGCCAGGCGCTGGTCAGCGATTATATCAAGCGGATGCTGGCCTGAACCGCACCGCCGCGCTGATCGGGCGCTGAGGCACCCGATCACCGCATTTCATCTTCGGCGAGGCTGGCCTTAGCCCAGCACCACGGTTCCCATCGGCTCGGGCACCTTCACCGCCACCGGAGAGACCTTGGCAATGAACTCGTCCGCATTCTGGGCGAGCAGGTCGAAAGTCTTGTAATGGCTCGGCACGACCGCCTGGAAGTGGAAGAATTTCTTGCACGCATAAGCGGCGCGATGCGCGTCCATGGTGAAGTGCCCACCGATTGGAACGATCGCATAGCGCGGCTCGTGAAGCTCCTGAAGCAGCGCCATATCCGCCATGACATCGGTATCGCCCATGACATAGAGCGTCTCATTGCGCGCATGGATCATGAAGCCTGCCTCGCTCCCCGCGCAGATCGGGCCATCATCGCCCGGCGCGCTTGAGCTGTGCACGGCATTGACCATGGTCACCGCGACATCGCCGAAATGAATGGTGCCGCCCTTGTTGAAGCCGACCGTGTTGGTGACCCCCTGCTTTTCAAGCCAGGTGGTCAGATCGAAGATCCCCGCCACCGGAGCTCCGGTCTCGGCTGCGATCTCTGCGACGCCGGAGACATGATCGAAATGCGCATGGGTGAGCAGGATCGCATCGACGCCGCTGATCACTTGCGCATACTGGCTCTCATCGAATTTCGGATTGCCCTTGAGCCAAGGGTCGATCAGCAGCACCTTGCCATCAACCTCGAGCCGAAAGCTGGCATGGCCAAGCCAGGTGATCTTCCATTGCGTCGACATAACATCCCCTCGTTTGTCTGTTCAGAACTGCTCTGTCTATTCAGGATTGAAACTTGTCCAATGTAGCGCCGAAGCAGTCGATCATCTGATCGAGATCATCTTCGCTGGCGATGAAGGCCGGTGCCAGGATCCCGGTATCGCCGGTGAATTTCACATGCAGCCCGTTCCAGAACAACGCGTCCTGCATCTGCGTGCCGCGCGCACCAGGAGCGCCATCGGGGTAGAGCTCCACCGCGCCCATCATGCCGATGCCGCGGATATCCTTGATCCACGGATGGCCCTGAAGGCTGTAGAGCCGATCGAGGAAATAGGACGACAAATCGCGCGCCCGCTCGAACAGGCCCTCACTCTCATAGAGCTTGAGGGTCGCGAGCCCGGCTGCACAGGCCGCCGGATGCGCCGAATAGGTGTAGCCGTGGAAGAACTCGATCGCCCCTTCCGGCGCGGCATTGACGATGGTGTCGTGGATCTCGCTGGTCACCGCCACCGCCCCCATCGGGATCGCACCATTGGTCAGCGCCTTGGCCATGGTGATGATATCCGGGGTGACGCCGAATTTCTGCGTACCAAAGGCAGCGCCGAGGCGGCCAAAGCCGGTGATCACCTCGTCAAAGACCAGCAAGATGCCATGGGCGGTGCAAATCTCACGCAGGGTTTCGAGATAGCCGACAGGCGGGACCAGACAGCCGGTCGATCCGGCAACCGGCTCGACGAACACCGCCGCGATCGTCCCGCCGCCATAGGTGGCGATGATCCGCTCGAGATCGCTGGCAAGCGCGCGCCCAAGCGCGCCGCTCGGGTCGGGCTGGCCGCGGGTGAAGCGGTGATCCTCATGCCAGGTGTGGCGCAGCATCACCACATTGGGCATCGTGACCGGGAAGGTCTCGCGATTGCGCACCATCCCCGCGAGCGAGACACCGCCGATATTCACCCCGTGATAGGCCCGCTCGCGGCTGACAAAGCGCACCCTTTGCCCTTCGCCGCGCGCCCGGTGATAGGCCATGGCGATTTTGAGCGCGGTATCGATGCTCTCCGAGCCCGAATTGGTGAAGAAGACCTGGGTAAAGGGCTCCGGCAACAGCCGACACACCGCCTCAGCCAGCGCGAATGAGCCCGGGTGGCCCATGGAAAAGGAGGTGGTATAGTCGTTTTCGAGAAGCTGCGCGCGCACCGCCTCGGCGATCTCGGGGCGGCCATGGCCGAGCGGCGAGCAGAACAGCGCCGATGAGCCGTCGAGCAGCTCGGTACCCTTATGCGAGGTCAGCCGGATCCCGTCCGATTTCACGATCAGCCGAGGTGCCGCCTTGAAGGCGCGATTGGGCGTGAATGGCATCCAGTATGCGTCAAGCGCATTGGGCATGGTGCCAGGCAACAGATCGCTCGTGGGGTCGTCCATGATATCGGAGCCTTGCATCTGAGAGTCGCTTGTATCGCAGACTCGCCTGGCCCGACCGTTGCGCGATATCCGCGTGGGCGCAAGCCCCCTCTATTGCGCGATCTCCGATGTCGCATAGCTCTCGCGAACGGGCGCCAGACCGAGGAGCGGTGCGATCTGTCCAATGATCGCCCCTGCGACCGGTGCCGCCGTCAATCCCGCAGAGCGGCGCGGCTTGGCGGCGCTGCGTTCCTCGGGCTCATCGAGGGTGACGAGCAGCACATAGCGCGGGTTGGACATCGGAAAACCGGCGACAAAGCTGGCCATGACCCGGTCGCGGTAATAGCCGCCTTGCGGATTGGGCTTGTCTGCGGTGCCGGTCTTGCCGCCGATCTCATAGCCCGGCACATCGGCCCGGCGACCGGTCCCATCGGTGACCACGAGGCGCATCATCGCCCGCATCGCCCGCGAGCTGCTCTCGGAGATCACCCGCTCGCCCGGTTCTTCAGCCTTGTTTCGGCGCAGCAAGGTCGGCTCGACCCGCGTGCCGCCATTGATGATGCTGGCCACGGCCGCAGCGACATGCAACGGCGTTGGCGCGACCCCATGCCCGTAAGAGGTCGATGCCGTCACCGCATCGGTCCAGGGATCCGACCATAGCGGCAGCTTGCCACGCGCCTCGATCAGCTCGATCGGGGTCTCGCGATGCAGGCCCAGCGCCTCGAACAGATCATATTGCGCTTGCCGTCCGGCCGTCAGCGCGAATTTCGCTGCGACGATATTGGAGGATTTGGCGAAAGCCTGCGCCACGCTCACCTCATGGCGGATCGGGTGATCATCGCCGATGCGGTAGCCGCCAGCGACAAAAGCCTTGGGGGCGGGCAGAATGTCCTCGGGTGCCGCAATCCCCTGCTCGAGCGCCAGCGCCCAGGTGAAGATCTTGAACACCGATCCAAGTTCATAGCGCCCGGTAATGGCGCGGTTGAAGAGCGGGCTGATCTCCGCTTCCTCGCTGTTCATCGGCGGTTTGGGACGGTTGGCCGGGTCGTAGTCGGGCAGCGAGACCATGCTCGCGATCTCGCCGCTATGCACATCCATCAAGATCGCATTGCCGCCCTTGGCATGCATGCGCTTGATGCCTTGCGCCAGCCCCTGACGCACAGCGCGCTGCACGCGCAGATCAATGCTGGTCACGAGCGCCTCAGCGCCGCCCTTGGCCAGGTCGCCATCGAGTGCCGCTTCCAGCCCGGCCTGGCCCTTGCCATCGATATCGGTATAGCCGAGCAGATGCGCGACATCGCGGCCGATCGGGTAGATCCGATCGCTGCGCGGGCTCGCGTAAAGCCCGGGAAAGCCCAGATCATGCGCCGCCTGCACCTGACGCGGGCTCAATTGCCGGATTACCGGAACGGTGGCATCGCGGCTGAACTTCGCGATCAGCGCCTTGGTCTGAAGCTGCGGGAACAGCGCCGCGATGGCGCGGGCAGCCTCGGCCCGATCATGCGGGTCCTTTTGCAGCCTCGTATCGAAATAAAGCTCAAACGTGCGCAGATTGCTGGCGAGCACGATGCCATTGCGATCGGTGATCTCGCGACGCCTTGGCGCTTCAGCCTCGACCAGTTCCGCCGGATTGAAGGATGGGGGGGCTTGCTGATCTCGGGCCGCGAACTCGGCGAGGCGATAGCCGATTGCGCCCATCGAACCGGCGAAGACGAGACCGACCAACCCCACGCGGATCGGCAGATCCCGGGCCCAGTCCGGCCAACCGGATGCCTTGCCTTTATCAGCGGATTTCTTGTCGGATTTGCCCATCACATCAGCGCCTGGAATTATTGACCCAGCAGCGCTTCGCGGCGCCAGGGCAGATCATTGGTCGTGGCGACCTGTTCGGGTTTGGGTGCGCCGAGCGCCCGGATGCGGTGATCGCGCAGCTTGCTCGCCAGCCGCTCGAGCCGCTCGGGCGCGTTGATATACGCCCATTCGGCTTCCAGAGTTTCCAGGGTGACATTGAGCGCGTCGCGCTCGCCTTCCAGTTCGGCAACCAGTTCGCGCTTGGCCGCGATTTCTTCCTTCATCCCATAGACCCACAAGGCCCCTCCGACGATACAGGCGCCCAGAAATGTCTGCAAAACTGCACTCATCGTCTCTTTCTTCCCTTCGCCCGCCGCATCGGCGTTGCCGGTGCGATGCGCGGCAATCCCAAAGCTGCCGGATCCACCGCCCGCGAAGGCGCAACAAGCCGTCTGGCCGCACGCAGTTTTGCCGAACGCGCGCGCGGATTGACCGCTGTCTCACTCTCATCGGGGCGCAGGATGCCTTTTTCGATCAGCTCGAATGTGGGCTCGGAGGCGTTAATCTGAGGTTGATAGCGCGTGGTTTGTGGAAGTTTTCCGCAACGATCTTGCAAGAAGCGTTTTACGATCCGGTCCTCGAGAGAGTGGAAGGTCACAACCGCCAGCACGCCGCCCGGTGCCAGGGCCCGCTCGGCGGCTTGAAGGGCGGCGACCAGCTCGCCAAGCTCATCATTGACCGCAATGCGCAGGGCCTGAAAGCTGCGCGTTGCCGGATGCGGCGCCTTCACCCCGGGGCGAGGCTTGGGCAACGCCGCCTCTATGATCTCGACCAGTTGCAAGGTCGAGGAAATCGGCTGCTCGTCACGAGCCGCCACGACGGCTCTGGCGATCCGTCGTGACGCGCGTTCCTCGCCATAGAGATAAAGAATATCGGCCAGCGTCTGCTCATCGAGCCGCGCGATCAGATCGGCGGCGCTCTCCAGATCCGGGCTCATGCGCATGTCGAGCGGCCCATCGCGCATGAAGGAAAAGCCGCGCCCGGCATCGTCGATTTGCATGGACGAGACGCCGATATCGAGCACCACCCCGTCGAGCGGGGTCTCGCTGGCCTGATCGAGCGCGGAGAACCGGCTTTCGACCAGGCTGAGCCGCCCGGCGTATAGCGGTGCCCATACCTGCGCGCGGGCGATGGCTTCGGGGTCACGGTCGAGCCCGATCACCGATACGCCCGGCTGATCGAGCAAAGCGCAGGAATAACCGCCAGCGCCGAAAGTGCCGTCCAGAAACAACCCGCCGCGGGCCGGGTCGAGCACCGCGAGCACCTCGCGCAGCATCACCGGATCATGCAGCTCTCGCGCGGCTTCAAGGGCGGCGCGCTGCGCCTGTAGCGCGTTCGATTGATCTGCCATCGTCTTTGCCTGTCTTGTCGATGCGGACGCCCACCGCCTTTGGCCAGACCCTGGACTCAGTGCCCTCAACGTTCCGAACGCGGCGCCCAACCGGGACCAGCCGCACCATGACCTCCTTGCGCGCCATGCCCTCCTTGCCCCCAGGGCAAGCGCTCAAGATTGGCCTGCGCGATGGAGCGCGAGGCTTCGGTATACGCGCGGAAGCGCTCCGGAGACCAGATCCGCAATTTCGTGCCCATGCCTGCAAAAGTCACCGCATCGGTCAACCCGGCCAGCTCGATGACCACTTCGGGCAAGACCATTCGCCCCTCGCTATCAAAGCTCAGCTTGATCGCCTGCGCCAGAATGGTGTTGGCGAGAGCATGAGTTTCGGGAGAGAGCGGGTTCAACTGGGCCAATGACTGGCCGATCGCCTCGATCTGCTCCAGCGGATAGCCATCGACACAGGGTTGATCGTCGAGCGGCGGGGTCAGGACCACCCCGCGAAACTCGCTGGTTTCGAGCAAAGGACGAAAGGCAGCGGGCACCGAGACCCGACCCTTTTTGTCCAGCTTGTTCTCGAAATTTCCCAGAAAGAGCGCCATGCGCCGTGCCGATCCTGTCGCCTGCCGAGCCTTGCCCTGAGCTGCCTCGCCTTCAGCTGCTTTGCCCACATGTCCGGCCAGCAATGCCCAGCTCGGCTGATGCGGCCTGCGGAGTGCCCGATCGGTTTTGCTCATCCCTCGCATCGGGGATCGAGCACTCCGCCAAACCTGCCTCACTCGGCATCGTCAGAAGCGCCCCTCGCATGCACCGAGCCGGTTTTCCGGTCTTTCGGCGCAGGCCCTCTGATCAATGGCAGCGGCGGGGGCCAGTTGGAGAGTTGGAGAGTCGAGGTCCCCCGCGCCGCGCTTATGGGATAGCATGGGATGGGATGGGACTCAATGGGGTTAACAAGGGTTTAACGTGGCAAAATCGCGAAGATTCACCCGAAAATGCCGATCACAGCCTCTCGGATGCGCAAAAACAGCCATTCGCAATCATGGGATGGGATGGGAATCGCTGGATCAGCGCCGTTGCGGGCCGGGGATTGGCTGGGTCGAGCCCCCCACCGATGTCAGGACACGGCGTGATTCTTCTTTTGTTGTGACACGCAATCGGTTAGGCGGACCTTGCCTTCCGGCGCATTGGGCACCGGGAGGGGGGATACTTAGTGGGGAAATCACAAAATGGATCTTGGTCTGATCATCAGCCTGGTTTCAGGCGCTGTTGGCGGCAATCTGGGCGGCGCGCTGCTCAAGAACCTCAATCTCGGTGTGATCGGCAATTCGATTGCCGGGATTTTGGGAGGCGGCTTGGGCGGCTTCTTGCTGCAACAACTCGGCCTGGGCGGCCTTGCCGGCGATACCGCCGCCGCGGCGGGCGGCCTCGATATCGGCGCTATCCTGTCTTCCGTCGCCTCTGGCGGGGTTGGCGGCACCGTGCTGATGGCCGTCTTCGGCGCGATCAAGAAAGCGATCGCCAAATAAGACGACGCTGCGGCGCGGCCATCGCGCCGCAGCTTTCAAGGCCCTCACCTTTCAGCTCGCCCCGTTCGTCAGCTCACCCGTCTTTCAGCGCACTCGGCTTACAGCGCGTTCATATTTCAGCGCATTCATATTTCAGCGCATTCCTGGACGCGCAAAACCCGAGCGCTGGCGGGACACGGCCGGTAAAACTGGCCTATCGGCTATACAAGCCGAGCCGCAATCCGGTCGGCGACGATCTCGGGCACCTCATTGATAAAGAAATGCCCGCCCGGCACCGTTTCCATCTGCGGCACCTGCGTGCTAAAGGCCGACCACCCCGCCAGCGCATCAGGCTGCGTCGACGGATCCTCGCTCCCACGCATCAAGACGAGCGGCGCACGCACCGCGATCCTTGCCGCGCGCAAGCCCCGCAGCAATCTCAGATCAGCCATGAGCGCCGGGAGCACCAGCGCCCTTATCTCCGGATGCTCCAGCGAGGCGGGCAAGCGGCCAAAGCGCCCTTCGAGCCATTGCAGCACCGCCCGCTCATCGGTCAGATCCGGATCGATCGTCGGCGCTTGCCCCGGAGCAGCGCGGGCGGCAAGAAATAGATGCGAAGGCCCCGCCCCTACCGCCTCACAGCCCTGGGCGAGCGCCAATGCCAGCTCGGCGCCCATCGAGTGCCCATAAAGCGCGAAAGGGCCGGGCAAGCGCTGCGCCAGGGCGCTCATCGCCCCCTTGACCAGATCGCGCCAGAGCCGCGGCATCGGATCATCCAGCAGATCCTCGCGCTGAGGCAATTGCAGCGCATGGGGCTCGATCCAATCGGGCAAGGCTCGAGCCAGCGGATGAAAGACGGCCATGCCGCCGCCGGCAAAGGGCAGGCAGATCAGCCGGATCCGAGCCATCGGACGTGGAGAAAGACATCGCAGCCGCATGAATATCCCCCTCTCGCTCGCGCCCCTGGTCCCGCATCAAACCGGCGCGCCGCACGATCTTAACCGCCAAACCGCCTCTCAAGGCAAATCCAATCACGCCGGGCATTGAAACCGCGCCGCCCATGCCTGTAGGGATGCAAGAGCGCGCGCACCGATCGAGGGGCGCCCTTGATATCGGAACCGCAAAAGGCCCCGCCGATGACACCGCTGCATTTCGGCCCCTCTGACGCGCCTCTCTACGGCGTCTATCACCCGCCGCAATTTGCCCCCGAGCGCCAGCCGCCCGCCGTTCTGATATGCCCGCCCTTTGGCGAGGAAGCGATCCGCGCGCATCGCTTCTTGCGCATTCTGGCCGAGAGACTGGCCCGCTCGGGCTGCCATGTCCTGCGCTTCGATTATACCGGCACCGGGGACTCGGTCGGCGCGAGCGAGACCAGCGCGCTGAGCCAATGGCGCGAGGATATTGCGCTCGCCCATACCGAGTTGCAGGACATGTCCGGTGCCAAGCGTACGGTTTGGCTCGGCCTGCGCCTCGGGGCGACAGCGGCCATGCTCGCCAGTGCCGACAAGCCGCGCAATCTCGCCGGGCTGGTGCTGTGGGATCCGGTCATCGACGGCGGCGCCTTTCTGCGCGAGAGCGCCGAGCGCCATCGCCGCGATCTGGCATCGGCGCATGGCATGCCGAGCGACGCACTGCCCCCTGCCTTGCAAACCGACACAGACGCGCCGGAAGAGACACAGACGGAGGCCTCGGGCTTTCCAATCGGCCCGCAAATGCAGCGCGATCTGGCATCGCTCGATCTGCGTATCTTGACGGGCAAACCTGCGCGCAGCGCGCTCCTGGTCGGGGCGCAACCAAGCGAGAGCGCCGCAACGCTGCTCGAGGCGCTGCAGGCCGTAAAATGCAAGGCCGAGAAGCTGATCATCCCCGAGCCTCAGGATTGGAATTCGGACAAGGCCATGAATGCCTTCGTCGTGCCCCGTGCCAGCATCGAGGCGATCACCGCACGTATCGGAGACTGGCGATGAGCGAAAAAATCCTGAGTTTCGGCACCGATCAACATCTGAGCGGCCTGCTGACAGCCCCCACAGCGCTGGCGCCAGAAGCGCCGCTGGTGGTGATCATCAATGCCGGGATCGTCCATCACATCGGCGCGCATCGCCTGCATGTCAATCTGGCGCGCGCGCTGGCGCAGAGCGGGGCTGGCGCGGCGCTGCGCTTCGATCTGAGCGGGTTGGGCGATAGCCGCCCCGCGCCCCAGAGCATCGGGTTCGAGGCACAATCGCTCGCCGATATCAGCGCGGCGATTGATGCCGGGTTCGAGAGCGTCGGAGAACGACCGGTGGTCGCGCTCGGCATGTGCTCAGGGGCCGACAACGCCTATCGTGCGGCGCTCGATGAGCCCCGGATCAGCGCCATTGCCCTGCTCGACCCTTACGCCTATGCCGAGAAGGGCGCGAAACTGTCGCAACTGGCCAGCAAGGTCGCTGACCCGACCGCCTGGCGGCGCAAGCTTTCCCATCTCGCCCAGACCGCGGCCACGTCGCTGCGCCCCGGCGATGAAGCGGCAACGGCCGCTGAAGAGCTTGCCCCCCTGGCCGAGGAGGAAGCGGGGAGCGCCGCGCTCAATGGCCGCCCCTTCCCGCCGCTCGAAGCCTTTGGCACCGGACTGCAAAGCCTAACCGCACGCGGCGTTCACGTGCTGATGCTCTACACCAATTTCGTTGCCGGGGAGATGCGTGAAATCGCGCAATTCCACCGCCAGTTTGCCGCGTTCGACTTTCACGATCGGCTTGAAGCCCGGCAGGATCTGTCGGTCGATCACACCTACACGATGCTCGATCAACAGCGCGCCCTGATCGCCGCGCTTTGCGACTGGATCAACGATCAGGCGCCGCGTCCCTGACCAGAGCCGCAATCTCGCTCTCGCGGATCTCGCTCAGGCCCAGATCAAAGGCGCTGTTGAGCCGCTCGACCAGATGCGCCAGGAACAGCCCGTTCGCGAGCGTGCCCGCATGGCCATCGCTCAGGATCAGGTTTTCGGGCGCATCTCCGAGACCGTGACGCAGCGGAATGCCGCCAATCTCCGCCACCGGATGGACCGCGCCCAGAATCCGGGCACCGAACTTGGCCTCGAACCAACTGACATCATCGATAAAGGCAATCCGCGGATCCGTGCGCGCCATCGCCCGCAATCCCGCATCGAACCGCTGCAAGGGCGCGATGGCGCGTGCCAGATCCTCGGGAGCGGCCCAATCGGCAGCGTTATCGGGCGCGTTGACATCATGGGCGATCCCGATCAGCGCGATACGCACCGGCGAGCGCGCCCGCAAGCGCTGCACCGCCGCGCCGATATGGCGAAGGCAGGCATCCACCCGAGCGATCTGCGCGCTCATGCCCGTCCAGCCGCGCCCCGCAAGCAGATGCTCGCGCTGGCCAAAATCATTGACCCCGATCCGCAAGATCACGACGCCGCCCGCCCAGCTTTCCGGCGCCGCCTTGATCTGAGCCAGCAGCCAATCGAGCTGATGCGGCCATTCCGGCGCAAGGCTCGCACAACCCGCGCCGGTCCGCGCGTAATTGTAGCGAAAGTCCTCCTTTTCGGGCGTTCGTGTCGGGATGCCAAGCGCCACCTTCACGCGCGCGATCGACAGCCGGTCGCCAAAGGCAGCGTATTTGCCCAGATCGACCTCGCCGCCGCGCAATTGATGCCAGATCCACGGCCAGTTGAAGGTCTGGGCGCGATAGGCTCCCCCCCGATCGATCCTTGAGAGATCATCATGGTAGCTGGTGCTATCACTATCGCCGAGCACCGCGACCGGCAGCGCACCCGACAGCCCGTCCCCCGGCGCGGTTGGCTCTGAACAGGCCATGAGCCCGAAGAGCAGCAATGCCCTGATCAGCCCGCGCAGACGCGCTCGCGCCATCTGTTTCGAGCAGGCGATGATGCTGCCCCTCATGCTGCTGCCCCCCGACAAACCTGCCCCATCACGATGACGGTTCGGGTTTACCACGGAGGCGGCGCAGACACCATCTCAATTTGGGACAGACCCTGCGCTTATCCGGTCAGCACGACACGACCCAGCACCTTGCCCGCGCGCAGATCATCGAGCGTCTGGCTCGCCTCGCATAACGGCCGCTCCGTCACCGGGATCGGCTTCACCTTGCCCGCCCGCACCAGAGCCATCAGCTCCTTGAGCTCCCCACAAGAGCCAACATAGGAGCCGCGCAGCGTCAGCGCGCGCTGCGGCAGGATCGGGAGCGAGAGTTTCAGCGCTCCGCCGAACAGACCAACAATGACAAAGCGTCCGGTCTTCTTGAGGATTTTCACCCCCATCGCTGCCGTTGCCGGGGCGCCAACGGTATCGAGCACCGCCGCGATATTGGCGCCCGTGCCCTCGGCCAGCGCCGCAGCCGGATCGCCTTGCCCAGCCTCGATTACCAGATCCGCCCCAAGATCACGCGCCGCCGCCAGTTTCTCGGGGTCCAGATCCACGCAGGCGAGCCGCTCGACCCCGAGCGCCTTGGCAATGCTCACCGCGTTGAGCCCGAGCCCGCCCGCGCCCATGATCACCAACCACTCGCCCTCCCGAAGCGGCAGCGCCTTTTTCAGCGCCGAATAGACGGTGACCCCGGCGCAGGAATAGGAGACCGCGATCGAAGGGTCGACATCACCGATCTCGACCAGATAGCGCGGATGCGGCACGATCACATGGGTCGCGTAGCCGCCATCGCGCACGATCCCGAGCGCCTGCATCTTCATGCAATCATTGTCGCGATCCTCGGCGCAGGCTTCGCAGACACCACAACCGATCCAGGGATGCACCAGCATCGTCTGACCGACAGGCGCATCGCTCGCCTCGGGCCCGGCCGCGATCACTTCACCCAGGATCTCATGCCCGAGCGTATGGGGCAGCTTCATGCCCCGATCTTCCATGCGCAGCTTTTCGCCATCGCCCAGGTCAAAATAGCCATCGGCAATATGCAGGTCAGAATGACAGACCCCGGAACGGGTCACCCGCACCAGAACTTCCGTTCCAACGGGGTCGGGATCGGGCCGGTCGATCACCTGCAAGGGTTTGCCGAACTCAACGAGAGCATAAGAGCGCATAGTTCCTCCCAAATTGGTCTTTTCCTCAAGCCAATCACGTTTTTCGCGAACAGGGAAGTGTTTCCCATCGGCATGGCGCGCTCACCCGATCCTGACGCAGACGTGATCCCCAGCGATCGATCTGCTCGCCTTCCCCCCCTTTCATCGCCACCGGTTTTGGACGCATTTTGCGGAAGGTTATTTCGTCATTCGAGGATTTGGATCCATGCGTATCAAAGCGATGGTGATCGGGCTGCTCCTGACCTTTTTGTCAGGAGCGGCGCATGCTTGCGGGATGAACAGCGATTGCCCGGTGGAGGGCGGCGGCAGTTATCGGATCTATGGGCCGCAGAAGGTCAGCGAGCCCGGCGCGGCGATCCTGTTCATGCATGGCTGGCAGGCCACCGCAGGCGCCATGCTGAAGAACAAGGCGCTGGTCTCGCTGGCGGACCGGCTGGGGGTGATCCTTGTCGCACCCAATGGCGAGGGCAAGACCTGGAGCTTTCCGGGCTCGCCAAGCGCCCATCGCGACGAGCTGGCTTATTTCGACAGGCTGATGCGCACGCTCGCTGAGCGTCACGGGATCAAGGCAGAGAAGACCATGGCAAGCGGCTTTTCCATGGGCGGCTCGATGGTCTGGCACCTGGCCTGCGAGCGCGGGGACCGGTTCCTCGGCTTTGCGCCGATTGCGGGCACCTATTGGGATCCGCTGCCCGAGCAATGCTCGACCCGGCCGCGCTGGCTGCTGCATGTGCATGGCACCAGCGACACGGTCGTGCCGATCAAGGGCCGCTTGCTGCGCGATACCTGGCGGCAAGGCGATGTAGATGCCGGCTTTGCGTTTTTCACCGCCAACGCACCGATCATCGCCACCGATGAAGCCCTGCCCAAAATGGCGTGCAGCCATTGGCTGCGAGAAAATCAGACTTTCCGCTTTTGTCGGCATCAGGGAGGCCATATCTACAAGGCCGAATGGGTCGAGGAAGCATGGCGGACCATGCACGCTGACCCGCAAGGCTGAGCCCCTTAGCTGAACAGGTCTTTGATGAGCGACAATTCTTCCGGCAAGCCGCCCTTCCCTCCGGCCCTGTTTCTCATCGCCCTTGCGGCGGCTGGGATCTTCGGCTGGTGGTGGGGCGAGAGCCGCGATCCGCAATTGCAGGACATGACCCTGACCACGGTCTCCGATAACAAACTGCATATCATGGGCACGCTCAACGAGCGCTCTTACGGCGAGATCACTGGCGCGATCCGAAACAATCCCGATATTGATACGGTGGTGCTGCATCGCGTCTCTGGTACCATCGATGCCGACACCAATTTTCGCACCGCGCTGTTCATTCAGGAGCGCGGGCTTGATGTCTTTTTGCCAAGCAATGCCCGCGTTGCCTCTGGCGCGACCCATATCATCTGCGCCGGGCGCGAGCGGATCGCCGAATATGGCGCGCAGATCGGGGTGCATTCCTGGAGCGCGGTCGGTGTGCCCAACGCCGCGGATCTCGACCGGGACAGCAGCGCGCATCGCAGCCATGTCGAATTCTTCTCTCAGACCGAATGCGGCGAGCGCTTTTTCTGGTTCTCGCAGGATGCCGCGCCCGCGCAGGACATCCATTGGATGAGCGAGGACGAGATGCGCGACTATCGCGTGATAACAAAATTTGTCGAGAATTAGGCAACAGTTCTGTCAATTCCACATATCGTTCGGGGAGGTTCCTCTTCCCCTAATGCTGGTCAGCGGTTATAGATCTGGGATATCCAAGCATGGAGGATCCAGATAATGCGCTGCCCGTTCTGCGGAAATGCGGATACTCAGGTGCGCGATTCGCGCCCAACCGAGGAGCATGCTGCGATCCGCCGGCGGCGCTACTGCCCGGCTTGCGGCGGACGTTTCACCACTTTCGAGCGGGTTCAACTGCGCGATCTGGTGGTGATCAAGAATGACGGGCGCCGCGAGGATTTCGACCGCGACAAGCTGGCCCGATCCATTCGCCTGGCGATGAACCGCCGCCATATCGAGCCCGAGCGGCTCGACCAGCTCATCACCGGGATCGTGCGGCGGCTGGAAACCGGGGGTGACACCGACATCCCCAGCAATGTGATCGGCGATGAGGTGATGCGGGCGCTCGAGCGGACCGACCCCGTCGGCTATCTGCGCTACGCTTCGGTCTACAAGAATTTCGACAGTGTGCAGGACTTCCTCGACTTCGTCGCGACCAAGCACCACGCGACCCAGGACACTGACACCGACGATGCTGCCTGACACGGCGCAAGATCGGCGCTGGATGCAGGCTGCGCTGAATCTGGCGCAGCGGGGGGTGGGGCAAACCTGGCCCAACCCTTCTGTCGGATGCGTGATCGTAAAGGATGGCGTGCTGATCGCGCGCGGCTGGACCCAGCCGGGCGGTCGCCCTCATGCCGAAGCCATCGCTCTCGCAGCCGCCGGAGCCGCGGCGCGCGGGGCGACGCTTTATGTCACGCTTGAGCCTTGCGCCCATCATGGCAAGACCCCGCCTTGCGCCAGCACCATCGTTGCCGCCGGGATCGCGCGGGTGGTGAGCGCGCTGGAGGACCCCGATCCGCGCGTTGCCGGGCGCGGTCATCAGATCCTGCGCGAGGCCGAGATCGCGCTGGACGTTGGTATCGAGGCGGCCGCTGCCGCGCAGCTCAATGCCGGCTATCTGCGCCGCCGGTCAGTCGGCATGCCAACGCTCACGCTCAAGCTGGCGCTGACGCTCGATGGCAAGATCGCTGCGGCACCGGGGCAGCGCACCGCCATTTCCAGCCCGCTCAGCCTGCCCCATGTCCATCTCATGCGCGCCCGGCATGACGCGATCCTGATCGGATCGGGCACGGCGCTGGCCGATGACCCGCGTCTCGATGTGCGCTTGCCCGGATTGGAGGCGCGCACGCCGGTCAGGGTGGTGCTCGATAGCCAGTTGCGCACCCCGCCAGGGGGGCAGTTGATCCGCTCCGCCAGCAGCGAGCGACCGGTTTGGCTCATCCATGACGATACCGCCACCAAGGATCGCCTTGCCCGCTTGCGCAGCTTGCCCGGCGTCGGTCTGTTTTGCATCCCGAGCGGCGGCGGCGGCGGGCTGGACCTGCGCGCCGCGCTGCATTGTCTTGCCGATAACGGCATAGGCTCGGTGATGTGCGAAGGTGGCGCGCGGCTGGCCACTGCGCTTCTAACCGCCGGTCTGGTCAACACCCTTGTGACGGCGCATTGCGGCAAGGTGTTCGGTCATGGCGCGCAAGAGGCGCTCACTCAGATCGAGGACACCCGGTTTCGCCTCATCGCGCAGGAACGCTGGGGCCAGGATATCGTCAGTCGCTGGACGCCCTGCCCGCCGGACCACCGAAAAGACCACGATTGAACATCGCCCGCGTTCCCGGCAGCAGCGCCATCGCCAGCATCGCACCCCAAGCGGTGGCGGCGATAATCTCGAGCGCGGTGATGCCGTCGCTGGTCGTATGGGCCGTGCTCGCCTCGGGCAGCCGCGCCAGCACCGCCGCCACGGTCAGCACCAGCATGAAGACGCCCGAATACCGCCAAAGGCGCCAGAGCGGGATCGCGCCGATTGCGAACAGCGCCGCCGTGATCATCAGCGCCGCATCGCCCCGCGCCAGTTCCGGCTCCAGCGCCCGGGTGAAGGCCAGATCGCGCCAGGTCCAGGCGATCAGATCACTCAGGCAAGAGAGCACCAGCAGCGCCCGAAACACCCATTTTTCCGCCATTCGTCCACCTCAGATCTTGCGTGTCCAGCTTGCCCATAGGTTACGCAAGCCAGCCGCTGTCCGGATCACCGGCGAGGGGTGGCGGCCGAGTTTGGGGTCCTTTTCCGCCAGCCGGTCGAGCACTGTCTCCGCTGTACAGATCAACCCGGTGCGCGGGTCACGATAGCGCGGATAGAGCAGATAGGCAGCGGCCAACACCTCCTCCAGCGTGGCGGCGCGGGTGCGGCGGGCACGCAGGCCATCCGGGGGCGGCGCGATATCCTCGGTCAGCCCCCAGCCTGCATAGAAGGGCCAGCCGGCACAAGTCACCGGCTTGCCATGGAGCAGCGCCTCGAACCCCATCAGCGAGGTCATGGTCCAGACCGCATCGGCGCGCGCGAGCAGGGCCGGGGCCGAGGTCTCGCGGGCGATGAGATCGGCCAGCGCCGCCGCTTCGCCGATCGCGCCCTGACGATGCCCGGTCTCCACATCCGGATGTGGTTTGTAGATGAGATAATCCTCGGCGCCCCGCGCTGCATGGGCGGCGCGCAACAGATCGGCATTGGTCCGGATCTCGGTGGTCCCGGTGCGGATCGAGGCATCATCCTCGACCTGGCCGATCACCAGCACGATCCGGCGTCCTGCGGGCAGATCAAGCGGCTCCTGCGCTTGCGGCAGGACATATTTGCTGACCCGACCCTTGATGATCCGCGCACGCAGATCGGCGGCGCGGGCGAGCAGATCGGATGGCAGATCGCCGCGCTCAATCAGGGTCTCGAGATCCGAACTCTGGCGCGGATCGTAATAGATGCCGCTCGCATCGAGGCAAAGCGAGGCGGGCAGGCGCAGTTGCTGGCCGAGCCCGACCGAGCGCAAGAACCCGTCCTCGAGCTGGGCAAGCGGCACCCGCGCGGCGGCGCATTGCGCCTTGAGCGCATCGCCGACCCGGGCCGACCAGGCGACGACCCGCCCACCATCCGCCCGCGCCGCTTCAATCGCCTTCTCGGCGCGCTGATGAAACCGCGGTGCCCCGGCGGTGCTGCCGAGAAAATCCCGGGCCACTTGGCGCTTCCACAGCGTAACGCCGAGGCAATGGCTGGGCTGGCGATTGGCCTCGTTGATCCGGCGGCGCAGCGCCAGCGCCGAGGCCACCGTCTCGAAATCGCAAAGCTGGTCGGTCAGCGGGTCGTAATAGACGGGAAAGCGCAGATAAGCGGCGGCGAACAGAGCCTCGATTGAGCGCTCCCCCTGCCGACGCGGCAGGCTCTGCGCATCCTCGCTCACCCCCCAACCGGCATAGAAGGGCGCGCCGAACACCCGGACCGGCTTTCCAGCCATCAGTGCTTCGAACCCCATTTGCGAGGTGACGACATAGACCCGCGCGGCGCGCTCGATCAATGCCCAAGGGCTCACATCCTGGGTGCAAAGCGTGACCCCGGCGAGATCGGCGGCGCTGAAATGCCCGCGCTTCTTGCCGGTGAGCACATCCGGATGGGTCTTGACCACGATCGGCGCGCCGGGGTTCTCGTCTCGCGCTGCTTGCAACATGGTGCGGAACGTGTCGGCGCTGGCCCCGCCATGGGTGATCGACGCATCGCCGAAGGTCTGATCGACCACCAGGATAAAGCCGGGCTCGGGCAGATCTGGCGCACTGTCCGGCGCGGCGTTGTATTTGGAGAGACGATGGCGGCGCAGGAAGGCGATCCCATCGCGGGCGCGCTGCATCAATTCGGCGCTCTCCCAGCCATTGCTGGCGAGCATCTGCTCAAGCGCGGAAGGGGCATCGGCGGCGTAATGCACCCCGACCGGATCGATCAGAAGGCTCAAGGGCGGCTCACCGCCCAGACCGAGGGTGAGTGAGCGCAAGAACCCATCCTCGAGCGCGACATAGGGCAACCCGCGCTCTGCCGCCACCCTTCGCGCGCGCTCGGCACTGGGGCGATAGGCCCAACCGGCGATGGCGTCGAGATCGCGGTGGCGGCGTGCATCGACCAGCTCCCAGCCCGACAAGGCCAGGATCCGCCGCCCCCGCTGCGCGCGCAGGATCCCGCGCGAGAAGGCACCCAGACGGCGGGTCTTGTCGGCGGCAGCCATCTTTCTCAGCACTCCTCTTGCGGACCGTCACACCGGCTCGGGACGAAAAAGCCCCCGCACCGCGCTGGTGAGAGGGCTCTTGTTGCTTTGCGTTCCTGCTCCGCTCAGAGCGCGGGTCAGGCGATCAACTTAGTTGCCGAAATTGGTGCCCGGCAGCGAGTTGACCGAACCCACGGTGCCGAGCGCCGGGGTGATGATCGACAGCACCTTGCGGAACTGGGTGTACGGCGCGTTGGTCACATAGATCGTGTCGCCCTCACGCACATGGAAGCTGTCCGCGACGAACATGGCTTCGGCCGAGTTCAGCGCGAGCTGGTAAACGACCGGGATGCCGTCGCCGAAATTCGGCTTTTCGGCATTGGCCTTGTTCACGTCTTCAAAACCCTTGGCCGGGGTCAGCTTCGCGATCGTCTCTTCGCTCTCTTTGCGGAAGATGAAGATCCCGGTCGGGTTCGCAGTCTGGTCGTCCAGACCACCGACAGCCGACAGCGCGTTCAGCACGCTGATATCGCGGCGATCGAGCGATTGGCGGCCGCCACCACGGATCGCGCCGAACATGTTGTAGTAGCGCGGGCGGCTCTCGACGATGATCACATCGCCCGAACGCAGCGCGAGATCGTTGGCGGGATCGGAATAGACATCCTCGAGATAGGCTGAGGTGGTCTGACCGCCGCGGCGCAGCATCACGCGCGAGCCATGGGCGTCGTCACGCCCGCCAGCCGGGTTTGCAGCACGAACGCCGCCGGCTTGCGCCAGCACCGCGAGCAGGCGGTTGTTGAAGCGATCGAGCGGGATCACGCCGGGGGTGCCAACGGCACCTTGCACCGACACGGCGCGGCTGGCGCGGTTGAGCACGTTCACGGTGACTTGCGGCTTCAGCGTCTGCTCTTCGAGACGGCTGGCAATCGTGCGTGCGACGCTCTCGGGCGAGCGGCCGGATGCGTGGACCGAACCGGCGTAGGGCACGACGACATGACCATTGCTGCCGATGATCGAGGTGATCGGAGCCGGGCCGCCAAACAGGCCGTCCTCGACATTTTCCCAGACCCGGATTTCCAGCGTGTCGCCCACGCCGAGCAGATCCGGCGATTGCGGAGCAACCGAGACGAAATCACCCGAGAAACCTACGAGGCCCGGCTCGGTGGTCGCTGCGACGGCCGACGGATCCATCTGCACGACGCGGTAATCGATGCTCGCGTCGGATTCGACGTTCAGGATCTGATCGGTGGTCGGCCCCCGGTTCGGCAAAAAGCCTGCGCAGCCGCCCAACGCGGTCATTGCCAGGACCGCGACAATCGTGCGGCTTGCTCGTTTGGTGGTCAGAAACTGGCTCATATGCCCGTCGCCCCGCTTAACCATTGCGTAAACTCCCTCGAAACTTCACATCCTCGGCCCAGGCACCCCTGCGCGGTGGCGTGTCGTCCACACGAAATTCCACCCCAAACCACGCCCTTGATACAAGAGCGCCGTAGCATCGTGTTGCGCAAAGCGACAGAAAAAAGCGCCAATCTTCACAATAAAGCCGCAGATTGTCGCCTCCGGGGAACGGTTACTGTGGCTGATCAGGCGCAGGGTGCACGACAGGGGGGGATTTTCGACCAAGCCCGCCCTCATGCCCGCTCCCGTGCTTGCCCCAGGAGGTGGCGAGCCTGTGCCCGGTCAGAAACGGCGCATAGGGGCCATGATCGGCCAGCATTGCCGAGACCGCTGGCGCCATGGCGAGCGCGCGACCTTCGGCGCGATAAAAGCCGCCCCGGATCTGCGAGCTTGCGGTCAGGAACCGGCGGAAGACATCGTAGAGCTCCGGATCGGGGGCTTGCGGATCCGAAAAGAAGGCATCGAGATCCTGACGCGAGACAATGCCCGGCTTGGCAAAGATCGCCTCGCCCAGCGACTTGACCGGTTTGCCCCGCCACAAGGCTTGCTGCGCGGCGGTCGAGTTCACGGTCACGATGCTGCGAGCCCGATCAATGAGCGCGGCCAGCTTGCCGCCTTCGATGAACAGTACCCGTTCAGGATCGACCCCATGGCGCTCGGCAGAGAGGGCGGCGCTCGCCTCCAGCCCCTCGCGCCCATCCTCGAGCGGATGGGTCTTGAACACGATCCGATCGGTATCGGGCGCCCCTTTGGCAAAAGCGGCCATGCAGGTCTCGATCACTTCGCTGACCGTCGAGAACGGGCTGTAGCGCTGCATTGATGCGTCCCAGCCCAGTTGCAGCAGAACCAGATGATAGTGCTCTGGCATGCGCAGAACCCTGTTCTCGCGCTGGCGGCGGCGCACCTGCACGATCGGCCAGGTGAAAACCCGCCGCGCGACATAGAGCCAGTCCTGCACCGGTGTGTTGGGCAGATGGCGATGCAAATGCGGGTAGCGCTGATTTCGGAAATGGTTGCGGATGTGATAGGCGAGGCTCAGGCGGACATGGCTGTTGAGCTCGCCCCAGCGCGCAGGCGGGATCTCGGTCACCGGATCATCGGGCAACACCGCGCGATCGATGTCATCAAGCGCGATCTTCATCAGCTCCGAGCTGCCATTCACGCCCTCACGCTCATAGGTGATCCAGAACGGGCGCAGATACCCTTCCTCGAAGAAATGCACCCGAATACCGCTCTCGCGCGCGGCCTCGATGGCCATGCGGTGATAGGGGCGTGCATCGCCATAGAGAACCAGATCGGTAACCGAACTGCGCAGGAAGATCGCCCGGACCGCCGCCGGCCAAAGCTCGATGGGATCGCGGAAGGGCACATACTGCGCGGCATTGGCCCACTCGACCTCGTCGGAGATATTGAATCCGATGCGAAAGCAATAATGGCCCAGATGCTGGAGCGCTTCGGCCAGTTCGGGAAAGAACGATCCATGCGGCCCTTGCAAGAAGCAAAACACCCGCGCCTGGCTCGGTGTGGTGGCGGCGCTCAGGCTTTGGGTCTGAAATACCGGACCAAGCGGCGACGAGCCGTTCTGAAGCTCTGCCTCTCGCTGTCTGGACTTGCGATCCTCGCGCGCCATGCCGCCTCTACCTCGTCTTGAGTTGCTTTCCGCTTTTTCTGGTCCCGCACTGCCACGATACCCTCCCCGCGTCGCAGCCTCGCGGCGCGATGAGGGGCGGCTCCAGAGCCAATGAACGCCGAATCAGAGCTTGGTGCCATCCTCTCACCAAGCATGAAATGTGCCGATCCGAAGAGCGCAGCGAGACGAAAATTGCTTTGCAGTTTTGCCGGTGCCATGCCACAGCCAGTCCGGTATGAAGGGGCATTTCGTGGCGAAGCGACGCGGATCGGCCACGCCGGGAGGCCTTTGCGCCCCTACCCGCCCCATCCGAGCCAATTACGAGCAACAGGAGCGCCCATGTTCACTGGCATCATCACAGATATCGGAACGCTCGAGCAGATTGATCATGCCGGTGATGTCACCCTGACGATCCGCTGCGGATATGAGCTTGCAGAGGTCGCCATCGGCGCCTCGATCGCTTGCGCCGGGGTCTGCCTGACGGTCACCAGCAAAGACCTCGAGCGCGGCTGCTTCACCGTCGATGCCTCGGCCGAGACGCTGTCCAAGACCAATCTGGGCGAATGGGAACCGGGCCGCCGCATCAATCTCGAGCGTGCCTTGCGGGTCGGCGATGAGCTTGGCGGGCATATCGTGAGCGGCCATGCCGATGGGGTAGTGACCGTCGTGAGCACGGCGCGCGAGGGCGATAGTCTGCGCGTGGTGCTTGATGCGCCCGAAGCGCTCGCCCGCTTCATCGCTCCCAAGGGCTCGGTGACGCTCGATGGCTGCTCGCTGACGGTCAATGCCGTGGACGGGGCCCGCTTTGATATCAATCTCATCCCTCATACCCAGGGTGAGACCACGCTTGGCGCTCTGGAGCCCGGCATGCGGCTCAATCTTGAGATTGATGTGCTCGCACGCTACGTTGCACGGCTCGCGCAATCTGCGGCATAATCGCGAAGGAAAGCCGCCTGCGCGCCGACATTGCAGCCAGGCAGGCGACGCGCCGGGCAAACCATCACAGGAGGCCGCTTTCATGGCCAGTTCTCAAACCCATACACAACTTCCCTTGCCGCGGCTGAGCCCAAAGCCCCGCGTCCTGCTGGTTGTCTCGCCCTATTATCGCGGCATTGCCGATCAGTTGATCCATGGCGCGGAAGCGGTGCTGGCCGAGGCCAATGCCATTGTCGAACATGTCGATGTGCCCGGCGCGCTGGAGATCGCGCCCGCGATCCGGCTGATCAGCGAAAGTGGCAAGTTCGACGGCTTTGTCGCGCTGGGCTGCGTGATCCGCGGCGCGACCTCGCATTACGAGCTGGTCTGCGGCGAGAGTGCGCGCGGGATTACGGAACTGGGCATCCGCCGCGGCCTTTGCATCGGCAATGGCATTCTGACCGTCGAGAATATGGAGCAAGCCGCCGAGCGTGCCGATCCCACTCGGCTCAACAAGGGGCGCGATGCCGCCGTCGCAGCCCTGCATCTGATCGCGCTGCGCCGTCGCTATGGCGGCGGATCGAGCTTTCGCCCGGATGATGAGCATATCCTGCTCGCCTGATTGCTCACCCGATGATGCGATAACACGTTGCATCCCCCGCGCGGACGGGTAACACAAGTGCCTTCCTCCAACCGCGCTGCACAAGGATCTCTCGAACCGGCATGACGGACCCCAATGACCCCCAGCCGATCTCGGCCCGCTCCCGACGTGAAGCAGCCCGGCAAGAGCGCAAACTGACCCGCAGCGCCGCTCGGCTCGCCGCGGTGCAGGCGCTCTACCAGATGGAGATGACCGGCGCGAATTGGCACGATGTCCGCCGTGAGTTCGAGGAGCACCGGCTGGGCCAAGAGATTGACGGCACCCTCTATCGGGACGCTGATCTCAGCCTGTTTCGCCGCATCCTCGAAGGGGTGATCGCCGATCAGTCGCATATCGATCGCCATACCGATCAGGCTTTGGTCGAGCGGTGGCCGCTGGGCAAGATCGACCCCACCTTGCGGGCCATCTTCCGCGCAGGCGGCTACGAGCTGCTTTGCAGCGATGCCACGCCGTGGAAGGTCGCAATCAACGAATATGTGGATGTCGCCAAGGCGTTCTTTCCCGACCCGAAAATCGGGCGCTTTGTCAATGCCGTGCTCGATCATATGGCCGAGCAGCGCAAGAACGCATCCGACGACGCGGGCGATTTGAGCGACGAAGACTGACCGGCGCTCCACTTGTCGTTCTCTCCCTGCAACGCTAGCTGAACGAGAGGCAAGGTCCTCCCGCCCCAGCCGCAACCAGATCAGAGCCAGCCCGCGTGACCGACCCATCCCTCAATTCTCAGCCGAGCGACCTTGAAGAAGC
This sequence comes from Neomegalonema sp., assembly GCA_022760435.1. GTDB lineage: Bacteria > Pseudomonadota > Alphaproteobacteria > Rhodobacterales > Rhodobacteraceae > JALEFY01. The sequence continues at coordinate 122,139 of JALEFY010000037.1, forward strand.
CGCCAGCGCGCTGGTGGTCTTTACCCCATCGGGCAAGCGCGGGCGCTTCGCGCTGGGCACGCCGCTGCTGGTCGCCGCGCGCCAATTGGGGGTGGATCTTGACACGGTCTGCGGCGGGCGCGGGATTTGCGGGCGCTGTCAGGTGACCCCGCAAATCGGGCAATTCGCCAAGCATGGGGTGAGCGTCGCCCCCGAGCATCTATCCGCCTGGAACAAGGTCGAAGAGCGCTACAAGTCCAAGCGTAGCCTGCTGGATGGGCGGCGCCTTGGGTGCCAGGCAACCGTGCAAGGCGATCTGGTGATCGACATTCCGCCCGAGAGCCAGGTGCATGCTCAGGTGGTGCGCAAGGAAGCTGCCGCCCGCGATATCCCGCTCGATCCGGCGACGCGCCTTTACACAATCCGCGTAGACGAGCCGGATATGCACGCCCCCACGGGCGATCTTGAGCGGCTGATCGCCGCTTTATCGGCCCAGCACGGGCTCAAGGGACTGCACGCCCCGCTCTCGCTGCTGGCGCGGCTGCAAGGGGCGCTGCGCAAGGGCGGCTGGCAAGTGACCGTCGCCGTGTCGAGCCCCATGGACGGCGCGGGCGAGATCGTGGAGATCTGGCCGGGCGAAGCGGCGCCGACCCTGCTCGGGCTCGCGATCGATATCGGCTCCACCACCATTGCCGGCCATCTCGTGGATCTGACCAGCGGCGCGGTGCTGGCCTCGGCCGGGCTGATGAACCCGCAGATCCGCTTTGGCGAAGATCTGATGAGCCGTGTGTCCTATTCGATGATGCATGAGGAAGGTGCCGCCCAGATGAGCGCGGCGGTGCGCGAGGCGGTGGACACGCTGGCAGGTACGCTGTGCGCGCAGGCCGACCAGCCGCGCGAGGCGGTTTTCGAGGCTGTGGTGGTCGGCAATCCGGTGATGCATCACCTGTTTCTCGGGCTCGATCCGGTGGAGCTCGGCGGCGCGCCCTTCGCGCTGGTCACGAGCGCGGCAGGGAACTGGGCGGCGAAGGATCTCGGGCTGGCGCTCCATCGGCATGCCAAACTCTATACCCTCCCCTGCATTGCCGGTCATGTCGGCGCTGATGCCGCCGCTGCCACGCTCGCGGAAGCGCCGCAGGATCAGGGCGGGCTGAGCCTGCTGGTCGATGTCGGCACAAATGCCGAGATCGTGCTCGCAGACAACGAGCAGGTGCTGGCCTGCTCCTCGCCCACCGGGCCAGCCTTTGAGGGCGCGCAGATCTCGGGCGGGCAGCGCGCGGCCCCGGGCGCCATCGAGCGGGTGCGGATCGACCCGAACACCCATGAGCCCCGCTTCTCGATCATCGGTTGCCCGGTCTGGTCGGATGAGCCAGGCTTTGCCGAAAGCAGCGCCCAAACCGGGGTGACTGGCATTTGCGGCTCCGGGATCATCGAGGTGATCGCGGAGATGCGGCTGGCCGGTGTGCTGGATGAGGACGGGGTGATCATCGCCTCCCCCAGCCCGCGGGTCTTCGAGGATGGGCGGACCCGCTCTTACCTGCTGCATGATGCGAGCCCAGAAGGGCCCCGTATCGTCATTACCCAGAACGATGTCCGGGCGATCCAGCTCGCCAAGGCAGCGCTTTATGCGGGCTGCAAGCTGCTGATGGAGAAACGCGGGGTGACTTCGGTCGACCGGGTCTTGCTCGCCGGTGCCTTCGGCGCGCATATTTCGCCCTTGCATGCGATGATCCTCGGCATGATCCCCGATTGCGAAATTGACCAGGTGCGCGCCGTCGGCAACGCCGCCGGTACCGGCGCAAGGATTGCTCTGCTCAATCGCAGCCAGCGCCGGGAGATCGAGGCACAAGTGGCCCGGATCGAGAAGATCGAGACCGCGGTGGAGCCGCGCTTTCAGGAGATCTTTGTGGAGGCGATGGCATTGCCCAACAAGCGCGACCCCTTCCCGAAGCTCGCCGAGATCGTGAGCCTGCCAAAAATCGAGACCAAGGACCAGACCGGCCGACGCCGCGCCAGACGGCGCTAGGTCATGAACCCACAAATGTCGCGGCGTCAGCGCAGCAGAGCCGGTTCTGGGCTACGAACCGGGAGCCACCTTTAGGGGCTCGCCGGCTGCGTCATCGCCGCTTGACGGTGGGTCACACCGACTACACGCCGACTTCGGGCCGGGCAAGCCCCTGACGGTGGCTGACAACAGCGACATTTATTGGTTCATGCGTGAGCTCATGCCCCGCGCGACAGCCGGGGCACGACCATATCGAGCGCAGGGCTGGCTCGGATCAATCGTCGCGATGGACCTTCTCGGCGCGCTCATGCATTTCCTGCGCTTCGATGGACAGGGTCGCGATCGGGCGGGCATCGAGGCGGCGCACATTGATCGGATTGCCGGTCTCCTCGCAATAGCCGTAAGTCCCGTCATCAATCCGGCGCAGCGCCGCATCGATCTTGCCGATCAGCTTGCGCTGGCGATCGCGGGTACGCAGCTCAAGCCTGCGATCGCTTTCCTCGGAAGCCCTATCCGCCAGATCCGGCGTGTTCAGCGTCGCTTCCTGTAGCGTCGCCACGGTTTCCTCTGCTTCATCGAGCAAGGATTGCTTCCAGTCCTTGAGCTTTTGCCGGAAATATTCCTGCTGAAGCGGGTTCATGAAGTCTTCATCGTCGTTGGGACGATAACCTTCTGGAAGAACGATGGTTTTGCTCACGACACTTCTCCCAATCTCCTGTGGCGCCGCGCCTGCGACGCGGTGGATGCATCCGATCCCGGGCCATTCTCTGCGGCCTTTATGCGCCCGCTCTCTACTGCAATTTGTTTGCCATGTCACGCGAGCTCAACGCCGCCGATCATCACGATCGAGCGCCGCGCGCTTGCGTGCCATGCCGCAGCGCACTACCGTCTGCCTGAAGACGGATGCGGTGCGGAGCATCGCGGATAGCCAGAACGCATGGAATGCACGGAGCGGGCCAAATGACGGAACAATTGGGGCAAAAGGGACGGTTTTCAGGGACTGACGCCTATGTCGCGACGCAGGACCTGCTGGTCGCCGTGAATGCCGCCATCACCTTGCAGCGCCCGCTTCTGGTCAAGGGTGAGCCGGGCACGGGCAAGACCGAACTGGCAAAACAGGTCGCCGCGAGCCTCGGCGCCCCGCTGCTCGAATGGCATATCAAATCGACCACCAAGGCTCAGCAGGGCCTTTATGAATATGACGCGGTGAGCCGCTTGCGTGACAGCCAGCTCGGCGATCCGCGCGTGCAGGACGTGAAGAATTACATCAAACCCGGCAAGCTCTGGGAAGCCTTCGCCGCCCCCTCGCGCGTCGTCCTGCTGATCGACGAGATCGACAAGGCCGATATCGAGTTTCCGAACGATCTGCTGCAAGAGCTCGATCGCATGGAATTCTTTGTCTATGAGACCGGCGAGACCATCAAGGCGATCAACCGGCCCGTGGTCATCATCACCTCGAATAACGAGAAGGAACTGCCCGACGCGTTCTTGCGCCGCTGCTTCTTCCATTACATCCAGTTCCCCGACATGGTGACGCTGCAAAAGATCGTCGAGGTCCACCACCCGGACGTCAAACAAGAGCTGCTGCGCGCCGCCCTCACCCAATTCTACGAGGTGCGCGAGACCCCGGGGCTGAAGAAAAAGCCCTCGACCTCCGAAGTCATTGACTGGATCAAGCTGCTTGTCGCCGATGAGATTGACCCCAAGGTGCTGCGCGAGAAAGACCCGCGCAAGGCGATCCCGCCCCTGCACGGGGCCTTGCTCAAGAATGAGCAGGATGTGCATCTGTTCGAGCGGCTGGCCTTCACGCCGCGACAGCGTTAGAATACGTCCATGAGGCGCCGGGCATTTCCCGGCGCGCCCCGACGGAGCTCTGCCATGCCTGCAACGGGCCAGATCAGCATCGCGCCGCTAACCCCGGACGATCGGGGGAGCTGGCAGCGGCTATGGTCGGGGTATCTCGCGTTCTACGGCGCCACCCTGCCCGGCAGCGTGTTCGAGGTGACCTGGACCCGGCTGCTCAGCGGCGGCGCGGGCGAGTTTCGCGGGCTGATCGCGCGCAACGAAGCAGGCGAGGCCGTGGGCATCGCGCATTTTCTGCGGCATCGCCATTGTTGGCATGAGGCCGATACCATCTATCTACAGGATCTGTTTGTCGACGAGCAGGCGCGCGGCCAAGGGGTGGCTCGGGCGCTGATCGCACAGATTTACGCCATCGCCGATGAAAGCGGTGCGGCGAATGTCTATTGGCTGACGCAAGAGAGTAACGCCGCGGCGCGCCGACTTTATGATCAGGTCGGCGTGAAAACCGAGTTCATCAAATATGCGCGGCACTGATTTGGGGGGATCGACATGAGCAATGATGACCCGGATTTCCGCTCATCCGCCGGGACAACCCTGGGCGGCACCTGGAGCGGCGTGTTCGACTACCCGCCCGGCTATGGCGATCCGGTCCCCTTCACGGCGGTGCTGATCGATATCACCGGGGCGTTATCCGGGATGATCACCGAGCCCAACACCTTGCCCGAGGCTTACGGGCCTGAGCTCAGCGCCTATATTTCCGGGCGGTACGAAGAGAGCGCGGTCAGCTTCATCAAGAGCTATGAAAGCAGCGCCCGGGTTGCCCACAAGATCCGCTATGAGGGCGTGCTCAACGCCCAGCGCACGCGCATTGAGGGGCAGTGGACCACGATCGAGGCGGGTGGCGGCTGGTCGGGCCCTTTCATCATGGATCGCGATGATGCCGAGCCGCGCAAAATGCAGATCGATACGGAATTTTCGATCAGCGATGATGAATTCCTGCTCTCGTTTCTGGATCCCGATCACCCCAACCGGCGTGGTCATGGCCGGAGGGGGATCATCCAGCCCGGGTGGCCAGTGCGGGAAAGAAAGTAAGAGGGGAGCCGTCGGGCAGTAAAATTCTCGGGCCTTTCCCCATTGTCATTCACGCCGCGCATGGGCATGTGAGCGGAGCGTAACCGTCCACGAGAAGGGAAAAGACCATGGCCATCGATGCCAAGAAACTGCTGCAGGACATGCTCGCCGAGGGCAAGGAGCTGCTCGACAAGGGCAAAGGTTATGTCGATCAAGGCACCGATTACGCCGCCGACAAGCTCGGTGCGCCGGAAGGCTCGCAGAACCGCAATCTCTACAAGAACCTCGCGGGCGGCGCCGCTGCGGCAGGGGCTCTGGCCGTGCTGCTCGGCACGCGCTCGGGCGGCAATCTGCTCAAGCTCGGTGCCTTGGTCGGCATCGGCTCGCTCGCTTACAAAGCCTATCAAAAACAAAGCGGTGGCGCGGAAGATGATGCAACCCTGATCGAGGCGGCAAGCGACGAAGAGGCCGACCGCCGGGCCCGGACCTTGCTGCGGGCGATGATCTTCGCAGCCCGTGCCGATGGCCGGATTTCTCAGGAAGAGCGGGCGATGATCGAAGAGAAAATCGCGATCCTCGGCGATGATGCCAAGTCCTTCTTCCTTGAGGAAATGATGCGCGACATGGATCTGGCGGCCTTGGCGGCAGAGGCGCAGAACCCGCAGGAAGCGCGCGAGATCTACGCCATGTCCGCCCTGGTTTGCGGCCCCGATGATCCGGCGGAGCGGGCGCATCTCAACGGCCTCGCCGCCGCCTTGCAACTGGATGCAGCACTCGCGACCGAGATCGAGGCGGAGGCGCGCGCAGCGCAAATCTGATCCAGCCCGGCAAATCTGATCCAGCCCGGCCAGGCGCTCAGCGCGCCCGCACAGATCGATGGGAGCGCTCCTGCGCCCCCATCAGCGCCCCGCTTCTCCCCGCCGCTTCTTTCCCCGCCGCTTTCTGGCTAACCGGTCAGCTCGCGCATCGCGTCTTCGAGCCCGGCAAGGGTGAGCGGAAACATCCGACCCTCCATCATCTCATGGACCATACCGATGCTCTGGGTATAGGCCCAAAGATGCTCCGGCACTGGATTGAGCCAGACCGCTTGCGGCCAGTGATCGAGCAAGCGGCGCATCCAGACCCGCCCCGGCTCCTCATTCCAATGTTCCACCGCGCCGCCGGGATAGAGGATCTCATAAGGGCTCATCGAGGCATCGCCGACCAGCACCAGCTTGTAATCGGGCCCATAGGTATTGAGCACATCCCATGTCGGCGTCTGCTCTGCCCATCGGCGGCGATTATCGGTCCACACGCCCTCATATAGGCAGTTATGGAAGTAGAAATGCTGGAAATGCTTGAACTCGGACTTGGCGGCGGAGAAAAGCTCCTCGGCGATGCGGATATGGTCATCCATCGAGCCGCCGATATCCATAAACAGCAGCACCTTCACCGCGTTGCGCCGTTCGGGCCGCATCTTCACATCGATATATCCGGCTTCGGCACTGGCGCGAATAGTGCCGGGCAGGTCGAATTCCTCATGCGCGCCCTGCCGGACCCAGCGCCGTAACCGCTTGAGCGCGACCTTTATATTGCGGGTGCCCAGCTCGACACTGTCATCGAGATTGCGAAATTCGCGCTTGTCCCAAACCTTGACCGCGCGGCGATGGCGCGAGCCGTCCTGGCCGATGCGCACCCCTTCGGGATTGTAGCCATAGGCGCCGAATGGCGAGGTGCCAGCGGTGCCGATCCATTTATTGCCGCCCTGATGGCGCCCCTTCTGTTCCTCAAGGCGCTGGCGCAGCGTCTCCATCAGCTTGTCAAAGCCCCCCAATGCCTCGACCTGCGCCTTTTCCTCCTCGGTCAGATATTTCTCGGCCATCCTGCGCAGCCATTCATCCGGGATCTCGGCCTGCGCCACCTCGTCGATCCCCGCAACCGCGTCCAGCCCCTGAAAGACATGAGCGAAGGTGACATCGAATTTGTCGAAATGGCGCTCATCCTTGACCAGCGCAGCGCGGGAGAGAAAGTAAAAGCCCTCGACATCATAGGTGGTCAGATCGGCCTTCACCGCCTCGATCAAGGTGAGATATTCGCGCAAGGACACCGGGACCTTCGCTTCTCGCAGAGCGAAGAATAGATTGGCAAACATCCATCGGTCCTTTCGCCGAACGGTCAGGTCAGTCCAGTTTACGCAGCACATCGCGCATGTTGTCGGCAGCGCGGCTGTCATCGCCATAAGCATAGCGTGACCAGTTCAGGCAATCGCGCACCGCCGGTCTTGCGGCTTTAGCGCCGTCCAGCTTGAAGGTGGCATAGGAGATGCTACAGCGCAAATTGGCGACGAGATCGTCATGCTCGTACAGCTCAAGCGTGCTCACGGCCCGGCGCGCCGCGCCCAGGAACAACCGATACTGCTCGCGCTCATACAAGGAAAATGCATAGGCGGTTTCGAGCAATGCCCGGCGCAACTCGTCCTTGGGCGTCTCGCTCTTGAGCCTGTCAAGCAGGTGGCGATAGGCCTCTGGCTTGAGCCCGTCTTCCTCGGCACGATGGTTTTGCAGCGAGTAATCAAGATAGGGGCGGCGATAATCATTCACCGGCAGCACCTTGGCGCGGCGCACGCTCTCCTCAAGGGCAATGCGGCGATCATCATTGCTCAGTTCCAGGTCAATGATCGCGCGCCAGAAGGCTTCAAGATCCGGGGCTGGCATCAGCGAGGATGCGCCCGGAGCCTCGCCCGCCGGGTTGATCTCGGCGAGGATCTCCCGCGCGATCGGCTCGGCCTGCTCGCGGCTCATCCCCGGCTTGATCCGCGGATCATAGAGCGCCTTGAGCATCAGCAGATCGAATTTGGTCGGACGCAAATGCGAGTTTTCGTCGTTGAAGATCGAATCGGGCAGCCGGAACAAATCGTTCAGCGGCCCCATCCCCTGCAAGATCTCCTCATAGAAGCAGGTGCGCACGTCATGCGGCGGCAGATCGAGCGGGATGTAGATGCTGATATTGGCGGGCGGGGACACCTTGCCAAACCCCGATTGGCGCTTGCGATCGGCCAGATGCGTGATCGCGGCGGTGCTGTCATTGAAAAAGCACATCGCCTCCGGCGCGTAATCTTCATAGGGGCCGCGCGGCTCGAATCGCAGCCGGATCCTTGACGCGGGCTTCACCGGGCTTGGCTCGAGATAGATCTCGACTCCGGTCTGATGACGCAAATTGGCCAGCATCGCTTGCAGATGCGCCCGATACGGCTCGAACCCCGGATTGTTAAAGCCGACCTCGATCGGCGTTTCGAGCTTGTTGACGCCGGGCAGCGCCTCGCCATGTTCGGTCATGGTGGTGAGATCGATCAGATCGCGCGCCAGCGAGGCATTGGCCCGGTGAACAGGACCGGCGGTCATCGGCGCATGGGTGATCGCGCCGATCGGGCGCGGCCCCAGGGCGTAAGGCGTGGCGCGCGGAGGGGTCATGCTCGCACAGGCCGAGACGCCGCCAAGCGCCAGCATCCCGGCGACAAGGCGCATCCCCTTGAGAGTTTTGAGCAATGTCGGCACTGCCATGCTCTTTGCTGACCGCGCCCCCAAAACCGTCTTACGTGATCCCATTCACCCTTCTCCCTCCCTCACGTTGAGGCTCGATCGACAGGTCAGCCACCCAAACTTGTTATCCACCCAAAACTCGTTAGCCACCCATGACTCGTTAGCCACCCATGACTTGCCGATTGGTCGGAACAAAACCCAGGATTGCAGCAATCTGGAAACCAACAAAGGCAAAAAGAGTGATCGCGATGGCAAAAATCGTGGCGTAATGCAGCGCATGCCCCCAGCTACGACCTTTGAGCTTGTTGTAGATAAGCGCAGCAATAAACAGCCCGCCGGCCAGGATCAGCAGGGTCATAATCTCTCTTCCTCGGCATCTCTTTGGATTTGCGGGTAATGATAGCGATCAATTGAGGCGTCGACCAGCCCGCTCGGCACTCAGGCGCGCGCAAATGCTGATCAATTGCGCATCACGCCCTTGTGCTGCCCTCTATCGGGGTGAGGCTGGCAAAAGGGGCAATCGCTGGACCGATGCCCAAGCCCGCCCCATATCTCGTTGACCGAAGGTTGCGAAAGGCTCTGCCGATGCTTGATCACCCCGCCCGCGCGAAATTCCGCCCGCCGCATGTCAAGCCGCCGACCCGCCCTCTCTCGCTCTGGGAGACGGCGCGGATGAGCCGGCAGAATGCGCTCTCCACCATCCCCGAGATCGCCTATTCCTCGCGGATCCTGTCGGGCAAGACCGGCTTTCGCTGGCACATCGTCTGCTCACCCGATGCCAACCGGCAGGTGCTGCTCGACAATGTCGAGAACTACCCCAAGAGCCGGATCACCCAGCGCATTCTGGAACCGGCGATCGGGCGCTCGATCTTCACCTCCCATGGCGAGGAATGGCGCTGGCAGCGCCGGGCGGCGGCGCCGATCTTCACCCCGCGCAAGATGATGAGCCTCACCCCGATGATGACCGAGGCCGCCACCCGCACCAGCGAGCGGCTCGAAGGGGCGATCGCGCGCGGCTTTGAGGGGCGCGGGGTGGCCGACATCATGGAGGAGATGGTGGCGGCGACCTATCAGATCGTCTGCGATGCGCTGCTCTCAGGGGCCGAAGGGCTCGACCGGCGCGAGATCGGGCAGGCGATCACCCGGTACCTCGAGACCATCGCCAAGATCTCGGTGTTCGACATGCTCGACCTGCCGCACTGGATCCCGCGCCCGGCGCAGGTGCTCAATCGCGGCGTGACCGAGCGCTCGGGCCAGATGATCGCCGAGCTTATCGCCCAGCGCCGCAAGGCCCCGCCGCGCCAGGATCTGCTCGGCTTCATGCTCGAGGCGCAGGACCCCGAGAGCGGGCAGCGCATGGATGATGCCACGCTTGCCAACAACCTGTTCTCCTTCATCGTCGCCGGGCATGAGACGACGGCGTTGGCGCTGGCCTGGTCGCTCTATCTGCTGGCCCATGACGAGAATGTGCAAGAGCGCGCCGCCGCCGAGGCTCGCGCCGCCATCGGGCAGGGTCCGGCACGCGGCGATCATCTCGAGGCCCTGCCCTATTGCCGGCAAGTGATCGAGGAGGCGATGCGGCTCTTCCCGCCCGCCGCCATGATCTCGCGCGAGGCGGTGGCCCGCGATACACTTCTCGGCCGCGAGATCGAGCCGGGGGATATGGTGATCATGCCGATCTACACCCTGCATCGGCACAGCCATTTCTGGGAGGATCCGATGCATTTCGACCCGGAGCACTTCGCGCCCGAGAAGGTCAAGGCGCGCGATCGCTATCTCTACCTGCCCTTCGGCGCCGGGCCGCGGATCTGCATCGGGATGGGCTTTGCGCTATGGGAGGCACAGATCATCCTCGCCACCCTGCTGGCGCGGTTCCGGTTCCTGCCCAAAGGCGGCACCCAGCCCGAGCCGGTGATGACGATCACCCTGCGGCCCAAGGGCGGGATGCCGCTGAAGATCGAGCGGCGCGGCTAAGGCGGCGCTCGGCCCGACTCAGATCAACGAAAAATGCTTGGAAAGGCGCAGACCCTGTGCCTGATAATTGGACCCGATATCCGTGCCGTAAAGGGTATCGGGGCGCTCGATCATCGGCTCATAGACAAGGCGACCAACGACCTGCCCATGATCGAGGACGAAAGGCGCCTCGTGACAGCGCACTTCCAGCACGCCGCGCGCACCGGCACCCCCGGCGGCATCATGCCCGAACCCTGGATCGAAGAACCCGGCATAATGCACCCGAAACTCGCCCACCATCGGCAGATAGGCGGTCATTTCCGCCGCGCAATGCGGCGGTACATGCACGCTCTCGCGGCTCACCAGAATATAGAAAGCCCCCGGATCGAGGATCAGACGACCGCCTTCGGCATGGACCGGCTCCCAAAACTCGGCAGGGCGGTAATGATCGATCTTGCGCAGATCGATCAGCCCCGAATGCCGCCGCGCGCGCCAACCGGCCGGCTGCCCCGGCTCGGGGCGCAGATCAACGCTGAACGCCAGCCCGTGCTGAAGATCATTCTGCGCGCGCTCGGCCCCATCGCTGGCGGTGCGCACCAAGGCTTCATCGGCCTGAAGCTGCGCCAATTGCCCGCTGGAAAATCGCGCATCCCCCTGGCGCAGACGGATCTGATTGAGCCGATCGCCAGTGCGCGCCAGAACGGAAAATGTGCGCGGCGAGATCTCTGCATAAAGCGGACCTTGATAGCCCGGCTCGATCCGGTCAAAGCTCGAGCCGCGATCCGTGATCAGACGGGTGAAGACATCGAGGCGCCCGGTCGAGCTCTTGGCATTGGCCACCGCCGACAAGGCCCTTGGCAGATCCAGCGTTTCTTGCAGCGGCGCGACATAGACGCAGCCCGTCTCAAGCACCGCGCCGCCGCCGGTCAGGTCGATCTCATGCATGGAGAGTTGCGCGAGCCGATCCGCCACGGTCGATTCGGAACCGGTGAGAAAGCTGGCACGGACCCGGTAAGCCTTGCGCCCAAGACGCAGATCGAGGCTCGCGGGTTGCACCTGATCGTCGCGAACCGGATCGGCATCGTCTGCCGCGCTGATCGCGCCCTGGCTCAGCAGGTTCCGGATCATCTGCGATGGGAGCACTCCACCCAAGGCATGCGGCGCTGGACCAGCGCTTATCGCTTGCGCATTCGGTGAAGAAGACATCGCGCTCGGCATCCTTCTTGGGCGAGCGTGTCGCTCCGGTCAGATCTCTCAGAATGGTCGGGCCGGCGGGATTCGAACCCACGACCTTTCGTCCCCCAGACGAACGCGCTACCAGACTGCGCTACGGCCCGACAAATCATTCTGAGCCGCCTTCTTACATCATCCATTGACGCAAGCGCAATTTTTTAATGAAGGAATGCGCGCGCCATCGAGAGCGCCTCTGCGAAATCGCCCCCTCCGAAATCGCCCCTTCCGAAATCGCCCCTTCGAATTCGGCGCATCGACATCGGGGTTGCGGTCTCAGGCGTCGACGGTCTCATCATCAAGATCATCAGCGTCACTATCGCTGCCGTTGAGACGCTCTTTCATCACCATGGATGCGCGAAACAGCGGGACGCGGCGGCTGGTGATACGCGCCTCGACCCCGGTGCGCGGGTTTCGCCCGACCCGCTCATTCTTCTGTCGCACGGTGAAGCTGCCAAAGGATGAGATCTTGACCGACTCCCCCCGCACCAAGGCATCGGCGATCTCGCGCAGCACCGATTCGACCAGAATGGCACATTCCTCGCGTGAGAGTGGCTCTGGCGGTTCCTTGCTACGGTTTTGCAGGCGAAGCGCATAGAGCGCCTCCACCAAATCGGCGCGCGTGAGAGTCCCCTCGCTCATCTCGCCATCACCTTGTGAAAATGATTGCCCCATAGTCATTTCTAGACCTCAAATCGGGACGAAGTCAAGAAAACGGCGGCTATTTTTATTTTAAAACAAGGTGTTGCCGCATGTGCACAACGGTTTTACCAACGTAACAGCGCCGAACCCCAACTCATGCCGCCGCCAATGGCTTCCATCAGCAACAGATCGCCGCGCTTGATCGACCCGGCGGCGACCGCTTCACTCAGTGCAAGAGGGACAGACGCAGCCGAGGTATTGCCATGGCGCGCCACCGTCGTCACCACCCGCTCAGGCGCAACACCGAGCTTGCGCGCGGTCCCTTCGATGATCCGGATATTGGCCTGATGTGGGACAATCCAGGCGATATCGTCGCTGCTCACCCCGGCCTTCTTCATCGACGTGCGCGCGGTCTCCGCCAGGCTGGTCACAGCCTTCTTGAAGACCTCCTGCCCGCGCATGCGCAGATACCCCGTCGTCTGGGTCGAGGACGGACCGCCATCGACATAAAGCAGGTCGATCAAGCGGCCATCGGTGTTGAGATCGGTCGCCAGGATCCCGCGATCCTGCGCCGTACCCTCGCCCTGCTCGGCGCGCAGCACCACCGCCCCCGCCCCGTCGCCAAACAGAACGCAGGTCCCGCGGTCCTCCCAATCGAGAATACGCGAGAAGGTCTCCGCCCCGATCACCAGAGCCGTGCGCGCATTACCGCCGCGCAGGAAGGTATCGGCGGTGGCCAGCGCAAAGACGAAACCGGCACATACGGCGTGCTGATCGAAGGCGACGGCCTGATGCGCGCCAAGATTGGCCTGCACCTTGGTCGCGCTTGCTGGAAAGGTATAATCCGGGGTCGCGGTCGCCAGGATGATCAGATCGACTTCCTCGGCACCGACACCAGCATGGGCAAGAGCACGCTCGGCCGCCCTGGTCGCCAGATCCGAGGTCGTCTCCCCCTCGGCCGCAATCCGCCGCTCGCGGATCCCCGTACGCTCGACGATCCATTCATCACTGGTCTCGACCATGCTCGAAAGCTCAAGATTAGTCAGAACACGATCCGGCAGATAGGAACCACAGCCAAGACAGACGGATCGTGTGACGCTCATTGGTCGACTCGCTTCATACCCAGTGAAAACAGTGGCGTTAGTCATCGCCGCCAGAGCCGCGCCGCGCAACTTGTTTCACAATTTTTCCGGTGACATCGCCCCGCGCGAGCCGGGTCGCCAGCTTGATCGCCGCCGCCATGCCAACCGCATCAGCGCCGCCATGGCTCTTGACCACCGCACCGTTCAGGCCGAGGAAAACGCCCCCATTGACCCGGCGCGGGTCGATCCTCCGACGCAGCCGCATCAAGGACGTGTAGGCGAATAGCGAGCCGATCCGGCTGGCCCAGGAGAAGCGAAATGCTTCGCGCAGGAACTGAGCGACGAGCCGCGCGGTTCCCTCAGCCGTCTTCAGGGCGATATTGCCGGTGAAGCCATCGGTGACGATCACATCGGCGAAGTCTTCTCCGATTTGATTGCCCTCGACATTGCCGACAAATTCGAATCCAAGCGCCGGGTCCGCCGCCAGGGCCGCGAGCCTCGTGCCTGCATCACGGATCTCAGGGCGGCCTTTGATCTCCTCGCGCCCGACATTGAGCAGCGCGATGCGCGGTCGGGGCAGATCAAGCGAGATCCGGGCATATTCCGCGCCCATGATGGCATAGGAGACCAGACGGTCGGCATCGGCGCTCAGATCCGCGCCCAGATCGAGCACCACATTGCCCCCCGCAGGCGAAAGCGAAGGCCAGAGCGCGGCGATCGCCGGGCGTTCGATCCCATGCGCCGGACGCAGCCGCACCGTAGCCATGGTCATCAGAGCGCCAGTATTGCCCGCCGAAACCGCGGCATCTGCCTCCCCGCGCGCCAGCGCATCGAGCGCCTGCCACATCGAGCTGTCGCGCCCGCGCCGCAGCGCCCTGGTCGGGTGCATCTCCATGGTAACGGTCCCGGGGCAATGCACGATTCGCCAGCGCCCCGCCAGACGCTTGTACCGATTGAGCAGCGGCGTGAGTTCCGCCTCATCACCAAACAGCACGAAGCGGGCATGGCTCAGGCTCCGGCAGGCCAGGTTCAGCCCGGAGACCACCGGCGCCGGACCGCAATCGCCGCTCATCGCGTCAATGGCGATCGTCACAAGCTTGCGCCCCGGCTGAGGCGCGCTCAGCGGGTCAGACCTTTCGGCATGGTCTTTGGCACTATCATCGCGCGCCAAGCCGCACCTCGATCATGACAAACCTCGTTCCTCGCGCCAGCATCACGGCCGACCCACCTCTTGGATCTACACGGCTCGAGCGCCTACGCAAGGCGCAGTCCGGTTTGCGAGAGTTGATTTCACGCAAATGTAAGCACGGCAACGCGCCAGTCGATCCGCGCGACACCGAGGCACCAAGGGAGCTGGCGCATCAAGGGAGTCGGCGCATGAAAAAAGGGGCCGTAAGCTGGCCCCTTCCCGGAAGCGGACATCGACGCCGCGAGCAGCTCCGTAACCGTCCGAGACGCTTATGCCGCGTCCTCATCGTCGAAATCATCCTGAGCGATCGCAACGACTTCGCGATCACGGTAATGACCGCAATGGCCGCAAACATGATGCGACTGCTTGAGCTCGCCGCAATTGCTGCATTCCTGAAACGATGCCGGCACCAGTTTATCGTGCGAACGGCGCATACCCCGTCTGGAACGGGTTACTTTTGACTTGGGGACTGCCATGGCCCTTCGGCTCCCTGATTAAATGCGGGCGCAAGGGCGGGCGGCTCGACAAAGGGCCGCAGCGCAGGCGCCGACGGTGCAACGAAAGCCCGCACATTACGCACGAAGCGCGCAAGAGCAAGCCCATTTGCAGCACGGCGCGCATTTTTTCGCACTAAGATCGCGCCAATACTGCCTCTGGCCCGCCTCTCCCCTCTGTGAGACCTATTCTTCGTCATCCTTGAGCCGGTCGCGCAGGGCCTTCAGCGCGGCAAAAGGGTTCTCTTCGGGCTCGTGATCTCCCGTCGAGGCGGAAAACTCCTCCTCTCCAAGCGAAGCGGCGCGCGGGTAATCATCCAGATTGAGCGCCAGAGCCTCCAGCACGACCGCGCCCAGATCAATGCCATCGCCCACAGCATCAATATCTTCGCCACCGAGCGCCTCATCAAACTGGATCTCGATCTCGGTTTGCGAGCCCGCAGGCTGCGCGAGTTGCGAATCGGGGAGCCAGTAGCGCGCAACCGGGGCATCGATGCTTGTGGGAACCGGGGCGAGCGTCACCACGCAGGCTTGTTCGAGCACCGCTTGCAAACGACCCTCGAACCGCCAGCCAGCCCGGCGCCAGGGGATCAGCTTGCCAGTGAGGGAGAGCTGGGACAGGCTGATCAGCCCCAGATCGCGTGCAACCGCCGCGCGCTGCGTCTCATCGGTCTGAACAGCGACCTCCAGCCCATCGGGTAATTTCGCGAGCCGCGCGCTCGGGATGAGCTGGCGCAGGGGCGCCGGCTGCTGCGCATCGGCGGCGATATCGGCCTTGTCCGAAACAGGCGAAGCACCGGAAGCCGCAGATTTGCGAGACTTGGGAGTTGTTGGGGTGGATTTCGGCATGTCGTGCCCTTCGTCACTGGCGCGCCGTCCCCGGCGCGATATGGTTCGGCGTCGCTCAGTCATCGCTCGCATGGCCGACAGGAGCGCCGCCCGACCGCTCACATAGGCGCCTGACGCAGCGATCGCCATGGCCGACCCGCCTCTCTGCCGCAGCTTTGCCCAAATCAGGTTGAATTTTCCAGTCCCGATCAGTAGCCGGGTAGTAAGAATGGCCAGAAGGTCAGCCCCACCCCAGCGCGAGCCTTCGCCGCGCCGATCCGTCCGGTCAACTGCCCTGCCAACCGATATGAGAGACCCAAATGCGCCTTGCCCTGTCTGCCTCAATGCTCATGATGATCACCGGTCTTGGCTTGGCGGCCTGCTCGCCCATGCGCCAGACCCATGGATATTCGCCGCGCCCCGGGGAACTGGAAAGCCTGAGCGCCGGTGTCGATGACCGCGCGAGCGTGCAGCGCAAGCTCGGCCAGCCCTCGACCATCGGCTCCTTCGATGATGCGGACTGGTATTACATCTCGATGAAGACCGAGACCGTCGCCTTCTATGCGCCCGAAGTCGTCGAGCAGCAGGTGGTCACGGTCTCCTTTGGTGAGGATGGCCGGGTCGCCGATATCGGCCGCTTCGGGATCGAAGACGGGCAAGTGATCGATCTGGTAACAAGAACGACGCCGACCAGCGGGCGCAAGCTGACGATCCTTCAGCAGATCTTCGCCAATCTGGGCCGGTTCGATGGCGGCAGCGACCTGCTGGAGAACCAGCTCAACAAGCAGTAACCGCCCGCCGCGGGCGTGGGGAGCATCAGCGCTCCCCTTCCTCAAGCCCAGGGTCCGGGTCGATAGCCGGGTCAAAACCAGCGCAAGGATTCGCGATGCTGGCATTCGCAAGCGGTGATCAGGGACGCGAAGCGGACATCATCGCGCTGTTCACCGAGACCTTTACCGCATCCGAAGGCCGCGAAGAGGGCGCTGTGATCGGCTCGCTGGCGCGCAATCTGCTCGCAACGACCCCAGCGCCGGATCTGCATGTCTTTTGGGCCTCGGACGCCGAGGCGAGCGGCGCGGCCAAGATCCTGGGCTGCGTGATCGCCTCGCGCCTCACTTATGCGCAGGACACGCGCTCGGTGTTCGTGCTGGGGCCGGTTGCGGTCACCCCGCACCGCCAGCAGCAAGGGATCGGGCAAGCGCTGTTATCCTATGGTCTGGACCGCTTGCGACAGGCTCAAATCGACATCGTCCTGACCTATGGCGATCCCGACTACTACCGGCAGGTGGGGTTCGAACCAATTCCGCAGACCGAAGCAGCAGCGCCCTACAAGCTGCAATATCCCCATGGATGGCTCGGCCAGTCACTCACTGGGCACGAGTGGAACGCGCTCAAAGGCAGACCTGTCTGCGTTCCGGCTCTGAACGCCCCGGTCTTCTGGTGAGCGCGCAAAAGCAGACGCTCCTCGCAAAGCCGCGTGCCCGATCAGACCCCAGCTATAGCTTGACCCGCGCCATCCCGGCGACCAGGACCACGGTCGCCGCCAAGATCGGCAACATCGCGAGGGTCAGGGTCACCCATCCGACGCTGAAGTAAAGCTGGCCCGAGGCCAGCGACGCGAGGGCGACGAGCCCGAACACGCAAAAATCATTAAAACCCTGCACCTTGGCGCGCTCTTCTGGCCGATGCGATTTCGCCAGCAGGCTGCTTGCGCCGATAAAGCCGAAATTCCAGCCGACACCGAGCAGGATCAGCGCACCGTAAAAATGCATCAGATCAATGCCGGTCGCCGCGGCCACCGCTGCCGTAGCGAGCATCGCCAGCCCGATCATCATGATCGGTAGATGGCCAAAGCGCGCGATCAGCGAGCCGGTGAAGAAGCTCGGCCCGAACATGGCAATCACGTGCGCACTGATTACCGTCGCCGCATCTCCGGCGCCATAGCCACAACCGATCATCGCCGTAGAGGTCGCGGTCATCATCAAGGTCATCAGCGAATAGGAAATCATGCCGACGAGCAGCGCGATCCGGGCATCGGCGGTGCTGAAAATCTCTCCCAGCCCGCGCACCGATCCGGGCTCACCGCGCTGCGGGCGCTCATTGGCGGTGAGCCTTTGTGGGCGGGGGATATCGACGAAGGCGATCGGGATCATGGCCGCGATATTCACGGCGATCACCGCCAGATAGGCACCGGCCAGCGGGATCGGCAATAGCAGATCCTGACTGCCGCGCGACAGGATCCCGCCGAGCACCGCCGCGATCAATCCGCCCGCTAGCACATAGGAAACCGCTTTGGGCTTGAAGAAATCCGGCGCGGTATCGGTCGCCGCGAACCGAAAGAAATTCTGGAAGGCCGTGTAACATCCGATCAAGGCCGTTGACAGCAGGAACATCCAGAAGGAGCTCGCAAGGCAGGCATAGAGCGCAAGCGCGCCGCCGCATGCTCCGAACACGGTCCCGCTCCAAAAGCCAACGCGCCGCCCGACCCGGCTCATATACGCGCTCGCGAGCGGGGAGGCGAGCATGGTCGCCAGAACCATCGTCGTGATCGGCAGAGTGGCCAATTGCGCCGTCGGCGCCAGTTGCGCGCCGATCAAAGGGGCGAAGGTGATGTTGATCGGCTGCTGCGCGCCTCCAATGGCCTGGGCGCAAAACAGCGCCGCAACATTGCGTCTGGTACGCGGATCAACGCTTGGCGCTTCGCCGAGCGTGGGACTGGCGGTGCTCATGCGAGGATCCCCTGGTTCAACTCATTGGCAAACCAGCATATCGCGCAGCGTTGAGCAAGCGCCGGGCTGTATCGGACACAATCCCGGGTCTCTTGCCCCGGATCTCCTGCCCCGGGTCTCACCCCCTCGCCCCCGCTCGCGCGCTGCTTCGGTCGCAACACCACATTTCCGCGAAAGCGGCTGCGGCCCTGCGTCAAGGGCCGCAGTGTAGCTTGATGCGAAGCAAGCCTCGTTAGAGGATCACATCGCCATCATCAAAGCGCAGGATCTCGACATCAATCGTGCGATCTACTTCGCCGGTGGCATCATTGATGATGGTGTAGATGCCATTGCCGCGATCGACCCAGCGAAAATCGGCCTGCACCCCGCCGAAGACCGCGGTGTCGGTACCGGCATCACCGTCGAGCGTATCAACGCCAAGGCCACCGATCAGGAGATCATCGCCGGTGCCGCCCAGCAGCCGGTCATTGTGATCGGAACCGGTCAGCGTATCATTGCCGCCGCGACCAGAGATCAGCGCCGCCGTGAACACCCCAGCCGCCGAGGCGGTGTCGTCGCCGCCATCGGAGCCATAGAACAGTTCGATCTGATCGGCCGCCATGTCGAAATTGATCCCGGTTCCGTCCATCACGAAGACCCGATCGCGCCCGCCGGCATCGACGATATTGGTGTCGGTCTCGCCTTCGTTCAGATAGAAGGTATCCGCGCCAAGGCCGCCATCGAAACTGTCGATCCCGCCATTGCCGAACATCCGGTCATTGTCATCGCCACCGCGCAGCGTATCGGCACCAGCGCCGCCATTGAGGCGATCCGCCCCGGCGCCGCCTTCGAGGATGTCGTCGCCCTCACCCCCATCGAGCAGATCCGCGCCGTCTTCGCCATAGAGCGTGTCATTGTCGCGCTCGCCATAGAGACGGTCATTGTCGGCACCGCCGTAGAGCGTGTCATCGCCGATATAGCCGAGCAGCGAGTCGAGCCCGTCGCCACCATAGAGAGTGTCATTGCCCTGATGGCCGGTGACGCGGTCATTACCGCCCAGCGCATAGACGATGTCATCGCCCTTCAGCGCGTTGATATACTCACCGTCATTGGTGCCGGTCAGCACATCATCACCATTGGTCGGCACGTTCGGCTCGCCAAGCGCGAGGCCCGCGACCAGCGGATCGTGGTCGGAATTGCGCGCCGCGGTGGTGCCGTCAAAGATCGATGTGTTGCGACCGAAATCGGTGTTGTAGTCGATCGCGTCGGCTTCATCCGAGTTGATATGCCATTCCTCGGCACCGACAACCTGATCCGCCATGGAGCTGCTGACAAAGCCGTAATCAAGCGTTCCGACCTGGCCATCAAACACATAGGAATAGGGATCGGAGATATATTCGCTGGCGAGGTTCACATAGCCTTGGCTTTCGAGCCAGGTGATCGGATCTTCCATGGCGTAGGCATTCATGTCGCCCAGAATGATGAAATCATCATCGCCCGATCCGGTGGGGTCGGTATTGAGCCAGGCATCGAGCGCCTGCACGCCTTCCAGACGGGTCTGGTTGTAATTGCCAGCGCCGTCGCCCTGATCGGCATCATCGCCCGATCCGGTGCCGCCCTTCGATTTCATATGAACAGCCGCCGCGGTGAAGGTTTCTCCGGTGGCGATCTCCTCGAATGTCACGGCAACCGGGTTCCGGTTGGTCGAGGTTCCATCGAAGACCGAGCCAAAGCCCGACAGGCCGAGCGCATCCAGATCGCTGTCATCGAGCACTTCCACCGTGGTGCCCGCTTTCACGGTCACGGTATCGGCCTTGTAGATGAAGCCGACCGCGATCGCGTCCGAGCCCACATAATCGCCCGGATCGACCCAGGCCCAGGTCGTGGTCGCCGAGGCATTGTTGAGCTCGGCCACCAGGTTCTCGATTGCGTTGCCGCTTGAGCCTTCGACGAAATCATTCTCAAGCTCGTTGAGCGCCAGCACATCGGCATCAAGCTCGATGATCGCGGTGACCAGTTTTTCGGTCTGGCGGGTGAGCTCGTCAGCGGTGTCGGCGCCGCGCGGATCGTGGCCAAGGGACGTGCTCGCACCGCTGACATCGATGGTGGTGAAGTAATTCAGCACATTGAAGCCAGCAACCGTGAGCGAGGCATCGGCGAATTCCGGCGCGGTGTCGTCACGCTCGCGCGTGTTCTCGAAGCTGACGGTTTCGGTTGGCAGCAGACGGTAGGTTAGTTGGTTCGAGCTGCCGGTGCTGAACTCATTGGTTGCGCGGGAATACTTGATCACCCCGGTCAGGCCGGTGACCGTGTCGCCCATCCCGAACTCGTCCGAAGTGTCGAGATTGCCATCGGGGAAGACGATCGGATCGGGGTTTTGCGCCAGCGAAGCGTCATCGATGGTCAAGGTGCGCGATCCGACATCGGCCAGATGGGCCTGATAGCCAGCGACATCCGGCGTATTGGTCTGGGTGTACTGGGTAAGCTGGCCGCCCGAGCTCACGCGAAGCTCGCCATAGCGATCGAGATTGTAAAGCTCGGTGACGGTCAGTTCCTCGGGGAAGGTGACCAGCATGCCCTCATAGGCTTCGAAATCAGCGATGAGCACGCCTGCATTATTGGCGACAGTGCCCAAGGTCGACATGTCCACTTCCACTGCGGCCGGCAGGGAGTTCCCGGTCGAGTTGGTGGTGACATCGGTCACCGACCCGATCTGGGTTTCTCCCTGGAATTCGGAGACGGTGCCCGAGACGCTGACCGCGTCGCCGACACTCACTCCGGCCGGGGAGCCAGCGGTGTAGACAAAGATCGCGTCGGAGGTCGAGGCATCGCCATCACCGGTCGGATCCTGGATGAAGAAGCCTTGATATTCGCCCGCGGCGCCAGTGCTTTCATAGACCGCGGTGACGACCCCGCTCACGGTGACCTCCTGACCGAGCAGCGGCGATTCGGTGCCCGAACCCTGCACGGCCATGATGGTGACGGCGGCGATATCGTCATTGGTGATGGTGCCGGTCGCGGTGGCGCGGGAGATCGTTGCCCCGCCGGTGGCGTTCGAGAGGGTCACCGAGAAGGTCTCATCGCCCTCGGTGTCGGTATCGCCGGTCACGTCGATGGCGATGGTCTTGGTGATCTCTTCGGCCGCGAAGGAGAGCGTGCCGGTGGCCGCGCTGTAATCGCTCGCGCCAGCGGTGCCGTCGGCGGTGGCATATTCGACGGTGACGGCGGCGCTGGTATCGCCCGAGCGGGTGACGGTGAAGACGATCTGGCTGATGCCGCTATCGCCCTCGGCAATCGAGGCATCGGCGATCGAGAGAATGGGCGTGCTGCTGCCGCCCCCGGTCAGGCTGTGCTGGCCGAGATCGGAAACGTCATCCTGAGCGGCGCCGGTCCACTCCACCGACGGATCAAAGGCGTCCGAGCCATCCGCATCGCCCGACAGCACGTCCGAGTTCCGGCGGATCGTGTTATTGGCAGTGCTCGCATCGCCGGTGCCCCATTCGCTGCCCGGATCGACGCCGATCTGGCCGATCACGTCGATGATCGCGCCATCCTTGAGCAACGCAAAGGCATCATCGCCGTTGAAATTCACGGTGCTCGACGTGGTGACAGTGCCGGTATAGGCGGTGGCCGAGGCATTCGCGAGCACCAGCGTTGCGCCATTGGCCAGCGTGCCGCTCAGCGTATCGGTGCTGGTCGCCGATGTGGCACCGTTCGAGTAGAGCGCGATCGAATAGGCCGACAGATCGACATCGGCGCCGGTGCCGTTGAAGATCTCGATATATTTGTTGAAGCTCGAGCCTTCGACATATTCGGAGATGATCAGATCCTCGGCAACAACCGCTGCGGCATCGCCGGTGACCACGATATTGTCGACATACATCGTCTCGCTGGCGGAGTTGCTGTCGAGCTCGACCACCAATTGCGCAGTGGTGGCAGCGTCCGGGATTGCGGCAACGCCGTTTTGCCACGCGGCCTCGATCGCAAGCTCGTCGATATCCTGCCCGGCGGTGTCAAGAATAGTCACATCGCCCGCATCGGTCTTCACCGTGATCGAGATCAGGTCATCGGTTTCCCAACCGGTTTCCTTGACGAAGTAATCGAGCGTCAGGCTCACATTGGTGTAGCCGGAAACGTCAATCGGGTTGAAGGTCAGGATCAGCTTGCCGTCGGCGTCCTGGAATTCGTAGCCGTTGCTGCCATCGGTGAAAGTGCCGACATCGGTCGCGAAATTGGTGACGCCGATATAGTCGCCATCCGAGATGCCGACATCGCTGCGGGTGTTCTCCCAGGTCAGATCATAGCCCAGAGTGCCATCGGTGGGCGCGGTGTTGTCGACGACCGGACCGCTGGTATTGGTAACATCAACAACGGTGCCGACTGCCAGCGTCGTCCCGTCGGTGCCAGCCTCGGTCACCATGCCACCGGGCGTCGCGTCATTCTCAAAGCTCTGACGGAAAATCTCAACCATGTGCCTTAACCCCTCATTAAGCATTTGGGCGGAGTTAAGTCAGAGCATCCGGGCGGCTTCTATCCAGAATGAGCAAATTTTTTATAGCAGTTTCATGACGGCAAGAGGGGCGGTGTAGGAAGGGATTTCACCGCCTCAACGCGGCGCGGGATTGGGCGGCGCGGGATTGGGCGGTGATGGCGAAACAGTGATGGCCTAAGCTGTGATCGCCTGGGCACAAAAATGCACCTCCTGCGAGAGCCAGTGCCTTGAGGGCGCCGAGATATTCTCCGGCATGCTGATGCGGGCCTGCTGAGCCCGGAGGGCCTCACGATACCGCTGCGGCTCGGACAAGAGCGCCGAGGCCTCACGCCGCAGCGAAGGGGCATCTGTCACGGGCGCGATGAGCTGATCGAGCACGCTCGTGCGCAGGAAGGAAACCGGCCAGCTTTCCGGACGATAGC
Source organism: Neomegalonema sp. (assembly GCA_022760435.1). Lineage (GTDB taxonomy): Bacteria > Pseudomonadota > Alphaproteobacteria > Rhodobacterales > Rhodobacteraceae > JALEFY01. The sequence continues at coordinate 145,555 of JALEFY010000037.1, forward strand.
GCAGGACCGGACAGGACGCAGCCAGGGCTTGGGTGATGAGGGGTTCCGAGCTGGCGATCAGCAGGGCTGCGCGCGCCCAGAGCGCTGCGCCGACATCAGCCTCCCCCAGAACTTGCGCGGGAGGTTCGAAACCGGCGCTTTGCGTGCCGCCGCCATCCTTGCCCGCGCCTGCCTCGCCCGCCAAAGCCTCGCCCGCCCCCGTATGCGCAGCGCGCCAGCGGCCTTCCAACTCGATCACCTTGCCCAGCAGGGCCGCGCGGTCCTCTTGCATACCAGGCACGACGAGCAGAGCGAGCCCGTGCTCGGCCGCAAGCGCCTTGGCGATCAGAAACCCACTCTCCCAATCGGCATGCGCCATCTGCGCCCCGCGCCACAATTGCGTCGGCGCATCCGGGCCGGGCCAATCGAGATCAAGGCATTGATAGGCGCAACCATAGAGGAGCGAGGGCCGCTGATCCGGTAGCGGAAGCGTTCGCGCTTGCGCGGCGACGAGAGGAGGCGCGAGAGCCGCCAGTGCCGCACCGCCGATGCGGGTGCTCAGCCGCCCGGCCAGCGCCGGACGCAGCCGCACCAACGCATCGCGCTCTTGCGGTGACGCCAGGACCACGCGCTGGGGCAATTGCTCAGCCGGTCGGGACAACAAGGCGCGCTCCCCCCCCGGATCCGCGAAAAGCGGTGCTTGCCAGGAATGCGTCGGTATCTTGCGGCGAAATGCAGCAAAGCCCGCGACCGGATGCGTCTCCAGCCCCAAGCCGATGACCGAAACCGGGCGCAGATGGGCCAATAGATCATCGAGCAGCGGCATTTGCTCGGCCCAGACATGCGCGGCACGCAGCAGCGCCCGGCGCAGGATCGGACGCAGCACCGGTGCCAGATCAACCTCATCGAGCCGCATGGCCTGCGCCATCGCCGGGCTGTGCAGAGCCGCATCCACCCACAGCCCGGCCTGCTGGCGCACCGCATCGCTCTGCGCCCGCCCCTCCACACCAAGCTCGAGCAGATCGAGCACATGCACAGCGCCCGGAAAGCGCGCCGAGTAATTGTCCTTGTCCCGCGCCATTTCCGGCGGCAGCGCATGACCCGCCAGGATGAGCTGGGCATTCTGCGCATTGCACCGCTCGATCGCCGCTTCGATCAGCCCGGCAAGCGCGCCATGATGTAGCGCGCGCCCCCCGAGCACGCGATCTTGCTGCCAGGCCAGGTGCCGTCCTTCGGGCAACAAAAACAGCACCCGGCGCGTGCGAGCGCCCGCGCAAAGCGCGCTCATCTGCTGGTCCAGGCGCCGCAGACGCGAAAGGCGCTGCAAGCGGGCCTGCTCCCGGCTCAGCCGGGCGAGATTATCCGGCACCTGCACCACCCTTCCGACATCAATTTGCGGCGGGGGCGGCCAATCGAGCGCCGTCTCTTGCGGTTGGATGAGGGAAAGCCCCCCGGATTGCTCAATGAGCTGCCATTCGACCGCGTGCGGGCAAAGCGCCCGGATCAGACGTCGCAGCACGGCACTGCGCGCGCTCTGCTCACCGCTTGCATGGGAGAAGGCGAACCCCGAGCAACCGCTCGCCAGGACAGTGCGACGGAGCTGCTCGGACAGGCAGAGGATCTCGCGCAGAAAATCAAAATAGTCCGGCGCCGCAAGCCCATACCAGCGGCGCAGCGCCACCGAAGCCTCGTCGAGGCCGCGCAAGGCGGTGAGGTGGCGTTCGGACCAGTCCCGCAAGGCGCGCTCACGGATATCGGCCGCGCCGGGCATTCTGGGCGGATCTGCGGGGAAGACGACCGGCCCCGGCCCGTCTTCACACAGTGGGCGCGCCAGGCGACAGAGCTGATCGCAACGGGCCATATCCGGCGCCATGCGCAGGATCAGAAAAGCCCCCTTGAAATCCGCCTTGCCCCCCGCCTTGTCGGCCGCCTCCTGAGAAGCCGATGCGGCCGGTCCGGCTGTGTCGGCCTGATCCTCGAGCATCGCCGCATCCTCCCCCCTACTTATCCCTTCCCTGTTAGCTGCGCGCTGACGACGGGGCCAGCGCTTTCAACAACGCCGCCGCAAATCGATCCGTCGCACCGGGTTTGAGCGTCGCGGCCCAGGCCTGACGCCGGATCTGCACCGCTTCGGGCATGCGCGCCGTCAGATCCTCGCCCGCGCTTGCCGCCCTGATCAGATCGATCAGCGCCCCGGGATCGGTCACCGGCAGTGCGATCCCCTCCGCGGCGAAATCGATCACCCGAGTGATATCCCGCCCGACCGGCACCACCGCTGGCACGCCCAGCGCGACCGCCTCGATCAACGCCCCTGAAGAATAGGCCATCACCAGATGCGCGCGCAGCGCCGAAACCGCTCCGGCGCCCGGGCGATCGATTACCAGGCTGGTTTCGGGCAGATAACTGCTCAGATACTGCTGGTAATAATCGACCTGCTCTGCGGTGTCCGAGGGATGCGGCGCCACCCGAAGGCGGGCCCTCGGGATATCGGCAATCGCCGAGCCCGCAAGACCCATCAGATATTCCAACCGATGCACGGAGACCGGCTGCATCAGCAAGGTCAGTGTCGGTCGTGTGCCGGGCGATCTTTCATGACGGTTGAGGCGGCGCTGCATCCGATCAATGCGCGGACTGCCTGTGATATGCATGCGCGGCGCATCGGCACGGGCGCGACTGGCCAGAGATGCCCAATGCTCCACCGCCACCGGCTCTTGCGCCAGAGCAATATCGGCAAGACTTGGCCAGGCACCTGGCCGCGGCGCGAGGGTCGCGACATGGGTTTCGATCACCGGGATCGCTCGCTCTCGGGCCATGCGCGCGATGAGCCTGCTCTCGAAACTCGCACCGGATGGCAAAAGCACGCCCTGGCGCTGCTTGCCACTCAGCAAGCCGCCCACCGCCTGCTCCACCGCCCAACCATAGCGCAGCGCCTGCAAGACGTTGCGCAAACGGGCAGCCAGCAAATACCCACGGAGCGCCCGCGATGCCTTACCCGGGACCTCATCGGAGGACGGCGCCGTCACCGCCTGAAATGCTCCGCTCCAGATCGCGTCATCGAGCGCGAGCACGCCCGCGGAGACCGGCCCCGCACCGAGCGGATCGATAAAGCCCGCATTGGCATTGCGCCGCTCAAGCCAGCGCCGCATCGAAGCTTTGCTCTCATCCGGACAATTGATCGCCAGCGCATCAATGCGCCGCTCGAACAAGGGCAGATGCAAGAGCGGCTCGAGTCCGTTGCGATAGATCTCGGAATGGACCGGCAGCGGCATCAGCACATCGCCGGATAACCGCTTGAGGTCAAAGCGCGCCGCGCTCTCGTCCCCGCTCGCGCCTGCCGCTGGCGGCGCTGCATCGCCCTCCCCGTTCAGCGATCTGCCACGCGTGCAATAGTGATCATAAAAGATCTCTTCATCAGGATCGGCGCTGCTCAGCAACAGATGCGCAGGATCCCCCGCCGCGCCGAGCACCGCGACATCGGCCGAAGCGCTCTCCTGCGCAAGGCGGCGAAAGAACAGGGCCGCGCGCGCGCAGGGCTGAAAGAGATCGCTCCAACGCTCAAACAGGCTTTCGCGCAGGAGCGGCGAGCAATCCTCGGGCGGCGCTGAGAGGAGCAGCGACGAAAGCCGCCGCGCCATCCACTGCGCCAGATCGGCGGCGATGCGCTCATGCGGCTCGAAATTGCGGTCAGGTTCTTCGAGCGCGACAGAGGGCGCGGCGACCCGCAGGCAACGCGCCAGAGCGTGCGAGGGCGCAACGACGCGCACGGATCTCGCGCCGCCCCCGTTTCCAGCCCCTTTACCCGCGTTTTTGCTCCCCGCAATTCGGCCCCCTTGCCGCCCCCCTTGGCCGCCCATTTGGCCATCGGACAGGGCGCGCAGCTCCTTGGCCAGGTCCCCGAGCTGTGGCGCGCGTTCCGAACAGTAGATCAGCAGTGAGGTTTTATCGGGCATCGACCCTACCGGGTTGGGGAAATCGTTCGGCGCAAGATGCGATGGCCCATTTGTCGTGCATGGACGAGCGGCGCTTCGCAACCTTCATCGATCTGTCATACCGACAATGGATCAATAAGGTAAACCGCGTTCTGACGCCTGATCCAATTTGTCAACCCGCAAGATCAAGCCGGGCTCTCCCCCTCTGCGACGAGAGTGACGCCCAGAACTTCCATCCGCGCCCGCTGATAGGCATCGCTCGGACCCGCAAAATGGACCGATGGCCCATTCGCCCCGAGCGCCTGGCGCAGCGCGATGGCAAGCTCGAGATCGCAGGTCAGAATATGCGCCGCATCGAGGACGGCCTCACGCGGCGGCAGGCTGCCAAAACGCGAAAGGCTCAGCGCGCCCGTCGCGGCTTCATCGGCAGCGCCGCGAAAGGCTTTCCCGCTCGCGAGTTGCCAGACCGACACCGCCTGAGCGCCCAGGGCCAGTGCCCGGCTGGAAAGCGCCTTCTGCTCGGCCTCGCTACGCGCGGCGATCAACCAGGTCGGCGCGGCTGGCGGCGAAGCGGCATCCGCCTCATCAACCGAAGGTTCCGGCGCCCCTGACTCGACAAAGGCTTGTGCCGCCGCGCCAATCGCCGCTCGCGCCCCCGGCAGTCGCTCAAGGCTCTCATGCAAGGAAAGATCGCCCCGCATGCTGAGCAGCGCCCCGGCCTGAACGATCTGGGGCAGAACCTGCGTCACCATCCGCCGCACACAATACTCCACCGCGAGCCATTCTGCCTCGGGCACGCTCCCGCCTACGCGCAGATTGCGGCGCAACTGGCGCATCAGAACCAGAGCCCAGAGCAACTCCCGACCATCGGGGCGCGCGGCGCGCAAGCGCTCGCTTTGCGGGCGCGATGCCGCTCTTGCGGAGAGGAAAAATTCGATCATCCCCGATGCATCCAGGCGCAGGCCACCGATCGCGCCGCCTTCGTCAAATCGGCCCGGACGCTGAAACAAGGTCGCTTGCCAGAGCAGAAAATTGCGCCGCACCCGCTCGCGCGCGCCGTCACCGATCAACGCGCCAGCGGCGGGCAAATGGCGTGGATCATCAACCGCCCCAGGACCGGCGAGGGCAACGACGCTATCGCTGCGCGCCGACAGTCGATAGGCGATCCCGCTCAAGCCGCGTTCAGGGCCGAGCAGACACAGGATCCGGGTTTCACGGCGATAGCGCATCGCATAGCGGCGCTCGTAATGGATCCGCGCGAGCAAATCGCGCTCAAGCATCGGCAGCAGGGCCTTGAGCGCGGCATGACAGGCCCGCGCCGCCCGGCTCGGTGGCAAGACCTGCTCGGCGGCCTCGATCAAAGCCGCTCCCACCGTCTCGCACAAAGCGAGATCCGCGGGCAGAGCGTCGGGTTTGGGCTCGCGCCATGGAATGAAGGGGCGAATGATCGCCACCTCCTGATCGGGCATCCAGGCGGTCAGCGCGGCGTTATCGGCCAGCACCAACCGCCCCCGATCCGAGTTGTCTTGATCCGAAATATCTTGCTCAGGCAGCAAGCCAAGGGCCGCTTGCGGGTTGGCCAGAAGATCCGAAAGCGCCTCAGGATCGCCGCTCACCGCCAGTGCCTCGCGCAGGACCGCGCCCGCAAGCTCGACCCCGCCTTCACGCAGCGACTGGGCGGCGGCGCTCACTGCGGCCGGTGCAGCCAGAGCAGCGAGGATGCGCAGCACCCGCCCACGGGCCGGGCCGTCCTGACGATATCGAGAGAGGGCCACCAGCAGGGCGCGCAGCGCGGCATCACGGTCTCCAGCGCGCAGGGCCAGCAGCCCCAGGGAGCAAGCTTGCTCCTGGCGCGCCCGCACCGCCCCAAGTGCAGCAGGCAGACAGGCCCGCGCTTCATCCATCCGTTGTTCGAGCAGCGATTGCGCGATCATCGCGATTGCCTGCGACCGCCCGGCATGACGGATAGCCGCCACGCCAACCACCGTCTCACGCGGTGCGATCTGAAGGCCCGATCCGCTCACCATGCAGTCCATCCCCCATCTACGGCGATCACCTGACCGGTGACATAGCGCGACATGTCGCTCAGAAGATAGAGCGCAGTTCCGACCATATCGGCCTCGCTCGCCATGCGGCCCATCGGGGTGCGCGCCACATACCGCTCGACGAAAGCCGGGTCCTGCCCGCGCTCGATGCCGCCGGGACAGAACGCGTTGACCCGCACCTTCGGCGCCAGCGTGCTCGCGAGCCAGCGGGTCATCTGCATCAGCCCGCCCTTGGACGCCGCATAGGCCGCCGGGTTCCCCAGATCCGTGCCCTCATAGAGCCGCCAGTCGGGGCCGGTCAGCCCGTAGATCGAGCCCACCATCACCACCGAGCCACGCCCCGAAGCCGAAAGCGCCCCGGTCAGCCCCTGGGTGAGGATGAAGGGCGCGGTGAGATTGACCTCCAGCGCCTCGCGCCACAGCTCGGCGCTCTGGCTTTCCCAGGAGCTCGCCCAGCCCTGCGCGGCAGCGGTGCCGACAAAGGCCGCGTTATGCACCAGCCCGTCGAGCACTGGCGCCTCCTCAAGAATGCGCGCCATCGCCGCGCGCAGCTCGCTCTCGACCCCCAGATCACAGCGCAGGCAAGTGAGCGTGCCGCCAAATGTCTCGAAGGCCGTGCGCAGGGGCACAAGCCCATCCTCCGAACGCTCAAGCGCCAGCACATCCGCCCCGAGCGCCCCGAGCTCGAGCGAGATCGCCCGCCCCAGATGGCCGCCCGCACCGGTGACGACAAAGCGCCGTCCGGTCAGGTCGAGCGCGCGCAGCAGGCTGGAGGGCGTATCAGAAGGCATGGCGAGAATTGCTCCGTGGAAGTTGGCAGCGCGTCGGCTCGCTGGTCATTACGGATTCGCTCGCCGCTTGCAATGCCCGCGCGCAACAGCGGTTCAGATCGGCACAGGCTGTGCTCCGGGAGTGGCTCGCAATCCCGCGCGCAGCGTCGCCATCGCGGCCCGCGTGCTCGCCACCGGGATCGCCGGGCGCCCGCTCTCGATCTGCGCAAAGAACGCCGTCAGCGTGCGGCGGAAGGCCGAGAAATTGTCGGAGATCACATAGCTCTCCACCAGCCCCGGAAAACCGGCGCGGGCCTGCGCATAGATCTCGATGCGAAAACAGGCGATCTGCCCGCCCAGCGCGTCGATCTGCAACAGCGCCCCGTCTTCGAGTTGGATGGCGAGACTGTCATGCGGGCTCACCAGCCGCTGGATCGAGACCGGCTCGATCGGCAGCGCGCCCATCACCGCCTCGAGCATATGGATGCCATAGCGGGTCCAGTCATTGATGACGGCGGCGCGGATGAGCTGGATCTGGCCGAAGCGCTCCTGCCCCTCGCGCAGCGGATCGAGCTCGCGCGCATAGCGCAGGCCCGAGCAGGACATGAGCTGCGCGCGCGCCAGATAGGGCTCGAATTGCGCATATTCGGCGGCCTCGGCGGTCAGCGGCTTGTCGATGAACACCGGCAGACCGGCGGCAAGAAACGGCATCGCCAGCGGCAGATGGCTTTGCCAGTCATCGCGCAGGATCAGCACCGCATCCACCGCGCCGAGCATGTCGGAAGGCTGCGCCGACACCGCCTCGATGCGGCAGGCGGCCGCGATCTGCTCCGCCTCGGCCCGCTCGGGGCACCAGACCCGCGTCACCCGCACCGGCAGGCCGCGGCAGGTGAGGCCGAACTCCTCGGGCTCGCGCGCCTCGAGATAACGGCGGATCCCGGCCCACTGAGCCGGAAAGGCCGCAGGCTCAAAGCCGTTGAGGATCGCCGAGAAGGAATAGGGATGGCCATTGCCGGCCGAAAAGCCCAGCACCCCGACCCGATACGCCTGCGCCGCCCCGCTCGCCTGCGCGCTCACCAGATCGCCCAGCCGCCATCGATGCAGAAATTCTGCCCGTTGATATAGGAGGCGGCATCCGAGCACAGCAGCACGCTGGTCGCCTTCACCTCATAGGGCTTGCCGACCCGCTTGCAGGTATTCTTGTCGCCGAGCCGCTGGGCAAAGGCCGGGTTCTCCTGCTGGATCGACTCATAGGGAAACGGCCCCGGAGAGATGCAATTGCAGCGGATGTCATGCGGCGACAGGAACGAGGCGAGGTATTTGGTGAACTGGATGATCCCCGCCTTGCCCGCGCCATAGGAGGCCGGGTTGGCGTATTTCTGCCCGTCATAGAGCCGGTAATCGGGCGCCACATGGCCATACATCGAGGCGACGTTGAGGATCACCCCCTTGCTCGCCTTCAGCCGCGGATAGGCCTCCTTGATCACCCGGAACGGGCCATTGAGGCACATGTCGATATCGAACAGCCAGTCTTCCTCGGTGATCGTGTCCCAGGTGTTCTTCGCCCCGGTCCACGAGCAGTTCACCAGAATGTCGAGCTTGCCCGCCCGCGCGTCGATCTGCTCGAAACAGGCGGCGACCGAGGCGCTGTCGGTGATGTCGAGCTTCAACGCCTCATGCGCGCCGCCATATTCTGCGCGATAGGCATCCGCGACCGCCTGGCAGTTCTCGACATTGCGCGAGGCACAAAACACCTGCGCCCCCTGCTCCGCGAGCCCGGCGGCGATCTGCGAACCCAGAATACCGGCCGCGCCGGTGACCAGCGCCACCCTGCCGCTCAGATCGAACAGGCTTTGCATGCTCGGCGATTTCGCCGGTTCCCAGGACATAAGATGGCTCCAGTTTGGATGGACGCGAGAGAAGGAGGTCGGGACGTGATCAGCGCGCTAAAGGCGCAGTCAGGAGTTGGCGCTGCGCAGAAGACGGCGATACCAGGCGCGCCGTGAGCGCGGCGAGGTCGAAGCCCCCTCCCGCGAGCTTGAACGCGAGCGTGAATTCTGGCGCGCACCGATCGGGTCCATGGTGCCCGATTGCACGAGGAAATTGGCGAATTGCAGATCGACCGGCGTGTCGATATCGACCACGCGCCGCGCATCGACCTCCACCGCGCCGATGGTGCCGAACAGGACCGACGAACTATTGGCCGGGAAGTCGTCGATCACGAAGCCATAGACAAGCCCGTTGAGAAAATGCGCCTCGGGCAGCGCCTGGCGCGGCTGCCACGGATCGGCGCCCGGGATGTAGTTCTGCGGGACGCCCTCGACGATGCGCCAGGCGCGCTCGGGGTTCTGCTCGGCGGGCGAAAAGGTCGCCACCGACTGGCAGGACCCACTGCGCAGCCGCGCGATGCAGGCGCTGATATCATCCGGGATGCGAAACGGTGCGGTTGGCTCGAGATAGACCATATAAGCCGCCTCTTCTCCCGAAGCGCGCAGATGCTCGATATGGTAGCGGATCGCATCCGCGGGCAAGGCTTGATCCGTCGCCAGCTCCGCAGGCCGCGCCAGCACCGTCGCGCCATAACGCTCGGCAACCAGCGCGATCTGAGGATCATCCGTGGAAACATATACCCCCTCGATCTCCGGCGTCGCGCGCGCAGCCTCGATCGACCAGGCTATGAGCGGCTTGCCGCCAAGATCGGCAATATTCTTACCCGGAATCCCCTTCGACCCGCCGCGGGCCGGGATCAATGCCACTACGGTATCACACTGCGTCATCGCACAAACCATCTCGCTCTTCGTCAGATGGTTGTGCCAAGCTATGGTTATCGGGGCAAGCCGTTGTCTTGCCGCAATCTGTCACCAAGAAAAAAATCGCGTGCACCGGCACAACAACAGGCATTCGATTTGTCGATTTCGCCGGGCAACAAGTATCCGTGGCTTGGTTAATTGTCACTGGAGAAATCTGCCCAATTCGCTTATCCGATCCATGGAGCGGGAGAAGGGGGCGATTCGCTGTCTTCTCGAAATTGTTGAGCGAGGGGAAAGTGATGGCTGGGGCCAATTCGTCAAAGTTGAGTGATGCGCAAACCTGGATCCTGGGCGATGGCGGCAGCGCATCCGGCACAGCGCAATCGGATGTCACCCTTGGCGCGGAGAGCGATGACACGCTGGTCGGCGTCGATGCGGTCAATGGCGAGGTGATCGTCGGCGGCGCGGGGTCGGATATCGTGATCGGAACCGCGACCGGCGACACCCTGTTTGCCGGGCAATTGTCGGGCGCCGATGAGATTGCCGATGCGACCGAGAGCGACATCGTCGCCGGTGGCGCGGGTAATGACGTGATCTATGGCGGTGCCGGGGTCGATATCCTCGATGGCGGCGATGGCGACGACCTGATCCGCGGCCGCAACAGCCACCGCCTGCTGCTGTCCGACAGCGCGATCTTGCAGGACGTTCTGCGCGGCGGGGCCGGTAACGACACCATCATCGGCAGCGACGGGATCGAGCTGATCCAGGGCGGCGCCGACAATGACACCATCCGCGCTGGCGGCGGCGATGACACGGTCTATGGCGAGAGCGGTGCCGACACGATCGAGGGCGGCGACGGTGCCGACACGCTCGATGGCGGCGAGGGCAATGACGTGATCACCGGTGATGCTGGCAATGACCTGCTGATCGGCGGGGCTGGCAACGACACCCTGACCGGCGGCGCTGATCGCGACCAGCTTCGCGGCGGGCTTGGCGATGACGTCCTCAATGGCGGCGACGATAACGATCTGCTGCTCGGCGATGCCGGAGCGGACACGCTCAATGGCGGCGCCGGCTTCGATATCGCCGACTACTCGGCGAGTACCGCGGGCGTGACCGTCGATCTGCGCGACTCGATCGGCACCGGCACCGGCGGCGATGCGGATGGCGATAGCCTGACCAGCATTGAGCGGGTGATCGGCTCAGCGCTCGGGGATGTCCTCTTGGCGGCGCAATCGGGCTCGGAACTGTTTGGCGGCGAGGGCAACGATACCCTGACCGGACGCCAGGGCGATGACGCGCTCTACGGCCAGGACGGCGATGACACCCTCTATGGCGGCGATGGCGACGACACCGCGCTTGGCGATCTGGGCAATGACCAGATCTTCGGCGGCGACGGTAATGACAAGCTGCTCGGCGGCGACGGGGATGACAGCGTCTCCGGTGAGGCGGGCGATGATCGCGTCTATGGCGGCGATGGCGTCGATACCCTGTCGGGCGGCGAGGGTGCCGATCAGCTCTTTGGCGGGCTCGGCAACGACCTCCTCACCGGTGAGGCTGGCGCTGACATCCTGCGCGGCGAAGCGGGCGATGACAGCCTGAATGGCGGCGGCGACAACGACATCCTGTTCGGCGGTGACGGCAAAGACGCGCTCTACGGCGAGACCGGCGATGACATCCTGCGCGGCGAAGCGGGAGACGATACGATCTATGGCGGCGCTGGCGCCGATGTCGCTCTCGGCGGCGATGACAATGACACGATCTATGGTGGCGACGGTGCTGACATCCTGCGCGGTGAAGCCGGTGATGACAGCATCGATGGCGGCAATGATGATGACATCATCCTTGGCGGGGACGGCGTCGATAGCCTGACCGGCGGGCGCGGTGATGACAAGATCAACACCGGTTCGGGCGGCGATTTCGCCTGGGGCGGGCTCGGCAATGACAAGCTGATCGGCGGTGCCGATGCCGACACCCTCTACGGCGAAGACGGCGCGGACACCATCGTCGCCGGTGCTGGGGACGATGTGATCGATGGCGGGGCGGATGCCGACAAACTGCTCGGCCAGGGCGGCGCCGACCAGATCGATGGCGGCTCGGGTAATGACCGCCTGTTCGGCGGCGCCGATGGCGACACGCTGCTCGGCGGTGCCGGTGCAGATCGTCTCTACGGCGAAGACGGGGCCGACAGTCTCGACGGCGGTCTTGGCAACGACTTGCTCTATGGTGGCACCGGCGATGATGTCTTCATCCTGTCGAGCGCCAGCGGAGCCGATCGCATCACCGATTTCGAGCAGGGCAGCGACAAGATCGACCTGTCTGCCTTCGCGGTGGAAAGCTTCGATGATCTGCAAGGGTTGATGGAAGACAAGGGCCGCTACACGCTGATCACTTTCGACAGCGGCGAGAGCCTGCGCGTTGACGGTATCGCGCCAGACGCGCTGACCGCGGATGATTTCCTGCTCTGACGAGCCCCCGCTTGCATAAAAAAAGCCGCACATCTCATCGGGGCGTGCGGCTTTTTTGTTCTGGAAGGACGAGACGAAACGCCTCTCAGCGGCCGAGCGTCAGTCAGCCGGCGCTTACATTGGCATAGGTCTCGTCGAGCGAGTACCCGGCGGCACGCACAGTACGGATCGGGTCCTTGTCGAACCCTTCATTGAGCGCCTTGCGCAGACGTCCGACATGCACATCGACCGTGCGCGCCTCCACATAGACATCGCGCCCCCAGACCAGATCGAGCAATTGCTCGCGGCTATAGACCCGGCCCGGCCGCTGCATCAGGCAATCGAGCAGCCGGAATTCCGTCGGCCCGACATGGATTTCCTTGTCGGCGCGGCGCACGCGACGGGTCTCGCGATCGAGGATGATATCACCGAAGGTCGCGATATCTCCGGCGAGGGTCGGACGCGCCCGCCGCAGCACCGCCCGCACCCGAGCGATCAACTCGGTCATCGAGAACGGCTTCAACATGTAATCATCTGCCCCGGTATCGAGGCCGCGAATGCGGTCATCCTCATCACCACGAGCAGTGAGCATGATGATCGGGACATCCCGGCTCTCGGGACGGGCCCGAACCTGACGGCAAATCTCGATCCCGGAGACATGCGGCAGCATCCAATCGAGGATGATCAGGTCCGGCTGTTCATCCTTGAGCGCATTCATCGCATCTTCGCCATTGGTGCAAAGCCGTACGTCGAAGCCCTGCTCCTTGAGATTATACTCAAGCAGGGCACACAGGGCTTCCTCATCCTCTACGATCAGAATGCGCGCGCTCATTTTGATCTCCCAGATTGGTCCGCATCCATTGCTTTATCCCGTTTCCGTCAGACGATCGTGTCGATATTGGGCAGCGGAAAAAGCGGATCCCCTTTCGGTCGGTCATTGCCGAAGGAGCGCCCCACGGCAACATAGTAAGTCATCTCGGCAATGAAGGTCGTGTGATCGCCGATCCGTTCGAGATTTTTCGCGACGAACAGGAGCTGCGCGCCCTCACTGACAAAGCGCGGTTCGCTGCTCATATTGGCGATCAGCACGTGGAAAATGCTGTTATGCAGCTCATCGACCTCAATATCGCGGCGCCAGACCCCCTCGGCCCCATGGATATCCCGCGTGCCATAGGCATCGAGCGCATCCGCGAGTTGTCCGCGCACCTGATGCCCAAGACGCAGGATGCTCGCGACGCCATTGCTATCGCTACGGCTATGGATCAGCGAGGTGCGTTTGGCAATATTCTTGGCAAGATCCCCGATCCGCTCAAGCGTCGCTGCGATTTTCAGGGCGGCGATGGTTTCGCGTAGGTCCTGCGCCAGCGGTTGACGGAGCGCGAGGGTGCGCACCGCCAGTTCTTCGATCTCGACTTCCCGCTGATCGATCCCCTGATCGCGCGCAACGATCTCGGCAGCCAGCACCAGGTCGCGGCGTTGCGCCGCCTCAAGGCAATCGGCGAATTGCTCCTCGACCAACCCGCCCATTTCTGACACTCGCGCGCGCAACGTCGTGAAGTCCATGTCATACGCGCTCAAAATGGAGGTCACGCGTTCAGCCCTCAGTAAAGATCCGTTGACCGGTGGCTTTGCCTCAGTATCCATCGCGCGCCCCCGGGCAACGATTAGCCGAAGCGTCCGGTGATGTAGTCCTGGGTCCGCTGATCAACCGGGTTGGTGAAGATCTGCGACGTATCGCCGAACTCAACCAGATTGCCCAGATGGAAGAAAGCCGTCTTCTGGCTGACACGGGCCGCTTGTTGCATCGAGTGCGTGACGATCACGATCGAATAGTTCTGACGAAGCTCTTCAATGAGATCCTCGATCGCCGCGGTTGCGATCGGATCGAGAGCCGAGCAAGGTTCGTCCATCAGCAGAACTTCCGGCGCGGTCGCAATGGCGCGGGCGATGCACAGACGCTGTTGCTGGCCACCTGACAGGCCGGTGCCCGGCTGATCGAGACGATCTTTGACCTCGTCCCAGATCGAGGCGCGGCGCAGCGCGCTTTCGACCACGTCATTGAGATCGGCCTTGTTGGTGACCAGGCCGTGGATGCGCGGGCCATAGGCGACGTTCTCAAAGATCGATTTCGGAAACGGGTTCGGCTTCTGGAAAACCATGCCGACGCGCGCCCGCAACTGCACCGGGTCAATGGCACGGTCATAGATATCGCCGCCATCGAGTTTGATCTCACCGGTCACCCGGCAGACATCAATCGTGTCATTCATGCGGTTCAGGCAGCGCAGGAAGGTCGACTTGCCGCAACCCGACGGGCCGATAAAGGCAGTGACTGTCTTGTCGAGGATATCGACATCGACATCCTTGATCGCATGCGTGCTGCCGTAGAAAACATTGACCTTGCGGGCAACCATCTTGACTTCGGTGCCGTGTTCGGTGGCCGCAGCGGCGGCGACGGCAGCGAGATGTTGTTCACTCATATCTCAAACCCTTCCTCTGTCCTCGCCGAAAATCGGCTTGCCTTCTGCGGAGCGCCCCTATCATCCCGGCTCCGCAGAAGCACCCATTTCTTACCAGCGCCGCTCGAAGCGTTTGCGCAGGAACACTGCCAAGGCGTTCATGGCCACCAGGAACAGCAGCAAAACAATGATCGCCATCGAGGTTTTCGCCTTGAACAGCGTTTCAGGGAAGTCGGACCACTGATAGATCAGGGCCGGCATTACCGAGGCTGGCTCGTTGAACCAGCCAGGCACATCCGCCACGAAGGCGTTCATCCCGACCATGATCAGCGGTGCGGTCTCACCCAACGCTTGCGCCATGGCAATGATCGAGCCGGTCATGATCCCCGGCATCGCCAACGGCAAGACATGGTGGAACACGGTCTGCACTTTCGACGCCCCGAGCCCGAGCGCTGCGCTGCGGATCGAAGGCGGCACCGCCCGCACCGAGGCACGCGCCGCGATGATGATGGTGGGCAAAGACATCAGTGCCAGCACCACACCGCCGACAATCGGCGTTGAGCGCTCCCAACCGAAATAGCTCAGGAACACCACAGCGCCGAAGAGACCGAAGATGATCGACGGGATCGCCGCAAGGTTGTTGATGTTCACCTCGATAAAGTCGGTAAAGCCGTTCTTGGGAGCGAATTCCTCGAGATAGATCGCGGCCAGCACACCCAGGGGAAACGCAAGGGTGAAGGTCACAATCATCGTCCAGAAACTGCCGACCAGCGCGCCCCAGACACCCGCGATCTCTGCATTGCGCGAGTTCGAGGCCGTCAGCAAGCGCGTGTTCAGCTCCGTCTGGATCCGCCCTTCGGCCTTCAGATCCTCGAGCCAGACCAGATGGTTGTCCTTGATCAGGCGACCATTCTCCGGCAGCTCGAAACGGGCCACTTTCCAGGCGTCGGACGCCACTTGATCGCGGCCTTCGAGCTCTTGCAGAACCACGCCGTGGGCGCGCTCATTCGAGACCGAGATCAGCTTGATCACCCCGCCATTGGCGTGGATGAAGAAGCTCGGCATATCATCGGTCAGGTCTTCTTCACCGCTCGGTTGCTGCGCCCGCGCCCGCAGAGCATCGGCTTGCGATTGCAGGTGATCACGGTCGCCGGCGAAGCGATCGCGCTGAGCTTGCAAGGCGCTGCGCTCTTCCTCGCTGAGCGCGCCATCTGCCAGTTGCTTGACCATCGCATCGACACCGGCTTGCTGACGAGAAGCCCCGACCTCGAGCCGTGCTGCCGCGACCAGCAGCGCGTCTTTCACATCCGAAAGGATCGGCGCCAAAGCGTTGGAAGCAATGAGCAATTCGACCTCATCGCCATCGCCGACGATATCGAGCAGGCCATTGCCTGGCCGCGAGGTCAGCTCGCCATACTGGCCCTTGAAATAGAGCTGGGCGTCATCAGAGAGCAAGACATCGGTGCTGGTGGTGCTGCCGATCAGATTGGGATCCGCCAACACCCGTTTGCCAAGATCGATGCCCGCATCCTGGCCAACAAGGCTACTCAGCGCCCGGCGCTCGCGCCGATCCGGATCATCGAAAAGCGCATAAACGCCGCGCTTGATCTGCGTGGAAAGGTCCGGCGTCACAACCTGAAGCGCGGCCTCGCCACCCTCGCTCAACGCGGCGGCCGATTGACGGATCTGATCGGCCTGGCGCTCATCGATGCTCAGCGGCACCTCTACGGTCACGTAATATTCGGATACCGCGAGATAGGCCTGCGAGACGATCGACCAGACAAGCGTCGCCAGCGCGATCACCGCGAGGCTGATCGCCCCTATGCCCAAAACCTGAAACCAGGTTTCGGATCGGTTGCGCTTGCGCATGACCTGCTTGGCGCGGTCGGATGTATGAAATTCGGCAAGTTTGCTCGTATCAACCATTGGATCCACCCCGCATCAATCGTACATTTCGCGATACCTGCGCACGATGCGCAGAGCAATGATGTTCAGGATCAGCGTGACCGTGAACAGGGCGAAGCCGAGCGTAAAGGCCGGCGGGCCAGCGGTTCCGGCGTCGGTATCGCCGAGGATCAGCGCCACGATCTGCACAGTCACCGTCGTCACCGCCTCCAGCGGGTTCCAGGTGAGGTTGGCGCCCTGACCGGCGGCCATCACCACGATCATCGTCTCGCCCACCGCGCGCGAGAAGCCCAGGATCACCGCCGAGATGATCCCCGGCAGCGCTGCGGGAAGAATGACCTTGCGGATGGTTTCAGCCTTGGTCGCCCCCAGCCCATAGGAGCCGTCGCGCAGGCTTTGCGGCACCGCGTTGATCACGTCATCGGACAGCGATGAGACGAAGGGGATGATCATGATCCCCATCACGATACCAGCCGCCAGCGCGCTTTCCGACGCCACGGTCAGGCCCATCGCTTCGCCGGTATTGCGAATGAAGGGCGCGACGGTGATCGCAGCGAAGAAGCCATAAACAACGGTCGGAATACCAGCGAGGATCTCCAGCATCGGCTTGGCCCAGGCGCGCAGGCGCGGCGAAGCATAGTCGGACAGATAGATCGCCGACATCAGCCCGATGGGAACGGCGACCAGCATCGCGATCAGCGTGATCATGAGCGTGCCGACCAGAAGCGGGATCCAGCCAATCTTCGCCGGATCGAGGGTGCCACTATGCACACCCGAAAGCGGGCTCCAGGTGGTGCCGAACAAGAAGCTGCCGATATCCCAATGGATCATGTCGAAAAAGACAATGGTCTCGAACACCAGCGAGAGTACGATCCCGATCGTCGTGACAATCGCCACGGAGGCACAGACCATCAGAACGCCGCGAATGACGCGTTCCGACCGGTTCCGGGCACGAAAATCGCGGCCCACCTGAAAATTCGTCATCAGCGCGGTCAGCGCCGCCAGGGCGATCGCGATACCGGGGACGGCATAGCTCGTCAGGGGCTTGAGCGATGCGTAGGTTTCCGCAACCGCATCGCGAACATCACCCGAGCGCGACGTGATGCCGCCATCGATCTGGGCTTTCGCGTCGCGAATGATCGATTGGCGCTGGATCGCAGATGCATCGGGCAGGCGCTCGGCCACGACACCCTCGAGTGCGGATCCGGTATACTGGGTGACGCCAACGCTCAAGATGATGAGCGCCAGCAACCCGATCAGCCCGGTCCAGAGAAACGAATAAAGACCGTGATAGGACGGTCTGGAGTGCAAATTCTTCAGCAGCCCGTCCGAAGACGCGATTGCCCGACTTCTCGCGAACAGGAAAGCACATACTGCAATCAGCAGTATCGCCCCCAAGGCCAGCCCCACACCCATTGCGCCCTCCAGCAAGACGAAAACAAATCACCAAACAAAAAATGAGGGGGCTCGCGCCCCCTCACTTGGTCGAGATGCTTATTTCAGCTTCTCGGAACCGTCCATGACGGTCAGCGACAGCGCTTTGTCGGCATTTGCCTTGTGCGCGTCGGCCGGCAGCGGGATCAGGCCTTTTTCAACGGCGTAGCCGTCTTCACCGGTGGCGTTGTCCGAAGCGAATTCAGCAACGTATTCCATGATGCCCGGAACAACACCGACGTGAGCTTTCTTCACGTAGAAGTACAGCTTACGCGAAACCGGGTATTCACCGGCCAGGATGTTGTCAAAGGTCGGCTCGACACCTTCGATTTTCGCGCCTTTGATCTTGTCGGCGTTCTGATCGAGGAACGAGAAACCGAACACGCCCAGAGCAACCGGGTTTGCTTCCAGCTTCGAAACGATCAGGTTGTCGTTCTCACCGGCGTCAACCCATGCACCATCGGCGCGGACTTCGATTTTCTTGATGTCTGCTTTCGACAGGCCAGCTTTCTTCGCACCGGCTTCGATTGCCAGCTCGTGGAAAGCGTCACGGGTGCCCGAGGTCGGCGGCGGGCCAAGCACTTCGATTTTTTCTGCCGGCAGCGACGGGTTCACGTCGTTCCACGAAGCGGCCTCGGTGGTGCCCAGAGCCTTGAACAGCTCTTCACGGGTCAGATCGAAATCTGCACCGGCTTTCGAGTTCGCAACGACGATGCCATCAAAGCCAACTTCGAATTCGATGATGTCGGTGACGCCGTTTTCGTTGCAGAGTTTCCACTCTTTCGCTTTCATGCGGCGCGACGCGTTGGTGATGTCCGGATGCTCTTCGCCAACGCCGGCGCAGAACAGCTTCAGGCCACCGCCCGAACCGGTCGACTCAACCACCGGGGTTTTGTAGGCGGTGGTTTTGCCGAACTGCTCAGCAACTGCGGTTGCGAACGGGAAAACGGTCGACGAGCCGACGATGCGGATCTGATCGCGGGCCGATGCTTCGCCAACCAGGGCGAGAGCAGCAACGGCCGCCAGAGCGATACCGGTGATTTTCATGATTGTCTCCAAATCTCTCCAAGTGAGAGCCGAGCCTTGTCGGCTCGTACTCTGCGGCGGAAATTATGAGAAGGCGACAACGAGTGAATGACAGTTGAGCGTCACTTGCGTAACATTAACACCGCAAGAAAAGGATTAATTTCCCAATCACACGACCAAAACACCATTTCTCCACATTGCCGATCCAGTTCTGTCACAGAGTGCCAGAATCGCGTTGCGCGGATTTCAGCCCCTGACAGGCGCGAGTCGTGCGCAGGTGCAGCATGAATCAGGGATTGCCGTCCGAGGCCGACATGAATCCGGGATTGCCGCCCGAAGCCGGCGTAAGTCTGGGATTGCCGTCCGAAGCCGGCTTGGGAAGCACCACCGTGAACCAGGAGCCCCGCCCAAGCTCGCTGCGGATCTTCAATTCACCGCGGTGACGGGCCAGGATGTGCTTGACGATCGCAAGCCCCAGCCCGGTACCGGGAAGTTTTTCATCATTCGGCCGGGCCCCGCGGAAAAAGCGCTCTTGCAGGCGGGGGATCTCCTCCTTGGGGATGCCCGGACCAAAATCCTGCACAGTCACCGCCACGCGCGGCGCGCCCTCTTGCGATGGTTCGACATAGACCCGCAGCTCGCGCTCGGACGGGGCATATTTCAGCGCATTGTCGAAGAGATTGACGAAGACCTGGATCAATTGACGCTCTTCGCCGAGCACCGGCGCCAGCTCTCCGAGCGCCTTCCAGTCGATCTCGAAGGATACCGCTCGCCCCCGATTGGCCTCGAAACGGATCAGGGCTTCTTCGACCACCC
Source organism: Neomegalonema sp. (assembly GCA_022760435.1). GTDB lineage: Bacteria > Pseudomonadota > Alphaproteobacteria > Rhodobacterales > Rhodobacteraceae > JALEFY01. Next base: position 165,112 of record JALEFY010000037.1, read on the forward strand.
GCTTGATCTGCACGACCTGATCGGGGGGCACATGCTCATCGACTTCGATCCGATTGAGCACCAGAAGATCCTCGATCAGATCCTGCATCCGCCGCGCCTGAACCTCCATATACCGCAAGAATCGCTCCTGCGCCGCCGGATCCTTGCGCGCTGGCCCTTTCAGGGTTTCGATCATCCCCAGGACCGAGGCGAGGGGTGTCTTGAGCTCGTGGCTGGCATTGGCGACGAAATCCTGCCGCAACATCTCAGCCCGAACCATCCTGGTGTGATCCTCGATCTTGACGAGCACTCGCGGGGTGTCGGGCTCGACCTCACCCACCTGCGCCGCAATCGGCAGCACATGCGCCTCGAGATTGCGATCGACCTGGCGGCGCAACATGAACGCGAAGCTCTCGCCCGCAGCGCCCTGCAACACCGCATCCACCGCTTGCAAGATGCGCGGCGCCCGCAAGACCGCGCGCATGTTATTCCCCTGCAAGGACCGCCCGAAAAACCGCTCTGCGGCCGGGTTGCACAGCAAGATCTCGCCGCTGCGATTGAGGATCAGCACCGGCTGCGGCAGAGTCTGCAAGGCGGCGCGCCACAAGGCGAGCTTCTGAGCCAGTCGGTTGCGCTCGCGCTCGGCCAGGACGGAAATCGCCGGATCGGGTTGTTTGCGGATCTCGACCGGCAAGGACTTCTCCATCGGCGGCGCATCGGCTTCCGCCTGATAGAGCACCCGCAGCGCGATGCCGAGCAGGATCCCGCCCGTTATCCCGATGGTCTGGCCGATGGCTGTCGGGTCGAGACGGGTCAGAAAAACCGCCACAAGCGTTGCGGCGCCGATTGGCAAGATCGCTTGCAGATCGCCGCGCGCCAGCACCTTGGCGACCGATTTGCGCAGCGCTTTCCAGCGCTTCGCCCATAGCGCGCGCTTGCCTCTGGCCGGGGAGGCGGCGGCGCGCTTGTTCTGCTGGCGATGTTTCGGGTCCTGCGCGCTCAAGCGTTCCTCCAAGCTGTTCCCTTTGTAAACCTTCCCCTTGGCAAACCTTCCCCTTGGCAAACTTTTGCCTTGGCAAACCTTCCCCTTGCCACTGCCCTCTCCCGGCATCTGGACGCAAAGCGCGGCTTTGACTACCTTCGCTCGATCAGATGAGGTGTGCTCGTGATACGTTATGCATTGCAGTGCTCGGCAGGGCACGCTTTCGACGCCTGGTTTCAAAACAGCTCGGCTTTTGATGCGCAAGCGCAAGCTGGCCATGTCCTGTGTCCGATCTGCGGCATTGATGATGTGACCAAGAGCCTGATGGCGCCCGCGCTCTCCAGCAACCGGCGCAAGAGCGATGAGGCCCGAAGCGACGAGACCGAGATCGACGAAGCCAATATCAACGACAGCAAGATCAACGAAGGACAAAGCCTGCCCGCGGCTGGCGCCACCTCGCCGACGCCCCCCTCCGGGCCCGAAAGGCATATGACCACGATCGATGCGCGCCAAAGGCTGCTCCATGAGCGCCTGCGCGCCTTGCGCCATCTCGTCGAAACCCATGCCGAGCCCGTCGGCGATCGCTTTGCGCAAGAGGTGCGGGCGATTGAGGCTGGCGAAGCGGATGAGCGGCCGATCTACGGGCAGGCCACCGCGAAAGAAGCGCGCGAGCTGGAGGAAGAGGGGATCGCCTGCATGCCGATCCCATGGGTCGAGATCGAGAACGACAGCTGATCGATCATTGCACGCCGTACGCGAAGGCTCTATGAAGCGCCCGGATCAACCTCCGGTACAAATGCCGGAGGCCCTGTTTTACCCGTTGCCATGAGGTACCCTGGCCATGACTTCCGCCGACGTGCGCGCCACCCCTTCCGCATCCTCACGGGCGCCGCGCCTGGTGATGAAGTTCGGCGGCACATCGGTCGGCGATCTTGAGCGGATCGAGCAAGCCGCCCGCAAGGTCGCACAGGAGGTCGAGCGCGGCTACCAGGTCGCTGTGATCGTCTCGGCGATGGCGGGTGAGACCAACCGCCTCGTCGGCTATGTCCGCGATGTGAACCGGCTCTATGATGCGCGCGAATATGACACCGTCGTCGCAGCCGGTGAGCAGGTCACCTCCGGCCTGATGGCGCTGACGCTGCAAAAGCTGGGCGTCCCGGCGCGATCCTGGCAAGGCTGGCAAATCCCGCTGCGCACCAGCGCCGCCCATGGCGCGGCCCGGATCGAGGATATCGACACCGCGGCGCTCGACCAGAAATTTGACGAGGGCCTGCACGCCGTCATTGCCGGATTTCAGGGCATCGGCCCCGATAATCGCATCGCCACGCTCGGGCGCGGGGGCTCGGATACCTCGGCCGTGGCAATCGCCGCCGCGCTCAAGGCAGAGCGATGCGATATCTATACGGATGTTGACGGCGTCTACACGACCGATCCACGCTTGGTCTCCGAGGCCCGCAAGATCCACCAGATCGCCTTTGAGGAAATGCTCGAGCTTGCCTCACTGGGCGCGAAAGTGCTGCAAACCCGCTCGGTCGAGCTGGCCATGCGCTATCAGGTTCCCTTGCAGGTTCTTTCGACCTTTGGCGAGGCTGTCGGGTCCGACATGGCCGGGACACTGGTCTGCGATGAAAGCGAATTGACGGAGGATAAGGTGGAAGGCAAAGCAGTCAGCGGCGTTGCATTCTCGCGCAATGAAGCCAAGATCACGCTGCTCGAGGTTGCCGACGTGCCCGGCGTGGCTGCGCGCGTTTTCGGCCCCCTCGCCGAGCAGAACATCAATGTCGACATGATCGTGCAGAATATCTCTGAAAGCGGTCACACCGACATGACCTTCACGGTCTCGACCGACGATTACGAGCGGGCGCTCTCGATCATCGAAGCGGCAAAGGAAACCATTCAGTTTCAGAGCCTTCGCTCCGATAGCGATGTGGCGAAGCTCTCGATTGTCGGCATTGGCATGCGCTCACATGCCGGGACCGCGCAAAAGATGTTTCAGGTGCTCGCCAATGAAGGGATCAATATCGAGGTGATTTCGACCTCGGAGATCAAGATCTCCGTGCTGGTGAAGCGCAAATATATGGAACTCGGTGTCCAGGCCCTGCACAAGGCCTTCGATCTGGATGCTGCCTCGGCGTAAGACGATCACCGCCATGGCACCCCCCGGCGCCCCCCGGCGCCCCCCGGCTCACCTCGCATCGCGGTGCCGCAAAATCTCGCTCCCACAACAGCGCCGCTGCATTGGCGGCGCGTCCGTGATAGGATGTCACCATCATGTCACGTGGGGTTTGAGATTTTCGGCAAACTTCCGTAAGCGTTGCCGCGAAAGATGAACTGGCACCGGTGGCGATGGCTGCGCAGCGGCGAGGCCCCGGAAGGCGCATCCCGGGCCCCGAAAGCTCGGCACATGACAAGCGCTTGCGCTTGACTGCGATCACGCAGGACGGGAGGGAAGAGTGAACATGGCATCGTCGCCAGACCGGGGAGAGGGATTGCAGCGCGCCCGGACGCTTTTGCGCAATGTGCGTGCGGCGCTCGCGCAACCCGGCCATGCCCAGCAAAGGCTCGACCAGATCGTTCATCTGATCGCGCAGAACATGATGGCGGAAGTCTGCTCGCTCTACATGATGCGCGACGCCGATACGCTGGAGCTCTGCGCGACCGAGGGCCTCAACCCCGCCGCTGTTCATGCCACGACGCTGCAAGTCGGGCAGGGCCTTGTTGGCCGCATTGCCCGCGACGGGACCGCGATCAACACCAATGATGCTGAAAAGACCCCGGGCTTCGTCTATATTCCCGGCATTGGCGAGGAGCGGTTCCGGTCCTTTCTCGGCACGCCGCTACAGCGCCAGGGCCATACGCTGGGCGTGCTGGTGGTGCAGAACCAGTCCACGCGGCTCTATGATGAGGACGAGATCGACGCGCTCGAGCTGATCGCCACCGTGATCGCCGAGATGACTGATGCTGGCGTGCTCGAGGACCTGCAAAGCCCGCGCATTCTCACCGATCCGAAAATGATCCGCGGCACCCCCGCAGCGGAAGGGGTCGCCATCGGCAAGGTGGTGCTGCACGAGCCGCGCATCGTGATTGCCAATCCGGTGGCCGAGGATGCCGGGGCCGAGCGCGCGCGCCTGTCCGAAGCGATGGAGGCGCTGCGCGACGAGGTCGATCGCCTGATCGCCCATGACGCCATGGATGGCGGGCCGGGCGAGCATCATGATGTGCTCAAGGCCTATCGGATGTTCGCTCATGACCGCGGCTGGCTGCGTCGGCTCGAAGCCGCGATTGATAGCGGGCTCGCGGCGGAAGTAGCGGTGGAAAAGGTCCAGACGGAGACCCGCGCCCGCCTGCAACGCACCAATGACGCCTATCTGCGCGAGCGGCTCTATGATCTTGATGATCTGGCCAACCGCCTGCTGCGCCAATTGCTGGGCATGCCGCCTCCCGGCCCCGATGATCTGCCGGAAAACGCCATCCTCATCGCCCGCAATCTTGGCCCGGGTGATCTGATCGATTATGGACGCGGGCCCCTGCTCGGGGTCGCGCTGGAGGAGGGATCGGCCGGCTCGCATGCCGCGATCGTGGCCCGCGCCCTGCGCATTCCGCTCGTCGCCGGGCTCAAGGGGCTGATCAATGACGCCCAGACCGATGACGCTTTCATCATCGATGGCGATATCGGCCGCATTGTCCTACGGCCCGAACCGCAAGTGATCGGCGCCTATCGCGAGAAGATCAGCCTGCGCGAACAGGAAGAAAAGCGCTATGCGCAGATCAAGGATCTGCCAGCGATCACCCAGGACGGGGTGACAATCGATTTGCACATGAATGCGGGTCTGCTCTCGGACCTGCCCGGTATCCCGATGAGCGGCGCAACCGGCGTCGGGCTGTTTCGTACCGAGCTGCAATATCTGATCTCTTCGCGTGCCCCGCGCCGCGACGCGCAGGCGGCGTTCTATTCCAAGGTGATGGATTCCGCTGGCGGACGGCCGGTGGTGTTTCGCACGCTCGATATGGGCGGGGACAAGCGCTTGCCCTTCCTCAAGGGCGAAGCCGAGGAGAACCCGGCGCTCGGCTGGCGCGCCATCCGGATTGCGCTGGACCGGCCCTTGCTGTTTCGCACCCAGCTCCAGGCGTTGCTCCGGGCCTCGAAGGGGCGGCCACTCTCGGTGATGTTCCCGATGATCGCCGACCCGGCGGAATTCTATGAAGCGCGCGCGCGCTTGCTCGCGGAGCGCGATCGGCTGGCCGCGCGCGGCCTGGACATGCCCGAGGACCTGCGCATCGGCGCAATGCTGGAGACACCGGCGCTTGCCTTCGCACCGCAGCGCTTCTTTGAGCTGAGCGATTTCGTCTCGGTCGGCGGCAATGATCTGATGCAGTTCTTCTTCGCGGCTGATCGCAGCAATGAGCGGGTCAGGGCGCGCTATGATGCGCTTTCCCCCTCGTTTCTGAGCATGCTGCGCAAGATCGTCGAGCAATGCGATGATGCTGGCACGTCGCTGTCTTTTTGCGGCGAGCTGTGTGGGCGCCCGATCGAGGCGGTCGCTCTGGCCGGTTTGGGCTTTCGGATGCTGTCGATGCGCCCGGCGGCGATCGGTCCGGTCAAGGAAGCCTTGCGCTCGAGCGATCTGATGCGCGTGAACGCGATCCTTGCCAGCGCCCTTGAGGAGGGGCGCAACCCGCGCGCGGAAATCACGGCCTATATCGTGGAGAACCTGCCGCATCAGGCGGCGCAGGAAATGGCGTGAGCGCCTTTCAGGTGGAGATGACGACTTCGGGCCAGGGAGGGCGCGCGTCCTCGCCCATGGCGATGGCGAGGATATAGGCGCAGGCCCGAGCCGCATCGGCAATCTCGAACGCCCGCGCCCAACCCGCCTGAGCCGCCCGCCGACGCGCGTCATCATCGCGGGCAAATCGGGCCATGGCCTCGGCCAGATCCTCCATGCCGCGATAGACCTGGATACCCTCGCCAAACAGCGCCTCCAGCCTCGTGCTGTGATGCACGAAGCCCAGCACCCCATTGCCGAGCAGTTGAGCTACGCGGGTCGAGGCGTAATAGAGCGGCTCGGCCTGGGTGCTATCGGGTTGCAGGCTCGGCGAGATCGGTGTCTGAGCCAGAAAATCCACATAGGCGGCGCCATCGATGCGCGCGGCCCCCGATGCCATGCCATGGGTCTCGAACCGGAAATCCGTCGGCAAGCCCGCACTCAGCGCCGCCAACTGCGCCGGTCGATCCTCACAGACCCCTCCCAGAAAGGCCGCATCGCGCGGCGCCCGGTCGCGCGGCAGATCGAAGGCACGCCCGGTATCGATGGCAGGATCGACCAGCGGCGGCACGAAATGGATCCGCCCACCCGGCGCGAACAGTTCGGCGGACGGGGCCAGCTCTCCGGCGGTAAAGAAGGACGCATCCATCAACGGCACCCTTGCCGCGAAGTGCGCCATGGTCTCCCGGCGATAGGGCGCATCGACATTGAATTGCGCCAGCCGCACGCCCGGCCGCAGCGCACGCAGATCCGCGAAATCCGCCGCATCGAACATATCGGCATGGCCGAACAGGATCATATCCGGGCGCAAGGTCTCGACCAGAGCCCGAAGCTGTTTCTTTGCCCGCGCCACCCCGAAGCGCTTATGCCCGAGCCCATGGGCCCGGGCCAGGTCACGATCGGAGAACCGCGTGACGAAATGCCCGGCCCGGATCATCCCATGCAGCAGATGCTGCGCAATGTCGTAGAAGAGCGGCTCGCCCGCCCCTTCCTTGAAGTCATTGACGATAATGATCCGGCGCGAGGTCACTTGGCTTCTCCGGGCAGGAAACGGACGGGACTGCTCATGCCCAAAAGCCGCGAGCAGGTCAATCGGTCAGATAATAGGAGACCGTCGAGACCACCCGCACCAGCTTGCGCCGCTCGAAGCGCTCATCGTAATCGCCATCGCGCGGCAGGATCTGGATGATCCCCTGATTGGCCTTGGCGATGCCACCGACACTGGCACCGCTGTCATTGGCAAATTGCTGCGCCGACGCGCGGGCGGCCTGGGTGGCCTCGCGGATCAGCTCCGGCTTGATCTCGTTGAGCCCGCTATAGACATAGACCGGGCGCGAGGCTTCGGCGTAGTCATTGTCCCCCAGCAGCACCCCGTCATCGAGCAGCGCCTGGGTGCCGTTGACCAGATCCTCGACCAGATCGAGATTGCTGCTGCGCACCCGCACCGCGCCCACCGCGACATAGCGCGGAACTTCGGTCTGCGCGCCATTGCGGGTGACATAGATCCGCTCGATGCGCAGGGTGAAGGGCTCTTCCAGCACCTCGGCCTCGGGCAGTCCGGCGGCACTGAGGAACCCGCGCACCGCTTTTTCGGAGCGCTTGGCCTCGGCGATGGCGCTGGCGCTGTCGTCGCCCTGGGCACGGAACGGGATGCGCCAATTGGCGAAATCCGCCTCGACCGCCTGCTCGGCCAGCCCCTTGACGGTGACGACACGATCGACCCGCCGCATCTCGATCAGGCTCTGGCCCAAGGTCAGCCCGGCAAAGGCCACGCCCGCCGCCAGAAACAGCCCACCGATCGCGGCGCCCCAGTTCAAATTCGCCATGAAACAGCTCCTCACTTCCCGCTTAAGCGCGCCCGATATGGCGGCGCCGCCCTCACCTATCGCGCGAATCCCGGCAACATGCGGGCAATCTACAGCAGATCTCTCGCGGCGCAGAGCAATCCGTGCTACGCGCCCCGGTCATGAGCATTCTTTATATCGATGCCGATGCCTGCCCGGTGAAGGCCGAAGCGCTGAAGGTGGCCGAGCGCCACCGCATCGCGGTGAAGATCGTGTGCAATGGCGGGCTGCGCCCCTCCGCGCATCCTCTGGTCGAGACGGTGATCGTGCCCGAAGGGCCTGATGCCGCCGATGACTGGATCGCCGAGCGGATCGGACCTAAGGATCTGTGCGTGACCGGCGATATTCCGCTGGCCGCCCGGTGCCTCGAGCGCGGTGCGCGCGCCTTGCGCCATAATGGCGAGGTCTTCAACACCGCCAATATCGGCACGCAACTGGCGATGCGCGATCTGATGGCGGATCTGCGCGCCGCCAATCCGCTGGAGATGGGCGGCGGCGGCGGCAGCGCCTTCAGCCGCGCCGACCGTTCGCGCTTTCTCGATGCGCTCGAGCGAGAACTGCGCGCCCTGCTCAGGTCCTGAAACCGGCGAGCACTTCGCGCGCAGCGATATCGCGCAAGATCGCCTGCGTCAGGGTATCGAGCGCACTACCCTCACGATAATCGGCCGGCATTGCATAACGCGCCCGCTCCTGCGCGATGAGCTTGAGCGCGTTTTGCTTGGCCCGCTCGGCGCCGGGCTCATAGACCGCGACCGGATAGCCCTGATGCTCCATCAGCATGCGCATGCAGGGCACATCGGTCTCGCCATCACCAAAGAACACCATCCGCGTGAATGGCACCGGCCGCGCCGCCCGCTCGGTGAAGGCATTGATTTTCGAGTGATCCCAGACATCCAGCGTGTCCTTGTTGATGCGGAACAGATACTGGGTCTTGGTGGTGTAATTGATCGCCAGCGCTGGCCAGATCGCGCGCTCCTCGGCGTCATAGCGAAAGGCCGATGCGAAGATCTTCTTGAAATGCTTGCCGATGGCGGTGGCCGCGATCATCTCGCGAATGCCCGAGGAGATGATGTAATGCTCGATCTGCAAGCCCAGCGCCGCGCCCATCGCATCGACGCGCTCAAACCAGCCCTCCACACCGTCGAACAGCGTCACCTTGGCGCCATGGGCGGCAATATCGCTGCGGGTGACCGGGATACCGGCGGCCTGCGCGGCGCGCAGCATCTCATGCATGTAGATCAGGATATTGTCGGCCTCATGCGCGCGGGCGATCTCGTTGACCTCGCGCCAGAACGCGCTCTTCTCGCGGCCGACATCGGGCAGGAAGGAATGCTCCTGCATGTTGCCCGGCGCCAGCGTGCCGTCGAAATCGTAGCAAAAGGCGACCTTTGGCAAGTCAGGCGCTTCGCCCGAAGCAGGCTTGACGCGCCGGGGCATTGCCTTGCCTGAGGCGTTTTGATCCGTCGGCATATGTCTTCTCCTTCACCAATGAGCCGCTCTTTGCCCGTCCTAGCGCGCTGTTGCCAACAGATCCAGTTGCCCGCAGAATAGTCGCCAAAATTGACTGACAAAATCCCCGCCCGCCGACAGGAAATTGCGCGCCTAAACCTGAATGCGTCAAAAAAGTTGCGCAGATCCGCAAGATGAGGTCTTATGAGGGCCTTGTCTCTTCCTGCATGTTGTGCTGCAAAACGCGGGCTTATCCGGGGTTCCGGGCTTTGCAGGTCGGCAACCGGATCGCGATCCGGGGCCATGTCGCATGAGACAGCCTGAACAGCACGACGTCAATTCATGAGCGTATCGAGGGAAATGGAATGAAAATCGGGGCACCGAAGGAAGTGATTGCCGGGGAGGCGCGCGTCGCCATGACCCCCGACAGCGCGCGCCAGCTCCAGAAGCTGGGCTATGACTGCCTGATCGAAAGCGGTGCCGGTCTGGCGGCCGGCTTTGCCGATGATCTTTACCGCGCCGCCGATGTGACCGTGGTCGAGACCGCCGCCGATCTGTGGGCGCAGGCCGATATCATCGCCAAGGTCCGCGTGCCCGAGCCGTCCGAGCTCGGCTATCTGACCAGCGGCAAGACGCTGATCTCGTTCTTCAACCCGGCTGGCAACGAGGCGGGGATGGAGGCGGCCAAGGCTTCGGGCGCCAATGTCATCGCCATGGAGATGGTGCCGCGGATCAGCCGCGCGCAAAAGATGGACGCGCTGTCCTCGATGGCCAATATCGCCGGCTATCGCGCCGTGATCGAGGCCGGTAACAATTTCGGCCGCTTCTTCACCGGTCAGGTCACCGCCGCCGGCAAGGTGCCGCCCGCCAAGGTGCTCGTCGTGGGCGCGGGGGTGGCTGGTCTGGCCGCGATCGGCACCTCGACCTCGCTCGGAGCCATCACCTACGCCTTTGACGTGCGCCCCGAAGTGGCCGAGCAGGTCGAGTCGATGGGTGCCGAGTTCGTTTTCCTCGACTTTGAGGAAGAGGGCCAGGACGGCTCGGCGACGGGCGGCTATGCCTCGGTGCAGTCCGAAGAATTCCGCAACGCCCAGCTTGCCAAGTTCCGCGAGATCGCGCCGGACATGGATATCGTCATCACCACCGCCCTGATCCCCAACCGCCCCGCCCCCAAGCTGTGGCTCGAGGATATGGTTGCGATGATGAAGCCGGGCTCGGTGATCGTCGATCTGGCCGCCGAGCGCGGCGGCAATGTCGAGGGCACGGTGACCGATGAGAAAGTGGTGACCGAGAACGGCGTCACCATCATCGGCTATACCGATTTCCCAAGCCGGATGGCGGCGCAGGCTTCCACGCTCTACGCGACCAATATCCGTCACATGATGACCGATCTGACCCCTGAGAAGGACGGCCAGGTCGTGCATAACATGGAAGATGACGTGATCCGCGGCGCGACCGTCACCCATCAGGGCGAGATCACCTTCCCGCCGCCGCCGCCGAAGATCCAGGCGATCGCGGCCAAGCCGAAGGAGAAGGTCAAGGAACTGACGCCGGAAGAAAAGCGCGCCAAGGAAATGGCCGCCTTCAAGGCGCAGACCCGCAGCCAGGTCACGCTGCTCGCCATCGGCGCGGCGCTGATTCTCGGCGTCGGGCTGGTCGCTCCGGCCAGCTTCATGCAGCATTTCATCGTTTTTGTGCTGTCGGTCTTTGTTGGTTTCCAGGTGATCTGGAATGTCAGTCACTCGCTGCACACGCCGCTGATGGCGATCACCAATGCGATCTCCTCGATCATCATTCTGGGCGCGCTGATGCAGATCGGCTCGAGCTCGGTGCTGGTGATCGTGCTGGCCGCGGCCTCGGTCTTCATGGCCGGGATCAACATTGTCGGCGGCTTCATGGTGACACGGCGCATGCTCGCCATGTTCCAGAAATCGTAAGAGAGAGGTGGGGACCATGGAATACGGTTTCACGACGGCGGCCTATGTGGTCGCGGCGGTTCTGTTCATCCTCTCGCTCGGGGGGTTGTCGGGCCAGGAAAGCGCCAAGCGCGCGGTATGGTACGGCATTGTCGGCATGGCGCTGGCGGTGGCGGCAACCTTGATCGGACCGGGCAAGGGCCTGTGGCCGGTCTCGCTGATCCTGATCGCCCTGGGCGGTGTGATCGGCTTGATGCTCGCCCAACGCGTGCAGATGACCCAGATGCCCGAACTGGTCGCGGCGATGCACTCGCTGGTTGGTCTGGCAGCGGTGTTTGTCGGCTACAACGCCCATTTCGAGATGATCAATGTGCTCGGCATGGATGAGACGGCGCGCAAAGCCACCGAAGGCTTCGCTGCCCTGCTGGCCAAGAAGGACGGGGTCGAGCTGTCGATCCTGAAGGTCGAGCTGTTTCTGGGCGTGTTTATCGGGGCGGTGACCTTTACCGGCTCGGTGATCGCCTATGGCAAGCTCGCCGGGAAGGTGAACAGCAAGGCGATCAAGCTGCCGGGCGGGCATGTGCTCAACGCGCTGGCGGCGCTGATCTCGGTGGCTTGCCTGGTTTGGTATTTCCAGACCGGCGGGATCATGCCGCTGGCGATCATGACCGCGGCCGCGCTCTTTATCGGCTATCACCTGATCATGGGCATCGGCGGCGCCGATATGCCGGTGGTGGTGTCGATGCTCAACTCCTATTCGGGTTGGGCGGCGGCGGCGATCGGCTTCTCGCTCGGCAATGACCTGCTGATCGTGGTCGGCGCGCTGGTCGGCTCTTCGGGGGCGATCCTGTCCTATATCATGTGCAAGGCGATGAACCGCTCCTTCGTCTCGGTGATCCTGGGCGGCTTTGGCACCACCACCGGTCCGGCGCAGGAGGTCGAGGGCGAGCAGATCGCCATCGAAGCCGACGGCGTCGCCGCCGCGCTCGACGATGCGGACAGCGTCATCATCGTGCCCGGCTATGGCATGGCCGTCGCGCAAGCGCAGCAATCGGTGTCCGAGCTGACCAAGCGCCTGCGTGCCAAGGGCAAGAACGTGCGCTTCGCCATTCACCCGGTCGCGGGCCGTCTGCCCGGGCACATGAACGTGCTGCTGGCCGAGGCGAAGGTGCCCTACGACATCGTGCTGGAGATGGACGAGATCAACGAAGATTTCCCGGAAACCGATGTGGTCATCGTCATCGGCTCGAACGATATCGTCAACCCGGCCGCGCAGGACGATCCGAACTCGCCGATCGCCGGGATGCCAGTGCTGGAAGTCTGGAAGGCCAAGCAGGTCTTCGTCTCCAAGCGCGGCAAGGGCACCGGCTATTCTGGCATCGAGAACCCGCTGTTCTTCAAGGAGAATACGCGCATGTTCTATGGCGATGCCAAAGCCTCGGTCGACAAATTGCTGACCATGATCGAGTAAGGCGAGATCGCCATCAAGCAGTGGAAGGGCGCGAGGCAAGTCGCGCCCTTTTTTTGTGCCCAATCACCTTGTCGGACCAAGGACCCTTTACGGACCAAGGTTCCTTTACGGACCAAAGACCCTTTACGGACCCAGAGATCGCGCGCCGTCAGCCTAGCGGATCAGCCTTGTATACTTGCCGCCCGCGATACTCGCCCCGCCCAAAAGCCCCTTGCGGCTATAGGTGATGGCGATGGTCGGCGACATTTCGGTGGTGGTGTCGATGCCTGCCTCCACGCCCTCATCGAGCAAGGTCACCTCCAGATCGGCGCCGACCTCCACCCCCTCATGGGCAAGGAAGGTGCGCAGCGCGTCATCGGTCATGAAGAACAGCGCCTGCCGGGTCTTCTGCGCCCCGATCTGAAAGCCGAGCGAGCCCGCGCCATAGGCCCAATAGCTGTCGGTACGCCCGCCGATGCGCAGCGCGCCCTCGCCATAGGCGCCGCCGACGATGAAGCCGGCCTTGATCACATTCGGGATCACCAGCACCGCCAGCGCGCGGTCATAGAGCTCGCGCGCGTTGGGCACGGTTGCGTAGAGATCGGCGAGCGCCTCATCGACTTCCCGCTCGATCTGCGCAGCATCGGCGGCAGCGGCAAGCTGCGGGCTGAGCGCGCCGATCCCGATCGCAAGACCGGCACCCGCAACCCGGCCGAGCAGGGCCCGGCGTGAAACCTGGGGACGTGTAACATGGGGACGCGAAAAATCGGACATGTCATCTCTCCTGCAAGAGCGCCCGGCTCGCCTCTCAAGGGCAACGCGCGAGCTGATGCAACAGACATGGGGAGCCGATGACGGCGCTTCCATGACCGCCCCCAAAGCGCCGCTTTTCAGCGCCCGCCGGTGATGTCCAGCAGGGCGCGGGTGGTGTAGGAGGCGGCGTCCGAGAGCAGCCAGAGGATGCCTTGCGCAACCTCATCCGCCGAGCCGGCGCGCTGCATCGGGATGCCCGGCGCCATCTGCGCGACGCGGTCGGGGCGCCCGCTCTGGGCATGGATCTCGGTCTCGATCAGGCCGGGGCGCACCGCATTGACCCGAATGCCTTCGGGCGCCAGCTCTTTTGCCAGACCGAGGGTCATCGTATCCACCGCGCCCTTGGAGGCAGCGTAATCCACGAACTCATTCGGCGAGCCCAGACGCGCCGCGCCCGAGGAGACAAAGACAATCGCCCCGCCCTGCCCGCCGCGCGATCGTGCCATCACCCGCGCCGCCGCACGCGCGGTCAGCAGCGCTCCGAGCACATTGACCCGCAGCACATTCTCGATGCGGGCCGGGTCCATATCGATGAGCGGGCTGGTCCGGGCGATGATCCCGGCATTGACCACCACCCCGTCGAGCAGCCCGAAGCGGGCCGCTACCGCGCTGAACAGCCCCTCGACCGCCTCGGCTTCGGCAATATCGGCCTGAAAGCTCGCCGCCATGCCGCCACCCGCGGTGATCTCGTCGACCAGAATGCGCGCCGCCGCCGCATCGGCGCGGTAGTTGATCGCCACGCGCCAGCCTTGCGCCGCGCAGAGCCGGGCGCTCGCCGCCCCGATCCCGCGCGCACCGCCGGTGATCAGGATCACGCGGCCCGCAGGCGCGCTCATCCGAACATCCGATGCGCCGCTTCCAGCGCCTCGATCAGCACGTCGATCTCGGCGCGGGTGTTGTAGAGCCCGCAGCTCGCCCGGGTGGTGGCGGTGACGCCCAGATGGCTCATCAGCGGCTGCGCGCAGTGATGGCCCGCCCGCACCGCGACCCCGCGCCGGTCGATGATGGTTGAGATGTCATGCGGATGCGCCCCCTCCATCGCAAAGGAGAAGATCGCGCCCTTGCCCGGCGCCGATCCATGCACGCTGAGCCAGTTGATCCCCCCGAGCCGCTCGGCGGCATAGGCGGCGAGATCGCGCTCATGGGCGGCGATCTTGTCCATGCCGATGCCTTGCAGATAGTCGATCGCGGCCCCGAGCCCGATCATCTGGGCGATCCCGGGCGTGCCGCTCTCGAACTTGTGCGGCGGATCATTGTAGGTGATCGCGTCCTGCTCGACGGTGCGGATCATGTCGCCGCCGCCCATGAACGGGCGCATCGCCTCATAGCGCGCGCGCTTGACATAGAGCGCGCCGGAGGCGGTGGGGCCGTAGAGCTTGTGGCCGGTGATGGCGTAGAAATCGACGCCCAGATCGGCGACATTGACCGGCATATGCACCGCCGCCTGCGAGCCATCGACGCAGATCGCCGCCCCGAAGGCATGGGCCGCCGCCGCGATCGCCTTCACATCCACCACCGTGCCCAGCACATTGGACATATGCGTGATCGCGACCAGCTTGGTGCGCTCGCTCATCGCCGCCGCCACCTTCTGCGCTGGCAAGGAGCCATCGGGCTCGGGCGCCACCCATTTGAGCGTGACGCCAAGGCGCTCGCGCAGGAAATGCCAGGGGACGATATTGGCGTGATGCTCCATCACCGACAGCACGATCTCATCACCCGCGCGCAGGTTCTCGGCGCCCCAGGCATAGGAGACCAGGTTCAGCCCATGGGTCGAGCCGGTGGTGAACAGAATCTCGTCCTCATGCTCGGCACCGAGGAAGTGCTGGAGCTTGCCGCGCACCGCCTCGTAGTGATCGGTGGCGAGGTTCGACAGGTAATGCAGCCCGCGATGCACATTGGCGTATTCCTCGGCATAGCTGCGCGTCACCGCCTCGATCACCGCGCGCGGCTTTTGCGCGCTGGCACCATTGTCGAGATAGACCAGCGGCTTGCCATAGACCTGCCGCGACAGGATCGGGAAATCGGCACGGATCGCCTCGACATCATAGGGGGCTTTGCGGTCAAGGGCGCTCGGCTCTGGGGTATTCATGCAGATCTCCAGCATGTCTTGTGTCTTGCAGGTCGTGTCTTGCGTCTTGCAGGTCGTGTATCTCGCGGCTTGCGCGCTGCCCTTTGCGCACGCGTCAAGAGGGCAGCCCCGGCGGGGTGTAGCCCAGCATCGTCGCGATCAGGGCGATGGCGAAGCTGATCCCGATCAGCACCACCATGCCGACCAGAAGCACCGACGGGGTCGAGGCAAAGCCATGCGCCTCGGCGATGAAGGCAGCCAGCATATAGAGCAGATAGAGCAGCGCCGCGACGATGACCAGCGCGCTCAAGCCTGGCGCCACGACCCCGACCACGGCGCTCGCAAAGGTGGCGAGGACCGATACCAGGGCATGCCAACCGCATACCCGCACCAGATCGATCCATTCGCCCTTGCCCCCGAAGGCTTTGCCAAAGGCATTGGCAATGAAGGAGATGAAGATGAGCTGCCCGAAATCGATCAGCGCCAGCAAGACGAGGCGATTGGAGGCCGGCAGCACCTCGACCCGCTCCCCGGCATCGTTCAGAGGCGGTGCGATCATCGTGCTCGCGACACTGATCAGTGCGCTGATGACCACCGCCGCCATAACCATGACAATCACCGCCCCGAAACTTGGGCGCTGGGCGAGGATCCAGGCGGCCGATGCGCGCGGCCTCAGATAGGCTTGCAGCATTTCGCTCAGCAGCAGGGGGCTCATGCGGGGGCTCCGATCAGTTGGGAGGCAGCAAAGATGACGAGTCCAAGGCCGATCATACCGGCCAGAATCCACAGCATCACCTTGCGCGGCGAAGAGAAGACATGGGCACTCGCGATGCCCGCGCTGAAGATATAGAGCCGAAGCAAGCCGGTCGGAAGCATCACCGCATCGGCAATCAGGCGTTGCGGCGGCAGGCCGGAAGGGGCCGCCTGGGTGAGCGGGCCGAACAGGGCGAGCCCCAGCCTCTGGCCGCCGGGCTCAAGCAGCAAGACTTCGACAAAGGTGATCGGCAGCCCGATCATCAGCGCCCAGATCACCGCCGTCCGGGTGCGATACCAATCGCCGCGCCCGCCGCAGAGCCGGGCAATGCCATTGATCAGCGCCGAGAGCAGATAGAGGCCGAGCGGCACCACCAGCAGGCCGGTGATCAGCGTCTCGATGAGGACTTGCTTGTCAGGCGTGCTCGGGGCGCCGGGCGCAAGTTGTCGGCTGATCAGCCCGCCGAGCCAGAAGGCCAGCAGCCCCCAGGTCACCGCAAAGCTCAGCAAGATCGCCTCGCGCGGGCGTTCATCAAGCAGACGCCGGATCGAGCCGCTGAAATCCCAATAGGCGTCGCGGATCCGGGCGATCAGCCCTTGCGGGGCGACGGGGGAAGGGGTCTCGCTCATGCACGCTCTCATTCACCGTTTCAGTTTGCCCGCGCACCATAAAGCGCCCTCGCCCCGCGGCAAGGGCTGAGGCAGCGCGGCTGTCAATCGAGCGCGCCTGGGTGAAGGAAAACCGATCCCCTACCGCTCCCTCAGTTCCGGGGCGTGAGCCGCTTTGGGGTCGCTTTTCAGGCCCTTGAGCACCGCCTTGTGCGGGCGGTTTGGGCCTTCCATGTTGCCCAATTCGCCCTCATCGCTGGGCGGGTCGAGGAACGGCTCGTCCTCGGTGATCTCGCCGCGATCCATCTGGCGGCCTCGGCGCAGCTCTGCGCGGGCGATGTTGATCTGGGCGCCAAAGAAGATCACCACCGCGCTCATGTAGAAGAAGAGCAGCGTGATCACCACCCCGGCCATCGCCCCGTAACTACCGGCAAAGCTTGGCGCAAAACGCAGATAGAGCGAGAAGGCGGTGGCGCCGAGGAACCAGAGCGCGGTCGTCGCCAGCACGCCGGGCAGCACCGAAACCTCCCAATGCTCGCGATGGATGGTGTAGAGATGCAGCGTGTAGCCGCGCCGCTTGCCCTTGGGCAAGGTCGTGTGCAGCACCACCAGCAGCAGGAAAAACATCGGCAAACCAACCAGATAACGCAGGTTGGAGAATATTTCCGTGCCCCAATGGCTGCCCCCGGCCAGTTCGATCAGCCGCGCAATCGTCGGCCAGAGCACGATCAGGAATGCCAGCAGGATGAACACCACCGCCGCCATTGCCGCCAGCGCCAGGCTTTCGAGCCGACGACGCAGGAAGTTGCGCTTGTCCTTCACATCATAAGCGGCATTGAACCCGATCCGTGCGGCCTCAAAGGCATTCGAGCCCGCCCACAGGCCCACCGCCGCCGAGATCATCGCCAGTAGCCCGTGCTTGCTCTCGATAATCGAGCGCAGGATCGGCTCGAGCGTGGTGCGAACCTGTTGCGGGGTCAGGGCGAACATCTGATCGACGATCAGCAAGCTCTCGTCGCGCCCGACGATCAGGCTGCCCGAGACGATCAGGAAGACCATGAACGGAAAGAAGGAGAGCAGCCCGGTATAGGCGAGATAACCCGCCAGCGCGAAGCTGTGATCCTCGTTGAAGCGGTGCCAGGCGACTGCGATCAGCCGCACCAGCCACAGATTCTTGATCGCGGCGAGCATCGCCCCCTCCCCCAGATCACGGAAAGACCGGTGCCAGCGTGAGCCCGGCGCTTTCCTCAAGGCCGAGCATCAGGTTTGCATTCTGCACCGCCTGCCCCGAGGCACCCTTCATCAGGTTATCGAGGGTGCTGAACACATAGACCCGCCCCGGCACCCGGTCGGGCACCACGCCGATGCGGCACAGGTTGGAGCCGCGCACATGCCGGGTGCTCGGCGCCTCGCCAAGCGGCAGAACATGCACGAACGGCTCGGCGCTGTAGCGCTCGGCCAGCGCGGCATGAATCGCAGAAGCCTCGCCGCGCACATGGATGGTGGCGAGGATGCCGCGGTTCATCGGCATCAGATGGGGCATGAAAGAACAGGTGACCGGCCGCCCGGCGACCTTCGAGAACTCCTGCTCGAACTCGGCGACATGGCGATGGCCGGTGATCGAATAGGGATGGACGCCCTCGGAAACCTCGGTGTGCAGCAACCCCTCCTTGGCCGAGCGCCCGGCGCCCGAAACCCCGGCCATCAGCGCTACCGAGATCTCGTCCGGCTCGACCACCCCCGCAGCGAGCAGCGGCAGCACGCCATACATCACCGTGGCGGCGTTGCAGCCGGTGCCCGCGACGAGCCGCGCACCGGCGATCTGCTCGCGGTAGAACTCGGTGAGGCCATAGACCGCCTCGTCTTGCAGATCGAGCGCCCCGTGCGGACGTCCGTACCAGGCTTCGTAGGCCGCCGGGTCGCGCAGACGGAAATCGGCCGACAGATCGACGATCTTCAGATCGCGCGGCAGGGCCGAGACCACCTCTTGCGTGGTGGCATGGGGCAGCGCGCAAAAGGCGATGTCGATGCTCGCGGGGTCGAGATCCTCGATCCGGATCAGGTCCGGCAGATCCATGCCCACGCATTGCGGAAACACGCTCGCCATCGCCTGCCCGGCCTTGGAATTCGCGGTCAGCGCCGAGATTTTCAGATGCGGATGCGTTGCGATCAGGCGCACCAGTTCCGCTCCCGTGTAGCCGCTGGCTCCGAGAATGGCGGTACGGAATGTCTGGGTCATGCTCTGCCTGTCTGCTCTGCCCGCCGGTCAGCGGAAATTCATATGCGCGGAAATACGGCCGCGGGATTTTGGTTACAGGCTCCACATAGAAGAGCTGCCCGGCACGTGCAAGCTGGCAGGGGAGCGCGAGAGAGATCCGGCTCCGCAAGAATTGATGCCCCGCAGGGCGTGCTGTCCCTCAAGGCTCCTGACGCACCAGCCGATGCACGATCCTGCGGGTGAGCGGTGCCACCACCAGCACCACCGGGAAGGCCACCGCCCAGGAGGTGAGCCAGGCGCTCATCCACAGCCCGAAGAACCCGTCTACCAGCCCGAGCGCACGCAGGGTCGCAACGCCCGAGACGATGCAGGACATCAGGCCCGACAGCACGAGCCCGAAGACGACTTGTTCATACCGGCGCGGGATCATCGGCAGCCCCCCTGTTGTGATGCGCGTCTCAATCCCACACCTTGCCGATTTCCGGCTCGCCGAGCGGGCGCGGGCTCAGGCCGTAGGTGGCGCGGCGCAGGAAATCCATCAGCCCTTTCGCATCGCCCTTATGCGCCTCGATCAGGGCGGGGGCGATCGGATCGCCAACCACTACCGGCACCGGCCGATCAACCTGACGGCCAAACTCGCGGATCAGCAGCGACAGGCGCAGGCTCGGGTGCACATGGCTTGCGATCTGGAACAGGCGGCTGTTGCGGCCATCGAAATAGACCGGCACCACCGCCGCATTCGATTGCTGGATCAGCTTGGCGGTAAAGGTCTTCCAGTCCGGGTCAAACGGTCGACGCCACCAGCGCCTTGCGGTCGACACCGCCCCGCCCGGAAAGATTCCGACACAGCCCCCTTGCTTGAGATAGGCAATCGCCGCCTTGCGGGTCGCCAGATTGAGCGCCAGCGCCTCACGCGTTTGGGCAAAGTCGATGGGCAGGATATGCGGTTCGACCTCCGGCGCCTTCACGAAGACCGAATTGGCGATGATCTTGAAATCCGCACCGCGTACCTGATCGAGGATCGCCCCGAATACCAGCCCGTCCGCGATGCCGAACGGGTGATTGGCGACCACCACCAGCGGACCTTGTCGCGGCATGCGCTCGAGCCCGGGTTGCGCAAGGCTGGGCACCAGCGAAAAGCCATAGCGCTCCATCATCACCTGCCAAAACGAGTGGCGCAGGGTAATATCCGCCTGATAATCGCTTGCCCGGCGGATCAGCCCGATGCGCCCGGTCAGATTCTCGATACTGCCGATCAATGCACGTCCAGCCGCGGTTTCGGCCGAATGGGCATAGGTGATCTTGTCCGGGCTTTGCGCAGGATTGGCGGTAATCCCGGGCGCATGGCCATTGATGGGCTCTGAGACGGTTTTCACTTAGGCTCCGGCGTGAGGATCGAACAGATTGCCATGCTCTTCGAGCGCGAAACGATCGGTCATCCCAGCGATATAATCACAAACCAGCCGAGCGCGAGCCGGTATCTGCGCGCTTTCGGCGTCTGCGCGCCATTCATCGGGCAGAAGATTGGGTTCGGCCAGAAACAGCCGGAACAGATCGGCCATCACCCGCCGGGCCTTGGACATCATCCGGTTGACCCTGCTGTGCCGATACATGCGGGTGAACAGAAATTCGCGCAACTCCTTAAGATCGGCCCAGGTCGGCTCGGAAAAGGCGATCACCGGCGCGGGCGCTGCGCGCAGCTCGGCAGCGCTGGTCGCGCCCAGGGCCGACAGGCGCCGTTCGCTCTCCTTGATCACATCCTCGACCATCACCCCGAAGACCCGCCGCAGCGCCTCGAATTGCAGGCGCAGCGGATCAAGATCGGGGTAGCGCCGCTCAACCTCGAGGATCGAGGGGCGCAGCATCCGCAGCTCGCGCACTTCATCGAGGGTGAAGAGCCCGGCGCGCAGCCCGTCATCGAGATCATGGTTGTTATAGGCGATATCATCGGCGATCGCCGCCACCTGCGCTTCGGCATTGGCCTGGGTGTGCAGCTCCAGATCATGCTGCGCGATATACGCCGCCATGCCGAAAGGCAGCGGCGCTTGCGCGCGGGCGAGCGGGCCGAGCAGCGGGCCGTTGTGCTTGACCAGCCCCTCCAGCGTCTCCCAGCTCAGATTGAGCCCGTCAAACTCGGCATAGCGTTGCTCGAGCATCGTGACCACGCGCAGCGCCTGGCCATTGTGATCGAAGCCGCCGAACTCGGCCATCAGCGCATTGAGCTCGCGCTCGCCTGCGTGGCCAAACGGGGTGTGGCCCAGATCATGGGCCAGCGAGACCGCCTCGGCCAGATCCTCATCGAGGCGCAGGGCGCGGGAGATCGTGCGCGCGATCTGCGCAACCTCGATCGAATGGGTGAGCCGGGTGCGATAATAATCGCCCTCATGCTCGATAAAGACCTGCGTCTTGTGCTTGAGCCGGCGAAAGGCGGCCGAGTGGATGATCCGGTCCCTGTCGCGTTGATAGGGAGAGCGATGCGCGCTTTCCGGCTCGGCAAATAACCGGCCGCGGCTGTGCTCTGGATCGACGGCATAGGGGGCTCGGCTCGCGCGCATGGGGCTCCTCGGGCTGCGGTTTCGCCATCGCGCTAGCGCACCCGTACCCGCCTGCGCAAGCGGGCTGTGACAATTGATTGCCAAAACGCCCTGCGCTCCCCAGATTAGGGCCAACCACACGATGGCAGATCCGATTTGCCCGGCGCCCCAGTGCCGCAGCGCAGCGACTGCAAAGAGCGCGCGAGAAGACAGGACAGACAGGACGAACAAATGAATGAGAGCCCCGAAGAAGGCAGCATTGCCCCTAACAGCGAGCCCCAGGCGGGCGCCCCGGGCGTGACCAGCGCCGCTTTCGAGCAGATCCGGAAGATCACTGCCGGGGCCAATGCCGGTCAAATGCTGCGGGTGAGCATCCTGGGCGGTGGCTGCTCGGGCTTTCAATATGATTTCAAGCTCGAAAGCAGCGCCGAGCCCGATGATCTGCGCATCGAGGATGACGGCGCCGTGGTGCTGATCGACCCGGTGTCGCTGCCCTTCCTTTCGGGCGCAGTGATCGATTTCAAACGCGAGCTGATCGGCGCGCGCTTCACCATCGACAATCCCAACGCCACCGCCACTTGCGGTTGCGGAACCAGTTTTGCCGTGTAAAAGCAGTCGCGAAGAGCCGTGTTTTCGCAAACACCGCCCCAAATGATCTTGAGACGAGGCCCCTTGATGACTGCACCCAACCGGCGACATGCCCTTTCCCTGTTGCTGGCCTCAGGGGCGCTGCTAGCCGGGGGGACCTTGTCGAGCAGCAAAGCGGAGAGCCTGACCATGGATGCACAATCCGCGCGCGATGCGGCCAGCGAGGGCGAGATCGTTCTGCTGGATATTCGCACCCCGCAAGAATGGGAAATGACCGGGATCGGCGATGTGGCCGAGCCGCTCAATCTCTATGACCCCGCCTTTCTCGAGGGGCTCAAGGCGATCATCGCCGCCAATCCCGGCAAGCCCATCGCGCTGATCTGCGCTACCGGCGGACGAACCGGTCAGGCGATCCGGGCGCTCGAGCAAAGCGGGATGAGCAATTTCATCGACGTCTCCGAAGGGATGATGGGCTCGCATGCTGGCCCGGGCTGGCTGGCGCGCAAGCTGCCGGTCAAGCGCCCCGAAAACTGAGCGACCGGCGTAAACCGCGCCATTGTCTCGCTTCGTGACGATTCGGCGACGTTTACCGCCAGAGCAATGCCGCGCTGCGACAGTGCCCGCAGCACGTGAAAATCGCCGCGCCCCCGGCGGCAATCACGCTGCTTCGCCGGCATTCGCTTGCGCCTGTCCTTCTGCTGAGTAATCTGGGCGCGCAATTCTTAACGCGCCGGATCAGAAGGACACTTCCATGTCAGTTTACAAATCGGCTCGCGCGCTGGCGACGGGCATCATCATTGCGCTTTCGGCAAGCTATGCCCAGGCCCAACAGGCCGCTTGTACCGTCTATGAAGACGCCTTCTATCGCGGCAGCTCGCTCCAGCTCGAAGACGGCCGCACCTATATGCAGCTCAACAACTGGAACAACCGGATCTCCTCGATCCGGGTGCGCGAGGGCTGCCAGTTGCGCATCGGCGAGGAATTCATGTTCTTCGGCCGCCGCGAGAATGTGCAATCGGATGTCACCCATGTCGGCGACTGGAATGATCGGATCTCGGCGATCGCCTGCTCATGCGACAAACGCATCAACCGGCGTAGCGAGCGTGAAGGCGCGCGCGCGGCCTGCCGGGTGTATGAGCACGCCAATTACGGCGGCGCGGTGCTGGAGCTTGAAAATGGCCGCACCTATAGCCGCCTGAACAAGTGGAATGACAAGATCTCCTCGATCCAGGTCGACAATGGCTGCACGCTGAAGGTTGGCGTCAACGCCAATTTCCGCGGCGCTGATGAGGAAGTGACCCGCAACATCTCCTATGTCGGGCAGAACTGGAACGATCAGATCTCGGCCCTGTCCTGCTCCTGTGACGGACGCAGCAATCGCGGCAATGGCTCGATCGGCGGGCGCACGCAGAATAATGAGCCGCGGGTCCAGCGCAGCCGCAATCTCGAGCCGCTCTCGCGCAGTGGCGATGCCTGCCGCCTCTATGGCCGCCCGAATTACGCGGGCCGCGCCATCTCGCTGCGCGCTGGTCAGGTACTCAACGATCTGGGCGATCGCTTCGACCGCCGCGCCTCTTCGCTGCAAGTCGCCAATGGCTGCGCGGTGGTGATTGATTTCGGTGCCAAGTACAAACTGTGGTTCGAGACCGATCTGGCCGAGTTCTGGGATCGCATCGACGATCGCACCGTGGGCGCAGCCTGCTACTGCCCGCGCGGCCGCTGATCGCATCACCAGAGGTTGAGCAAAGCCCCGGCATTGTCCGGGGCTTTCGCGTTTGCTCCTCCCTGCATCGACCGGCAGTTCAAATCGGCGCGCCGCGACGGATTTGCCGCGCTGCAACGTAACCTGTTTGAGCTCACTCATTTTCAGGAGAGACGCGATGCAAGCAAAGCTTTCCCCCTATTGGCTCTGGGCGCTGCTCGCCCTGCCGCCGCTGCTCTGGATCTATCAGGCGGCGACGTCGCTCGAGCCGCGGATCATCCATATTCTGGTGCACCCGACCGGCGAATGGGCTGCGCGGCTGCTGATCTTCACGCTGATGATCACCCCGCTCAGCCTGCTGTTCAAGGGATGGCGCGGCACGAGCTGGATGCGGCGCAACCGGCGCTATTTCGGCGTCGCCGCCTTCTTCTACGCCGCGCTGCACACTGTCTTTTATGTGATCGACAAGGCCGCTCTCGACGTCGTGCTGGCGGAGCTGCCGCGCACCTATATCTGGACCGGCTGGATTGCGTTCGCGATCTTCGTGCCGCTGGCGGTTACCTCGATGGATTATTTCGTGCGCATCATGGGGCGGGGCTGGAAGAGCTTGCAACGCTTCACCTATGCGGCGGCGGTGCTGACGCTCGTGCATTGGGCGAGCCTGCTTGATTGGGGACATCCGATCGGCGCCGCGGTCCATTTCGCGCCGCTGATCGCGCTTGAGGCCTATCGCGTCTGGTACTGGTACGGCCGCAAGCGCCCTGCCCTCGCGGCCTGACGGAGCGCGCGCAGATCAAGGACTTGTGTTCGCGCGTCATTTCCCCGGCGGCGCGCGAAGGCATAGGTCTGAGGGACAGCGTTCCCGACCGACCGAGGCCCCTTTGATGAAACGACCCGCCCTTCGCCTCCTGCTCGCCGTGGTGTTTTGTTCGGTGCAAGCCATCGGTCAGGCATTCGCCGATGAGGCCCGTTATCACGATGATCTGGACGG
Source organism: Neomegalonema sp. (assembly GCA_022760435.1). Lineage (GTDB taxonomy): Bacteria > Pseudomonadota > Alphaproteobacteria > Rhodobacterales > Rhodobacteraceae > JALEFY01. Next base: position 189,771 of record JALEFY010000037.1, read on the forward strand.
CTTACTTGCCGAGCACGTGCGCCCGGCCACGGCGCGCGGGATCTCGTATCACGGGGTGGATTACGACGCCTGGGCGCTCGATCCGCGCCACGCTCGGGCGCGGGAGGCTCTGCTGGCTACCGACCCCGCGCGCCTGCCGACGCGCAGCGACCGGCTCGCCTTCTGGATCAACGCCTATAATCTGCTGACCATCGACCTGATCGTGCGCGAGGGCGAGCGCGAGACGATCAAGAATCTCGGCGGGTTGTTCAGCACGCCCTGGCAGCGGCACAAATGGACGATCGCCGGTGCGCCCTACAGTCTCGATGATATCGAGCACAAGATCATCCGGCCGATGGGCGAGCCCCGGATCCATTTCGCGATCAATTGTGCGGCGATTTCCTGCCCGGACCTGCGGCGCGAGAGCTATCGCGGCGAGCGGCTCGAAGAGCAACTGGCGGACCAGACCCGCCGCTTGCTCGAGAACGGCTCAAAGGGCTTGCGGCGCGGGCGCGAGGCCGATGGCGGCGATTGGATCATGCTCTCGCGGGTCATGCGCTGGTTTGATGAGGATTTCGACAATGGCGATTTGCGCGGCTGGCTCGCGCCGTATCTTCCCGGTGCGCTCTCGCAGGCGACGGATGTGCGGTTCTTCGACTATGACTGGAGCCTCAACAAGCGTTGACATCGCCGCCAGGAGAAGAAACGTTCCTGGAACATTTTTCGAGGTTCACCATAGCGAATCGCGGGCATCGCTGCTAGATTTGCGCGATGACCCATTTGCCCCCGCATGATATGGATGACGACCCGTTTGAGGCCATGGACCGCGACGCAAGGAGCGGCCAGAATCAAGGCATGGATCGTGCCGCAAGGCACGGCCGAAACCAGGACATGGACCGCGACGCAAGGAGCGGCGAAAACTCAAACATGGATCGTGCCGCAAGGCACGGCCAAAACTCAAACATGGACCGCGACGCCAATCGCGACGCGCCTCACGACCACGCGCCCGCCCGCATCCCGCTCTCCCAACAGGCGATGGGCGCCGCGCGCCCGCAGTCCACGCCCTATCTCGACGGGCTGAACCCGGCCCAGCGCGCGGCGGTGGAGGCGCTGGACGGTCCCGTCCTCGTGCTCGCCGGCGCTGGCACCGGCAAGACCCGCGCCCTGACCACGCGGCTCGCGCATCTGCTGACCCTGCGCAAGGCCCGGCCCAACGAGATCCTCGCCGTTACCTTCACCAACAAGGCTGCCCGCGAGATGCGTGAGCGGGTCGGGCATCTGATCGGCGATGCGGTGGAGGGGATGCCCTGGCTCGGCACCTTCCACTCGATCTCGGCCAAGCTGCTGCGCCGCCATGCCGAACTTGTCGGGCTTAAGAACAATTTCACCATCCTCGACACCGATGATCAGATCCGGCTGCTCAAACAGCTCATCCAGGCGCATCGGATCGACGAGAAGCGCTGGCCCGCGCGCCAGTTGGCTGGGCTGATCGACCATTGGAAGAACCGCGGCTGGACCCCGGCCAGGCTCCCCGATGGCGAAGGCGCGCATTTCGCCAATGGCCTCGGCGATGTGCTCTATGCGGAATATCAGGAGCGCCTCAAGGTGCTCAACGCCGCCGATTTCGGCGATCTGCTGCTCCATTGCCTGACCATCTTCCAGTCCTACCCGGATGTGCTGGAGAAATATCAGCGCTGGTTTCGCTACATCCTCGTCGATGAGTATCAGGATACCAACATCGCCCAGTATCTGTGGCTGCGCCTGCTCGCCCAGAAGGCGGATGGGCAAAGCAATATCTGCTGCGTCGGCGATGATGACCAGTCGATCTATGGCTGGCGCGGGGCCGAGGTCGGCAACATCCTGCGCTTCGAGAAGGATTTCCCCGGCGCCCATGTCGTGCGGCTGGAGCAAAATTACCGCTCGACCCCGCATATCCTCGCTGCTGCCTCCGGGGTGATCGCGGGCAACTCCAATCGGCTTGGCAAGACGCTGTGGACCGAAGTCGCCGAGGGCGAGCGGGTGCGGCTCATCGGGCATTGGGATGGCGAGGAAGAGGCGCGCTGGGTCTCCGAGGAGATCGAGGCGCTGCAACGCGGCGCGCGCGGGCAGGATCCGCTCTCGCTCGATGATGTGGCGGTTCTGGTGCGCGCCTCGCATCAGATGCGCGCCTTCGAGGATCGGTTCCTGACCATCGGCCTGCCCTATCGGGTGATCGGCGGGCCGCGCTTTTACGAGCGCCAGGAGATCCGCGACGCGTTGGCCTATCTGCGGGTCGTCGCCCAGCCCGATGACGGGCTCGCCTTCGAGCGGATCATCAACACCCCGCGCCGCGGCATCGGTGACAAGGCGCTGCAACAGATCCAGGTGATCGCCCGCGAGCTCGGCGTCTCGCTGTTCGAGGGCGCGCGCGAGGCGGTGGCGCGCGGGGCGCTCAAGGGCAAGGCCGGGACCTCGCTCGCCGCGCTGGTCGCCGATTTCGACCGCTGGCGGATGCTGATGATCTCGCCTTCGGTGCCGATCACTCATATCGAGATCGCCGAAACGGTGCTCGACGAGAGCGGTTACACGGCAATGTGGAAGGCCGACAAATCGCCCGAGGCACCGGGGCGGCTCGAGAACCTCAAGGAACTGGTCCGCTCGCTGAGCGAATTCGACAATCTGGTCGGGTTCCTCGAGCATATCGCGCTGGTGATGGACAATGACCAGGCGGCCGAGGGCGAGAAGGTCTCGATCATGACCCTGCACGGGGCCAAGGGTCTGGAGTTTCCCGCCGTTTTCCTGCCCGGATGGGAGGATGGCCTGTTCCCCTCGCAACGCTCGATGGATGAGAGCGGGACGCGCGGGCTCGAGGAGGAGCGGCGCCTCGCCTATGTCGGCATCACCCGGGCGCGGGCGCTGTGCTGCATCTCCTTCGCCGCCAATCGCCGGGTCTATAACCAGTGGCAAAGCTGCCTGCCCTCACGCTTCATCGACGAGCTGCCGCCCGAGCATGTGGAGGTGCTGACCCCGCCGGGGCTCTATGGCGGCAATTACGGCGCCGCCGCCTCTGGTGGGAGCGGTTATGCGGGGGTGATGCGCGGCTCCGAGCTTGAAGAGCGCGCGCGCAGCACCGACGCCTATAACTCGCCGGGCTGGAAGCGGATGCAGCAAAACGCCGGTCAACGCGGGCTCGGCAGCCCAACCGAGACCCGCAATCTGGTGATCGACGCCAAGGCCCTGCCAGCCTTCGAGCTCGGGGAGCGGGTGTTTCACCAGAAATTCGGCTACGGGACGGTGATCGATGTCGAGGGCGACAAGGCGACGGTCAACTTCGAGAAGGCGGGCGAGAAGAAGGTCGTGAGCAGCTACCTGAGCCCAGCCAGCGGGGGTGATGTGCCGTTCTAGGGGGAGCGGCCCGGCAGGCAAAGCGCCAGCCGAGCCACCAACCGCACCACCAACCGCACGGGGCCTGATCAGGCCATCTCGGCGAGACGCGTGAGGCCCGCGCGCAGCTTTTCGGCCTCGGCCTTGCCAGCCTCGAGCCGCTCGCGCTGCTCCTCGACCACCTCTTCGGGGGCCTTGGAGACAAACGCCTCGTTGGAGAGCTTGGCCTCGATGCCCTTGGCCTCCTTCTCGACCTTGCCCAGCGCCTTTTCGAGCCGCGCCTTTTCGGCCTTGATGTCGATCACATCGGCAAGCGGCAGGTTGACCACGGCTTCCTCGATCGCCACCGTGATCGCCCCTTTCGGCGCGGTCTTGGCGCTCGACCATTCGGAGAGCCGCGCGAGCCGCATCACCAGCGCCTCGTTGCGCTCGAGCCGCTCCATCGCTGCCGCGCTCGCCCCGGTGAGCACCAGCGGGATCTTGGCCCCGGCGCCGACATTCATCTCCGCACGCACCGATCGGATCTGCTCGATCAGCGAGACGACCCAGCCCATTTCCTTGTCGGCTTGCGGGTCGGCGAGATCGGCGGCGGCATAGGCCGGCCAGTCGCCATGCACCAGCGGCTTCTTGCGCTTGCCGGTGCTCTCCCACAGCGCCTCGGTGATGAAGGGGCTGACCGGGTGCATCATCAACAGGATCTGCTCGAGCGCCCAGGCGGCGGTGGCCTGCGTCTCATTCTTGGCGGCGGCATCCTCGCCCTGGAACAGCGGCTTGGCGAACTCGACATACCAGTCGCAGAAGACGTTCCAGGTATGGGCGTAGAGCGCGCCCGCGTAATCGTTGAAACGGTAGCCTTCCAAGGCTGCATCGCAGGTCTCGCGCAGGCGCGCGGTCTCGCCGACGATCCATTTGTTGACCGTCTGCTCTACAGTTGACGGATCGAATTTCGGATCCGCCACGCAGTCATTCATCTCGCAGAACCGCGCCGCGTTCCACAGCTTGGTGCCGAAATTGCGATAGCCCTCGACGCGGGAGACGGCGAGCTTGATGTCCCGGCCCATCGCCGCCATCGAGGTCAGCGTGAAGCGCACCGCATCGGCGCCGAACTGGTCGATCAGGTCCAGCGGGTCGATGACGTTGCCGACCGATTTCGACATCTTCTTGCCGTGCTCGTCGCGCACCAGCGCATGGACATAGACGGAGTGGAACGGCACTTCGGGCGCGCCGGTCTCGTCCTTCATGAAATGCATGCCCATCATCATCATCCGGGCGACCCAGAAGAAGATGATGTCAAAGCCGGTGACCAGCACATCGGTCTTGTAATAGCGCGCGAGCTCCGGCGTTGCATCGGGCCAGCCCAAGGTCGAGAACGGCCACAGCGCCGAGGAGAACCAGGTGTCGAGCACGTCCTCATCGCGGCGAAGACGGGCCGATTTGCCGTAATGCTCCTTGGCCAGCGCGCGGGCTTCCTTCTCGGTCTCGGCGCAGAACGGGGTGTCGTCGGGCCCGTACCAGACCGGCACCTGATGCCCCCACCACAATTGACGTGAGATGCACCAGGGCTGGATCTCGTCGAGCCAGTTGAAATAGGTTTTCTCCCAGTTCTTGGGCACAAAGGCGGTGCGGCCATCGCGCACGGCTTCGAGCGCTGGCTGGGCGAGCGTATGCGCATCGACGAACCATTGATCGGTCAGATAGGGCTCGATCACCACCTTCGAGCGATCGCCATGCGGGACCATATGCGGCTCATCGGAAGCGCCGTCATAGCAGCCGCGCGCCTCGAGCAGCGCCAGCACCGCCTTGCGCGCCTCGAACCGGTCGAGCCCGTCGAGGCTGTGCAGATCGGCCAGATCGCGAACGGCTTCGGCATAGGCGCGCAGTTGATCGGCGAGCGTGTCCTTCTTGCTCTTCTTGGGGGCCTTGGGCGGGCCAGCCTCATAGGGCGTGTCGAGCCAGAACTCTGGATCCGCGAATAGCGTGATCGCCGCTTTGGGCGTCATGATGTTGAGCATCGGCAGGTCGTGGCGCTTGCCGACCTCGAAATCGTTGAAATCATGCGCCGGAGTGATCTTCACCGCGCCCGAGCCCTTGGTCGGGTCGGCATAGGCATCGCCCACGATCGGGATGCGCCGGCCGACCAGCGGCAGGATGACATGCTTGCCGATCAGATCGCGGTAGCGCGGATCTTCGGGGTTCACGGCCACAGCGGTATCGCCGAGCATGGTCTCGGGCCGCGTGGTGGCGACGATCAGGTAATCGCGGGTCTCATGAGCGGTCGGGTTGCCGTCCTCATCCCATTCGATCGGGGCCTGATAGGTCGCCCCGTCCGCCAGCGGATAGCGCAGCCGCCACAGCTTGCCCTGATTGGCGCCGGGCTTGACCTCGACCTGCTCGACCTCGAGATCCGAGATCGCGGTCTCGAAATGCGGGTCCCAGTTCACAAGGCGCTTGTCCTTGTAGATCAATCCGTCCTTGTAGAGCTGGACGAAGACCTTGCGCACGGCTTTCGACAGGCCCTCATCCATGGTGAAGCGGTTGCGCGACCAGTCGCAGGACGCCCCGAGCCGCTTGAGCTGCCCGATGATGGTGTCGCCCGACTCTTCCTTCCACGCCCAGACGCGCTTGAGGAACTCCTCACGGCCGAGCTCACGGCGCGAGGGTTGCCCGTCGGCGGCCAGTTTGCGCTCGACGACCATCTGCGTGGCGATACCGGCATGGTCCTGCCCGGGCTGCCAGAGCGTGTCGAACCCGCGCATGCGGTGCCAGCGGATGAGGATGTCTTGCAGCGTGTTGTTGAGCGCATGGCCCATATGCAGCGAGCCGGTGACATTGGGCGGCGGGATCACGATGCAAAAGCTCTCGGCACCGTCCTTGGCATTGGCACCGGCGGCGAAGCATTTCTTCTTTTCCCACATCGACGCGATGCGGCTCTCTTCCGCAGCGGCGTCGAAGGTCTTTTCCATGGTCATCTCGGGCTCCCGGGCTCTCGCAGATCGTCTGAAGGCTTTGGAGCGCGTGTGTATCGTCTGGCACGGCGCTGGCAAAGTACCAATACACGCGGGAATGGATATTGATCTGGTCGCACCCGACGACTATGCGAGCCGCAAGGAGGAAGAGCGCGGCTGCGTAGAGGGGAAAGTGTAATGAGTTTAGTCATGCGCGCCATTGTCATTGGCGGTGTGGTCGTGCTGGGTATCGGCGGTTTCTTCGGCTGGCAGAGCTGGCAGTCCCAGCAACATCGGGTTGTCACTCAGGCGTTGGTTGTCGAGATGTCCGATACCTGTCGCCTCAAGCATGTGGTGATCGGGCTCAAACGCAAGATCGAATCGGCGACCGATCAGATGCCCTGTGCGCAAGCCTGGGAGAAAAAGCGCGGCACGCCCGCTTACAAGGATCATCAGGTCGAAACCCGCTCGACCCTGACCCTCGCCTATGAGCTGCCCGGCGCGACAACGCCGATGACCTCGCAGCTGGTCCATACCGGACTAGGCGAGAGCGCGGTGTTTCGGCAGGGGGATGCGGTCGAGATCAGCTATGACCCAAGCTACCCCAAGGTGATCGAGCTGATCACCGCGAGCAAGGACGCGGCCCAGTAGCGCTGTGCTGCAAGATCGGGAGACCGGCGCCCTGCTGAAAGCCGGGCTCCGCAAAGCGCGAGGGGCCTCGCAATCTCTCTCTCGCGCGCGCTTTTGGTCCGAAAGATCACGCTCCCGGATCTCACGACACCAATCGGCGTGGAAATTGATCTCAATCAAGGCGCGAAAACGCGGCGCGCGGATCTGGCGCCGACCCGCCTTCATTAACCATTGATCGACACCGATATCAGGATGAAGCGCTTTGCTTGCCTTCACAAAGTGATAAAGCAGTCGTGAAGATTTAAGCGATCTTTCATAATGCCGACCCGGGGGCGGGCAAGCTGATGCGGCGTAGAAACGTCCTAAAAGGGAGATGATCCATGAGCCTCACCACCGCTCAATTGGCCCAAAGCGATACCGATAGCGGCATGATGATCTGCTGCTGTCCCGCCTGTCTCGGCGATCTGATCGCAGGCGAGGAACTCCTCATTGGCAGCACAGCCCCGGCCGCGGACACCCAGGAAGAGATCGCCTACACCAACACCACCGGCAAACCGAGCTATGACGCCGATGAGGCGGCGCAGATCCTGACCCGCTGGAATGACAAATGGGGCAGCGACGCGCTCGGCTCGTCGGGCGGCACGGTGACCTTTTCGTTTCTGCCGGGCGGCGAGGATATTCAGGAAGCGGGCTACCCGGACAATGAGTTCAGCGAGCTGAGCCAGTCTCAGATCGATCTCGTGCTCGAATCGGTGGCGCGGATCAACGAAGTTGCCGATATCAATCTGGTCTGGGCTGATGAGGGCACCGGCACCACCTATTCGACCAATGGCCAGATCCAGATCAAGACCTGGGATAGCGGTGGCGGCTGGTCGCGGCACTACACTTATTATGACGGTCAGGAAACCGACGAGATCTATACCAGCACCATCACGCTGGGTGCCGGTCGGGTCTATGATCACATCATTCACGAGATCGGCCACTCGCTGGGCCTGGCGCATCCGGGCTATTATAACGGCAGCGGCTACAATTATAATGATGATGCGGTGTTCTTTGAGGACACCGACATGTATACGGTGATGTCCTATTGGGACGAATACTACAATGGCGGCAATCTCGGCACTCCGCAAACGCCGATGATGTACGATATCGCCGCGCTTCAGCGCCTTTACGGGGCCAATGAAGACACCAATTCCGGCGACACCGTCTATGGCTTCAATTCCAATACCGGCCGCGACCTGTGGACGCTCAACAGCGCCTCCGACACGTTCAGCGCGACGATCTGGGATACCGGCGGCACCGACACAATCGACCTGTCGGGCCTTGATGCCAGCTCCCCGGCAGCCCTCGACCTGCGTCAGGAAAGCTTCTCCTCCTTCGGTGGCTACACCTACAATCTCGCGATCGCGCGCGGGGTCGAGATCGAGAACGCGATCGGCGGTGCTGGCGATGACGAGATCCAGGGCAATGAGCTCGCCAACCGCATCGAGGGCAATAATGGCAATGACCGCCTCTATGGCGGCGCTGGCGATGACACCCTGCTCGGCGGTTCGGACAGCGATTGGCTCAAGGGCGATCAGGGCGATGACACGCTCGATGGCGGCAGCGGCACTTCCGATGTGGCAGCCTTTGCCAGCTCGATCGAGAACTACGCGATCAGCTATGACGAGGACGCGGACAGCTACACGGTGACCCAGACCGGCGGCTCGCTCTATGATGGCACCGATACGCTGACCAATATCGTGGTCGCGGATTTCAACGATCGCCTCTACAACCTGCGCGTCGATGACGGCTATGGCTGGAACGGCGCGGCGAATGCCGCCTATGACCTCTCGGCCTATGAGGATATGTTCCTCTCCGATATCGAGGGTCAGGGCTTCTTGCGCGAATACGAGACCTTCTACGGCGTTGCCCATGACGAAGACTGGTTCTCGCTGACCCTCGATGAGGCATCGGACCTGTCGCTGAGCTTTAGCTACTCCAATGATGATAGCGGCTTCTATCTCGAACTGTTCGATGATGCGATGAACAGCCTGGGCGGCGGCGATGCCGGTGCGCTGGAGTTCACCGGGCTCGCAGCGGGCACCTATTACCTCGAGGCCAGCCTCAGCACCGAGGAAGAGGGCACCGATTTCGACCTGTCCTGGAGCGCGGAATCGGGCACCGTCACGCCGCCGACCCCGGGCGGGGACGATGTCTTCTTCGAAGGCTTCGAGACCGATGGCAATGGCACCCGCTACACCGTCACCGAAACATTCTCGGATGGTTATGACGACTATTATGCGCGCACCGATGGCGATGGCCTGAAGCTGCGCTATGGCGATTACACCGGCTTTGAGGGTGATTATTTCTGGGGTGTCGATGACACCGATAGCGGGTCGAACGGCGATGACCTGCAAGTCATGACCTTCACCGATATCGACATTTCCGGGTTCAGCGATCTCGTCGTCTCGGGCCTGTTCGCGCGCGGCGATGACGGCGCCCCGGACTCGCGCTATGACACCGACGACTTCCTGGCTGTGCTCTACCAGATCGACGGCGGCGGCTGGAATGTCGGGCTGCTGTTCCGCTCCGAAGCGAGCAGCAACGCACCGCTGAGCCTCGTCACCGATCTCGATCTCAAGAGCGGGGTCACGGCGGAGCAACTGGCCGATGAGATCCGCGATGTTGACGGCAATGGCGATGCGAAGATCAAGAACTTCCTTGATGGCTATGGCGATAGCAGCCAGCGCCTGAGCACCAGCCTCGAGGAATTCGGCTTCGCGATCGAAGAGGGCTCGAGCCTCGATCTGATCATCGCCACCCATATGGATGGCGGCGGCGAGCAGGTCGCCTATGATGCGATCAAGGTCTCGGGCGGCGGCACCGGTCCGGTTGACGAAGAGACCGTGCTCAACACCAATAGCGGCGAGCGCTTCGTCACCATCGCGGCGGCGGTCGCGGCGGCCTCGGCGGGCGATCTGATCGAGGTCGAGAGCGATTACGCCCAAGGGCCGGAAAGCGTCGCAGTGGCGGTCGATAACCTGACCGTCGATCTGCCGAGCGGGATCAGCACGCCGAGCTTCACCCTCGCTGCGGGGCTCACCTTCACCGCGACCGGAGATGGCGATGCCGATATCACCGGCGCGGCGGGCAATGAGACCCTGATCGGTAATGACGGCGCGAACACCCTGTCGGGCGGTGACGCCAGCGATATCCTCGAGGGCAAGGGCGGGGACGATACCCTGCTCGGCGGCGAGGGCTTTGATATCGCCTATTTCTCCGGCGCCATCGACGATTACGATCTGAGCTGGGACGCTGCGTCCGAACTGATGACCGTGGACCACAGCCGCGGCTCGCAGGTGGATGATACCGATACCCTGTCGAGCATCGAGCGCGCGGAGTTCGCCGACGGCACCTACCGCCTGATCATCCGCGACAATTGGGGCTGGAACGGCACCCAATCGGCGGCCTTCGACATCACCGCCTATGAGGGCGAGGCGATCTCGACCATCAATGGCAATGGCGAAGCCTATATGTATCTGGGCACCGACAGCACCGGGCTCGTCTATGATGACGACTGGTGGAGCTTCACGCTCGACGACATGTCGGACATCTCCTTCGCCTTCTCCTACACCAATGACGAAGGCGGGCCAGGCGCGTCGCTCTATGACGCGAGCGGCACCAAGATCGACTGGACGTCCTATACCGATACCGATCCGGACGCCGATGATGGCTATTACGACAATCTCGTCACCTATGACGGGCTGGCGGCCGGGACCTATTTCCTGCGCCTGCGCCCGTGGACCGAGGATGAAGGCACCTATTACGACTTCACCTGGACCATCGAGAGCGATCCGGTAACCGAGGCGAAGGTGCTCAACCTCACCCAGGGCACCGAGTTCGCCAGTATCGAGGATGCGGTGGCCGCCGCTGTCGCGGGCGACAGCCTCGCGGTGCAGCCCGCCTATGATCTGGCCTCCGAAAGCGTGACCGTCACCGTTGACCGTCTGACCATCGACCTGCCCGCCGGCATCAACGCACCGGTCTTCGATGTTGAGAGCAACCTGACCTTCACCCTGACCGGCGCGGGGGATGCCGATATCTTCGGCACCACCGGCTATGAATGGGTCGTGGGCAATGACGGGCGCAACGTGTTCAGCGGCGGCCAGGGCAATGACACCTTCCAGGGCAATGGCGGCGATGATGAGTTCGCTGGCATCGAAGGTTCGGAAGATCGGGCGCTGTTTAACGGCACCCTGTCCGAATATGACTTCCATGTCGAAGGCGACGCCCCGGACGAGGTCACCGTCACCCATGCGCGCGGCAGCCAGAGCGATGGCAGCGATCTGCTCGATGATGTCGAGATCGCGAGCTTTACCGATCGCTCGGTCTGGCTGACCCAGAACGATGCCTATGGGCTCAATCTCAACACCGATCTCGCCTTCGATCTGTCGGCTTATGAGGGCACGCCGCTCTCGAGCATCGACGGGCTGGCGGTCGCCTCGAAAGTGCCGGGCGATTATGACCCGGTCTATGATATCGATGTCTTCCGGATGGACACGAGCGAAGTCGGTGATCTGTCGGTGGTGATCGAGCCGCAGGACGAGGATATCAACCTGCGGGTGATCATCCTCGACGCGGATGATAACGAGGTCGCCTCGGATGTGGTCTCGATGCGCGATGGCGTCGTGACCCCGGCGGCGGTGAGCTATGCCGATGCGCCCGCGGGCACCTATTACGTCTCGATCCGCGCCACTTCCGACACTGGCTCGACCCCTTACGATCTGACCTGGTCGCTGGAAACCGGGCCGGTGAGCGAGGCGCTGGTGCTCAACCTCACCCAAGGCACCGAATTCGACACGATCGAAGCGGCAGTGGCGGCGGCGGCAGCCGGGGACAGTCTGCAAGTTCTGCCCGCCTATGACCTGCCGAGCGAGATTGTCGAGGTCACGGCCAACAACCTGACCATCGACCTGCCCGCCGGCATCAATGCCCCAGATTTTGAGCTGGCGGACGGTCTCACCCTGACCCTCACCGGGAACGGGGACGGCGATATCACCGGCGGTCTGGGCGATGAGACCGTGATCGGCAATGACGGCGCCAACTATTTCAGCGGCGATCGCGGCGATGATCGCTTTGAAGGCAAGGGCGGCAATGACGAGTTCGGCGGTGTGGAAGGCGATGGCGACACCGCCATCTTCTCCGGCGCGCTGGCCGATTACGACTTCCGCGTCGAGCCCGATGCACCCGACGAGATCACCGTCACCCATGCTCGAGGCACCGGCGCCGATGATGTCGACTTCCTGAAGAATGTCGAGATCGCCGAATTCTCGGACCGCGCCATCTATCTCGACCGCAACGATGCTTATGGCGTGAACTTCAACACCGATCTCGCCTTTGACCTGTCGGCCTATGAGGGCACCGCGCTCTCGGCGATCGACGGATTGGCGACGGCGGCTAAGGATCCGACCGATTTCGAGACGGTCTATGACATCGACGTCTATCGGATGGACACCGCCGAGGATGGCGATCTGTCAGTCGCGGTCGATCCGAAGGATGTCGATATCAACCTGCGCGTCATCCTCATGGATGCGGATGGCAACGAGGTTGCCTCCGAACTGGTATCGCGCGACGCCGATGGCAATGTCTCGCCCGAGGCGGTAACCTTCGCCGACGCACCGGCGGGCACCTATTATGTCTCGGTGCGCGCAACCTCCGACACCAGCGCCACCGATTACGATCTGACCTGGGATCTGGACACCGGCACCACCCCGCCGAACCCTGGCGGCGTGCTGTTCTACGAGGGTTTCGAGACCGAGGGCTTTGGCAGCCGCTACACGGGCCGCGAGGTGTTTTCGGATGGCTATGACGACTATTTCGACCGCACCACCGGCGATGGTCTCAAGCTGACCGATGGCGATTATACCGGCTTTGAGGGCAGCTACTTCTTCGGTATCGAGGATACCGATAGCGGCAGCACCGGGCGGGATGTGCAATATATCTCCTTCGACGGCATCGACATCTCGGGGGCGAGCAACATCCAGTTCTCCGGCCTATTCGGGCGCGGCGAAACGGGAGCACCAGGCTCGACCTATGACGAGGACGACTATCTGGCGGTGCTCTACCGGGTCGATGGCGGCGAGTATCAGACCGGTTTGCTGTTCCGCTCGGAGGGCAGCTCGAACACGCCGCTGAGCCTTGTGACCGATCTTCAGCTCGATAGCGGCGTCAGCGCCAGCGATCTGGCCGATGAGCTGCGCGATGCCGATGGCAATGGCGATGCCAAGGTGAAATACTTCACCGACAGCCTGGGCGATGCCAGCCAGCGCTTGTCGCTGGATATGGAGAGCTTTGGCTTTGCCATCGAAAGCGGCTCGACCCTCGATATCGTCATCGCGGCGCATCTGGATGGCGGCTATGAGCGGGCGGCCTTCGATGCGATCACCGTGACCGGCGATAGCGGCACCTCTGATGCCTTCGTCTTCTATGATGACCTGGCGCCTGAGGCTTCGGATCTGGCGGCCTCCGACTTCTATGCGGATGCAATCAGCGGGATCGCCGGGACATTGGAGCAGCTCGACGGCCTGGTTACTGAAGAGCCGACCGTTTACGAGGAGGCGTCCCTCGTTGACGCAACCGATCATCTGATCTTCGGTTAGATGCAACCGGAACGAGGCGACTTCTTGCCTCACCCACCACCGCAGCACGCGCAATACGTGTGCTGCGGTGGGATAACTCAATATTTTTCACCATAATCCACGCGAATCGACGGTAACATTTCCGCTCGATTAAGGTTGTTGTGCCACCATACACACATCAAAAGTTGTGTGAGGTGACCATGTTGGCGAAACTCCGCGTCCGGACTCGCGTCCTGCTCCTGCTCCTGCTCCCCGTTCTGACTTTCCTGATCGTGGGCGGCATGCTGTCCTGGGAAGCCTGGCGCAAACATCAATCCATTGCCCGTATCGAGGCGACGCTCGCCTATGCCCCCGCATTGAATGCGGTTGTGCATGAGCTGCAACGCGAGCGCGGCGCTTCGGCCGGTTTTCTGGCCAGCAAGGGCGGCAAGGTCTTCAAGACCCGGCTCCAGGCCCAGCGACGCGATACGGATCGCGCTGTGGCCGACCTGCTCGCGATGCGCCAGACCGCTGAACTGGCCGGTCTCGACGCTCATTTCAGCGGCAGCCTTAGCCACACCTTCGACAGTCTCGCCGCCCTTGCCGGAAAACGCCGCGAGATTGACAAGCTCGGCCTTGCGGTGCCGCAGATGGCCCGGTTTTACACCGGCATCATCAGCCGCACCATCGAGCTCATCGCCGAGACCAATCGCCTGAGCGCGGCCCCACGGATTGGCGCTGGCATCACCGCCTATGTCGCGATCCTTCAGGAAAAGGAGCACGCCGGGCTCGAGCGCGCGATGGGCGCGGTCGGCTTTGGCGCCGGGCACTTCGAAATCGCGCCCTATCGCGAGCTGCTCGACATGATTGGCCAGCAACACGCTTTTCAGATCACCTTTCGCGAAACCGCGACCCCGGAGCAAATCGCCGCGTATGACGAGATCGTCTCCGGCGCCGATGTCCAGGAAGTGGAGCGCTTGCGCGAGATCGCGATCAACAGCATCACCGGCGGCTCACTGCAAGGCATCACCGGCGGCCAGTGGTTCGACGCCATTACCCGCAAGATCGACAAACTCAAGCTGGTCGAGGATCGCCTGGTTGAGGACCTGTTGAGCCTCATCGCCGACCAGCGCGGACAAGCCCGCAACGATCTCATGGCCAAGACGATCGGCATCGTCGCATTGCTGTCGATCATGTTGGTCATGGGCGGCGCCGTTGCCCACAGCGTCACACGGCCATTGGCCAATATCCGTGAGGCGATCAAGGATTTGCTCAATGGCACCTCGGAGACCGTTCCAGGACTCGAGCGCCGCGACGAGATCGGCGAGCTGGCGCGCGGCATGGAGCATGTTTTCCAGAAGGGTTTGGAGGCAGCGCGGCTGCGTTCGGCACTCGATGGCTGCTCCACAATGGTGATGGTGGTCAATCGCCGCAATCAGGTCATCTATGTCAATCCGCAGCTCGAGGCGATGTTCGGCCAGTATGAGAGCGATTTCCAGCGCGATTTCGGCCGGTTTGAAGCGAGAGCGCTTATCGGAGAGGATGCCGGGTCGCTCGTCGCCAGTGATTTCGATCTGGGCAAGCGCTGCGCAGCGGTAAACAAACCGACGCGCGAGCGGGTCAAGCTGGGTGGGCGCGACCTGATCCTGACCATGAACCCTGTGCTCAATGAAGTTGGCGCCCCGCTCGGCGTGGTGGTGGAATGGGCGGACCGAACCTCGGAACTGGCCATGCAGGATCAGATTGATCTGGTCATTGATGCCGCCCGCGCTGGCGATTTCTCGAAATCCATCGATCTTTCCGGGATGGATGGCAGCTATGAGCGAATGGGCAGCGGCATGAACCGGCTGGTCGAGGTCGTCGCCGGCGCGATTGACGATTTCGCGCTGCTGCTTGGCAAGATGGCGCAGGGTGATCTCACCCATACCATCACCCGCGACTATGAAGGCCGCTTCGGCGAGCTCAAGGCGAATGCCAACGAGACCGTGCACAAGATCGCGCGGACAGTTGGCGAGATCAAGAACACCGCCGAGCGGGTCGATCTCTACTGCCGCGACCTTGCGCAAAGTGCCGAGCAACTCTCCTCGCGCTCGGAGGCAACCGCGGCGAGCCTGGAGGAGACTTCGGCCTCGACCACCGAGATCACCCAATCGGTGCGCGAGACGGCGCAAAGTGCGGGCAGCGCCAATGCGCATGCCGCCTCGGCCCGCGACATCGCCTCGCGCGGTAAGCAGATCGCCAATCAGTCGATCGAGGCGATGACGGGGATCAATTCCTCCTCGCAAAAGGTCAGCGCGATCGTCACCGTGATCGACGAGATTGCCTTCCAGACCAATCTTCTGGCGCTCAATGCGTCGGTAGAGGCCGCGCGCGCGGGAGAGGCTGGCAAGGGCTTCGCCGTCGTCGCCTCCGAGGTGCGGACCCTTGCGCAACGCTCGGCGCAGGCCGCCTCGGATATCAAGGAGCTGATCGATACATCCGTGCAGGAAGTGCAGGTCGGGGTCGATCTGGCCGCAAGGGTCGATGCGGCGCTGGAGGAGATTGTCAGCTCCATTGGCCAGGTGAGTGAGATCATCGCTCAGATCTCGCACAGCGCCAATGAACAGGCGACCGGCGTTGCGGAGATCAGCTCCTCCGTCTCGCATATGGACAGCATGACCCAGGAGAACTCCGCCATGGTCCAGCAAAGCACGAGCGCGACCCGCTCGCTGTCGGATCTCGCTTCGCATCTCAACGAGATGGCGGCCTTCTTCAAGGTTCCCGCCCAAAGCTCCGAGCTTGAACTGCGCGTCGCCTGAGCGGCGCGCAATCACACCCATCGCCTATCAACCTGCCAATGAGGGCACCGCGTCTAGGAAGGACTTACGAAAATGTCGCGCATCTTTGTGATCGAGGACGAAATGGAGCTTCGCGAGATGATCGCGGAAGAGCTTGAAGATGAAGGCCATGACGTGAGTACGGCCTCCAACGGGCAGGACGCTCTGGACAAGGTCCGCATCGTGCATCCCGATGTGATCCTGGCCGATATCAACATGCCCAAAATGAACGGTTTTCAACTCAAGCGCCAGATCGCGCAATCGGGAGAGACCTGGGCGAAGGTGCCGTTCGTCTTCGTCTCGGCCTTTGCCGACAAATCGGATATCGCCGATGGCATGATGGTCGGGGCCGATCATTATGTGACCAAACCGATCGATTTTCCGGCGCTGCATGCCTGGCTGCGCTCGAATGTCCATGCCTGAGGGCGGATGAGGCGGTGGGAGCCCTGGCGCATCGCCTCAGCCTGCATTCATGAGGCTCATCGCCTCTTGTCGATCCATCAGATGCAAAAGCACCTGAAGCGCCCGCCCGCGCTCGGATGAGAGCTCCGGATCGCGGGTCAGGATCAGCCGCGCATCATCCTGCGCCATCTTCATCAGATCGGTCTGGGTCTCGATATCGGCGATCTGGAATTGCGGCAGCCCCGATTGCTTGACCCCCATCAGATCCCCCGCCCCGCGCAAGCGCAGATCCTCCTCGGCAAGGCGGAACCCGTCCTCGCTCTCGCGCATGATCTGGAGCCGCGCCCGGCCATGCTCGCTGAGCGGCTCGGCATAAAGCAGCAGGCAATGCGATTTCTTCGAGCTGCGCCCGACCCGGCCGCGCAACTGGTGGAGCTGGGCGAGGCCGAAGCGCTCGGCATGCTCGATCACGATCAAGGTGGCGTCGGGCACGTTGACCCCGACCTCGATCACGGTGGTGGCGACCAGCACCCGCGCCGCGCCGCTGACAAAGCGCGCCATCGCCGCGTCCTTCTCGGTCGGGCTCATCTGGCCATGCACAAGGCTGACCCGCTCGGGACCGAGCGCCGCCGCCAGCGCCCGAAACCGCGCATCGGCAGCGGCCAGATCGACCTTTTCGGACTCCTCGACCAGCGGGCAGACCCAATAGACCTGCGCCCCGCCCGCCAGCGCCCGGTCGATCCCGGCCACCACCTCGTCGATCCGGTCGAGATTGACAAGCCGGGTCTCGATCGGCTGACGCCCCGGCGGCTTCTCATCGAGCACCGAGACATCGAGATCGCCATATTGCGTGAGCGCCAGCGTGCGCGGGATCGGGGTGGCGGTCATCACCAGCACATCGGTATGCGCCCCCTTCTCCGCGAGCGCGAGGCGCTGGGCGACGCCGAAACGGTGCTGCTCGTCGATGATCGCGAGGCGCAGATCGGCGAAGACGACATCCTTCTGAAAGAGCGCATGGGTGCCAACGAGGATATCGACCTGCCCGGCGGCGACCCGCTCGAGCAGATCCTCGCGCGCGCGGCCCTTGTCGCGCCCGGTCATCACCTCGAGCGTGACCCCGGCCTGATCGGCGAGATCGCGCAGCCCATCGGCATGTTGGCGGGCGAGGATCTCGGTCGGCGCCATCAAGGCCGCCTGCCCGCCGGCCTCGACCGCGATCAGCATGGCGAGCAGCGCGACCAGCGTCTTGCCCGCGCCGACATCGCCTTGCAGCAGCCGCATCATCTTCTGGCTCGAGCCCATATCGGCCTCAATCTCCCCCAGGGCGCGCGACTGAGCCCCGGTCGGCTGATAGGGCAGCGCCGCGAGCACCCGGGCCCGCAAGCGGCCATCGCCGAGCGTCGGCGCCCCGGCCTCGCGCTTGTGACTGGCGCGGGCCAGCGCGAGGCCCAGTTGATGCGCCAGCACCTCGTCATAGGCGAGCCGCCGCCGCGCCGGGGCAAAGGCATCGAGATCGCCCGCCGAATGCGGATTGTGAAGGGCCGCGATCGCCTCATGCCAGCTCGGCCAGCCCTCGCGCCGGATCAGCGCCGCATCGCCCCATTCGGGCAGCTCGGGCACTTTCTCGAGCGCGGCGCGCATCACCTTGCCCAGGACGCGCAGCGACAGGCCCGCGGTGAGCGGATAGACCGGCTCGATCGCCGGGATCTCCGCCGCGTCCTCGAGCGCGACGACGTAGTCGGGATGCGGCATCTGGAAATGGCCGTCAAAGAGCTCGACCTTGCCGCTGACCAGCCGCTTCTCGCCCTCGGGCATCAGCTTGCGCATATAGCCGTCATTGGCGCGGAAATAGACGAGCTGAAAGCCGACCCAATCGTCCTGCACCTCGACGCGGTGCGGGCGGTTCGAGCCGCGCGGGGCGGCGTGATGGGCGATGATCTCGACCGGCACGGTGACGATGGCGCCATCCATCACCCCTTGCAGCGAGGCAACGGGGCGGCGGTCGATCAGCCCCACCGGCGCGTGAAACAGCAGGTCGCGCAGCCGCGCGCCGGCGATCTTCTCGAACAGCTTGACGTTCTTCTCGCCGACCCCCGGCAGGGTGGTCAGGTTCGCGAACAGGGGAAACAGAATATCGGGCCGCATCGCGCGCGACCATGCCCGAACTTGCCGCCCCGCGCCAGTGGGATTGTCGCTCGATCCGCGTGGGAGAGAACCGCGCCCCGCTGACCTTGGCATGAGACCTTGCCATCAGACCTTGCCATCAGCCCGCCCCAGCGCCACCTTCTAGGGCATGTCGCTGCTGATCAAACTCCTTCCGTTCCTGCTGCTCGCCTTCCTGATCTGGAATGCGCTGACGGCCAATGCCCGCATGACCCGCTGGCTGATGCGCCATTCGCGCCCGCTCGACGATTGGTCGCTGCTCGAGCCGGTGCGCGGGTTTTCCCAAGCGCTTGGCGTGCCGCCCTTCACGGTGCGGGTGCTGGACATGGAGGCGGTGAACGGGTTGGCACTACCGGGCGGCGAGGTTTTCATTTCGCGCGGGCTGTATGAGAAATTTCTCTCCGGCCAGGCCGAGCGTGAGGAAGTGGTGGCGGTGATCGCTCATGAGATCGGCCATGTCGCCCTTGGCCATCATCGTCGGCGCATGAGTGCCTGGCGGCGCGAGACCGCGGCGCTCGCACTGCTGTGGGTGGTCCTCTCGCGGGTGATGCTCGGCTGGGTCGCGCTGCTGGCGGTTTTCGGGCTCAATCTCTATCGCAACCAGATGACCCAGCGCGACGAGTTCGAGGCCGATGCCTTCGCGGCGCAGATCATGATGCGCTCGCAGATGGACCCGCACGCCACCATCTCCTTGCTGAGCAAGTTGCAGCGCTGGAACGGGCAGGAGCATTTCGACATGTCGCAGATTTCCTGGCTGCTGAGCCATCCGCCGATCCCCGAGCGCATCGCCCATCTGCGCGCGGTGATCGAGGCCGGTGTCCCCGAGCCAGCCTGAACCGGGCTGATCCGGCATCAATTCTCCTGAACGACCCCCGCGGGGAGGTCCAATAGCCTCCAACGCTACTTGGCCCCAACGCTACTTGCCCCCCTGCGCTACTTGTCGAGCCGTTCTTCGCGCGCGCGGCGACGGGCTTCCCTGGTCGCTTCATCCGCCTCGCTCTCACCCTCGAAGACCTTGTTCAGCGGCCCCGGCGCGATGATCGAGAGCGGATTGGTCGACACGTCCAGATCCTGGAACGTGCCCCGCGCGGCAAAGGACATGTTGATAATCCCCCGCCCCGCCCCGCCGGTCAGCACCTCGCCCAGCACCGGCACCCGGCTCAACGCACCGCCGAGCAGGAAGAAGGGCGAGACCGAGCCATAAAGATCGACCTTGCGCGCCCCCATATCCACCGTGCCTTCCGCCGCGACGCCATAGGAGATCCCGGTGGCAACCCCATCGCGCAAGGTGAGCACATCGCCCGCGATCTCGAAAGGCAGCTCGACATTGTTGAAGGTGATCCCACCGGTGCGCAAAGTGTCAAACGCACCGAAGATCGAAGCCACCGCAAGGCCGCGAGCAATCGTCGGCGTGTCGGTGACGACCACATCGCGCATCGTCAGCTTCCCGGAGCCACGGCGCGGCGGCTGGGCCGATGTTTGCATCGACAACGCCATCTCGCCGCCCTCAAGATCGGACATCAGCCCCAGATCGGCCAGGGCCATGCCCGCATCGGCGCTGGTGATCTTCAAGCGGTTGCTTTTCGCATCGCGTGCGTAATCGATGCCGAGCGCGGCTCCGCGCTCACTCTTGCCCGAGAGCTCCCCCGCGATCGCACCATCTTGCGTGCGCTGGAGCTGACCATGCACGGCGCGCAGCCGAGCGTCACCGCGCAGCAGCACAGTATCAAGCGCCACTTGCAAGGCGACGACGCCCAGATCAAGCGCCGGCTCTTCGCCCATGGCCTGCCCCGCCTCTCCCTCACCGCGCGCCGCCGCGATCGCCGGGCGCAGATCGAGCTGCGGGCCGGTCAGCCCGAGGCGCAATTGGCCGTCATGGCGCAAGGCCTCCAACGAGACTTGCGTGTCAGCGCCAATCGCCAGCTCATCAAGGCGCCCTTGCCGAAAGCGCCCATCCGCGCCCAGGCTCGCTTGCCCGCTCATGTGCAGCGAGCCCAGATCGGCCGTGATTTCCCGGATCGCGATCTTGTCCTTGTCTGCTTCAACGAGCGCGGCAATCTTCCCTGCCTCTCCCGATGGTTTGTGCCAACCGATCCAGGGCAAGGACAGCCCCATGCGCTCGGCATTGAGTTCAGAACGGATCGTCCACAGCCGCGCATCGCGCGAGCTGATCCGCGCCTCCAGCCAGCCATTGCCCTCCCGCAAGACCCGCTCGGGCACGCCCAGCACAATCAGATCCTTCGCCTCGACAGCGCCATTCAGGGTGAGCGCCGTGCGCGGCTGGCCTCTTTTGGGTGAGAACCGCTCGTTCCAGACCACATTGAGCACAGGCAGCCCCTGTAACTGGCCGCGCCCCTTGAGCACCAGCTCGCGCGTATTAGCCGTCAACTGCGCCCGGCGTGCCTTGGCCCGGCGCTCAAGCCCCGGCACGATCAAGCCGATATTGCGCAGCTGTGCCGAACTCTCGACCTGCACTTGCTCGAGCTTGAGATCCTTGGCGAGCGGCAGTGACACGCGGGTCTGGCTGCTGGCTGTCCCAGAAACGCTGGCCGGATCAAAGCCCAGCTTGCGGATGAAGCCCAGCGGCGGCTGATCGATCAACTCCAGCGCGGCCCGTGCCGGACCGCTGGCCCGGATATCGATATCTCCGGCCGGTAGCGGTGCCGCCAGCTCGGTAATCGCCATGCTCGACCCGCCGATCTGCAAAGCGCCGCGCCCGGGCGGGGTCACCTGCCCGCTCTCAAGGCTCAGATCCACCCGTTCGAGCGTCACATGACCCGATCCATGGGCCTGGGTGATCGGCGACATCCCCTTCAGATATGTGCTGGTGACATTGGCAAATCGGAAATCGAGATCGAGCGCCTCTTGGGATGGGCTGATCCGGAGCGCGACATTGCCGCCGACGACCTTGCCCGACTTGATATGCTCCTCGACCCAAGCCCGCGCCCCCGGCGCTGCCTGCATTGGCCAGAGTGGGACCAGCCGATCGGCATCAAAGCCGCTGAAACTGGCCTTGAGCTGATAATCGGGCGCCTGACCGTCATAAGACACCGAAGCCGAAGCGATCGCCGCCAGATCGGGCGTCTTGAGCAAGATCTCATCGGCCGAAACCGAGAACGGACGGGCGGTGAAGGTCACCTGCGTGCGCGCCTCCTCGATATGGATCGGGTCCACGAACACATTGCGCCCGGTCCAACGCAGGTTTTCGGCCCGCGCCTTTCCCTTGGCCGAAACCAGCGCGCCCTGATCATCGCGATGCAGGGTCAAATCGCCCTCGAACAAGCCGCCGCCCTGCGCTGTGTCGAGCATCACCCGGCTCACGGTCAGCCGATCCCTGGCGGGATCATAGGCGAGGTCGGCCTCCAGCGCTTCAACATGCAGCTTGCCGCCCGGGCCGGCCATATCGGACGCGAGAACGACAGTGCTGTCATGGGTGCTGAGCGAGGCGGAGAAAGCGGCCAGATCCCCCGTATCGAGCTGCATGCGCGCCTGAGCTTGCCCGGCAACCGCCCCGCGAAATGCTTGCAGGAAATCAAGCGCCGGCACTTGCTCGGCCACCGCCGCGCCTGTCGCGCCATCGAAGGCGATCTTCAGATCGAGATGCCCGCCCTGCATGGGCCGCAGCCCCTCGACCTCCAGATTGATCTTGTTCACCCGGTCCTGACGCGAATGCAAAGAGGCGCTCATGCGCGCGCTCAAGCCTTCGGGCGTGCGGGCGATCGTGGTATTGGAATTTGGCGCAAACCATGCCGCGCCGGACATCTCGTCGAGATAGGTCAGCCTCGCATCGACAATCCGGATCTGCCGGAAACGTCGGAGGAGCGGCAGGGCGTTGCGATCCCCGGCCATGCCCTCGACGATATGCTTGGCGAGATCGAATTCGCTCCCCAAAGGCGCATCGCCGGACGGCTCGGCTGGCTCGGGAGAGTGCGATGCGGGCCCGTCTGACTGTCCGCCCGGATCGGCTATGTCGTCTCCCGCGCCCAGCGCATAACGGAACTTGCCCGAGCCCGAGCGCACCAGCATCGCTTGCGGCCGCCGCAACCGCACTTCGGTCAGCGCGATTTCTCCGCGTAACAGGAGCCCGATATCGATTTGCACCAGCGCCTCGGGCGCAGCGCTCACCAGGTGGTCTTCGTCATCGAGAAGCCGCACCTGATCGAGCCGCAGTCCGACATCGCCGATCTCACGATCCCATATCAGCGCGGCATTTTGCACCGAGAGTTGCCAGCCGCCGAGCTGCTCATTGACAGCGCGTTGCAGTTCGGGGACCGCCGATTTCAGCGGCACCGGCCCAGCGGCAAGGCGGCCAATGCCGATCAGCACCACCGCCGAGACGAAAAGCAGCAGGAATGACAACAGATTGACGCAGCCGCGCCAGCAGAGTTTGAGCATTGACCTACCTGATTGCCGCGCGGCTCGTCCTGCGTGCCTTGCGTCCGCCGTCCCGTGTTCTCAACGTCCCGTGTTCTCAACGTCCCGTGCCGTCATTGGGCCAGAGTATCCCCTTCTCCCGAATCCAACTGCACCCGAAAACACCTGGCCCCAAAAACCAATCGCTTCGCCGACTTTCCTTTGCCCGCCCGCGGCCCTAAAATCAGGATCAGCCTGAAAACAGGACCAACATTGACGAAAACACCAGACGAGGCGGAGCATGACGCAGACAGACCCTTCTTCGGTTTCCCCGATCACTCCCGAAATGGCCGCGCCCGATTTCTCCTTGCCGCGCGATGGTGGCGGCACCGTGACCCTGAGCGCGCTTCGCGGCAAGAAAGTGGTGCTGTATTTTTATCCCAAGGACGATACCAGCGGTTGCACCAAACAGGCAATCGCCTTCAGCGAACAGATCGAAGACTTCGCCGCCGCCGGTGCGATTATCATCGGCGTTTCGCGCGATGGTGTATCCAAGCATGACAAATTCATCGCCAAGCATGATCTGAAGATCCCCCTCGCCGCGGATGAGGACGGGTCAGTCTGCGAGAGCTACGGCGTGTGGGTCGAAAAATCGATGTATGGCAAGAAATACATGGGCATCGAGCGCAGCACCTTCCTCATCGATACCGAGGGCATGGTGAAGCAGGTCTGGCGCAAGGTGAAGGTTCCCGGTCATGTTGAGAAGGTCCTCCAGGCCGTGCGTGATCTGTGAGCGCCGATCCGCAAAGCTTCGTTTCTCTTGCACAAGGCGCCTCGCGGATCCTGCGCGAGCCTGACCCGCTGACCAAGGCGCGGATGAGCCATGCGCTTGCTGCACAATGGTTCGCGGGCGGCTTGCCAATCGGTCAGTCCGAGCCGCCCGACCGCCCGGCACGGCCGAGCAAGCCCGATCTGCTGGCCCCAAAGGACATGCCGCGCCGCCGCCCCGGCACCGAGAAGGGGCGCGGCGCCTTGCTCCATGCCATCGCCCATATCGAGCTCAACGCAATTGATCTGCACTGGGATATCATCGCCCGCTTCACCCATGTCCCCTTCCCGAAAGGGTTCTATGACGACTGGGCTCTGGCTGCGGATCAGGAGGCCAAACATTTTGAACTCCTGAGCGCACGGCTCGCGGCGCAAGGCATGGCCTATGGCGATCTGCCCGCCCATGACGGGCTGTGGCAAGCCGCCGAGGAGACCTGCGAGGATCTGCCAGGCCGGCTCGCCGTAGTGCCGATGGTGCTCGAGGCCCGCGGGCTCGATGTGACCCCGGACATGATCGCGCTGTTCGAGAAAACCGGGGAGAGTGAGACCGTTGCCGCGCTACAGGTTATCTATGCCGAGGAAGTCGGCCATGTCGCCTATGGGTCGAAATGGTTTCACTTCCTGTGCGGCCGCCATAATCTGGACCCAAAGGAAACATTTCATCGCCTTGTGAGACAGTATTTCAGGACGACGCTCAAACCGCCATTCAACGAAGAGAAGCGAGCAGAGGCAGGCTTGCCGCCGGATTTCTATTGGCCATTGGCCGAGGAAACCGAGGCTTCCGAAACGTCAGAGCGTGGTTAAAGGCCACGCCCCCTGACGTTTTCTCTATCGCAAGGCTTACAGGGTATAAAATCCAGTTGAACGGCCAGATCGCAGCGCCTACCACTTTGGCGGGGATCGCGTAGTTGAGTCGGGTGGACGTTTTTCCGGAGGAACGATGGCAGCGGGGCTGAAGGACAGGATTGGCGCAGCGTATCACCGCCTGTTCCCGACACGCGAAGTCTATGTCCGAAGCGAAGGGCATGTTCGCTATGTGACCCTGACGCCGCGGATCCAGGTGATCGCCGCGATCACCACCATCACCCTGATCGCCTGGGCAACGACCTTTACGATTCTTTCCTATCTCTCCGACACCGAGATCGCCACCCGCGACCAGGAAATGGTCGATGTGAAGCGCGCCTATGAGGCTCGGGTCGGCAAGCTGCTGGAGCGCTATCGTCGGCTCGAATCCGAGCTTGAGGAATCAGAGCTGCGCTTTGACAAGGTGATGCGGCGCCTGTCGGGCAAGCATGGCCTGCTTGAGAACGCGGCAGGGGTCGAGCTGGCGCTGCAAGGGCGCCTCGACGCCAACCAACGGCGCCTGCGCGAGGTCACCGAGCAGCGCGATGATGCGCTGACAAAGCTCGAAGAGATCCGTTACCGCTCGCTCGAGATGGAGCGCCGCCTCGCCGATGCCCAGCGCCTCGCCGATCAGCGCCGCGCCAATCTCAATGATTTCGTTGCCACGCTCGAGGATACCGCGACCGAACGCGACGCCGCCCGCGGCCGCGTTCAGGAACTGAGCAACGAAGTCGCGACGCTGGAAAAGAATGTCGAGGACATTCGCCGCCATCAGTCGCAGGTCATGGCTCAACTCGAGGAAGCGGCCCGCACCTCGATCGGTGAGCTGGAAAGCGTGCTCGCCAAGACCGGGGTTAATATCGATTCTCTGGTCAATGAGATCGAGCGCGCCTATCGCGGCGAGGGGGGGCCCTTTACCCCGATCGCCTACCGCGTGCCCGATGCCGCGCGCAATCTGCCCATTGCCGAACCGCGCGTCGCAGCGACACTGCACTCCTTGCAAAGGGTCAATTCCCTGCGCATCGCACTTGAAAAAGTGCCGCTGGCAAAGCCGCTGAAGGACAGCTACCGCGTCTCCTCCAGCTATGGCAAGCGCAAGAACCCGGTTACCGGTATCTGGGCAATGCATCATGGCCTGGACCTGGCCGCGCCGAAGGGCACCCGTATCTATCCGCCCGTTGATGGCACGGTTGTGTTTGCCGGGACACAAAGAGGCTACGGTAAGGTCGTAAAAATAGACCACGCACTCGGCTTTCAAACAGTGTATGGTCATATGAGCAAGATCGAGGTCCAGAAGGGCGACACTGTAACCCGAGGGACCGTCATCGGCCGTGTGGGCAATACCGGCAGAAGCACCGGGGACCATCTGCACTACGAGATCCGCCTGCATGGACGGACGCTGAACCCAAGAAAATTCATCGAGGCTGGACGATATGTTTTCCAAAAGTAAGATCAACGACCCGATCGACCCGAACAAGAAAGCGGACGCAGATCACAAGCCTGCCGTGTCGGCACCGGTGACACCGGCACCGCGCGCGCCGATGGCCCCCGCCGCCGCTGCGCAAGCGCCGATGGCCGCTGGCCGTCAGCCCAAGCCCGCGCCGTCGATCATCTCGGCCGATCTCACGATCAAGGGCAATCTCGAAACCACCGGCGATATGCAGATCGAAGGCAAGATCGAAGGCGATATCCGCTCTCATCTGCTGACCATCGGCCAGAACGCGGTGGTTCGCGGTGAAATCGTCGCCGATGATGTTGTGGTCAATGGCCGGGTCATCGGTCGGATCCGCGGCCAGAAAATCCGCCTGTCCTCCACCGCTCGCGTGGAAGGCGACATCCTGCACAAGAATATCGCCATCGAGTCGGGCGCCCAGTTCGAAGGCTCCGTACAACGCTCGGAAGATCCGATCGGTCAGGCAGGCCCGCAAAAAAAGCTCTCGGCCCCGGCGTTTGAAGCCAATGGCGCACAGCAACCGCTCAATAGCTGATCCGCACCGGGCCAGCCTGTAGGACAAAAGAAAAGCCCAGTGGCCAATGCCGCTGGGCTTTTTCTGTCACCAAGGCCGCGCGCCGCTACGCCTCGTCAGCGCTGCCCGCCGTGACCTTCTTGGCCAGCGAGGCCGCCAGAAACGGATCCAGATCGCCATCGAGCACGCCCTGACTATCGGAGGTTTCAACCCCGGTGCGCAGATCCTTGACCATCTGATAGGGCTGCAACACGTAAGAGCGGATCTGATGACCCCAGCCGATCTCGGTCTTGGCCTCGAACTCCGCCGAAGCCGCCTCCTCGCGCTTTTTCATCTCCAGATCATAGAGCCGCGCCCGCAGCGCCTTCATCGCGATATCGCGGTTCTGGTGCTGCGATTTCTCCGACGATGTCACCACGATGCCAGTCGGCATGTGGGTGATCCGCACCGCCGAGTCGGTGGTGTTGACGTGCTGACCGCCCGCCCCCGACGAGCGATAGGTATCGATGCGGATATCCTTGTCCTGAATATCGATCTCGACCGTGTCGTCAATCACCGGGTACACCCAAACCGAGCTGAACGAGGTATGCCGCCGCGCCTGACTATCAAAGGGTGAGATCCGCACGAGACGGTGCACGCCGCTTTCGGTCTTCAGCCAGCCATAGGCATTTTCGCCCTTGATCTGATAGGTCACCGATTTGATGCCCGCCTCTTCACCGGCGCTTTCCGACATCATCTCGACCTTGAAGCCGCGCTTCTCTGCCCAGCGCAGATACATGCGCGACAGGATCGACGCCCAATCGCAAGATTCGGTCCCGCCAGCACCGGCATGGATTTCGAGGAAGGTGTCGTTGCCATCCATCTCGCCCGAGAGCAGGGCTTCGATTTCGCGCTGCGCCGCCTCTTCCTTGACCGACAGCAAGGAGCGCTCAGCTTCGGCAATGATCTCATCATCGCCCTCGGCCTCGCCCATTTCGATCAGCTCGACATTGTCATGCAAACCGCCCTCAAGCGCCTTGTAGCCATCAATCGCATCGGACAGCTTTTGCCGATCGCGCATCAGGGCCTGAGCTTTGCTCGGGTCGTTCCACAGCTCGGGATCCTCGGACCGGGCATTGAGTTCCTCAAGGCGCAGCTCCGCATCCTCCCACCCGATCCGCGCGCGCAGGAGCTCGAGCGACTTTTCAATCTCGGTAATGAGCGATTGCGTCTCCGCCCGCATGGCTGGTCCCTCAATCAGTTTGGGAAAAAACAAAAACGGCCCGATACGGGCCGCGGGTCCGCCCCGGATAGCGCAACCGGGGCGGCAGGTCAAAGCGGATGAAAGCTCAGTAAACGCCGCCGGGGGTCAAACTTCCGGTCGGGCGCGGCGGACGGGGTGGCCGCGGCGCGCCCGGATCGAGCGAGCCGTCATCGCCCGTGGCCTCATTGCCTGTCGGCTCACTGCTCAGAGGCAGGCTGTCGCCGCCAAAAGCCAGCGCTTCGCCAATGGTGCGCCCACCGCGGCAAGGCTCATCCCCCTCGCGAAACGCTTCCATGATGAAATCACCGCCTTGTCGGCTTTGATCCACGCATTCGCCGTTCTGACGGTTGATCTTTTGCAAGAAGACATTGCTCGGCTTCTTGAACTCGCGCGCGGGCCGGTCGCCCTGGGCGGCCTTGATGACCTTTTCAAACACCGGTGCGCACATCGAACCGCCGGTGCCGCCGCGGCCCATCGGGCGCGGATTGTCATAGCCGATGAAGCAGCCCACCACGACATCGGCGGAGAAACCGAGGAACCACGCATCGCGCGCCTCATTGGTGGTGCCGGTCTTGCCCGCAACCGGAAAATCGAGCGCCTTGCCGAGCCGCGAAGCGGTACCGCGCACCGTCACCCCGTTGAGCATCGAGACAATCTCATAGGCGGTTGCCGGATCCATCACCTGCTCGCCATCATCAGGCACATAGGGCTCGGCCTGCCCGCGCCACTTGTCCTGCTCACAGGCCAGGCAGATCCGGTCATCATGGCGATAGATGGTCTTGCCATGGCGGTCCTGAATGCGGTCGATCAACGTCGGCTCGATGCGTTTGCCGCCATTGGCGAACATCGCATAGGAAGACACCATCTGCATCAGCGTCGTCTCTCCCGCCCCGAGCGCATAGGAAAGATGCGGGGGCATCTCGTCATAGACGCCGAATTGCTGCGCGTATTGCGAGACCTTGCACATGCCAAAATCCATCGCCAGACGCACGGTCATGAGGTTCTGGCTATACTCGATCCCGTAACGCAGCGGGCGCGGGCCGTAGAATTTGCCCGAATAGTTCTTCGGCTTCCAGTCATCGCCCGACACTTGCGGCAGCACCACCGGCGCGTCGAGCACGATGGTGTTGGGCAGATAAGCGCTTTGCGCCTTTGATGGGTCGAGTTCCGTGACCACCTCGCCAGTGACCTGATCGGTATAGACGCAGCGCTCGGGATCCCAGTAGAGGCCCGGGAAAGTCTTGTGCTCAAGCGCGGCGGCATAGACGAAGGGCTTGAAGGAAGAGCCGGGCTGGCGCTTGGCCTGGGTCGCGCGGTTGAACACGCTCGACTGGTAGGAGAAGCCCCCCTGCATCGCCAGCACGCGGCCGGTATTGGGATCCATGGCCACGACGGCGCCGTTGATCTGCGGGATCTGCCGCATCGACCAGCGCTTGGAGCCGTCTTCGTTCTCGATCTGCTCGACAAAGATCACGTCACCGAGCGCAAACAGATCCGCTGGCGTTTTCGGTTTCTCGCCGAGGATCGGATAGCCCTTGGCGTTGTAGCCCTTGCGATCGACCGCCCAGTCCTTCACGTCCGAGAAGGGCAGATAGATCGGCTCGCCGCTCTCGATCCCCTCGATGCCGATCTGCACGCTGCGCTCACCGACCAGCAGCACCACGGCGCGGTGCCAGGGCTCAAGATCGCGGGGCAAGGAGAGATCGGCGAGCTTCTGGCGCCAATCCGCCTCGTTTTCCGGCGCCAGGTCTTCGATCCGAGCGACCGGGCCGACATAGCCGCGGGTGGTGGAATACTCGAACAACCGCGCCTGCAAGGTCTCGCGCGCCACATCCTGCAAGGCCGGGTCGACCGTCGAGCGGATCGCAAGCCCGCCGCCATAGACCGCATCCTCGCCCATTTCATCGATGAGATTGCGGCGGATTTCCTCGGCAAAATAATCGAGCCGTTGCTGCTTGCGCTCGCGCGCGGCATCCGGCTGATTGAGCAAGGTCACCAGCGGCTGCGCGAGGGCGGTCTGATATTGCTGCTCATCCAGATACCCGTTCTCGCGCATCTCCTTGAGCACGTAATTGCGCCGATCCAGCGCTTTTTCGGGCTTGTGGACCGGGTGGATATCCGAAGGCGCCTTGGGCAGCGCCGCGATGAACGCGGCCTCATGCGGCTCGATATCCTCGAGCCGTTTGCCGAAATAATTCTCCGCTGCCGCTGTCACCCCATAGGAGCGCGCGCCCAGAAAGATCTCGTTTAGATAGAGCTCAAGGATGCGCTCCTTGCCCACCGCCTTGTCGAGGCGCATGGCCAGGATTGCTTCGCGGATCTTGCGCTCGACCTTCTTTTCACCCGAGAGCAGGAAGTTCTTCACCACCTGCTGGGTGATGCCCGACGCCCCACGCAGATTGCGCCCGGCGCTGGCGCGGATCACGTTATCGACCATCGCCTTGCCGAGCGCGAGCCAGTCCACGCCCTCATGGGTGTAGAAATTCTTGTCCTCGGCACTGACGAAAGCGTGCTTGATGAGCTCGGGGATCTCGTCGCTCGGTGTGAAGAGGCGCCGCTCGCGATGAAATTCGCCAAGGATATCGCCGGTCCCCGAATAGACCCGCGACAGGGTGGCAGGCTCATAGGAAGCCAGTTGCTGGGTGCTGGGCAGGTCGCGCGAGAACCAGAAAAAGAGCCCCGCCACGGCAAGCACCGCGCAGAAGAACCCTAGAATCATCAGCGAAAACAGCCCTGCAATCAGCCGCATTGGACACCCAAACCTTCTTTTGCTCAATTCGTTGCGCGCATCGGGCTCGCGCTGCGCCTTCATTGCCGCACAGCCATTCTTGGTGAAAGCGGTAATTATGTGATCAAGTGCCTTTGCGGCGCGCCTTCGCAGATTTCACGCATAACGCGCGGCAAAAACGCCGCGGTCAGCGGGTGGCGCGGGCCTCGAGAAAATGGCGCTGATCGCCGCGCGCCCAGCGACGGATCGCCTTGGCGATGGCTCCGGCGGCTTCATCCTGCCATGCCGGATTGGTCAAACGGCGCCGATCGCGCAGATTGGTGATGAAGCCGAGCTCGATCAGGATCGACGGTGTCTCGAAGGTCTTGAGCACCTTGAACCCGGCGTGACGATGCGGCCGCTTGGGCAGGAGAGGGATTTTCCCGTCCATTTCACCGACCAGCAGCCCGGCGAAACGCTCCGAGCCCTCGCCCGACGCCCGGCGCGCCAACTCGACCAGAATGGTCCGCACATCTTCTTCGTGATCGTTCATCGCATGGCCATAGAGCCGGTCCACTGCGTTCTCCTGCTCGGCGAGGCGTTCGGCCAGACGATCCGAGGCGACATGCGACAGGGTGTAGACCGAAGCCCCGGAGACATCCGGGTCGTGGATCGAGTCCGCATGCAGGGAGATGAAGAGATCGGCCCCTTGCGCCCGCGCGATGTTCACCCGCTCTTCCAGCTCGATGAAACGATCATCCTTGCGGGTCAGCACCACCCGGATGCCGCCCCCGGCTTCCAGCTCGCGGCCAAGACGGCGGGCGAAGGCAAGGACGACCTCTTTTTCCAACACCCCATCCGCGTTCGCGCCAGAATCGCGGCCGCCATGACCAGGATCGAGCGCGACCACGAAAGTATCGGGCCGCAAGCCCGGAAGCGGCGCTTCGATCGGTGCGCCGGTTTGCGAGACCTGCACAGCTTCTTGTACCGGATCGCTCTCGTTGTCAGGCGCATCCGCTTGCTGCGGATCGGCCAGCAGATAGGACAGGTGAAAAACCGTTCCGCCCGTATCGCTCTTGCGCACACCATGCTCAAGGATCTCGACCGGACGGTTGAGATCGAGCACCAGCCGCGATCGCCCGGCGCGAAACAGACCGACCCGCAGGCCGGCCACGTCATCATTGATCAGGGCGCTGCGATCCGCCTCCTTGATCCGCCAGGCGAGTTCAGGAAAGTCGATCACCAGACGCGAGGGACGTTCGAGCACGAAGGCCTGAAATTCCAGCGGCTCGGAAAGCGCAAGCTCGAAGCGGAAAGTCTCGCGACCTTGCGCGGCGATTTTCGGGGAAGAGGCCGCGGCCGGACCCAGAGCCGGCGCCAGTTGTGCCATCGGTTCGCGAGCCTGGGCGGTCTGGGAAAGCCCGAGCAGCAGCACCGATGTGCAAAGCATCACCGAAAGCCTGGTCAGGAATGCATAAGAAGGGGCAAAGCAGGCTGGCACGTTCATGCGCCCCCACGCTCCCTTGTCCTTCTTGGCCCTTGCAAGCCCTCTGACCATGCCAACCAACCAGATCATTACGCCCATCCCACTCGCCTGACCGCTCACGATATCCAAACCGGACCGGCCCTTCACCCGTGCATCCACCCGCTCCGCCTATACGCCGCCGACTGCTCCAGTCGGTGACTGCATCCGCATGAACACCCTGCCTCCCCCCCTCCATTCCGCGCAGATGCGGCACGATCAGGGCAAGCGGACGACTTGAGCGGGGCGCGGGATAACCTTACCTCATCATCAAAATCGGTTTCGCGATTTAAGATAAAATTAAGAGCGCGCGGAAAATAGTGTTGGCACAGGTTGCATTACGCATATAGCATTCCAGCGGGTGCACCGTCCGAAGGATTGCATGAAGCTCGGAGAGCACCTGGTTCGGATATTACAGACTTGTTGCAATATTGCAGCAAATCCCCGGCACTGACCGCGACCCCAGTCGCAGCTCCACCTGCAGCAAAGGCGCGCAAGGCCGGGAAAGATCGGAAGTTTAACCGCGTAACGGTGTCCCGACGCGGAAGAAGCAGGCGACCAGCATTGGGCGCTTATAGGTTTGGCAAGGTATGTGGCTCGCAGTTGTCATGGCAGAAGAAGGCAGCGCCGTTTTGCGGCGCGTCCCCGCCATGCTGAGCTCGCCACAGCATCGACATCTGAAAGGACGGCGCGTCTTCAGCGCCCTGCGGAAGGCCCTTTGGTGGGACCCATCGCACCGCGCAAGAGGCGGGCCGCGAGTAATCACTCATGGCAAAGAAAATGCTCATCGATGCCACGCATCCCGAGGAGACTCGGGTCGTGGTCGTGGAAGGAAACCGGGTTGAGGAGTTCGACTACGAGTCGATCAACAAGCAGCAGCTAGCAGGCAATATCTATCTGGCCAAGGTCACAAGGGTCGAACCCTCGTTGCAGGCCGCCTTTGTCGAATATGGCGGCAATCGCCATGGCTTCCTCGCGTTTTCCGAGATCCACCCGGACTATTACCAGATCCCGCTCGCCGACCGCGAAGCGCTGCTCGCCGCCGAAGCCGAGGCCGCTGCTGCGGAAGAAGCTGCCGAGGAAGAGCAGGAGCGCGCGCGCAACGCGCGCAAGCGTGGCCGCACGGCGTCCAAGAATACCAAGAACGGCCAAACCCGCGGCAAGGGTCGGGGCGGGCGCAGCAAGCGCCGCGGCTTTGAGCTGACCGGTCTGGATGAGACCGATGCCGCCGCTCTGCCCGAGGCGCTGCAAAGCCTGGGCGCCGAGGGCCAGGAAGCAAGCTGGCATATGCCGCCCTTGCCCGCCGTCGAAGAAGACGAACTCGCGCGCATCCTCGCCGAACTCACGCAAACCCGCGCCAGCCAGTCGGCCCCCATCGCTGCACAGGCGGAAGCGGCGCATCTGAGCGAGAGCATCAGCGAAGAGCTCGAGGATGACGAGGACGACGCCGAGACGGCGGATGCCGACAACGCCGACACCACGTC
Source organism: Neomegalonema sp. (assembly GCA_022760435.1). GTDB lineage: Bacteria > Pseudomonadota > Alphaproteobacteria > Rhodobacterales > Rhodobacteraceae > JALEFY01. The sequence continues at coordinate 223,615 of JALEFY010000037.1, forward strand.
CAGCGACAAGGACGAGGACGGCGCTGATGCCGATGTCGAGGAAGTCGGCGCTGAAGATAGCCGCGAAGAGGTGCAGCCGCGCCGGTTGCGGGTGAAGAAATACAATATTCAGGAAGTCATCAAGAAGCGGCAAATCCTGCTGGTTCAGGTGGTCAAGGAAGAGCGGGGCACCAAGGGTGCGGCGCTGACCACCTATCTCTCGCTGGCTGGCCGCTATTGCGTGCTGATGCCCAATACCGCGCGTGGCGGCGGCATCTCCCGCAAGATCACCAATGCCGCCGACCGCAAACGGCTCAAGGCTCTCGCCAATGATCTCGAAGTGCCCGAAGGCATGGGGCTTATCGTGCGCACCGCCGGCGCCGAACGCACCCAGGCCGAAGTGCGCCGCGACTATGAATATCTGCTGCGCCAATGGTCCTCGATCCGCGATCTCACCCTGAAATCGGTGGCGCCGACGCTGATCTATGAGGAAGGCAGCCTGATCAAGCGCGCCATTCGCGACCTCTACAACAATGATATCGACACAATCACCGTCGAGGGCGAAGAGGGCTTTGGCGAAGCGCGCGAATACATGCAGATGCTGATGCCCAATCACGCCAAGCATGTGCATCATTATTCGGACAGCGTGCCGCTCTTCATCCGGCATCAGGTGGAAAGCCAGATGAATGCGATGCTGAACCCGACGGTGCAGCTCAAATCCGGCGGCTATATCGTGATCGGCGTCACCGAGGCGCTGGTTGCCGTTGACGTGAACTCGGGCCGCGCCACCAAGGAAGGCTCGATTGAGGAAACCGCGCTCAAGACCAATCTCGAAGCCGCCGAAGAGGTGGCCCGCCAGCTCAAATTGCGCGATCTCGCCGGGCTGATTGTCATCGACTTCATCGACATGGATGAAAGCAAGAACAATCGCGCCGTCGAAAAGATGCTCAAGGAGAAGCTGAAGAACGATCGCGCTCGGATCCAGATCGGCAAGATCTCGTCCTTTGGGTTGCTGGAGATGTCACGCCAGCGGCTGCGGCCGGGCCTGCTGGAGGCTACGACCTCGCCTTGCCCGCATTGCCATGGCACCGGCATTATTCGCTCGGACGAATCGCTCGCGCTGTCGGTGCTGCGCGCGGTCGAGGAAGAGGGGGTGCGCGGACGCACCGCCGCTGTTCGGGTCACGGCCCCGGTCACCGTGGCCAATTACGTCATCAACCACAAGCGCGCACGGATCCTGCAAATCGAGGAACGTTACGGCATGCAGGTGATCGTGATCGGCGACCCGCACAAGGTCAGCCCCGATTTCACCGTCGAGCGGACCCAGCGTCTGGAGCGCGAAGAGATCGAGACCGCTGCGGTCACGGTCGAAACCGGCTTCTCGGAGCAAGGTGTCGAAGTGCCGGAAGTCGTCGAGGAACCGCAGGAAGACAATGGCAGCGACAAGCGTCGGCGGCGTCGGCGCAAGCGCAAGGATCGCGACGGCGAGGCGGTCGAGGATGCGGTGGAGGTCAATGCAGACGACACCGCAGCCGATGCTGATCAGGACGCGGCGGCCAAAAACACCGACGATGCTTCCGAAAGCACCGAGAATGAAGGCTCCGATGATGCCGATGGCGAAGAGGGCGAACGCTCGGCCGGGCGCCGTCGTGGCCGTCGCGGCGGGCGTCGTCGCCGGAAAAAGTCCGATGAGGACGCAGGGGCCGATCCGTTGCAGGTCATTGATCTGAGCGACCCCGCCGGGCAAGAGGCGGCTGAGCCAGCGAGTACAGAGGCCGCACAGACGCTCACGCCAGCACCCTCCGGTGAGATCGAGCCGGAAACCGCAGCCCAGACCTTCCCGGCTGAGGCTGCCGATATGCAGGACGCGGCGGCAACGGCTCCGAACGAGCCAGGAACCCAAGAATCCCCGGTCCAAGAATCCCCGGTCCAAGAATCGGCGGCTCAAGAGTTGGCGATCGAAGAACCGGTGATCGAAGAAGCCGCGCTCGCGGAAACGGCCACATCACAGAGCGCATCCGCTGCTGATGAGCCCGAACTGGTCATCGCCGATAACGGCGCTCCGGATGAGCCCCAATCGCGCCCCGCTCCCAAGCGGACCGGTTGGTGGAACCTGCGCCGCTGACCGGACCAGCCTCAACGGCCCAACCCGCTCCCGGAGACTGAAATGATCCGGGAGCGGGGCCAGGATTGCGCCGAAATCCTTGTTGATTGCAGGGACCGCCCCACCAATTGGGCAGGAAATTCCACTCCCTATGCGGGAAACGGCACCTTTTCGCTCTCCCTCATCTGGTCAAGCCAGCCATTGCGGGTTACCTTCTTTCGATGGGGTTACAAGCAAGGGTTGGGTTCATGCTGGGGAACGAGCTTCCTGAGGAATGCACTCGGATTACGATCCGTCCGCCCTCCAAATCCGAGCGTGTGCTCGATTTGGAGATCACAACCGGCGAGATCCGCCACAGTGCAAGCTACCTGCCCGCCGAAAGCCGCGATCAGGCGAATATTTTGCTGAGCGAGGAGGCGAGAGCCGCGCTGTTGCGCCAGGCCACGCATGACCGCACCGCGATCTTCACCGAGTTGACCCTCGAAAATCCGGCGAGCAAAGCCGAACTGACCTTTGACAATGTGACCTTGCCTCTGCGCCGGGGCCAGCTCGCGGCGAGTATCGTTCTGACCCGCAAGGACAAGGCGCTGCCGATTGCGCTCGCCAATATCGATCTCGACCGAAAGGAAGAGTTTGTCGGGCGCGAACGCGAGATCCTGACCCTCTTTAGCGGCTATCGCATTGATTATCGCACCAAGCGGGCGGCGCTCTGGCTGCTCGCCGGAGCGGCGCTCAAGGCGGCGGCGCTCTATTTTGTGCTGTCGCTGGCGTTGGTCTTCGGCGCGCGGATCTTGCAAAATGATCCTGAACTCTCGGCGCTTTTGAAGCGCTATCTGGTTCAGGACGCCCCGCTCTATGTCGCGGGGGTGATGTTTGCGCTGTGGTCGGCCAAGGCGTTTTTTGTCTGGCAAGGCCGGGCACGGTATCAAAGCCAGATGCTGCGGCAGATCTGGAACACGGTCGGTCGCGCGCTCGACTACCTGCACAAGAATGCCGATGATTACCGCCCGGCGCCGCGCGAACAGGATGCTGTCGCGAGCCCGCAATTGCCGCAACCGGCCAATGACAGCCGCGCCAGCCGCGAGGCGGAGCGGGCGACGATGCCGGATCCAAGCGTGGAAGAAGGCGCGGATGAGCCTTCCTCGAATATCATCGCGCTCAATGACCAGGTCCGCCAAAAGCTTGCCGGATGATAGTCTGACAAGCCAGCGCCGCGCTACTGATCCGCCGCTTGTTTCGCACTCCAGGCAACCAGACGCGCCGCGGCTTCCGAGATCTCGTCCGCCCCGCGCGCAAAGCTGAAGCGCACCGTACCAGCGCCGCGCTCGGGATCGAAATCGAGCCCGGGCGTTGCAGCGACACCGGCTTGGGCCAGCAGCGCCTGACAGAAGGCAGCACTATCCGGAGCGCCCTCGGGCAGGGACGCGTAGACGTAAAAGGCCCCGTCGCAGGGCGCGATGTCCCGGAACCCGGCCGCGCGCACCGCCTCGAGCAAGACTTCGCGATTGCGGGCATAGACCTGCCGGTTCTCCTCCAGCTCCTCGGTCGCATCCAGCGCCGCCAGCGCCGCGATCTGGCTCGCATGCGGCGCGCAGATGAACAGGTTCTGCGCCAGCCGCTCGACAGTGCGCACGAGCTCGGGCGGCACCACCATCCAGCCGATCCGCCAGCCGGTCATCGAGAAATATTTCGAGAAACTGTTGATGACGATGGCGCGGTCGGTGACTTCGAGAGCGCAAACGGCTCGCTCGCCAAAATGCAGGCCATGATAGATTTCGTCGGAAATGAAGATCCCGTCCTGCGCCTCGATCGCCTCGACCAGCGCTTGCATCGCTGGCAAATCCAGGATCGTCCCGGTCGGGTTTGCCGGGCTGGCGGCCAGAAGCCCCTGAACCGTGCCGATCTCGGCCAGTTGAGCAGCGGTTGGCTGATAGCGCGTTTCCAGCGTGGTTTGCAGACGCACGGGCTCAAGGCCATAGGCTTGCAGGATGTTGCGATAGCTCGGATAGCCCGGATCGCCAAGCGCCACCCGATCGCCCACATCGAAGGCCGTGAGGAAGGCAAGCTGGAACGCAGCGGAGGACCCCGCGGTCACAATCACGCGATCAGGATCGAGAGAGACCCCATACCAATCGGCATAAAGCTGCGCGATGCGCGCGCGCAAGGCGGGCAATCCAACCGCCAGCGTATAGCCCAAAGGGGTGTCGAGCGCCTGTTTGAGCGCCTCTCGCGCCAGACGCGGCGCTGGCGTGCCGGGCTGACCGACCTCCAGATGCATCACCGAGGCCCCTTCCGCCTCGCGCGCAGCGGCTGCATTCATCACATCCATGACCATGAACGGACCGATTTCCGAGCGGCGCGAAGCCTTAACCAGCCTTGAATTTCGTCGCATTCGACCCCCATTATCAGCGCGGAGCTGACTTCAACGGCGCGGCCAGCCTCGCCTTGCGGCAGCACAGGCCGAAGCGCTAGACCTTGCCGACGCGCCAGAACTTGCCGACGTTGCTGGGCATCAATGCAAGACAGCGTCGCTAAAGCAAGGAAAAGAGGGACCAGAGGCGTTGAGATACAAGATATGGAAAAATTGCCGGCGCCAGATTCTGTCGGGAGCGTTCGCTATGCTCGCCGCACTGGCCCTGCCCGTCAATGCGAGCGCCGCCGGGCTGATCCGTGACAGCGAGATCGAGCGAACCCTGCGCCAGCTCATTACCCCTGTCTTCTCCGCTGCCGATCTGACCGAGCAAACGGTTCGCCTGTTCATTATCCAGGACAATTCTCTCAACGCTTTCGTTGGCACCGGGCGCAACATGTTTTTCCACACCGGGCTGCTGCGCACGCTGGAAACGCCCGAAGAGCTGATCGGGGTGATGGCTCATGAGACCGGTCACATCACCGGCGGGCATCTGTTTGCCCGGATCAGTGCGGCGCGCAGTGCTCAGAACAAGGCCATCGCCGCCACCATCATCGGGATTGCAACAGCCGTCGCCGGAGCCGGGCGCGCGGGGCTCTCGATCGCGGGGATCGGTAACCGTCTCGCCGAGCGCGACTATCTCTCCTTCACCCGATCGCAAGAAGCCAGCGCCGATGCCGCTGCGCTTGCGATCCTTGAAAGAGCGCGCATTGATCCGTCGGGCATGATCCGGGTGCTCGAGCGTCTGGAGGCCAATCAGGCGGCCTTTGCCCATAATGTCGACCCTTACGCGCTCACCCACCCGCTGAGCCGACAACGGATCGAGTTCTTGCAGCGCGATGTGCTGCGCTCGCCCGCACTGGGGGCCAAGGTTTCCGCCGAACTCACCTATTGGCATGGACGCATGCGCGCCAAGCTCGACGGGTTCATCGCGCAGCCGGGCACGCGCTTTACCACCTCGCTCGGCAGTCGCGAGCTCGATCTCTACCGTGAGGCGATCATGCTGCACCGCCTGCCGAGCCCGGATCGGGCGCTGGCCGCGGTTGACAAGCTGATCGAGATGCGGCCCTCGGACCCTTATTATTGGGAGCTGAAGGGGCAATTCCTGCTCGAGAGCGGGCGGGGAGAGGCCGCGATCGCTCCCTATCGCAAGGCCGTGGCGCTGGCGCCGGGGGATGCGCTGATCGCTGGCGGGCTTGGCCAGGCGCTGCTGAGCGCAGATACGCAAGGCCATAATCGCGAGGCGCTGCAAGTGCTCGAGCGCGCGGCGCTGGATGATCCCTATCATGCGGGGGTCAAGCGCTCCCTGGCCCTCGCCTATCAGCGCAGCGGCGATGATGGAATGGCGGCGGTGGTTTCGGCCGAGCGCATGGCGCTTCAGGGCCAGCCGCGCGATGCCTTGATCCAGGCACAGCGGGCCAAGGCCTTGCTGCCCGTGGGCTCTCCGGGGCATCTGCGCGCCGAAGATATTACCCGCGAGATCGGCGGCTGACCATTTCGGGATAACGGGCGCTGCCGCTTGCCGCATAAACGCCACCTCGCGAAGAAATGAAGGCAGAGCGGCAATTAAGCTGTTATGCCCAGTGCCAACCCATGGGCGCGCATCTGCATGCGCCGAGCCGTATCAAGGAGTGACCGATGACCCTGACCAAGACCCTGAAGCCCTCGGCAAAATCCTTTGCCCTCTCGCTCGCCCTGGTTGGCGCTGCTGCTGTCTCAGGGCTGTTCGCGCTGCCTGGTGCTGGCGAGGCGCAGGACGCTGCCTTCACCGATGCCCAGCGCGCCGCGATCCGTGAGGAAGCCCGCAAACTGCTCGCTGAGGAGCCTCAACTCGTTCTGCAAGCCCTGCAAGCGCTGGAAGAAGCACGCCGCCAGCAAGAGGAAGAAGCCGCCACGGCCGCCCTCTCCAGCTATGAGCAGGATCTGCTCAATGATGGCTATTCCTATGTCGGCGGCAATCTGGAGGGCGATATCACCCTCGTCGAATTCCTCGACTATCGCTGCGGCTTTTGCAAACGCGCGCACAAGGAGGTGGAGGACTTCGTTGCCGCCGATGGCAATGTCCGCCTGGTCGTCAAGGAATTCCCGGTACTTGGCCCCGATAGCGAGCGGGCTGGCCTGGCCGCATCGGCGGCGATGAAGCAGGGGCCGGAGAAGTACAAGGCCTTCCATGATGGCATGATGACCCATCGCGGCGCGCTCGATGAGCGGGCGGTCTTCTTCTATGCCGAACAAGCCGGTCTCGATGTCGAGAAACTCAAGGCAGATATGGAGGATCCGGCGGTCAAGCAGGGCATCGGCAAGAATTATGAGATCGCTCAGGCCCTCCAGATCAATGGCACCCCGGCCTTTATCATGGGTGACGAGATCATTCGCGGCTATGTACCGGCCGATGCGCTCAAGGGCTTTGCCGAGAAAGCGCGCGCGTCGAACTGATCGGACCGCGGCGCGCGCCGCTTCTGGATAGGGCGGTGAGTCGCGAGTGGTTATCAATTGTTTTCGCCGCATCCACTGCGGCGAAAACTTATTTCGCAGTTGCTCGAGACAGGACGCGCAATTGTCGCCTTACACGGCCTAAGCGCAAATTTTCCGCGAGAAATCGTTGCAGCCTGCGGCGGGACGGCGTAACGGCAATGGCCTGACCACGTCCTGCGGCGCGCCCGAGCCGCCGAGAACACTGACAAACACGGATCGCCCCCGCCAAGGCCCATGCCGCCCTGGCCGAGGCCATTATAGCCAAGACATCGCCCCTGCGCGGCGAAGGAACGCATGATATGACCGAATCAAAGAAGTCCAGCTCCCAATCCAGCCGCTCCGAAGCCGATGTCGCCTTCGTCGAAGCGCTCGCGCGCGTGCTCAAGGAAAACGATCTCGCCGAGCTGGAAGTGACCCGCGAATATGGTGAGGATGATGAGCTCACCGTGCGCCTGGCGCGCTACGCCGCCCCGGCACCGGTCTATGCCGAAGCGCCGCGTCCGGCGATGAGCGCCCCTGCGCCGATCGCTGCCGCTGCCGCTCCCATGGCTGCCCCCTCGGCTGCCCCCTCGGCTGCCGCTGATCAGCAGGCCGCCGATCTGAGCAACCATCCGGGCGCTGTCGTCTCGCCGATGGTTGGCACCGCTTATCTTGCCCCCGAGCCGGGCGCCCCTGAATTCGTGTCGGTGGGCCAGAGCGTGACCGAAGGCCAGACCATCGTCATCGTCGAGGCGATGAAAACCATGAACCACATCCCGGCCCCGCGTTCTGGTGTTGTGAAGCAGATCATCGTCTCCAATGAGGAACCGGTCGAATATGGCGCGCTGCTGATGATCATCGAGTAACGCCCAAGGCCCTGCCCTTCCTTCCTTCCTGACGCTTTGGACCTGCCGATGTTCGAGAAAATCCTGATCGCCAATCGCGGCGAAATCGCCCTTCGCATTCACCGCGCCTGCAAGGAAATGGGCATCAAGACGGTCGCGGTGCATTCCACCGCCGATGCCGATGCCATGCATGTGCGACTGGCTGATGAAAGCGTCTGTATCGGCCCGCCGCAGGCGGCGAAATCCTATCTCAACGTCCCGGCGCTGATCACGGCTTGTGAACTCACCGGCGCAGAGGCGATCCATCCGGGCTATGGCTTCTTGTCCGAGAATGCCAGCTTCGCGCAGATCGTGACCGAGCATGGGCTCACCTTTATCGGCCCCACCGCCGATCATATCCGTTTGATGGGCGACAAGATCATGGCCAAGGAGGCCATGATCGAATTGGGCGTTCCTTGCGTGCCGGGCTCTGATGGCGGCATTCCGGATGTGAAAGAGGCCAAGAAGGTCGCCAAGAAGATCGGCTATCCAGTGCTGATCAAGGCGTCCTCGGGCGGCGGCGGACGCGGCATGAAACTCGCGCGCAGTGAAGAGGAGCTGGCAACCGCCTTCTCGACGGCGCGTTCAGAGTCCAAGGCTGCCTTTGGCGATGACACTGTCTATATGGAAAAATATCTCGAGCTGCCCCGGCATATCGAGATCCAGGTGGTTGCCGACAGCCATGGTAATGTCGTCCATCTGGGTGAGCGCGACTGCTCCTTGCAGCGCCGCCACCAGAAGGTGCTTGAAGAAGCCCCCTCCCCGGCCCTCAACGCCAAGGATCGCGAGAAGATCGGTAAGACGGTCTCCAAAGCGATCCAGAAGATGGGATATCTGGGCGTGGGGACCATCGAGTTCCTGTATGAAAATGGCGAGTTCTATTTCATCGAGATGAACACCCGGCTTCAGGTCGAACACCCTGTGACCGAAGCGATCTACAACGTGGATCTGGTGCGCGAACAGATCAGCATTGCCGCCGGCAATCCGCTGTCCTTCTCCCAAGATCAGGTCGAGCCCTATGGCCACGCGATCGAGTGCCGGATCAATGCCGAGCACCCCGCCACCTTTGCCCCGTCTCCGGGCACGATCAACAGCTTCCACGCGCCGGGCGGGCTTGGCATTCGGATGGATAGCGCGATCTATACCGGCTACCGGATCCCGCCCCATTATGACAGCCTGATCGGCAAGCTGATCGTACATGGCCGCACCCGCAATGAATGCCTGATGCGGTTGCGCCGTGCGCTGGGTGAGATGGTCGTCGATGGCGTGCTGACCACCACGCCGCTGTTTCAGGCGTTGATGTCCGAGCCTGACTTCATCAATGGCGAATACAACATCCATTGGCTTGAAAAATGGCTGGAGAAACAAAAGAGCTAGCGCGCGCGCTGGCTCTCACCTACCCTTTGCGCCATGAGTGATCGCCGGATTGACCTCACCCCGACGCTGCTGATGAACGCCTATGCGGCGGGCGTCTTTCCCATGGCGGACAGCGCCGATGATCCAGAGATTTACTGGGTTGACCCCGCCTATCGCGGGATCATCGATATGGACAATTTCCATATCCCCAAATCGCTCGCAAAAAAGATCAAGCAAGGAAGCTTCGAGGTTACGGTCGATCATGATTTCGATGGCGTGATGTTGGGCTGCGCCGATCGCACCGAGACCTGGATCAATGCCAAGATCCGCGAGCTCTATAACGCGCTGCATGGGCTGGGGCGGGCGCATAGTATCGAGGTCTGGATGGATGGCGAGCTGGCGGGCGGGCTCTACGGCGTAACCCTGGGCGCGGCCTATTTTGGCGAGAGCATGTTCAGCTACCGCACCGATGCCTCGAAGATCGCGCTGGTCTATCTGCTCGCGCGATTAAAGGCTGGCGGGTTCGTGCTGCTCGACACCCAATTCGTCACCGAGCATCTGCGCCGGTTTGGCGCGCGGGAGATGGCGCGGGCCGAGTATCATCGGCAACTCGGCAACGCGCTGGAGATGGAAGCGGATTTCCTGGAGCTCGACCCGCAAACGCCGGCTCAGGAAATCTTGCAGCTCAGCACCCAGACATCGAAACGCGGGTGATCCATGGCCGAGAGGGCCGGTGAGGACGCGAACATCCATCCCGAATAGGCCTGAAGCGGCGGATCGGCCTTGGTATCGAAGACTTGCAGGAAGGCGCTGGCATCGAGAGCCGAGGCCGAGACCCGCTGGTTGCAGGCTTGCGCCGAAATCAACAGCCGCTCATAGCGGCCCTGCTCGCCGATCTTGATCTCGAACTTTTGGGAAGTACCGGTCAGCTTGTCGAGCCCACGCAAAACGACGGTGACGCCGGGCGTGCTGGTCACTTCCTCCTGCGGGATCGTGCCGGGATCGCCCAAAGCCTCTCGCAGCGCATCGGCGGTGGCGTCCAGCGCATTGCCAGGGATCGGCGCAGGCTCACTATCAGTGCCTTGCAGGGGCGCCGGGTCCTGCTGCGCCAGAGCCGGCCCGAAACCGCCCAGCAAGAGAGCCGCCGTTGTGATCGCCAGTGCTGACCGCCGGATCATTCGGCGCCTCCACCAGCAGTGGTGTGGATCGCACGGGCTATCAGATCCATGAAATTCACCGAGCCCTGAGTGAGCTCGATCTCCTCGCCCCCCTCGAGCAAGATATCCGACACGCCCGGCTCGATCGACAGATAGGCGCTGCCCAGCAGCCCGTCCGAGGCGATCTTGGCTGAGCTGTCCTCAGGCACGAGCACCCCATTCTCGACCGCCAGAATGACGCGAGCACGGGCGCGCTCCTGGTTGAGGGAAACTTGCTTCACCGAGCCGACCCGCACGCCAGCGATGCGCACATCGGCGCCGGGGGTCACGCCCTCAACGCTGCGAAATTCCGCGATCAGATCATAGCCACCGGCGGACGAACCCGGCGAGCTGTTCGAGGCATAGAGGGCAAAGCCCACCGCCACAGCGACGACGACCGCGCCGACCAGCGTTTCAAACGGGTTCTCGATCTTCATCCGGCTTCATCCCTGATAGCAACTCGACAGGCCGCGGATGCGGCGCCGTGCGGGCGCGCCTTGCCGCCCATGAACAGCGCGCACTATTCGCAGGATCTGTGGCGCGATCAAGTCAAGGACGCGCGATTTCTCAGCCGTTTGGGGACCAGGCGGTATAATCGCCACTCACACGCGGGCGTTCCTCGGGTGTGAGCACCGAGCCTGGCGGGTGATAGGCGGCGGCCGTTCCGGTCATATTGGCGCTATGCGCCTTTTCCCAGGGCTTCTGGGGCAAGGGTGCCTCGGTCGGCGGCGCATCATAGGTGTGGTGCAACCAGCCATGCCAATCTGGCGAGACCCGTGAGGCTTCGGAAACGCCGTTGAAGATCACCCAGCGGCGTTTGCCACCCTTGGTCTGATAATAGACATTGCCCTGATCATCCTCGCCGACCTTCTCGCCATTCATCGCCGTGAACAGGCGGGTGCCGAGGGTCTGACCGTTCCACCAGGTAAAGATCTGCGAAAACAAGCTCACCGGAGACTCCCTTGATCATCTGCGGCGCACTATGGCGAGGCCGGGGGATTTCGTCCAGCCCTGCCGGGCGCATGCCCTCAAAGAAGCGCGCGCAGCGTCGCCGACGCGGTGAACCCCCGCGCCGGCTGAAGCGACTTACTTTTTCTTGTCGTAGATCGCTTCTTTTTTGAAGTGCTTGGCAAGCAGGTAATAGACCACCGCGCGGTGCTTTTGCTTGGTGGATTTGCCGTATTGATCGATCACCGACGCGATGGCGCCGTCCAGATCTTCGCTTTCGGACAGGCCGAGCTTTTTCATCAGGAAGTTGGTCTTCACCCGCTCCAGCTCGCTGTTATCGCTCGACGATACCAGTGAACTATCCGCGTTATAGATGGCCGGACCGCAGCCGATGGTCACCTTTTTCAGGAAGTCCATATCCGGCTCGACACCGCATTTGGATTTCAGGTCCTCGGCATATTTAGCGATCAAAGCGTCCCGCTTGCTCATGGTTTTCACTCCCTATCACAACCTAGTGGGAATTGTTGTCTTAACCCCTATAAACCGGGCACAGCGCAGCGTCACCACAAATTTGTCGAGTGAGATCAAAGGCTCGGCAAGTCGCCCTGGGCGCGCAATGCGTGAAAATCATGCTCGAAAGCGGCAAATTCACCATTTTGGATAGCCGAACGCATCCCGCTCATCAATTCTTGGTAATAATGCAGGTTATGCCAGGTCATCAGCATCGATGAGATGATCTCCTGCGCCTTGAAAACGTGATGCAGGTATGCACGAGAGTAATGGCTACAGGCCGGGCAGGCGCAATCGGGATCTAGCGGGCGCGGATCATCGGCATGGCGGGCGTTCTTGATATTGATCACCCCGCGCCGGGTGAAGGCCTGACCATTGCGCCCCGAGCGGGTCGGCAGCACGCAATCGAACATGTCCACCCCGCGCGCCACCGCCCCGACCAGATCATCGGGCTTGCCCACCCCCATCAGATAGCGCGGTCGATCCTCGGGCAGCATGTCGGGCGCATGATCGAGCACGCCGAACATCAGCTCCTGCCCCTCGCCCACCGCCAGCCCGCCGATCGCATAGCCGTCAAAGCCGATCTCACGCAGCGCATCGGCGCTCTGTGCGCGCAGATCCGGATAGATGCTGCCCTGCTGAATACCGAACAGGAAATGCCCCTCACGCGTCCCGAACGCGCTGCGCGAGCGCTCGGCCCAGCGCATCGACAGCTCCATGGAGGCGCGGGCCACGCCCTCATCGGCCGGAAAAGGCGTGCATTCGTCAAAGGCCATCACGATATCCGAGCCCAGAAGCCGCTGGATCTCCATCGAGCTTTCCGGGGTCAGCAGCCAGTCCGAACCGTCGATATGGCTCTTGAAGCGCACCCCCTGCTCGGTCAGCTTGCGCAGCTTGGCCAGCGACATCACCTGAAAGCCGCCTGAGTCGGTGAGAATGGGCCGGTCCCAGTTCATGAACTGGTGCAGCCCGCCCAGGGCCGCGACGCGCTCGGCGCCGGGGCGCAGCATCAGGTGATAGGTATTGCCGAGCAGGATATCGGCGCCGGTCTCGCGCACCTGCCCGGGCAGCATCGCCTTCACGGTGGCCGCAGTGCCAACCGGCATGAAGGCCGGCGTACGGATCTCGCCGCGCGGGGTCGAGATCAGGCCCAGCCGCGCCTTGCCATCAGTTTTGCTCAGCTTGAAGAACGGGGCTGTACTCACGCTACTTTCCTGACTAGTTTTCTCGGAAGATGGACGCGCCGCCGCGCGCGCCTTATATGTCAAACCAAATGAGGCATCAGCGCCTAGCAAGCGCGGAAGGAAACAGCAATGGATCATGCATCCGCTCCGGCTCAGGTTGCCGCCCCGCTTGAGGGCGAGCCCCTGATCCGCCCCTCGAGCACCGATCATCCGCTTTATGACAATGTCATCGAGGCGATCCGGACCGTGTTCGACCCCGAGATCCCGGTCAATATCTATGATCTCGGGCTGATCTATACCGTGCTCATTTCGCAAGAAGGGGATGTCGATATCGACATGACCCTGACCGCGCCTGGCTGCCCGGTCGCTGGCGAGATCCCCGGCTGGGTCGCCGATGCTGTCGAGCCCCTCCCCGGGGTGAAGACGGTCGATGTCGAGATCGTCTGGGACCCGCCCTGGGACATGAGCCGGATGAGCGATGAAGCCCGGCTCGAACTGGGCATGCTGTAAGGGGAGGCATTGTGATGTTTGGCATTCCCGGAAAAGCACCGCTGACCCTGACGCCGGAGGCGGCCGAGCAGGTGCGCGCGCTCATGGCGGGCTCGGATGGCAAGGTCGTCGGCCTGCGCATTGGCGTGAAAAAGGGCGGCTGCGCTGGCATGGAATACACCATGGACTACGCCGAAGAGATCGGCCCGCATGATGAGGTCGTCGAGCAGGACGGCGCCCGCGTGCTCATTGCGCCGATGGCGGCGATGTTCCTGATCGGCACCGAAATCCATTACGAGACCTCGCTGCTCGAGGCCGGGTTCAAGTTCCGCAACCCCAATGTCGTCGACGCCTGCGGCTGCGGCGAATCGGTGAAATTCGCCGAGCTGTGATTATGCGCCTCCCGCAGAAGCGGCGCTGTTAGGGAGGGGGAAGCCGGTCTACGCTCCCCCGCCCTCCCCCCTTGCACTGCCCCTCCATCTTGCCCCGCTACCTTGCCTCTCGACTTTGCCAATGGGCCTTCCGGCTCAGAACAATTCCATGAGCTTCACCTTGTCGGTCAGCTCATTGGGATCGCCATCAAAGATGATGCTGCCGGTCTTCATCACCACCGCCCGCTGGGCGACGGGGATGGCGTATTTTAGGTTCTGCTCCACCATCAGGATCGAAGTGCCAAAGCGGGCGTTGATCGCGGTGATCGACTGCATCACCCGCTCGACGAATTTAGGCGCCAGACCGATCGAGGGCTCATCGAGGATCAGCACATCGGGCCCGTGCATCATCGCCATGCCAATCGCCAGCATCTGTTGCTGACCGCCGGACATGGTGCCCGCGATCTGCTTCTGGCGCTCCTTGAGGATCGGGAACAGCTCGAAAACGGTCTCGATCCGCTCTTCCTGCTTGGCCGCATCGCGCTCGACAAAGGCGCCGAGCACGATGTTCTGCATCACGGTGAGCGAGCCGAAGACGCCATGCCCCTGCGGCACGAAAGCGAGCCCGGCGCCGACATTGCTCGCCGGGGTGGCGTTGGTGATGTCGCGCGCCCCCTTGTGCACCGAGCCGCCCGTGACCGGCAGCAAGCCACAGATCGCGCGCACGCTGGTGGTCTTGCCAGCGCCGTTATGGCCGACCATGAGCAGGATCTCGCCGGTCTTCAGTTTCAGATCGACGGAATGAACCACCGTCTTGCCCGCATACCCGGCCGACAGGCCGCGGGCTTCGATTGCAAAATCGCTCATTTGAAGTACCTCGCCGCCAGTTCGGGATCCGTCATCACCTGCTCGGGCGTGCCGACCGCCATCGCCCGCCCTTCGTCGAGGAAATAGACCACGTCGCTCAGTTCCTTGATGACATCGAGATTGTGCTCGATGATGCAGACGACCTTGCCATTATCCGCAAGCTTGCGGATCACGGGCAGGATCTCGGCGAGGGTGGTCGGATCGAGCCCCGATAAAGGCTCGTCGAACAGCATCACTTCGGCGCCGGTAGCGAGCAGCCGCGCGATCACCAGCAGCTTTTCCTCGGCATAGGAGAGCGCGTTGACGGTCTCGTTCGCCTTGCCGTCAAGCTCGACAAAGCGCAGCACCTCCATGGCGCGAGCGAGGTTCTCATGCTCCTGGCGCGAGACCTTGGCCGGGCGCAGGAAGACTTGCCCCAGATCATCGCCCGCCTGATCGGGCAGCGAGACCAGCACGTTGTCGAGCACCGTCATGTTGCGAAACAGGCGCAGATCCTGGAAGGAGCGCGCGACCCCGGCGCCGACGATGCGGTGCGGCTTGAGGCCGAGCAGGCTGTTGCCGCGCAAGGTGATGCTGCCCTCATTGGGCTGCAAGAACCCGGTCAGCATGTTGAAGGCAGTGGTCTTGCCAGCGCCATTGGGCCCGATCAGACCGGTGATCTGCCCGGCCCGCATCTCGATATCAAAGCCCGAGACTGCGGTGATCCCGCCAAAGCGTTTGACCAGCCCCTTGGCATCGACCACGATCTCGCCCTTGCTCGATCCGTCTCCCACCACCAGCGAGGAGGCGTTGCCCCCCGCGCTCGCGGTTTCCTCGCCATCATGCAGCGCCCCGCGCGGCTCGGGCAGGATGCCTTGCGGCCGGAAACGCAGCACCAGGATCAGGATCACCCCATAGATCACCAACCGCATCTGATCGGCGATATCGGTCGGCATATCGAGGAATTTGAGCAGCTCGGGCAGAGCGACCAGCACCGCCGCGCCAATCACCGATCCCCACAGATTGCCGATCCCGCCAACGATCACCATCGCCAGAATGTAGATCGTCTCGTTGATCGAGAAGCTGTCGACGCTGACATAATTGTAATAGCGCGCGAACATCGACCCCGCGAGCGCGGCCAGCGCGGCGGAGACGGCGAAGGTGCTCACCTTGAGGTAAAGCAGGTTCTTGCCGACCGCCTGCGCAGCGCTCTCGTTCTCGCGCATCGCCTTCATCGCCCGGCCGAACGGGGAATGCCCGACCTTCCAGGCAAAGACGAAGACCAGCGCCGTCACGATCGCGGCATAGATCAGGAAATGGCTCGGATCGGAGAGCGCCACCCCGAAGAAGCTCAGCCCCGGAATGCCCCGCACGCCTTCGGTGCCGCCGGTCAGGCTCTTCCAGTTCAGGATCACTTGCAGCACGACAATTTGCAGCGCCAGCGTCACGATCACCAGATAGTCGCCGCGCGTGCGCAGCGCCGGGAGCGCGATCAGCACCCCGACGATGCCGCCGATGAGCACCGCGAGGATCTCCGGCATCGGGAAGGGAAGCCCCGCCACCGCCGCAAGTCCGGTGGCATAGGCTCCGATCGCGAAGAACACCGCTTGTGAGAGGGCGAAGAGACCGGCAAAGCCGATCAGCAGATTGAAGGAGATGGCAAGCACGGCATACATGCAGACCATCACCAGGATATGCATCACATATTCCATGGAAAATGCCCCCTCAGCGTTTGACGCCGAACAGCCCATCGGGCCGCAGCATCAGCATGAGAAACAGGATGATGAAGGCGATCGAGCTCTGCCAGTCGGTCGAGATCTGCCACAGCCCCGCGCTCTCGACAAAGCCGATCAGGAACCCGCCCGCGACCGCGCCGCGCAGGGATCCGATGCCGCCGACCACGACCGAAAGAAAGGCGAGAAAGACCGCCGAGAAGCCCATATGCGTCCCGGCGCTGTCCTTGAGCAGGATCAAGACCGCAGGCACCGCTGCGATGGCCGAGCCGATCGCAAAGACCAGCAGCGCAACAAAGCGGGTGTCGATGCCGACGATCTGCGCCATCTCGGCATTATCGGTCATCGCCATGATCGCCTGGCCATAGCGGGTAAAGCGCAGGAACAGCGCGAGCGCTCCGCCAACCAGGATCAGGGCCGCGATCTGCATGAGCTGGAAGGAGGTGACAAAGACCGGCCCCAGAAAAAAGACATCGCTATCAATGCCCTGCACCGATTTGACGCCGGTGCCAAAGATCACCCCGAGCAGGTTCTCGATCACGGTATAAAGCCCCAGCGAGGCGATCAGCGTGACCAGCCCGCTATCGCTGCGGCTTTGCAGCGGGCGATAGACGATCAGATAGCTGAGCAGCCCCAGCACGATCGCCGCGATTACACACAGGCCGAACGCTGCCCAGAACGGCAAGCCAAGCTGCATGAAGCTATACCAGCAGACATAGGCCGTCGCCGCGTAGATCGGCCCATAGGCGAAATGCACCAGCTTGGTGGTGGCGAAAATCAGCCCAAACCCTATGCCAAGCAGAGCATAATGGCTGCCATTCACCAGCCCGTTCATCATCAGTTGCAGTAAAAGATCCATACTCCACTCCCATGCGGCGGGAGCGAGGGCAGATCCGCCCTCGCCCCAGGGTCTGTTCTCCTTGAGCTGTCAAATGATCGTGCGTCGGCTTAGTCAGCCGAGACGTAGCGGAAGAATTTCGCCTGACCGTCCTTGACCGAGAAAAGCGCCACTTTCTTTTTGGCAACGCCGTTTTCCTGGTAGGTCATCTTGCCACCATAGACGCTGTCAAATTGCGGATCGGCCTTGATGGCATCCGCCAGCTTGTCGCCACGATAATAAGCGCCGCCTTGGGCCTTGGCACGGCGAATGGCTTCGGCCGCGACATAGACATTCTCGTAGTAATTGGCAGCATAGAAGTCTGGCTTTTCGCCATACTTGGCTTCATAAGCGTCAGAGAACGCTTTCGACCACGGATATTCTTCGGTCGCGGTAAAGTAGTCTGAGGTATACTGGAACCCGTCCGAGGCATCCCCGGCGGCCTTTTGAGTATCGGGGGTGAATTCGATACCGATGATCGGCTTTGTAAAGCGGAACTCGCGCAGCCGCTTCAGCGCAAGGCCGGGCTCCGGGCTAAACAGCCACAGCGCGACAAAATCCGGGTTGGAGGCACGGATCTTGGCGATCTGGGTGTCGATATTCGATGCGCCGATCTCGACATATTCGGTAGCCGCGATTGTGCCGCCCATGGCGCCCCAATACTTGTTCGCCACTTCCTCGATCGACTCGCCGGCATCGTTTTTCCACACAAGCTGCGACATCTTCTTGAGCCCCAGACCATGGGCATGGCGCAGCGCTGCCAACCCCAGATCGGAGGCAAGCGAGCGGTTGTGGAACAGGTATTTCGACGCCCCGACCAGCGCCGCGCTCACCCCGCCGCCATTCAGGAGCAGGACCTTTTTCTCATCCGCGATCGGCGCGATGGCCAGGGTCGGGCCCGAAAAGGAGGTCAGAACGACTTGCGTGTTCTCGAGATTGATCAGGCGGTTGAGGGCGGCGACGCCTTCCTTGGCGACCCCGCTTTTGTGATCCTCGATCACCGCTTCGAGCGGAATGCCGTCGATGCCGCCCTTGGCGTTGATTTCCTCGATCGCGAGATTGATGCCCTGGCTCATCACTCGGCCATATTCATTCGCCGCGCCGCTCATCGCGAGGATGGCGCCGATCTTGTAGCTTTCAGGATCCTGCGCGAGTGCCGCGCTGCCCGAGGCCAGCCCGGTCGCGAGCGCAAGCCCGGCAAGGGCGGTTTTCTTCAGTATAGTCAGCACTGTAATTCCTCCAAGGATGCGCGGCTTTCGTCGTTATGTTGTTGAGCCGCCGTGAAAAAGAGGCGGAGGCCTTACGCCCCCGCCAGTGGGGTCCGGGCAGGGATTACACCCCGGACACGCTGACCGACCCGGCGAGCTTCGCGCGGGCTTCGGCCTGCATTCTGAGAAATTCGGGATTGCTTGGCCGATGCATCGGCTTGCCGGCCCAGCCGTCTTGCAGGCGGGTCAGGAAATCGAGATGGACGATCTTGCGAGCGAATTTCCAATGCCCGCCCTCGCGCCGCATCTCTTCCTCGTAATGGCCGACCGAGAGATAGCTCTCGCCGCCCTTCACCGACCAGTATTGCAGCGAGGTGGTGCCGGTGGCGCGATCGCCCGCGATGTCGATGGTCTCATTGCCGATGAAATGCCACATGTCCTCGGCCATCATCGGCACTTGCTCGGCGAAGAACTGGCGCAGATCCGTACGGCCCTTGGCGATGCCCAGACCCTGGAAATACCCGTCCTCGGTGAACAGATCGACGACCTCATCAACCCGGCGCTGATCGAGCAGGAAGCAGTAGCGGGCGCGAAGCTGGCGGATGGCCAGATCATCCTCGATGCGGGTGAGGCGCTCATTCATATCCATGGGTTTCCTCCGTTTTTTTTCGTTTGTTGTTATGGGCTTATGCCGAGACCGGCCCGGCGCGGGCGAGGATGGCGCGGGCTCTGGCGAGCACCGGCGCGTCGATCATCTGTCCGTCGATTTTCACCGCACCCGCAGAGCCTGCCTTCACGGCATGCAGCACGCGCTGCGCCCAATCGAGCAGCGCCGGATCGGGGGCAAAGCCATCACGGATCGCGGCGATCTGCCGGGGATGGATCGCCATCTTGCCGCCAAAGCCAAAGGCACAAGCGGCGCTCGCGGCACGGCGGCTGGGCTCGGGATCGTCGATAACCGGCGTCACGCCATCGAGCGGCGGCGCCACCCCGGCGGCTCGCGCGGCGATCACCAGACGCCCGCGGGCCTGATCCATCAGCGCATGATCGGGGGAGATGCCAAGATCGAGCGCCAGATCAAGGCTGCCAAAGGCCGGGCAAAGCACCCCCGGTTCGGCGCAAAGAGAATGGGCGCGCTCGATGCCCAGAGCGGTCTCGAGCAGCGCAATGAGGGGAACTTTGGGCAAGGCAGCGCGGACCTGCGCCAGCATCGCGGGCGTTTCAGCCTTGGGGACCATCACAGCCGCGAGCCGCAGATCAGCGCCGCATTCGCGCAGCAAATCGAGATCCGCCGCGCCGACTTCGCTGCGCGGATCATTGATGCGCAGGATTACCGGGCGCTCGACGATCCCATGAGCGGCGATATGCGAACGCGCCGCGCCCTTGGCCTCCGGCGCAACTGCGTCCTCGAGATCGAGGATCACCGCATCGGCGCCGCTGGCGGCGGCCTTTGCGAAGCGCTCCGGGCGATCACCGGGCACAAAGAGCGGCGCGAGCGGGGTTGTCGTCAGCGCAGCGATCATCGCCCGCCCTCCGGCTGCGCGCCCGGAAGGGCTTCGTTGACCTGAGCTGGGCTGACCTGAGCTAGAGAAACCTGAGCTAGAGTGATTTGGGCGAGCATGCAGACCCGGCCCGCCTCATCCTCGGTCCAGACTTCCCCGCCCCGCGCGCAGATCGAGAACGGCGCCGCCCCCCCGATCAGCGGACAAAGCCCGCGATAGCTGAACCGGCGCAGGGGCGCATCCGACTTCCGGGCAATCGCCTGCATCAGCACGCTCGCTTGCATCGGGCCGTGCACGACCAGCCCCGGATACCCCTCTTCCTGCATGGCGTAGGGCAGATCATAATGGATCCGGTGAGCGTTGCAGGTCAGCGCGGAGTAGCGAAACAGCAGCGGCGCACTCGGCTCGATCTGCGCCAGCACCTCGCCGCGCGCTCGATCGGGATCGGCTGGCGGCAAACTCACCGGCCCGGTCGCGGCAGGACGATAGACAATGTCCTGACGCTCGCTGATTGCCGGTCCGCGCCCGGTGGTCAACTCATGCTCGACGGTCACGAAGACCAGCGCCGAGGAGCGGCCTTGCTTGAACACGACATCGCGGATCACCGAGCGCCGCGTGAGCGCATCGCCCAGCCGCAACGCATCGTGGAACTCGAGTGCGCCGCCCGCCCACATCCGGCGCGGCAGGCTCACCGGAGGCAGGAAGCCGCCGCGCGGCGGGTGACCATCGGGCCCGAGCATTGCCAGCGGCGGGCAGGGGGTGAAGAGGGTCCAGTGGAGCCCCAGCGCCCCCGCACCCTGCCCCGTTGCAAAGATCGCCTCGAACCCGGCAACCGCCGCCTCATCGAGCGTGCAAGTCGCTTCCTCACGCCGCCCGATCCACTGGCGCAGCACCGCCGGATCGTCCGAGGCGGCCGGAAGGGAAGGGCTCGCCGCGCTCATCAGAACGACCTCGGCAGCTTGAGCACATGCTCGCTGAGATAGGACAGGATCAGGTTGGTGGAGATCGGCGCTACCTGATAGAGCCGCGTCTCGCGGAACTTGCGCTCGACATCATATTCGCTGGCAAAGCCGAAACCGCCATGAGTCTGAAGGCAGGTATCCGCCGCCTTCCACGACGCCTCGGAGGCGAAGAGCTTGGCCATATTGGCCATCGCGCCCACATCCTGCCCGGCATCAAAGGCGCGGGCGGCGGCATAGACCATCATCCGCGCCGCCTCGAGCTCCATGTAATTGCGGGCAATCGGGAATTGGACGCCCTGATTCTGACCGATCGGGCGACCGAACACGACCCGCTCATTGGCATAATCGCGCGACTTGCCGACGAACCAATGCGCATCGCCGACGCATTCCGCTGCGATGAGGATCCGCTCTGCGTTCATGCCATCGAGGATATAGCGCAGGCCCTTGCCCTCGATACCGATCAGGTTCTCGGCCGGGATCGTCAGATTGTCGATGAAGATTTCGGTGGTGGCATGATTGAGCATCGCGTCGATCGGCTGGATGCGAAGCTGCTCGGGCGAGGCATCGCGCATATCGACCACAAAGACCGACAGGCCATCGGTGCGCTTTTCCACCTGATCGCGCGGCGTGGTGCGCGCCAGCAGGAGCATCAGATCGGAATGCTGGGCGCGGCTGGTCCAGACCTTCTGCCCGTTGACCACATAGGTATCCCCCTGACGGGTGGCGGTGGTCTTGATCGCCAGCGTATCGGTCCCGGCGGTCGGCTCGGTGACGCCGAAGGCCTGAAGGCGCAGTGCGCCCGAGGCGATTTGCGGGAGCCATTTTTGCTTCTGCGCCTCGCTGCCATGACGCAGCACCGTGCCCATCGTGTACATCTGCGCGTGGCAAGCAGCGCCGTTCGAGCCAGCGGCATGCACCGCCTCAAGGATCGCCACCGCCGCTTCGAGCCCCATACCGCTGCCACCATAGGCTTCGGGCACCAGCACCGAGAGGAACCCGCCTTCGGTCATCGCGGTGACGAACTCGCTCGGATAGGCGTCGCGCTTGTCCAGATCGCGCCAGTACTCGCCGGGGAACTGGGCGCAGAGCTTGCCCACGGCCTCGCGGATGTCGTTGTGATCAGCGCCGGTTTCAAACTTGAGATCGAGCACGCGTTCCCTTCCCTCGTATCGTGTATTGCCCGGATTGCATGGCCCGGGCATCTTTGACACGATGAGGCTCCCCCAGCCGCGTGCGAGGCACAAATACCGAATTCCTCTATGGCTGATATCAAGATTGTATGGGATTTTTTCTCTGTAATATCATACGGATACGGCCATCATGGATCTGCGCCAGCTCAAATATTTCGTCGCCATCGCCAAGCATGGCTCCTTCTCGAAAGCCGCCCTTTATCTGCGCATCGCCCAACCGGCGCTGAGCCAGCATGTGCGCAATATGGAGGAGGAGCTGGGCATGCCGCTCTTTCACCGGCTCTCGCGCGGAGTGACGCCGACCGAGGCCGGGGAGCGCATGCTGGTCAAGGCCAATGCGATCCTGAGCGATTTCAACGCCCTGCCCGATTTCGTGCGCGGCAAGGAACATGCCCCCGCGGGGCCGGTCCATATCGGGCTGCCGGGCACTGTCTCCGAGATCCTGGCATTGCCGCTCATCGAAACTGCGCTGGAGGCGTTCCCGGACGTGCAGATCCGCGTGGCGGAGGCGATGAGCGGCTTCGTCCTTGAATGGCTGCGCCGCGGGGAGATTGATCTTGCGATCATCTATTCGGGCGCAAACCCGGCAGGCGTGCGGACCACGCCAATCCTGAACGAGCAGCTTCACCTCTTCGCCGCCCCGTCCCTGGCCCCGGCGCATTTGCGGCCCGGTCAGGAGATCGGCATCGACGAGGCTACGGCGCATGATCTGATCCTGCCTTCGGTCACCCACGGGCTGCGCGATCTCGTCAACGAGGCTGCGAGCCGGGCCGGGGAGACGATCAAGACCTCGATCGAGACCGACAGCTATCGGCAGATCAAGCATCTGGCGGCGCGCGGGCTCGGCTTTGCCATCCTGCCGGAGAACGCCATTCGCCCGATGCTCGACGCTGGCGAGCTGGTGTCCTGGCCGATCCGCCGCGCGGATCTGGGCCGCCAAGTCTATCTCGCGATGTCCACCGAGCGCCCGCTGAGCAGCGCCGCACGGGCGATCGCGCAGCACAGCGTCAACACCATCATCGCGCTGGTCGAGCAAGGCCAGTGGAGCGCGCAGCTCACCGCCCCGCAGATCACGCTCGATTTCGAGGCCGATCCGAGCTGATTTCGCCGAGCTGATTTCGCCGAGTTGATTGCGCCGAGTTGACCGGGCTGAATGAACCGGCCTCAGAACCCGATCCAGCCGCGATCGAGCACCACCGCATCGCGCTCAGGGGCCCGGGCCCGAAACGCGGCACCGTCAGCCTCGTCCCAGATCTCGAGCAACAGACGCTCGCCCGGATAGACGATGGAGGAAAACCGGGTATCGAGTGCGCTCAAGCCGCGCCCCGAGCGTTGGCAGAGCGCCCGCGCGGCATGACCGAGGGTGCAGAGCCCATGCAGGATCGGGCGCTTGAACCCGGCCGCCGTCGCACGCTCGGGATCGATATGGAGCGGGTTGCGGTCTCCGGTCAGCCGATAGAGCGCGGCGGCGTTCTGCGGCAGTGAGAGGGTGATCTCGGCATCGGGCGCGCGCTCGGGCAGCACCGCCAGCGGCTCGGGCGCCGGATCGGACTGGGAGAGCCCGCCATCGCCGCGGCAAAAATTGGTCTGGGTGACCCGCGCGATCTCGCGCCCGCTGGCATCGGTGAGCCGGTTCTCGACCTGCACCACCGCGCCCTTGCCCGCGCCCTTGTCCACCACATGCGTGACCCGCGCCTGCCCGCTCAGCGCCGCCCCGATCTCGATCGGCGCCAGCATCAAGAGCCGCTGCTCGCCATGCACCACGCGGGTATAGTCGATCCCGCTCCCCGGATCCGCCATCCAGCCGCCCTGATGCGCGAGCACGAAGGCCATGGTCGGGAAGGCGGAGCGCAGCCGCTCCTCCCAAACCTGCGCGAGATCCTCGGCGCCGAACCCGATCGCAAGATGATAGAGCAGCGCGCGATCGGGCGTGCAAACCTCGCTGATCGGGGCAAAGGCGCGGTTCTTGACGGCTGAATACTCCATCAGATCGGATCCCAGTCGATCACCTGCGGCGAGCGCTCGAGCGGGGTGAGATTGCCCTTCATCGCCGGTATCGCGATCTGGGCGATGGTCTCGGGCGACCAGCCCTCGGCGTGATGGACCGAGCGCACCGGGCGCGGCTGGCTGAAGATCATGATCTCATTGGCGCGCACGCCGAAGATCTGGCCGGACACGCCCTGCGCCAGATCCGAGAGCAGATAGGTGACAAGCGGCGCGATCTTGTGCGCCTCCATCTTCTTGAGCTTTTCGACCCGCGCCGCGGCCTCTGGCGTGTCGGTCGGGATCGAGGCCGTCATTGCTCCCCAGGCGAAGGGAGCCACGCAGTTCGAGCGCACGCCAAAGCGCTCCATATCGAGGGCGATGGAGCGCGACAGGCCGACGATCCCCATCTTCGCGGCGGCGTAATTGGCCTGGCCGAAATTGCCGATCAGGCCGGAGGTCGAGGTCATATGGACGAAGGCGCCCGCCCCCTGCTCGCGAAAATGCGGGGCCGCGGCGCTGCTGGTGTAAAAGCTGCCATTGAGATGAACGGCCTGCACCGCCAGCCAATCCTCGGCGCTCATCTTGTGAAAGATGCCGTCGCGCACATTGCCAGCATTGTTCACCACCCCGTCGATGCGCCCGAAGGCTTCGATCGCGCGGGCAATGAGTCCTTCGCCGCCCTCCTGGGTGGCGATGCTGTCGGGCGAGGCGATGGCGGTGCCGCCCGCGGCCTCGATCTGTGACACCACCGCCGGGGCATTCGGCCCGGGCAGGTCATTGACCACCACCTTCGCGCCCGCCGCCCCGAGCGCCAGCGCGATCTCGCGCCCGATGCCGCCCCCGGCGCCGGTCACCGCGATCACCTTGTCCTCAACCGCACCTGTCATTCCTCTGCTCCCGATCCCTGGCGGCTCACAGCGCCGCTTCTGTTCCGAAAATCGCCGTCGCCTGGCTCGACAACGTGCCGCCATTGCCATGGGCAAGCGCGATCTGCGCCCCTTCGATCTGCCGCGCGCCGCAGCCGCCGCGCAGCTGGCGCACCGCCTCGATCACCGTGAAGATGCCGTACATCCCCGGGTGATAGGCCGAGAGCCCGCCGCCATTGGTATTGACCGCGAGCCGCCCGCCCGGCGCAATCGCCCCGCCCTCAACGAAGGCCCCGCCCTCACCCTTCGCACAAAAGCCCAGATCCTCGAGAAACAGGATCGTGTTGATGGTGAAGGCGTCATAGAGCGCGACCACATCGACCTCTTCCGGGCCGAGCCCCGCCATCGCATAGGCGCGCGCGCCGCTATCGCTCGCGGCGGTGGTGGTGAAACCGGGCATCATCGAGACCTGCCGATGCCAGACCGCCGCCCCTGCGCCGAGCACATGCACCGGCGGCTGCGCCAGATCGCGCGCCCGCTCGGAGCGGGTGAGCACGAAGGCCCCGGCGCCGTCGGTCACCAGACAGCAATCGCGCACGGTCAGCGGATCGCTCACCATCCGCGCGTCGAGCACATCGGCCAGGCTCATCGGCTCGCGTTTGAGCGCTTCGGGGTTGAGCGCGGCCCAGGCCCGCGCCGCTACCGCGACCTCGGCGAGTTGCTCGCGGGTGGTGCCGAACTCATGCATATGCCGCGCGGCGACCAGCGCGTAGGAGCTCAGCGGGTTGAGCGGCTCATAAGGCGTCTCAAAGGGCTGCGGGTCGAGCACCCGGCGATAGCGCCCGATCTCGGCCCGGTTCAGGGTCGAGCTGCGCTGCGTCGAGCCATAGCAGACCAGCACCGCCTTGCACTGCCCGGACAACAGCGCATGCATCGCCGGCAGGATATGGGCGACGAAGCTCGAGCCGCCCATCATCGTGCTGTCCTGAAAGCTTGGGCGCAGGCCCAGATACTCGACCACCGGCATCACCCACATCGCCGACGAGACGCTGGCGGTGCAAATGCCGTCGATATCCTGAAGGGTGAGCCCGGCATCCGCGACCGCGCGCTTGGCGGCCAGGCCGAGGATCTCGAGCTCGGTATGGCCGGTGGCATCGAGCCCGGCAATCCCGACCCCGGCAACCGCAACGCGTCCGCGCATCTCCTGCATGGTCATGATGCGCTCCCCTCCGGGGTGAATTCGACACGGCCATCAACCACTTCGGCCCGCACGCGCATCCCGATGCGCACGCTCGCGGGCGCGATGCCCTTGACGCAGGACATCATCTGCACCCCTTCGGCGAGGGTGATGATGGCGACATTGTAGTCGCCGCCCTTGTCTGCTGGGCGGCGCACGGTGGTGGTCGAATAGACCTCCCCGAGCCCGGTCGGCTCGATGACGCTCAGATCCTCGCTCATGCAAGCCGGGCACAGGATGCGCGGCGGAAAGATCGTGCGCGCGCAGGCATCGCAGCGCTGCACGGTGAAGCGCCCTTCGCGCAGGGCCTCGAAATAGCGCGCCTCCGGCCCCATAGCGGGCAGCGCATCGGCGGATCTGGCCGGTTCAGACATGCTGTGGTTCCTCCCTCACTGCCCCTTGAAAGCGGGGTCTCTTTTCTCGCGAAAGGCCGCAACGCCTTCGGAATAATCATCGCTCCAGCCGAGCGCCTGTTGCAGTTCCGCTTCAAGCTCGAGCTGGGCGGCAAGATCACGGCCCGGCGCCGCATCAATCGCCGTGCAGGCGGATTTGAGCGCCAGGCTAGGGGCGCTGGCCAGCCAGTCGATCAGACGGGTCTGTTCTTCGCCAAGCGCCTCATCCTCGATCACCGACCAGATCAGCCCCCAGTCGCGCGCCCGCTCGGCACCGAGCGGCTCGGCCCGCATCGCCAGCCCTTTCGCCCGCGCGGTGCCGATGAGCTGGGGCAACATCCAGCTCGCCCCTGCATCGGGCATCAAGCCGATCCTGGCAAAGGCGAGCACGAATTTGGCCGAGCGGGTCGCGATGACCATATCCGCGCAGAGCGCGAGACTGACCCCGGCCCCCGCCGCCACACCGTTCACGAGGCAGACAAGCGGCACTTTGAGCGCCTTGAGCTTGAGGATCAGCGGCACGTAATTCGCCCGGATCGTCGCGGCGAGATCGTATTTCTGCCCCGCAGGCAGCGGCGCACGCTCCGAGAGGTCCTGCCCGGCACAAAAGCCGCGCCCGGCGCCGGTCAGGATCACCCCGCGCAGCCCCGGATGCGCAGCGGCTTGATCGAGGCAAGCGCGCAGCTCGACATGCATCGCCTCGTTCAGCGCGTTCAGCCGATCGGGGCGGTTGAGCGTGATAACCGCGACATCGCGCGCGAAGCTGAGAAGGACAGGCGCGCTCATAGCACCATCTCGGGCACGAGCGCCTGGCGCGCCGCATCATACTCACGCGTGAGCCGCTCGATAAGCTGAGCCGTCGGCACCACCGCCGGGATCTGGCCGACGCCCTGACCTGCGCCCCAGATATCCTTCCACACTTTCGGGCGCGGCTTGCCATCGCCAAAATCCATCTTGCGCGGCTGGGCGAGCGCAGCCTCTTGCGGATCGACGCCGGCCGCCACCATCGACGGGACGAGGTAATTGCCATGTGTGCCCGAAAACATCGGGGTGTAGAGAATTTCCGCCGCGCTGCTTTCGGCCACCATCTGCTTGTGTCCGGGCGCGGCGATGCTCTCCTCGGTCGCCAGAAAGGCGGTGCCGATATAGGCGAAATCCGCCCCCAGGGCCTGGGTCGCGAGCACCGCGCGGCCATCGGCAATCGCGCCGCCGATCACGATGGCGCCGTCAAAGAAGGCACGGACCTCCGCCGTCAGCGCAAACGGGCTGAGACGCCCGCCATGCCCGCCCGCGCCTGCACAGACCAGAATGAGCCCGTCCACCCCGCTCGCAGCGGCCTTTTGCGCATGGCGCAGCGCGATGACATCGTGAAACACCATGCCGCCATAGCCATGCACCGCCTCTACCACCTTATCGGGTGCCGCGAGCGAGGTGATGACCAGCGGCACCTTATGGCGCACAATCGTCGCCAGATCCTCATCGAGCCGCGCGTTCGAGCCATGCACGATCAGATTGACCGCGAAAGGCGCCGCAAGCCGCCCGGTCTGCGCCTCAAAGCGGCGCAGGCGCTCGGTGATCTCGGTGAGCCAGCGATCGAGCTCCTCGGCCGGACGGGCATTGAGCGCCGGAAAGCTGCCGATCACGCCATGGGTGCATTGCGCAACCACCAGATCGACCCCGGAGGCGAGGAACATCGGCGCCCCGATCACCGGCAGGGACAAGCCGCGCTTGAGTTCAGCAAGTTTCACGGGGCGACCTCCAGAGCGACGCGGCGCAGCACGACACCGTCGCTCAGCCCCTGCTGAACCGCCTCGCCGCGTTGATTGAGCAGGGTGAAGCGGCGCGTGACCTTGCCGCTCGATCGGCTGCGCGTCGCCTCGACCTCGGTGATCTCGAGCCGCGTGCGCAGCGTGTCCCCGACGAAGATCGGCGCCAGGAACTGCCAGTCGCGCAGATTGGCCATGGCCACGATACTGTCGTTGAAGATGCCGATCTCATGCATCTGCCCGGTCGCCATCGCGATGCCGAGCGCGCCATGCACCACGCGCTGGCCGAACCGGGTCTCGCGCGCGAACTCGACATCGGCATGGATCGGATGCCAGTCGCCCGAAAGCATCGAGAACAGGGTGAGATCGGCCTCGGTGACCGTGCGCCCCTTGCTCTCGAAACTCATGCCGGGCTGGAAATCCTCGAAGTAAAGACTGCTCATGAAGTGGTTTCCGTTTCTGCGCGGATATGCGCCGCCGCCATCTCGCGCAGCGTGTTGCGTTTGATCTTCTGGCCATTGGCGCTTTCGGTCGTCGGGAAGGCGTCGACGAACCAGATCCGCTCGGGGATCTTGAAGCTGGCGAGCCGGGCCTTCAGATCGGCGCGCACGGTTTCGGCTCCAAGCCCCGCTCCCGGCTCGGCGATGATGAAGGCGACGGGCATGGTGCGGCCCTGGTGCTCGATGCCGACGGTCTGCACATCGGCGACGCCCGGCACTTCCTTGATCGCGTCGTCGATCTCGACCGGGTTGACGAGATAGCCGGCGAGCCGGATCGAGTCGCCCATGCGCGAGAGATAGACGAAGCTGCCATCGGCGCGGGTATAGCCCAGATCGCCGGAGCGAAAGAACCCGTCCGCCGTCATCGCCTGAGCGGTTGCCTCGGGATCGTTGAAATAGCCGGTGAACAGGCCCGGATGGCGCAGCTCGAGCTCTCCGGGTTCCTCATGATCGAGCAAGGCACCGGTTTGCGGGTCACGCGCCCGCACCGCGCCATCATCGCCCGCCGCCATGCGTCCGCCGCCCTGCACCCGCAGCGCTTGCGGATCGTCCGAGCGCCAATTGGCGCAGAGCGCCTGCACCTCGCTCGACCCATAGACGCCGGAAAGCGGCAGCCCGCGCGCTTCAAGCTCGGCGACCAGATGCGCCGCGCCGGGATGAAAGGCGCCAAAGCCAAACAGCCTCGCGGCAGGAAACGGGCGCTCGCCGCTCGCGGCCTCGGCGATGCGGCGATACATCTCGTCACTGCCAAACAGATGGGTGACGGCGTGCTCGCGCATCAACGCCGCCGCGCGCGCTGCGTCGAACGCATCGAGCATCACCACCGCGCCGCCGGCTGCGATCCCGGCGAGGATGCCGTTGAAGCCAAACACA
The DNA here is from genome assembly GCA_022760435.1 of Neomegalonema sp. Taxonomy (GTDB): domain Bacteria; phylum Pseudomonadota; class Alphaproteobacteria; order Rhodobacterales; family Rhodobacteraceae; genus JALEFY01. The sequence goes on from JALEFY010000037.1 coordinate 253,438, forward strand.
CCGCAGAGCGGCAAACCGGTAAAGACGCGCACACCCGGCGCCGTCATCTCCAAGGTTCGGATCGCGGCGCAGGCATGCCAGCTCAGGCTACGCTGCGAATGACAAACCAGCTTGGGCGCCTTGGTCGTGCCGGAGGTGGTGAACAGCAGCGCCGGAAGATCCGCGTTCTCGACCGCCGGGGTGCTCGCAGGGCTCTGGGCGGTGAGATCGAGCGCGACCACCGGGCGATCGAGCAACCCATCCGGCAGCGCATCGCCAGCGTCATAGAGCGCGATCTGCCGCAGCTCGGGCAGATCCGCCGGATCCATGCTCTGCAAGATCGCGGGGAAGTCGATCTTGCGAAAGCCGGGTTCCAGGATCAGCAGCCGTGCCCCGGATTTACGCAGGATATGCGTGACCTCGCGGCCCCGATAGCGGGTATTGACCGCCGCCACCCCCGCACCCAGCCGCGCCGCCGCGAACAGCGTCACCAGCCAGAGCGGACGATTGACCATCCACAGCGCCAGAATATCGCCCGCGCCGATGCCCTGCGCCGCGAGCCAGCCCTGCATGCGCAGCACCTGTTCGTGAAACGCCGAGTAGCTCAGATCGCCCGTCTCGTCGAAAATCATCACCCGCTCGGGTGCCTGCGCCAGATGCTGCTCATAAAGGCCGCCAAGCTGGGCAGGGAATGGCTGGGCAGGGAATTGCCGCGAAGGGTTTAGCCCTCTGGGTGTCTCGGTCATGCTCACACTCTCTGGCATCTGGGCGCTCACCCTTGCGAGCTGGGCTCGGGATGGGGGACAATGAATTCGCGGCGGATCGCGCAATCCTGAGCACCAAGCGCCGGCATCGCGCGCAAGGGGCGACGCCTCCCGTTCCACAGGACCGGGGCGGCGAGCACCTCGGCCGCCCCGTCCGGCGTTGCCACGGTCTGAAAGCTGGCACTGCGGTGGCGCGTGAGATCGGCGAGGCTCGAGACGCGCCCATTGGCGATGCGATGCGCTTCCAGATCTTCGATCAGAGCCGCGCTGGCTCGCGTTGCGAAACTCTCGGCGATGATCGCATCGAGCGCCGCCCGGTTCGCAACCCGCGCGACATTGCTGGCAAAGCGCGGATCGGCCACCAGTTCGGGCTGTTGCAGGACCTCGCGGCACAAGAGGCGCCATTCGTCTTCGTTCTGCACCGAGATGATGACGGCACCATCGGCGCAATCGAAAGCGCCATAGGGGGCGATGGAGGGATGCGCGAGCCCCGCACGCGGCACCTCTTGCCCACCATAGCGGTGCAGCAGATAGGGGACATTCATCAGATCGGCCATGGTGTCGAACAGCGATACCTGGAGCTGCGCCCCGCGCCCGCTCTCCTCGCGCTCCAGCAGCGCCTCGAGGATCGCAGCATGGGCCACGAGCCCGGTGGTGATATCGCAGATCGAGATCCCCACCCGCGACGGCCCGCTTTCGGGGGTGCCGGTAACGCCGGACAGCCCGGTTTCGGCCTGGATCAGCAGATCATAGGCCTTACGATCCGCATCGGGCGTCCCTTCGGCAAAGCCGCGGATCTCGCAGGTGACCAGACGCGGATTGCGCGCCATCAGCGCCTTGGCGCCCAGCCCGAGCTTCTCGGCCCGGCCCGGCGCCATGTTCTGGATGAACACATCCGCCTGCGCCAGCATCTCCAGCACCAGCGCCCGATCCTCGCCCTGCCGCAGATCGACCCGGCAACTTTCCTTACCGCGATTGATCCAGACGAAATAGCTCGAATGGCCATGTACAGCATCGTCATAACCGCGCGCAAAATCGCCGCCAGCGCGTTCGAGCTTGATCACCCTTGCCCCGGCATCGGCGAGCTTGCAACTGGCGATCGGCGCCGCCACCGCCTGTTCGAGTGTGACGACGAGCAGTCTGTCCATGAAAGACATGCGGGCCTCCCTTTCGCGGCTGATCATCGCGATTGGGGGGCGGATGGGTCAAATATGAAAAAAGTCTGGGAGCTATACGGCAACGCGCTTGGCTTGCAGCGAGTTGGCTTGGAGCGACTTGCGTTAGCAACGCACGGCGGAGCGGGCAGTGCAGCCCCGCCGTTATCAGTGCTGCCCTACTGCGCCGCTGCCGGTGTCGCGGCCACTTGCGGCGCCAAGGGGTCAGCAACCAGTTCCGCATCACAGGCGCGCAGCCGGGCGAGGCCACCAAAGGCGCTGAAAGCGTTCTGCGCCGCCGCGGCGATCGCGGCCGGCGTGATCGGCCCCGGCGGGATCGCCTCTTTTGGGAAGATGACTGTCACCGTCTCCCCTGCCCCATAGACCCGGGTCGCACCACGACTTTGCGGAAGCGTCTCAACCCCGCGCAGCGCCTTGTGCAGCGCCACGGATCCTTCGCCGGAAATCCAGCCCGGGCCGATATCACCGATGATCGCCGGGCTCATCCGGCCTGAAACGGGCTCAAGCACCATGGCCAAATCGCCCCGATCAACGCCGCGCAGGGCAAATTCGCGCCCCGATGGCCGAATGATGAACGGCACTTCCAGCGCGTTGAGATAGCGCCCCTGCTCGCACAATCCCTTCTCCGGATCGGCGGCAAGGGCCGTCGGCGCGATCATGTAGCCAGCATAGGGCGCCTGCTGATTGAGGCAGGGCCGATATTTCTCCGGTCGGCGATCACCCTGCCGCGCGACGCCCCACAAGATCAGGCGGGCGCCATCCTCGGGCTCCCAATTCCCATCGCGTATATGTTCGAACTCCGAGACCAGCTTGCGGCACTGATCCGGGCGCACGATGCGCCGGTCAGCGGCAAAGACCGACATCGCATTGCAAACGGTATTGATCGCAAGGCCGGTCTCGCCCCACGGATCCTTGGGATGGAAGGAATTGGGCGCGCCATCGGTATTCACCGCCATCACCGAACGCAGGACAAGCGCTTGATCATCCGCAAGAACGACGCGATCACCGTCATAGCGGGTATTGTGCACGAAGCGCGATCCGAGCGCACAGGCGGCAGGCTCGGACGCGGGAGTTGCCTCTGTCTCGGTCGCCTCTGCCTGGGTACCAGCATCGACAGGCGCTTGCGCAGGCCCGGGCACCGATCCGGTCTGCAACGCATCCAGCGGGGTCTGACCCTCCGCCACACTTCCCGGAGCAGGCAAGATCTCCCCGGAATGGAAAAGCGCGCAGCCGCTCAGGCTCAGCACCGCGATCAGCGCAGCAAAACAGGATCTCATTGCGGCCTCCCCACTTGTCCCAGATCGAATCGAACCACTCCCCGAAGCTGAAGTGTTAACGCTCTCGGTCAATGCCGTGAACCCCTCTCGCTCCGATCGACGCGGGAGAGAACCAGTGCGTGCCATATTATGCACGCGCGCGGCCGCGCCCAGAGGTGATGGCCAGAGGTTGCAACCATGGCGAATTCACCTTGCTGCATCGGTTTTGAGCCGCTAGCGTTTTGCCCAATTGCTCCGAGGGGGGCCTGCGGAGGCAGGCTGAGATCGCGCAACAGGAGCTCCGCGCGGTACCCTTTGAACCTGATCCGGCTGATACCGGCGCGAGGGACAGGAGCGGATGGGGGTCATCCCCTCTTCCGTCACCCTCCCCGTCGCGCCTGAGCCGTCCTGACAAGGAAGACCGCGCGATGAACAAGCCGCTCGAGCCCACCGAGTTTACCCCGCCGCTAGTCACCACCGGCCCGCTGCCGGCCTCGACCAAGGTCTATTCGGCGCCCGAGGCGGCCCCCGAGCTGAAGGTGCCGCATCGCGAGATCGCGCTGTCGGACCCTTCCCTGGCCAATGTGCGGGTCTATGACACCTCCGGCCCCTATTCCGACGAGACCGCCCGCATTGATGTCGAAGCCGGGCTGCCGCGCTGGCGGCATGCGGCGCTGATGAACGGCGGCGCGGTCGAGGAATATGACGGCCGCGCGATCAAGCCCGAGGACAATGGCAACGCCTCGGGCAAGCATCTCGCCCGCGCCTTCCCGATCCAGCATCGCCCCTTGCGCGGCACCGGCGCGCGTCCGCTCACCCAGCTTCAGGCCGCCCGTGCCGGGATCATCACCCCGGAGATGATCTTCGTCGCCGAGCGCGAGAACCTGGGCCGCCGAGAAAGCGCGCAAGGCGCTGCCGAGGCTTTGGCGGATGGTGAGAGCTTCGGGGCCGCGATCCCGGAGTTCATCACCCCCGAATTCGTGCGCGACGAGATCGCCCGCGGCCGCGCCATCATCCCGTGCAACATCAACCACCCGGAACTCGAGCCGATGATCATCGGCCGCAACTTCCTGGTGAAGATCAACGGCAATATCGGCAATTCCGCCGTCACCTCCTCGGTCGAGGAAGAGGTTGACAAGATGGTCTGGGCCATCCGCTGGGGCGCCGACACGATCATGGACCTCTCGACCGGGCGCAACATCCACAACACCCGCGAATGGATCATCCGCAACGCCCCGGTGCCGATCGGCACGGTGCCGATCTATCAGGCGCTCGAGAAGGTCGATGGCGTGGCCGAGAACCTCACCTGGGAGGTGTTCCGCGACACGCTGATCGAGCAGGCCGAGCAGGGGGTGGATTATTTCACCATCCATGCCGGGGTGCGGCTGCCCTTCATTCATCTGGCCGCCGACCGGGTGACCGGGATCGTCTCGCGCGGCGGCTCGATCATGGCCAAGTGGTGCCTGCATCATCACCGCGAGAGCTTCCTCTACACCCATTTCGAGGAGATCTGCGACATCATGGCAGCCTATGATGTCTCCTTCTCGCTCGGCGATGGCCTGCGCCCCGGCTCGATCGCCGATGCCAATGACCGCGCGCAATTCGCCGAGCTCGAGACCCTGGGCGAGCTGACCAGGATCGCCTGGGACAAGGGCTGTCAGGTGATGATCGAAGGCCCCGGCCATGTGCCGATGCACAAGATCAAGATCAACATGGACAAGCAGCTTCGCGAATGCGGCGAGGCGCCGTTCTACACCCTCGGCCCGCTGACCACCGATATCGCGCCGGGCTATGACCACATCACCTCCGGCATCGGCGCGGCGATGATCGGCTGGTTCGGCTGCGCGATGCTCTGCTATGTCACGCCCAAGGAGCATCTGGGCCTGCCCAATCGCGACGATGTGAAGGTGGGGGTGATCACCTACAAGATCGCCGCCCATGCCGCCGATCTGGCCAAGGGTCATCCCGGCGCGCAGGAGCGCGATGATGCCCTCTCGAAGGCCCGGTTCGAGTTCCGCTGGCTCGACCAGTTCAACCTGTCGCTCGACCCCGAGACCGCGCTCGCCTATCACGACGAGACCCTGCCCAAGGACGCGCACAAGGTCGCGCATTTCTGCTCGATGTGCGGGCCGAAATTCTGCTCGATGAAGATCAGTCAGGAGGTGCGGGACTATGCGGACCGGCTCAATGACAAGGAGGCGGGCATGGAGGCGATGAGCGAGAGGTTCCGCGAGATGGGCGGGCGGCTCTATGTCGATGCCGATGCCGCAAAAGCGGCCGTCAAAGCGGCGAACGAGGATCTCGGCTAACCCCTCTCCCGCCGCTTCGAAAAGGAGGGCGCACGCGCCCTCCGGTCATCATCGGTGCCGTTTAGAGACGGCGTCGGAGATGGTAATGCGCATTCCGACGCGGTCTGCTCATCCGGGCCATTGGCCGCTGCCCATTACAGCCCCCCATCGGTACGGATGAAGGATCTCTTGAGAGGGTACAGCGAAGCGAGAAATTGATCACAACAATCTATCGGCTGATGGATAACGCGGCACTCACGTCATTTTAAAGAGATCGATCCAATCCCGATTGACCATTGCAGGTATTGATCTAGCATAGACTCCTCCGCGATGACCCAGCCTTAAGTTGATACTTGAATAGATATCCACATTCTCATCTGCCAATCTATCATTCATGGATATAAAAAACCAAATGTAGAATTGAGGGCAATAGTCTGAGCCAAGTCCATCAGCGCGCTCATGACCATCAAGGACCCTCCCCAAGAAAGGGCGGATTCCAAAGTATTCCTCAAGCGATTTGCGATCAATTTCAGCGCTCAAAAATTTGGGGTATAGATCTGGACGAGCAATTTTTGAAACAACCAGCGTAACAGCGACGGCCACCCAAACTTCATTAGATTTTTCTCCAGTCAGGAGACTCGAAGCAAGCAGAGATGTGGCACTCAGAATTTTCCCAACGTCTCTTAGGGAAATTTGGTTGTTTCGAGAAACAATTTCGATTTGCTCCCTCATCGGTGCCGCAATATGCTCTGAAAGCGCCATTTGAGAAACTTGGAAATCAAAATAATTAAGAATATCACTGCATGGGCCGTATTGGCCGACACTCTCACGCGGCATAGAAAATGTTACATGGATGAATTTGCGTAAATAAGCCGATGCATCGATGTTGGCGCCGTAGCGCGCCATCACGCTGTTCTCCAAGGCCTTGAGGTTCACCCCCAGGACAAATATGACCCCGGGAATGTCGAAGAAGTGCTTTATCACTTCCAGGGTCTCCAACGCATAATCGGGTCGGCAGCGGTCCAGCTCATCAATGACGATGACGAGTTTGCCTTGCGCGCTGGGTGCAGCATCTGCTTTCTCGGCTTTTTGGGCAGAGGGCTCCTGGGATACCAGTTCCTTGAGCGCTGTGCGAAATTCCGCCATAGCCTCGCGCCGTCCGTCTTCTTGCGCCCAATATTTCCCCAATGCATGAGAGAATTCTTTGCTCGTAGCGTCGATCGCCGCACCACCAACAGCAGAAGCTACTTCTGTTGCTCCACAAGTTGCTATGGCTAATCCAATTCGTGCAGCAGGTTTGGCAAGCTTCAAGACAGCGGCTTTCACCTGCTTTACGACACCCTCTTTTTCCTCTGGAAAGCGATCGCCTAAAGCAGAGACAAGCGCCGGAAGCGGATCGCTGACGTAATCATTGGCAAAGGCATCAAAGTACACCATCGTTGCGCTGCGTGCTTCGTCCAAAGTGTGCGCGCCGACCCATCGCTTCAGGAAATATGTTTTTCCAGTGCCCCAACCGCCATCCAAGGCGACAACCATTGGATCGTCGATCCGCTCCACAAGGTCGGAAAGAGACTTCCCAACGCTCTTGCGGTTTAGAATATCGTTCTCCTCGAAGCCCTCTTTGTAGAGATCAACTTCAGGCTCTGATGGGAAAATTTTCATTTATTTTCTGCCCACTAATCTCTCGCCGGCTAATCTGCTGCCGATGGTTGATATGTAAATTTATTTGGCGCCGCTTGAGCATACACCGTCTTGGCAACTCATTATTATCAATGTTTGCTGAGTTCAATCCCGCTTTATGACTTGAAGTATTTTAGTGGGTTAGCCTAGGTCACACGCAAAATTTAACAGCAGTTATGGGATCGTTTATTCGCGACAATTCGAATTGGGCGGCTCCCCAGCTTATCCGCACACCGCCGCCCCCCAACCAATGCGCACACAAAAAGCGGGGCCTTGTGGGCCCCGCTTGATAAAGACGCTGGCAGCAGCGTTGGTTTTGGCAATGGCTCGGCTCAGTGCCCTGTCGGCAGAACCCCGCCAAAATCGCGCCGGGCTACCGCTTGCCCCACGATCCGATCCAGCAACAGATCTCCGATCCCCACCAGAGTGATCACCATGAAGGCGGTGGTGCCGAACCAGCTCACGGTGAAGAACAGCACCAGACAGACCAGCGTCACCACCAGCGACATCCAGTCATTGCCCGAGATATCGCGCGCGGCGGTGGCCCGGATCACTTCGATCCAGCTTGCCAGAAAGCCGAAGATCACGAACAGGCTGGTCCAGGTGATCGGGAACTCGGTGCCGCTGACCAGCGGAACCTTGAACAGCGATGCGTCGAGCACGCATTCAACTTGCTCAGCAACCGAGGCAGGCTGCACTTGGGCATCGGTAACGACAGCCGCCGTGCCTTCCCCCTCAACCGCGACGCCGTCCACCTGCTCGCCGATCGGAGCGGTGATCACGACATCGGTATTCGCGCGCTCGCACGCGTCATCGGCCATCGAGCCGCCCCAGACATTGGGCAGCGCAACAATACCGACATAGACAACATAGAAAGCCGCCAGAAACAGATAGGCGGGCATACCGCGCCCGAACAAACGCCAGAACCAATCCATCGATCCCACTCCCTTTCACTTGGCACCAGCGCCAGAAGCACACAGCGCGAAACAATCGGTTGCACTTAAGCCAATGACGCGCTTGTTGTCTATCGTGAAGCGGCTCGAGGGTTTTCGCCCCTGTTGCATCGAGAAGGAGAGACCATGCAGATCAGCATATCGGACCGCGAAGACCTGCCCATGGCTCGGCTGCCCGAGCGCCCGCTCTTCGCGATCGGAGATCTGCATGGATATAGCGATGCGCTCGATGCGCTGCACGGGCAGATCCGCAACACGGTGCTGCACGAACATGAAGGGCCGGTCGATCTTGTCTATCTTGGCGATTATGTGGATCGCGGCCCCGATCCGCTCGGCGTGCTCGATCGCGTGGCGACGGGGCTGGAGCTGCCCAATGTCACCGAACGCCGCCTGATCGGCAATCACGACCAGTTCCTGATGATGGCGGCGGCAATCGGCGGCTATCTCTATGATCCCGGTGCCTATGATGCCTGGGTGCGCTTTGGCGGCATGGAGACCTTGCAAGCGATGGCGCTGGAGGTCGATTGCCCGGCAGGCGAGGTCCGCGAAGCCCTCGGCCAGGACCGGGTGGCGATGCTCGAGGCCTTGTCGGTCGGCTTTCGCAGCGGCGATATCTTCTGCGCCCATGCCGGGGTGAACCCCGACCGCCCTCTCTCCCAGCAGCGGCCCGATGATCTGTTGTGGATCCGCGAACCCTTCCTGAGCTGCAAGCAATGGCCGCATGAGGTGACGGTGGTTCATGGCCACACGCCGGGCAGCGAGGGCGTTTTCAGCCACCGGATCGGCGTGGATACCGGCGGCTGCTTTGGCGGCCCTTTCACCGCAGCCGAGATCAGCCCGCAAGGCTGGGTGCGCTTTCATCAGGTCCGCAAGGTGAGCTAGCAGGACGTGTGTCAAATGCCATTCCCACTTTCACCGCAGAGCATCGATGCAATAGCCTTTATCATCAGCGGAGGCGCCGCCAATGCTGACGCGGCGCCTGTCGGGCTTTACCGTAGTGGTCCTAAGATCGAAAAGTTCATGCATGCATGCAACGTTGCCTTCACGCTCGACGGTTCTAGGGTGCCGTCGCTGGTTAATTGCTTGATCAGACTGAACAATGGTCACGAGGCGGCGACGGTTCTGCCTAGAATTATCGAAGCTGCCGCCGACCCACGCGACTTCGTGCATGATCCTGACCGCCACTCCGCTGTTTGCGACTATCTAAACCGTGCACTCCGCTTCGACGGATTCGAACTACAGAATCACGGTGTTAGGATGCGATTGCTCGAGGCTGGCAAAGGTGTACCGGTACTAACAGAACTAGCTGGGCTGTCAGAAGTTATCGACTTCGACACAGTGAGCCGTGATCTGGACCGAGCCCTCGAGAGCAGCCAAACGGATCCTGAAGATGCCGTTACTGCCGCATGCAGCACCATTGAGAGCGTGTGCCGTTCCATTTTGATTGATCTCGGTGAGCCTCTGCCCAAAAAGAAGGACGTTCAGGGGCTCTACAACGCGGTAAAGCAACCGCTCGGCCTTTCGACTGACCGGTCCGACATCGACCCCACAATTGCGAATGATGTGCTTCAGATACTATCCGGCCTTGCTAATGTTGTCCGCGGTGTTGGCGCCCTTCGTACGCACGGTGGCGATGCCCATGGCCGGGAGAAGGGCTATGCTCGAATTGACGCAAGAATCGCCAGGCTTGCCATTCATGCCGCAAGCACGGCAGCGCTCTTCCTCATTGAGACTTGGCAGCGAAAGTTCCCGGACCGTCCGCTGCCCAAAGCGACCGAGACTTCTCAGGATACCGATTGAAGTTTCACCGGTCTGGCAGCAATGAGCTTTCAATCGATCAACGCCAGCTTCCCCGACAACAATTGACTTCTCCCGGCTTCGCGCAGCTACGACAACCCCCTGTTTTGACTTGAATTCGCCTGATGCGAGCAACGAACACGGAGCAAACCGCCTCAGGAGGTTCGCTGGACATTCTCGCCCTCAGACGCCGTCGTCGGAGACAGGTGCAAAACCGAGTTGGAGACGACGCATGAAGAAAAACATAACGAAATCATCCGCCGGCCGCGCCTGCGCGCCCAGCGGATGATCTCGCCCGTCACTTCAGCTTGGCGATATCGCTGAGCAGGCCCTGCGGTCCGTTATGGACCACCAGATTGCCGACCCGCCCCGCGATCGTCTCCAATGCCTCGAGCTCCTTGAGCCGAAGCATGATCGGGTTCTCCTCCATCACCTTGGCGGTGTTGAGCAGCGAGCGCGTGGCGGCTGTCTCCTCGCGCCGGCGGATCACATTGGCCTGAGCCTGTTTCTCCGCACTCACCACCTGGTTCAGGATCTCGCGCATCTCACCCGGCAAGATCACGTCCTTGAGCGCGATCTCGCCGACCTCGATGCCGATTTCCCGCATCTCGGAGCGGATCTGCTCCGCGGCTTCGGCATCGACCGAGACCTTGTTGGCCAGGATCTCGTCGAGCGTCTTCGCCCCGAGGGTCTTGCGGAAGGCGTATTGAACCGCCCGGTACAGCGCGTCCGAATAGTCCTTCACCTCCCGCACCGCTTTCAGCGGATCGGTGACCCGGTAATCCGCCGCCAGATTGACCCGGATCGAGACCCGGTCCTTGGTCAGGATCTCCTGCCCGGAGACATCGAGCGCGTGCCGGCGCAGATCGACGAGCTTGACGCTGACCGATCGGCCGACGCTCCAGAACAGGGTTTTACCCGCGCCGAGCATCCGCTGATACGCGCCATCAACAAAAAGCAGGCCCGCCTGCTCGTTCTCGACCTCGACGCGAGTGATGTTGGCCCGCATCCCCGGTTTGCTCAACAGGCTCTGCGGGGCGATCAGCCGCTCGATCCGGCGCGCGAGAGCTGCCGGGATCTCCTGTGCCTCACGCACATCGAACCGCTCGATCGTCCACGGACCGGCCGCCGTCCAGACCACCCGGCGCTCATCGGGGCCGAGCAGGCTGTCGGGCTGACCATTACGGGTGATCAACGCAATCTCATCGGCGCTGGTGCGGATCTCGGTCAAATGGGCCTCGACCAGATCCGGGCGCTCGCGAAACAACGCCTGCGCATAGGAAGACGAGAAGTCGGGATTGCCCAGCGCGTGCCGCTCGATCTCCACAGCCTTGCCCGCCGAGCGGAGCACGTGCTCGCCGGGGGTGAGGATGTCGGAAAAGCGACCTTGCACCAATACCAGTGCGCGCTCGTTCTCCGAAATGGTCAGGCGGGTTCGCCCGAGAAGGGCGTCGATCATCAATTTCATGGTCTGGGTCATCGTCATTCTCGTCTGTCTTGTCGCTACCAGGGGTCGTCCATGGACGCTCTTTCGTTTGGGGTTGAGGGTTGAAGGGTAAGGCCGCCTTGTGGAAGGGCGAGGGCAGGGATCTTCGGAGCCTGCCAGACGGGGCGCGAACGGGCTGGATGGAGTGGACGTCGAAGATTGTCGGCGGGGCGGCATGCCGCAGCAGACCACCTGACCGAGAACCGTCTAAGCCATGCCATCGAGCACAAGGCGCGCGCCGCGCCGCCGGACCGGAACTCATCCCGCAACGCCGAAGCGATGACGGGCCTCATCCTCTGCGCGGCCAGGCCGCTCCGAAGACCATTGCGTATGCCAGCACCTGAAGCTGGTGAAACCTTCAAAGGGTTTCGAGGGGCAAATGACGGGAATCGAACCCGCTTCCAACAGAGTAACAGTCTGCTGCTCTACCATATGAGCTACATATGCGTCTCAGTCCCGTTTTCCGGGGCAGCGGCAAACGCGGTGGCAGGGCCAGGCGCTCCGGCGCGGTTTGGACCCGCGGCCAAGGCTGCTCAAGGAAGTCTCGGAAGACCGAGGCGCGCAAAATGGTGATTTGTTCGGCTTAACACAAGGAGAAAACCCCTGAACGGCGAGAGGTGCCTTCAGGTGTCACCCAAAAGCATCTTCGCACGCGTCAGAGCAGGACCTGCACGCAGATCATCGCAAAGACCAGCGCCAGATCCGCCACCAGAAACGGGATGACCCCGGCAAAGATCTGCTCGAGCTTCACATGATCCTTGGCCACCGAGTGGATCACGAACACATTGAGCCCGACCGGCGGCGTGATCATGCCGATCTCCAGGAGCTTGGCGAGCAGCAGACCGAACCAGATCTTCTCAACGCCATAGCTCGCCATGAGCGGCAGGAACAGCGGCAGGGTGAGCAGCATCGCGCCGATCGGCTCGAGGAACATGCCGAGCGCGAGATAGACGAGCACGATCATCAGCAGCAGCGCGAACAGCCCCAGCTCCATGCCGCCGATCCAGCCCGAGAGCGCCGAGGACAGGCCGGAAAAGGCGACGAGCCGGGTGAACAGATTTGCGCCAATCGCGATCATGAATAGCGAGCCGCAGGCCAGCAGGGTATCGACGACGCTCTCCCGAAAATCATGCCAACTCAAGGTGCCGCGCGCGACCGCAATCAGGATCGAGAACACCGCCCCGACCGCGCCAGCTTCGGTGGCGGTGAACAGGCCCGAGAACAGGCCGCCAAACACCACCGCGATCAGCAGCAGCACTGGCCAGACCTCACGCGTGGCCCGCAACCTCTCGGCCAGCGAGTGGCCTTGCGCGGCGGGCAGGCGCTCGGGCCAGCGCCAATAGACCACAAAGATCGCCGCGATATAGAAGGCGAGGGATAACAGCCCCACGACCAGCCCGCCCATGAAGAGCTGGGTGATCGAAACCTCCGCCTGAATGCCATAGAGAATGAGCAGGATCGAGGGCGGGATCAGCGCGCCGATGGTGCCACCCGCGGCGACAGAGCCGGTAGCGATGCGGATGTCATAGCCCTGCTTCTTCATCTCCGGCACTGCGATCCGGCCGATCGCGGCCGAGCAGGCAACCGAGGAGCCGGTCACGGCCGCAAAGCCGCTCGCCCCGAACAGCGCCGCGATCGCAAGCCCGCCCGGCAGCCATCCCCACCAGATCCGCGCGGCCTCGAACAACCCCTTGGTCAGTCCCGAATGATAGGCGACATACCCCATCAGCAAGAACATGGGCACAGAGGACAGGGTCCAGCTCGCGGCAAAACCGTAAGGCGCGGTGGACATCAGCGAGAAGGCCGGACGCCAGCCGACAATGCTCCAGATCCCGATCACCGAGACCACGATCAGCGACACGGCGACCGGCACGCGCAGCGCAATCAGACCGAGCACGCCCGCCAGGCAAAGCAGGCCGATGGTAAGCGGGTCCATCAGATCACCTCGTCATCATGCGGGCCCATCAGGGCGACATCGTCATGGGGGTCGTCGGAGAACGAGCCGCCGAGCACGGTGATCAGGCGCAAGACACAGATCAGCACCATCATCCCGAAGCCAATCACCGGGATCCAGTAGGCTGGCCAGGTAACGAAATCCATCGTCCCGGCCTCGACATAAGCGCCGCGTGCGGTCTTGGAGAGCGCGTCCGTCGCCGATCCCCAGGTCAGCAGCCCATAGGCGCCCGCCGAAAGCAGGAAGCCGAAAAAGAACACCACCGGCATCAGGCTCTTGGGCAGATAATCGGTGAAGATCGTCGCCTCGATATGCCGCCGCCGCAGCTCGGCATAGGCGACGGGCAGAAAGCTGACCGCGACCATGAAATATTTCGCGACCAGCTCGGCAGTGACCGGAAACCCGGCCCCCACCACATTTCGCAAGAAAACATCGATGACGATCAGGAGCGCCATCAGGCACAGGATCGCTCCGCCAAACAGAATTACCGTATGCGAGATGAAACGCTCCAGACCGCGCATCAATGCCTCCTATTGGCCGTAAGTGGCGAGATCGACCTTCGACCAGATCTCGTCATGACGCAGCTTGGCGAGTTGCTCGGCGGTGGTGTCATCGCCCACCAGCCCGTGCCATTTCTCGACCAGAGCGAGATAGCGGGCGACCTTGTCGGCCGCATTGGTCACGCCGCGCTTTTCGAGCGTCTCGGCGACCGAGGCCAGATGCGCCGCATCGAAATCGGCCAGTGCCTTTGTGATGCTCGCATCCGGTGCGTGAAAGCCAATGCCCTGCTCGGCCCCCTTGCTGCGCCCTTCGCGGTCTGCCTCGAGCCAGCCCAGCACATCGACGCCTTGCGCATATTGGGTGGCGCGCACCAGCGCGTCGCGCTCCTCGATCGACATGCGGTCCCACAGCATGCGGCTGGCATTGGTCACCGCCGCGCCGTTGAACACGCCGTGATTGATGTCGAGCACATCGGTCACAACATCATAGAGACGCGCGAGTTTCAGCTCGGCGGCCGAAGAATAGGTGCCGTCGATCACGCCGGAGTTCAGCGCTTCAAAGAGCTGGCTGGAGGGCATCTGAACCGGCTCGGCGCCCAGCGCCTCGACGGTGCGGGTAAAGACCGGCCCGGCGGTGCGGATGCGCTTGCCCTGGAAATCGGCCAGCGTGGTGATCGGGCTGCGCGACAGGATGTTGTAGGTCGGCGTGGTGTCCGAGCCCAGATAGACCTGACGGAACTCGGCAAACTCCGCCTGGCACTCGGCGCAGGTGACAATATACTCGGTCACCGCCGAGGAGATGGCGAGGTTGTTGGACCCGGCGATCAGCAGCTCGGCGGTCAGACCGCTTTCGGGATAATCGGCGGCGAAATAGGGCATGAGCAGCGCGCCAAGCTCGGTGACACCGTCACGCAGGCCGGTGTTCATCTCGTTGGGGGCAACCAGCCCGCCGGGGGTGTCTTGCAGCGTCCACTTGCCGCCCGTGTATTCCTCGAGCTTTTGCGCGATCGCCGGATAGACCTTGGTCGCGAGCACATGCGAGGGGCCAAAGCCGCTGGTGGCACGGATGGTCTCGGCCTGAGCGGTGGTGGCGGCAAGCAGGACCGCCGAAGCTAGCAATACTGATCTCATTTCTTCCTCCCGTTCGGGGTGCCGGATCTGGCAGTTTGCGCCCGGCATCGCCCTCGTTCTCTTGTCGTGTCGAGGATCGCGCCGGACGGGCCGCCGCGATCGGTGGTGTCAGCCGATCAGCGCCGCCCACATCGGGGCGCGCGCCTGCCCGAGCCGCTGGGCGCGCGTGCAAAGCCGGCGCATCAGTTCGGGATCGGCTGCCTGATCCGCCGCGGCGGCGATCCGGGACCAGACGGTCTGGAAGGCCAGTTCGGCGGTAAGCTGGAGAAAGGCATCGGCGACCGGGCCGGGATCGGCCATCGCCGCCACCTGGGCGCGCGCGCCCTGCCAGATCGGCAGGATCCGGGCGAGGGTCTCGCCGCAAGCGCTGGCCGCCTCGGCTTGCACGAAGGCCTCGAAAGCCTGGGCCGCGGCGCCGTTCTTGTAGCGCAGCAGCCTTGTCGCCAGGGTCATCGCGTGGATGCCATTGGCGCCCTCATAGATCGCGGCGATCCGCGCATCGCGCCAGTTCTGCTCGGCGCGGTATTCGGCGAGATAGCCGTAGCCGCCCAGCACCTGAATGGCCCGATCCGCAGCGAGGATCCCGGCATCCGTGCAGGCGGCCTTGCAGATCGGGGTCAGGAAATCGACCAGCGCCTCATCCGCCCCGCTTTCGAGCGCGGCCATGGCGATATGGCAGAGCCCGCGCCCGGCGATGGCGGCGATCTGCGCCTCCTCGATCATCCGCTGCACATCGCCATGCTGATCGAGCCGCGCTGGCGAGCCATCGGGCAAGCGGCCCTGCTGGCGCTCGGCGGCATAGCGGCGGGCGATATCCGCGCCGCGCGCTGCATGCGCGACGCCTTGCAGCGCCACGTCGAGCCGCGCGTGGTTCATCATCGTGAACATCGCCATCAGCCCCTGACCTTGCGCCCCGATCAGTTCGGCATGGGCGTTCTCGAACACCATCTGGCAGGTCGGCGAGGCGTGAAGGCCCATCTTCTCCTCGATCCGCGCCACGGAGACCGCGTTGCGCTGCCCGTCTTGCGCGCTAGGGCACAGGAACAGCGACAGGCCCTTGACCCCGTCTTCCATGCTGCCGGTGCGGGCGAGCACGAGATGCAAGATCCCCTCGCTCATGTCCTGATCGCCGCCGGAGATGAAGATCTTCTCGCCGCTGAGGCGCCAGGCCGCGCCATCGGGCTCGGCGCGGGTCCGCACCACCGACAGATCCGAGCCCGCGCCCGGCTCGGTCAGGCACATGGTCGAAAGCCAGGCCCCCGAGGCCAGCAGCGGCAAGTAGCGCGCCTGCTGCTCGGGCGAGCCGAAATGCATCAGCGTGCGCGCGGCGCCCGGCACCAGGCCCGTGACCATCTGCAAGGATTGATTGGCGCCGGAGAACACTTCCGAGACCGCCGCCATGGTCAGCGCGTCCATGCCCTGACCGCCATGCTCGACCGGCAGCGTCAGCCCTTGCCAGCCCTGCTCGGCAAGCTGGGCATAGACCGCGCCAAAACCTTCGGGCATGCGCACCCGCCCCGCCACGAGCCGACACCCTTCGCGGTCCCCGGTCTCATCGCTCGGCGCGATCTCGCCCTGCGCAAAGCTCGCGAAATGGCCCAGCAGCTCGGCGGTGAGATCGTATTCCCAGTCCGGCAGCACCGCCTCGGCCCGCGCGACATGGCGCAGCGAGAACAGGATGTCATCCACCGGCGCGCTGAACGGGGTCATGCGCCGCCTCCCTGTTCGGCGATACCGAGCAGGCGCATCGCGTTCTCCTTCAGGATCAGCGGGCGCACCTCATCGCGAAACTCCGCCTTGTCGAAGGCGTCGAGCCATTTCTCCGGCGCGATCATCGGCCAGTCGGAGCCGAACAGCATCTTCTTTTTCAGCAGCGTATTGGCGTACTGGATCAGGATCTTCGGGAAGTATTTCGGCGACCAGCCCGACAGGTCGATATAGACATTGGGCTTGTGCTGGGCGACCGCGAGCGCTTCCTCCTGCCAGGGGAAGGATGGATGCGCGAGGATGATCGGCATGTCGGGGAAATCCACCGCCACATCGTCCATATACATCGGGTTCGAGTATTTGAGCCGCATCCCGTTGCCGCCCTTCATCCCCGAGCCGACCCCGGTCTGGCCGGTGTGAAACAGCGCTGGCTTGCCGGTCTCGGCGATCGCCTCATAGAGCGGATAGGCCATGCGGTCATTGGGGTAAAAGCCCTGCATGGTCGGGTGGAATTTGAAGCCCTGCACGCCGTGATTGGCCACGAGGTCGCGGGCCTCACGCGCGCCGAGCTTGCCCTTGGCCGGGTCGATCGAGGCAAACGGGATCAGGATGTCGCTGTTCTTGGCGCAGGCTTGTGCGACCTCGTAATTGTTGTAGCGCCGATAGCCGGTCTCGCGCTCGGCATCGACCGGGAAGATCACCGCGGCGATGTTCTGCGCCCGGTAATGCGCTGCGGTCTCATCGATGGTCGGCGGATGCGTCCAGGGCGCGCCGAAATACTTCGCCATCGTGGTTTGCAGATCGTCATAGCCATCATCGGCGTGGCAGCCGCAGGGCTCCTCGGCATGGGTATGAAAATCGATCGCCCGGACCTTTGAAAAATCAACCATTTAAGTTCCCCTCATACCCGGATCAGCGCCGGGTCCTCATTATCGTAGAGCCGCTCGAGAAGGTCGTGGCGGCGGGTGATGATCTTGCGCACATTGAGGCTGCCCTTGTCGGTGATCTCGTGATCCTTCACCGAAGGCGGCTCGGCGAGGATCAGCGCGCGGGTGATGCGTTTGGCCGAGCCGGTGGCGCTTTTGGCGAGCTCGCGTAGCGCCGCCTCGATCTCGGCCTGCAAGATGGCGTCGACCACCGCGCCCTGCGCCTGGTTGTCGCCATGCACATGATCGGGCAGCGGGAAGATCAGAAGGCCGATCTCGCCGCGATCATGGCCGCAGATCACCACGTCCTGCACCAGCCCGCGCAGCGCCGCCAACGCCTCGAGCCGCAGCGTGCTGGCCTGCACCCAGGTGCCGGTGGTCAGCTTGAAATCCTCCGACACCCGGCCGTCAAAGCGCAGGCCCCGCGCCGCATCACCCTCATCGACAAAGCGCACCGCGTCGCCGGTGATCAGATACCCTGCGGCATCGAAAGCGGCGGCGGATTTGGCGGCGTCCTGCCAGTAGCCGCTCATCACGTTCGGCCCCTTCACCCGCAGCTCGCAGCGCATCTCGTCATCGGGCAGAAGCCGCGCCTCGACCCCCGGCAGCGGCACGCCGATCACGCCGGAGCGCCCGATCGGCTCATGCACCATCAGGCAGGCGGGGGCGGTCTCGGTCATCCCCCAGCTCGAGGTCATCAGCGGCAAGCGCCCGCGCTCCTCCATCGCGAAACGCTCGAGCGCGCTCCACACATCCTGCGGCAGCGAGGCACCGGCATAGAAGATGAGGTCAAGATCGCCGAAATAGGCCCGGCGCAGCGCGGCGTCATTCGCCATCGCCTGCACCAGCATCGCGAACCCGACCGGGACATTGAAGGCGAGGGTGCCGGCATGGGCGCGGATATTCTCCAGCGTGCGGGCAAAGCCGGCCTTGGTCGGCTTGCCATCGTCAATATAGAAGCTGCCGCCATTGGCCAGCATCATGTTGAAATTATGCGAGCCGCCGAAGACATGGTTCCAGGGCAGCCAGTCGAGCACCCGGTGCGCCCGCTCCGCGAGGAAGGGCAGCGCGCCGACGATCTGCGCCTGGTTGGCGCACATCATGCCATGCGTGGTCAGCACGCCCTTGGGATCGGAGGAAGAGCCCGAGGTAAACAGGATCTTGGCCAGCGTGTCCGGCCCGACCCGCGCATGCGCGGCCTCGAGCGCGACCGACCCGTCGCCCTTCAGAAGCTCGGCAAAGGCCGTGACCGGGCGCGGGGCGCCTTCGGTACGGCTCGCCACCACTTCGACCCCGGCAAGCTGCGGCAGTGCCAGCGCCCCCGCATAGCGCTCGGCATCATCGACGAAAGCCATCGCCGGGGAGATCTTGTCGAACACATAAAGCAGGCGGCCATGCGCCTCGGGGATCAGCGAATATTGCTCGGCCAGGGGCGAGACCGGGATACCCGCATATTGCGCGCCGAGTGAGAGCAGGGCGTGATCGACGCTGTTGCCCGACAGAATCGCGATCGGCGTCGTCCCATCGAGCCCGCGCCCGAGCAAGGCAGCGGCGATCGCTCGCACGCTTTGCAGCGCTTCGCGGTAGCTGACCTCTCGCCACCCTGCGCCCGAGCGCTCGGCCAGAGCGATGCGTTCCGGAGCCTCGCGCGCCCAATGGTGCAGCCAGACGCCGGTATTGCGGGCCACGGGGCCCAGGGGGTAGATTGAGCGCATGGTCATAGAGCCATCCGGCGCGCGCTCAAGCGTGACCGAATGTGCCGGGGTCGCCACCCCGACTTGCAATGTCCCAGTCATGATCGTTTCCTCCCAGAAACGGCTCCGGCCTTGCCGGATCAATGGAGCGCGCCGGTCTTGGTGCCGGTTGCGCCTGAAGTGCCTGTGTCAGGCCTCCCCTGTGTCTTCGTCATTGCCCTCGATCACCCCGAGAAAGCGGCGCAGCGCATGGCGCTCCTGCTCGCTCAGGCCGGCCTGAAGGGCGGCTTCACGGGCCTCGATCGCCGCAGCGATCCGGTCGTAGAGGCGCCGACCACGCAAGGTGACCCGCAGCGCGTAGCTGCGCCGATCCCCCTCGACCGGGTTGCGCACGATCAACTCGTCATTCTCGAGCTGATCGACGATCACCACCACCGAGGAGCGCTTGAGCGCCAGCGCCTCGGCCAGCGTGCTCTGGGTGAGGTCCGGGTTCTCGATCACCACCGCCAGCGCCGAGAAGGTCACCACCTTCAGCCCATGTTCGGCGAGCAGATCATTGACCTCGCGCTCGATGGTCAGATAGGCGCGCTTGAGCCGGTAGCCGGTGAAGGCGCGCAGCATCTGATCGCCGACTTGCGTGGGCTGATCGGCGCGGGTCACGGGCTTGCTCTGGCTGCTTTGGGTCGGTTTGGTCACTGGCCGGTCCTTCAACAATGCGCGCGTTCAGCGAAACACGGGCGCGCGCTTTTCGAGAAAGGCGCGCAGCCCCTCTTCGGCATCGGGCGAGGTCTGGGTGAGCGCGGCGCACAGGCTCTCGGCGAACAGCCCTTCGGAGCGCGGCATCTCCCCGATCCGCTTGAGCGCCTGCACCATCACGTAGTTGGAGAGCGGCGCATTGTCGGCGACCTTCTCGGCCAGTTCGCGCGCCAGGGGCAGGGCCTCGCCTTCGCCGACGCTGTAATGGGTGAGCCCGAGGGCCAGCCCCTCATCCGCCCCGTATTTGCGGCCCGTGAGCATCATCTCGAGCATCCGATCGGCGCCAAGGATGCGCCCGACATGCACGCTCGCCCCGCCGCCGACAAAGATCCCGCGCCGCCCCTCGGGAAGCTGGAAGATCACGCTCGGCTCGGCGATGCGCACATGGGTGCAGGCGGCAAGCTCGAGCCCGCCGCCGATCACCGCCCCGGTCATCGCCGAGATCGTGATCAGCCCGCCGAACTGCACTTGCTCAACCACCGCATGCCAGCCGCGCGAATGGCGCATGGTGCCTTCGGCGTCGCGTGCGACATGCTCGGACAGATCGAGGCCCGAGCAATAATGCCCGCCCTCGCCGGAGAGGATCACCACCCGCACACCCTCGGGCGGACGGGCATAAAATTCGGCGATCTCGCCCAGCAGCCCGTCGCACATCGCATTGCGCTTGTGGGGGCGGTTCATGGTCAGCTCGGCGATGCGGCCGCGATAGGAGACATCGAGATAGTCGCCCTTCTTGGTGATCGTCTCGGACGCCAGTTGCTCGGAACTCATCCTTCCCTCCATCATTTGGGCTGCATCCGCACCGCGCCATCGAGCCGGATGACGGTGCCGTTGAGCATCGGGTTTTCCACGATTGCCTGGGCAAGTCGCGCATATTCGTCGGGATCGCCAAGGCGCGAGGGGAACGGGATCGCGGCGCCAAGGCTCGCGCGGATCTCCTCGGGCAAGCCGGCGCTCATCGGGGTCTCGAACAGGCCCGGCGCGATCGACATCACCCGGATGCCAAACCGGGCGAGCTCGCGCGCCGCCGGCAGGGTCATCGAGGCAACGCCGCCCTTGGAGGCTGCATAGGCCGCCTGGCCGATCTGCCCGTCCTGCCAGGCGACCGAGGCGGTGGTGATGATCACTCCGCGCGCGCCATCGGCATCGAGCGGCTCCAGCGCCGCCATCGCCCGCGCCGCAATGGCGAGCACCACATAGGTGCCGATCAGATTGACCCGCAGCGTGCGCTCGAAAGTATCAAGGCCGAGGGAGCCATCCTTGGGCAGGATCCGCGCGCCGGTGCCGATCCCGGCGCAATGCACCACGATCCGCGGCGCGCCGATCTGCGCCTCGGCCGCGGCGAAGGCCGCCTCGAGCTGGGCAGTGTCGCTGACATCGGCGCTAAGCGCGATGCCGCCGATTTCCCGAGCAATGATCTCAGCATTATGCGCGTCGCGATCGAGCACGGCCACCCGTGCCCCAGCGGCCGCCAGCCGCCGCGCGGTCGCAGCACCCAAGCCGCCACCCGCCCCTGTCACCAGCGCTGAACAGTTTTCGATCAGCATTTTTTGTCGTTTCCTCCGATTGAGGAAACGGTGCCCGCAAAAAATTGTTCGGTCAACGAACAATTTCAATTCGCCACTAAATTTTGCGAAATATCATTCCAAAACACGAAAAACCGGCATCCCGGATGCCGAAAAGCGCCCGCCGCAGTTTCGCAATCGCTGAAACCGGCGGCACGGATCTCTCATGCGTGGGGGAGCTTCGTCCCAGGCAGCAAGCTGGCGCAGATCCAGAGAACCGCACGCTCATCCCGTTTCATCGGGTTAACCAGTCGTCGCCTCGAGGCTCGGAAATCGCGCCAACAGCGCCGCGCGCACTGGCATCGGGATCGGGATCTTGGCCATCGGCTCGGTGGTGGCGAAGACCGAAATCGTCCGCGCGGCAAAGCAGGCGCGCTGTGCCTGCGCCCCCTCGACAAGCATGGTGATCGAGCTCTCCCCGATCCGCTCGGGCATCACCCGACATTCGAGCACGGTGCGCGGGGTGATCGGGGCGCTGAAATCAATCTCGAGGCGAACGAAAGGCATGCCGTAGCCGTGATCGACATTCATCTGGTACCAGCCCTGCCCCTCAAGCAGATCGTCCCAGAACGCATCCAGCGCCTCAAGCGCGAAATCGGCGATGCGGCCTGTATAGGCGATGCGCGCGGGGTCGCAGTCACCAAAGCGGATCGGGCGCTGCCAGATAAAGGGATCGGTCATCGGGGCCTCACACGGGGAAGAGCCTGCTTTGGGCGCGCCTTGCGCTCGGGGAGCCGCCGCCCGGAATGCACCCAACCTGGGTGCATCTGGCCGGGCGGCGGGCCGGATTACAGCTTTTCGACCAGTTCCGGCACTGCCTCGAACAGGTCAGCGACGAGGCCGTAATCGGCGATCTGGAAGATCGGGGCTTCCTCGTCCTTGTTGATCGCGACGA
>JALEFY010000038.1 GCA_022760435.1 Neomegalonema sp.
CGGCGACCGGCTCGCTCTCGCCCGCGCGCACCGGCGCCCCCTCAAGGGCAAGCTCCAACGCCCCCGGCTGGCCTTCGGCGTCGCGCGGCGAGAAGTTCCAAGTGGTCGGGGCGATGATCTGGTAATTGGCGATGCGCCCGCGCTCGATCACCAGCCAATGGCCGAGCGATCCGCGCGCCGCCTCGCACAATCCGATCCCGACCGCCTCATCCGGCATCGCGCCAGGCAGCCAAAATGGCTCGCCGGGCTCGAGTTCCGACAGCCAGGTCTCGATCGCGAGCACCAGCGCTGCGATCTCGCGCACCCGCGCCACCACCCGCGCATGGACATTGCCACCGCGCCGCGTCACCAGATCCTCGATCAGCGGCACTTGCGCGACATATTGCCGAGCGATCGCACCGACCTCGACCACCTGCCCGCCAAGGCGCGGCGCCTTGCACCAGCTATAGGCATCCGGCGCATCGGCATCGGGCTCGGTCTCGCCGCTGAACGGATCGCTCGGCAGCGGGCTGGGGCGGTAGCGCGCATGCGAGACATCCTCGCGGATCAGCTCCGGCAAGAGCGCCTGGCTCCCGGTCTCATCGCGCATGCCGGGGCGAAAGAGATGGCCCCCGCCCTCCCCCGCATAGGCGCCAAAGCTCGCAAAGCGGTCGGTGGCCCGGCCCAGATCCCAGAGCTGCTCGGCGCGGGCGATGGCGAGGAAATGGCGAAAATCGCTGCCCATCGGCGCGCCCTTCCCCTCCCACTCCTCGAGCGCGGCAAGGCTCTCGATCGCCAGCACATTCTCGAGCCGATCACCGAACAGGAAACGCTCGGCAAAGCGGCGAAAGCCCTGGATGATGCCGCGCAGCCGCG
Source organism: Neomegalonema sp. (assembly GCA_022760435.1). Lineage (GTDB taxonomy): Bacteria > Pseudomonadota > Alphaproteobacteria > Rhodobacterales > Rhodobacteraceae > JALEFY01. Next base: position 856 of record JALEFY010000038.1, read on the forward strand.
CGATCTCATGGCCGGCCACCGCGCGGGTCGAGCCGCCGGGCTGGATCGAGAGGGTATGGGGCCATTTGCCAGCCAGAATGCCCATGACATGCATCAGCTCGGCCCGGGCGGGCAGCATATCGCCCGCCGCCATGCCCTTGAGCGCCTGAAACCGCGCCCGCGCATCCTCGGCCCAGGGCGCCTCGCGATACACCGGGCGGGCGAAATCGGGCATGAAGAACAGATAGAAATGCGACAGGTGATCGGCGATGTTCTCGACCGCATGCAGGATGTTGATCGCCCGCCGACCATTGGGCGGTGGCTCGATCCCTTGCGCATCCGCAAGCGCGAGCGCCGCCGCCACCGATTGCGAGACCGAACAGATCCCGCAGATCCGCGGCGCATAGACCAGCGCCTCAGCGGGCTCCTTGCCGTGCAAGATCCGCTCGAAACCGCGATAGAGGGTCGAGTTCACTTCGGCCCGCGCCACACGCGCATCTTCGATCTCGAGCCGCACCTCCAGATCGCCCTCGACACGGTTGAACGGCCCCACGATCAGCCGGCTCATGACTTGCCCTTCGAGCGATCTTTTGGCGCCACCTTGAGCTCCGGTTCGATGGCATTGGTGCGCAGGCGCGGCGGGGTTGCCGCCTTGGACAGCGAGGCGAGGGCCACGAACCACGCCTTGGGCATGTCGGTCGGCAGCCCAACCGGGATCCCGGAGATCTTCGGCGTGCGGGTGAAGCTGTGCCCCGGCTCCTCGAAGCCCGGCGCGGTGCAGTCGATGCAGGGATAGCCGCCGCTCAGGCACGAGCCCGACCCGTTCCAGGGCCGGATATTGCAATCCGCCCGCGCCAGCGTGCCCCGGCAGCCGAGATTCTCCATCATGCAGCCCTGATCCGAGAGCTTCACGGCGCTGGCCTTGTATTCGTAGAACTCATTGCGCGAGCAGCCGTGATGGACGAGATGCACGGTGTAGGACAAGGGGCGCTCCCATTCGTCGAGCTGCTCGGGGCCGAACGCTCCGGCCGCGATCTGATGCAGAGTCTGGGTCAGCCAGTCAGGGTGGATCGGGCAGCCAGCGACATTGACCACCGGAGCGCCCGCGCGCGAGCGAAAGCCGGGGCCGAGCAACCCGCCCTCGCGGCTGCCCTCATAGACGAGCCCGCAGGCCTCGACCTCATTCGCACCGGCGGCGGTGATCCCGCCAAAGGCCGCGCAACTGCCCACGGCTACCACATGCAAGGCGACCCGCGCCAGATCCTCGATCCAGGCCATCATCGGCCGCTCCGAGCCCGGCAGCATATGAAAGCGCCCGGTCCCGTTCGGCCCGCGCATCACCGAGCCCTCCAGGCACAGGATGTCGAGGGTGATCTCGCCATCCAGAATGCGCTGCATCAGCGCGATCACCTCCGAGCCGGTCTGCTCGCTGAGCGAAGGGTGCCAGAGCACCTCGATCTGCGCCGCGTCAAAGGCGGTGAGCAGATCCGGCCCTTCGGCATTGAGCAGCGACATGGTGCAGCCACCGCAGCCGCCCGACTGAAGCCAGAGCAGCGTACGGCGCGGCGGGGCCTTGGGGGAGGTTTCAGCGCTCGGCCGGGTCATCGCACGGGATCCTCAGAGTAAACACCGCCCCGCCATCGGGGCCATTCGCCGCCGTCAGCTCGCCGCCATGCTTATGCGCGAGGCTGTAGCTGACATAGAGCCCGAGCCCGGTGCCCTTGCCGATCGGCTTGGTGGTGAAGAAGGGCTCGAAGATCTTGTCGGCAACCGCGTCCGGAATGCCGGTGCCATTGTCCGCGACGCTGATCAGCACCTGCGCGCCCTCTTTGCGCACATGGATGGTGATGCGCTTGTCCTCACGCCCGGCGAGCACATCGGCGGCGTTTTGCACCAGATTGACGAGGATCTGATGCAAATGCCCCTTGCGACCCTTCACATCGAGCCGCTCCGGTGCCTCGATCCGCAGATCGGGCTTCACCCGCTCGCCCTTGATCACCCAATCGGCGGCGGTATTCACGAGGCGGGTGAGGTTGAACACCTCCGCCCCCTCCTCCTGACTGCTCGAAAAGCGCAGCAGATCCTTGACGATGTCGCTGACCCGCTCGGCCCCCTCCAGCGAGCCTTCGATGAGTTCCGGCATGTCGCGGATCACCCGGTCGATCTTCAGCTCGCGCTTGAGATCGGCAAGCTCGCTCTCGCGGGCCGCTATCGCGGGCGAGGCGAAAAAGCGGGTCAACGCACTCGCATAGCGCTGGAGCACATGCATGTTGCCAAAGACAAAGCTGATCGGGTTGTTGAGCTCATGCGCCACCCCGGCCACCAGCCGACCGAGCGCCGCCATCTTCTCGGAGACCACGAGCCGCGCCTGGGTGCTGCGTAGCTGCGTATGCGCCTCATCGAGCCGCTCATAGGCGCGGCGCAGCTCGCCGACCGGTCGCCCGATCATCACGAAACCCGCAAGGCGCCCGGTGGCATCGCGCCGCTCGGTGCAGTTCATCGACAGCGGCGCGGGCACGCCGTCAGCCGCGAGGATCGCCAGTTCGCAATCCACCAGCCCGCAGCGCGGGCTTGAGCGCCCGCCGAGCATCGCAGCGAAGACCTGCCGCCCGGCTTCATCGAACAGCGTATCGACCGAGGCCCCGATCAGCGCCGCCTCGCTCTTGCCGGTGATGGTCTCGAGCGCCCGGTTCACCCGCTGGATGCGCCGCCCCTGATCGCACACGATCAGCACATCGGTCATCGAGGCCAGCACCGAGGTGATGAACAGATGCGCCTCTTCGAGCCGCAGGTTCTGCTGTTCGAGCTCGTGCTGCGAGCGGACAAGGTCGCTATAGACCTCGTCCATCTTCTGGATCACCTCGATCCAGGCCTCATCGCCATGCTGCCCCGCGGGGAGTGCGGCACTGCTATCGGCTGGGGAGAGCAGGTCACTCTGCGGGCTGTCGGTCTGTTGTTGCATGGCGCAACTCTAGCGCGCCGCACGCTGCGCGGAAAGGGGCCGCACATTCTCCAGCCCGTAGCGCTCAAGCTTCGCGCGCAAGCCAACGCGCGAGAGGCCGAGATCGCGCGCGGTCTGCGACTTGTTCCAGCGGTTGCGGATCATCGCCTCGCGAATGATCGTCGCCTCCACCCGCTCCACCTGATCCTTAAGCGTGCCTTCGAGCGGGCCAAAGCTCTCCAGCGTATCGGCCGAGCCGGGTTCACTGGCCGGAGAGGCGCGCAGGATCTGGCCGGAGAGCAGATCCGCCCCGAGCTCCTGCCCCTCAGCGCCCATCACCAGCATCCGCTGCACCTCGTTGCGCAGCTCGCGCACATTGCCCGGCCAGCCATAGCGCTGCATGCATTCAAGCGCCTCTTCGGACAGGCCGGTGACGCTCTTGCCGAACTTCGCCATCAACTCGCTGAGAAAGGCATCGCTGAGCGGGGCGATATCGCAAGCACGCTCGCGCAGGGCCGGAAGACGGATCACGGATCCGGCGAGCCGGTAGAAGAGATCCGCGCGGAACTTGCGCTGGCGCACCTCTTCATCGAGAATCCGGTTGGTCGCCGCGATCACCCGCACATCGACCTTGCGCGTCTTGCCCGAGCCGACCGGGCGGATCTCGCCCTCTTGCAGCACCCGCAGCAGCTTGATCTGGAACGCCTGCGAGGTCTCGCCGATCTCGTCGAGAAAGACGGTCCCGCCATCGGCGCGCTCGAACAGGCCGATATGATCGTTCACCGCCCCGGTAAAGGCGCCGCGGCGATGGCCAAACAGCTCGCTCTCGAGCAACTGATCGGGCAGCGCGCCGCAATTCTCGACCACGAAGGGCTTGTTCCAGCGCAGCGATGAGTAATGGAGCGCCCGCGCCGCCAGCTCCTTGCCGGTGCCCGACTCGCCCACGAGGATCACCGGCACATCGAACGGCGCGACCTGCCGCAGGTTCTGGCAGACCGCGTTCATCGGGCTCTGGCGCGAGCGCACGATGCCGTCCTCGAAGCTGTAATCCTTGCGCAGCTGCTCCTTGCGCTCGGTGACGATGCGCCCGGCGCGCGCCGGGGTCATCCGCAGCTCGATCGCCAGCAGCTCGTTCTCGCGTTGCAGATCATGCAGCCGCGCCGCGTTCTTGAGCGTCAGCATCAACGTATCGGGATGCCAGGGCTTGGTGATGTACTGGAAGATGCCCGCCTGATTGATGCCGTCGATGATGTCGCGCGCATCGGTATAGCCCGAGATGATCATGCGGATGATGTCGGGATAATGCTCGCGGCACCAGGACAGGAACTCGATCCCGGTCTCATCGGGCATGCGCTGATCGCACAGGATGATCTGGATCAGATGGCTGTCGAGGATCAGGCGCGCCCGCCCCATTTCGCTGGCCGTGTGCACCTCGAAATCATCCTCGAGAATGCGGGTCAGGGTTTCGAGCGAGCGCACCTCGTCATCGACGATCAGGATGGCGGGCAGGTTGGGCATCATTTGTCCGGTACCTCGTTGTTATTCTTGTCTTTAGCAGATCCGGGGCAATTGTTCGCCAGCGATCCAGTCCACGACCCGCGCGCCGCCAAAGCCGGTGCGCATGGTCACGAGATGGCGCGCATCCTCAACCACCTCTCCGATGATGGCCGCCTGCTGGCCGAGCGGATGGGCGCGCATCGCCGCCAGCACCGCCGCCGCATCGGCCTCGCGGCAGATGCAGATCAGCTTGCCCTCATTGGCGACATGCAGCGGGTCGAGCCCGAGCAGCTCGCACGCGGCGGCGACATCGGGGCTCACCGGCAGCATCGCTTCATCGAGTGCGATGCCGACCCCGGCCTGATGCGCGATCTCGTTGAGCGTCGCCGCCAGCCCGCCGCGGGTCGGATCACGCAGCACCGCGATCCCGGGCGCCGCCTCCAGCATCGCCGCCACCAGTTCGTGCAGGGCCGCGCTGTCGGAGCAGATCTCGGTCTCGAACTCGAGATTCTCGCGCTTGGAGAGGATCGCAACCCCATGATCGCCCATCGTGCCCGAGACCAGCACCCGGTCTCCGGGCCGCGCATTCTGGGCGCTGATCGCCACGCCATCGGCGACGACCCCAAGGCCGGTGGTGGTGATGAATACCCCATCGCCCTTGCCCTTCTCGACCACCTTGGTATCGCCGGTCACGATCGGCACCCCGGCCGCCCGCGCCGCCTCGGCCATCGAGATCACGATCCGCTCCAGTGCCTCGAGGCTGAAGCCTTCCTCCAGGATAAAGGCCGCGCTCAGATAGAGCGGACGCGCGCCGCACATCGCCAGATCGTTGATCGTGCCATGCACGCAGAGCGCGCCGATATCGCCGCCGGGAAAGAACAGCGGCGCGATGACATGCCCATCGGTTGCCATCACCAGCCGCCCGGCCTGCGCGGGAAGCAGAGCGCCGTCATTTCCCTGATCGAGCAGTGGATTGCTGAAATGGCGCGCGAACAGGCGCGAGATCAGCTCACTCATCGCACGCCCACCACCCCCATGGCTGAGCTCGACCGCGCCGCGCAGCTTGGGCTGTGAGCGGATGGGTTCGGGGGTGTCCTTCATGATGCGGCGCCTTCTGCTGCGGGCTGAGCGGCCGGGCTGCGGAACCGCCCATAGCTCCAATAGGCGGCGCAGGCACCCTCCGAGGACACCATGCACGAGCCCATCGGGTTCTCCGGCGTGCAAACGGTGCCAAAGAGCTTGCAATCGGTTGGCTTTTTCACCCCGCGCAAGATCGCCGGGCACTCGCAGGACTTCATCTCCCGCGAAGCCTTTTGCGAGATCTCAAACCGCTGCTCGGCATCCATATCGGCAAAGCTCTCGCGGATGCGCAGCGCCGAATGCGGCACCGCGCCGAGCCCGCGCCACTCGAAACTCTCGCGCAGCTCGAACACTTCGGCGACCAGCGCCTGGGCCTTGGCATTGCCCTCTTCGGTCACCACGCGCTTGTATTCGTTCTCGATTTCCGAGCGCCCCTCATTGATCTGCCGGATCAGCATCAGGCTCGATTGCATGACATCGAGCGGCTCGAACCCGGCGATGACCACCGGCTTCTTCCAGATTTCGGCAAATTGCGCATAGGGGCGCGAGCCGATCACCGAGGAGACATGCGAGGGGCCTAGAAAGCCGTCGATGCGCACCGGCTCGCCGCCGCCATCCGGGGTGCCGAGGATATGCGCCATCGCCGGCGGGGTCAGTACATGGTTGCAAAACACCGAGAAATTCTCGATCCCCTCCGCCCGCGCCGCCAGCATCGCCGCCGCCGTCGGCGGGGTCGTGGTCTCAAAGCCGATGGCGAAGAAGACCACCTGACGATCCGGGTTCTCGCGCGCAATCTTCAGCGCGTCGGTGGTCGAGTAGACCATGCGGATATCCGCCCCATCCGCCCGTGCCTTGAGCAAGCTGCGCTGGCGGCTGCCCGGCACCCGCATCATGTCGCCATAGCTGGTCAGGATCACGTCATGGCGCTCGGCCAGCTCCACCGCATCATCGAGCCGGCGCACCGGCAGCACGCAGACCGGACAGCCGGGGCCATGCACGAACTCGACATTCTGCGGCATCAGATCCTGCACCCCATAGCGAAAGATCGCATGGGTATGCCCGCCGCAGAACTCCATCAGATGATAGCGCCGCCCCGGCTCGACTTCGGCCGCGATCTGGGCGGCGAGCTTGCGCGCGAGCTCGGGGGCCCGAAATTCGGAGATGTATTTCATGGCTCTTCTCCCGCGATCTCTTCCAGTTCCTCGGCGAGGATCCCGGCCTCGGCCATCAAGGCCAGCGTGCGCGCGGCCTCCTCCTCCGAGACCTTGTGCAGGGCGAAGCCGACATGCACGAGCACGAAGTCCCCGACGCTCACATCCTCGAGCAGCGCGAGGGAGATGGTCTTCTTGACCCCCTCGAGCGCGACGACGGCGGTATCGCCCTCGCGCAGTTCAATCACCTTGGCAGGCAGTGCGAGACACATGTTCTCTCTCCCTTCTGATCAGGCCGTGTGCGACGGGGTGGCGTCTTGCTGGCTCGGTTGCAGGCGCGGATTGCCGGCGACCTGCATGGCGCGTGCGGCTTCGATCCAGGCGAGCCAGGCGGCCATGCCTTCGCCGGTGCGGGCGCTGACTTGCAGGATCTTCACCCCCGGATTGACCTGCCGCGCATAGGCGATACAGGCGTCCACGTCGAAATCGAGATGCGGCAGCAGGTCGATCTTGCTCAGGATCACGAGCTGCGCCGCGGCGAACATGTCGGGATACTTGATCGGCTTGTCCTCGCCTTCGGTCACCGAGAGGATCGCGACCTTGGCATATTCGCCCAGGTCAAACGCCGCCGGGCAAACGAGATTGCCGACATTCTCGATGAACATCACCGAGCCATCCTCGGGCTGCAGATCCTCGATCGCGTGCCCAACCATATGGCCATCGAGATGGCAGCCCTTGCCGGTATTGATCTGCAAGGCCCGCACGCCGGTCTGGCGGATGCGCTCGGCATCGGCGCTGGTTTGCTGATCGCCCTCGATCACCGCCATCGGCAAGCGGGCGTCGAGCATCTCGATCGTGCGGCAGAGCAGCGTCGTCTTGCCCGAGCCGGGGCTGGAGACGAGGTTGAGCGCGAGAATGCCGCGATCCTCGAAATGCTGCCGGTTGATATTGGCGTAGCGAGCGTTCTTGGCGAGAATGTCCTGCTCGATCTGCACGAGGCGCGACTGGCTCATGCCCGGCACGGAAGTACCCGCCGCCCCCTGGCCGTAATGGTGGCCAAGGTTGTGATCATGGTCGTGGCCATGATCATGATCATGCGCGTGATCATGGCCGTGATGGTGATGGTGGTGAGAGTGCGCATGCCCCTCCCCCACCGGTTTTCCCTCGAGCCGAACCTCGCCCTCGCCGCATCCGCATACGCTGCACATCACTCGACCTCCAGTTCCTTGATCCGCATCTCATCACCGCTCGTCACCTGAAGCTGATGGGATGCACAAATGGGGCAGGGCTCAAAGCGCTGCTCAATGGCGACCGTCCGGGCACAGGGCATGCACCAGGCGCTCGCCGGGGTTTCGATGATCTCGAGCGCGGCTTTCTCGGCCAGCGAGCCGCGCATCACCACGTCAAAGCCAAAGCGCAGGGCCTCGATCTCGACCCCCGCCAGCGGCCCGATCTCGAGCCGCACCACGGTGACGCGGGCAAAATCCTGCGCCTTTGCCTGCTCTTCGAGCGTCTGGCGGATCGCCTCGCAGATCGACATCTCATGCATCAGGCAGCCCTCACTTGCCAGCTGACACACGGGTCGAGCGCGCTCACCAGCAGGCGCGCGGCCTCGAGACGGGCGGCCTCCGGCAAGGCACTCAGGGCAGCAAGACGGGTCTCGGCGATGCCGCCGGGGCCGAAATTCACCCGCGTCGGGGGCGAGATCGCGCAGGAAGCAACCCGCCCCTGCTCCATCGCCACCGTATAGGTGAGCGCCCCGCGCGCGGTCATCGCCTCGGCGCAGGTGCGGACCATCCCGCTTTCTTCGAGAAGCGAGACCGGGGTGGCGGCGCCCTTACCGGCCAGAAGATCCCGCAGGATTTGCGGCAGGCGCGCCAGATCGAGCAGCCGGGCGAGGCTGCGCGCGAGCGGGCCATCGCTCTCAAGCCCCGCGATCATCGGCGCCCCGCGCAGCCGGGCAAAGCAGGAGGTCTCGCCAACAGGCGCCGCGCTCGCAGGCGTCTCGGAACCGCGCGCCAGCAGCCAGGCAATGAACGCTGCCGCCGGGCTGGACGCGGCCTGTGCCCAACCCCGGATCGCCTCGCGATCCGCCAGCGCCTGCCAACGCTCGAGCCCGATGCCGAAGACATGATCCACCAACCGCGCTTCGGCCTCGCCTATGACATGCAGCGCGGCTTGCGCGGTCCTCGGCTGCGCGTTGAGCGCAAAGGGGTCGGCATCAAACAGCGCGCCGCGCAGATCCGCGCCAAGGCTCATGAACCCCGCCGCTCGCCCCGGCTGCCCCGAGCCGCCGATCAGCGCCGGCCAGTCGATGAGAATGCGTAAGGCATGCTCGCGCAGCCGCTCCATCGCCACCAGCGCCTGGCGCGCAGCATCGAGCGCAGCGCTCGCCCCTTGCTCAAGCGCGCGGTCCATCGCGGCGGCGGCGGCATGGGCATGGGCGATCCCGCAGACCGAATGCACCATCGGCAAGATCGCAACCGCTTCATCGCGCCCCCGGCCCCGGATCAGGCGCCCCGCCACATCCGGCATCGAAAGCGCAAGGTGCGGCGCGCCCGGCGTGCTCATATCGACGATGAGATGACCCGAGAGGCTCATTCGCTCGCCTCCCCGCCCTGCCCCGGGTCGCGCGCGCCCAGAAAGCGGCGCCGCGACAAGGCGATGGGCTCGCCCGTGCCCACAGGAGGTGCATCAGGCTCGGGTTCCACCTCCGCTTCCGGATCGGTTGCGGTCTGCTCCGTGACCGGCACTTCGCCGCGCCACATGCTGGTAAAGGCGGCCTCCTCCTCATCCGGCGCGATCGCCTCGCCAAACACCATTCCCATCGACGCTTCAGCGGCCGCGACCGCGCTTTCCATATCCGCGAACTCGAACACCGGCGAGAACAGCGAGCACATCCAGTAGCCGCCGATCGAGGGCTCCTCCGCCCGCAGGAAGGCAAAGGAGCCCGCAGGGAGCGCAAAGCTGCGCGAGGTCCCGACGCGGACCGGTGCCGCCGCCACGACCGGAGCCGCGCCTTCCTCGCTCTTTTGCGCCTCCTGCTCCCCTTGCTCGCCCTGCTCCCCTTGCTCGCCCTCACCTTCAAGATAGATCAGGTTGATGAACCACGGGGTCACCAGCGCAGTCATCACCCCGCCATCATGCGCGCGGCTCGCCACCGCCTTCACCCCAAGCGCCGGATTGACGATCGGCAGGCCCTGCATCCGGGTCTGCGCAATCATCTCGAAACAGCGCTCGAGCATGGCATCGACATCGGCGAGCGGGCGCATGGTCAACTCATCACCATGAAGTCTTCGCGCCGCCCGTCGCAATTGGGGCAGGACCAGTGATCGGGCAAATCGGCAAAGGCCGTCCCCGGCGGGATCTGCCAGAAATCATCCCCGACCGCCGGATCATAGACATGCCAGCAGATCTTGCACTCGAGCCGCGCGCTCGGCGCGATCTTGCTGTTATCGCCGCCATAGGTGCCGGCAAAGAAGTGATCGCTCATCTGTAGGCTCCCAGGATCTCGTCGAGGCGCTCGGCGCTGTCGGCGATGTCCTCGGCGGAGGCGCAGGCGACCTCGGGCAGCGCGGTGATCTCCAGCGTGTTCAGGATCAGCGCATCTTGCGAATTGTAGAACTGCACCCACCAGCATTGCGCCGTCTTCGTCGCGGTGATGCGGCAATTGCCATATCCGCGCGAGAGGATGATGATGCTGTCACGGCCCAGCAGCGTGTCGAGCAACGTCAGATCCTGCTCGGTATGCGGCAGCAGCGTCAGGTTGATGACATGCGTCGGCAGATCCGGGCCGATCTTCGGGATATGGTCGTTGACCTCGGCGATCAGCGCCGGAGTGTTGAAGATCTGCTCGCCAAAGCTCTCAGGGACCGCGATTGCGTCCTGCGCCTGGTCGAAGGCCATCGCGACCACCGCCGACGGGAAGGCGCCGACCTCGATCACATCGCCGACCAGCGCGCCGCTCTCATCAAGGGAGCGCACTCGCCAGACCCCGGCCAGCACCGATTCCTGTGCCTGGACCCGGTCCCGGCCGATCGCGGCCACTTCGCCCTCGCCCAAAAGATCATCGACAAAGGCTCGGTTCGCGGCATCGAGCGGCATCAGGTCGATCGCATCGCCGCGCGCCCCGCTCGCATAGCCTTGCAGGGCGAGAAGCAGCCGCTCGCCGATCGCGAGCCCTGCGCCAAGATCGGCCATATCCTCGGGCTCGGGCAGCTCAGGGGCGCGAAACACCGCCATCTCTTCGGGCATCTTCATGTATTCGAGGGTGCCGCCATCCTCATCCTCGGGCTGGCTGCCCGGCCCGATGGCACCCGGGATCGGCGGAAATTTGCTCAGATCAATCATGGACAAGCTCTCTACTGTGCCGCCGCTTCGAGGCGGGAACTGCCGACAGGGTCAGGCGCTGGGCTGCTGCACGCAGCCGGGGAATTCGTAAGCGGGGGGCTGCGACGGCTCGCTGGTCAGAATCTTCGAGATTTCCGTGACATACTCGCTCCAGTCGAGCACCCGCGGCACCGCGCCGAGATAGGCTCCGCGGCGCAGGAACACGAGCGCCGGAAAGGCATTGAACCGATAGCGCTGCTGGAGCTTGCGCTCGCTCTCGCGGGCCACGATCAGCGGCGTGAACACGCCCTTGAACAGCTTTTCAAGCTCGGGAAGGATGATCGCGACATCATCGCTCTCCGCGAGGCGCTCGGCATCGCCCGCGAAGAGCAGCACCGAGAAATCAAGTTCGGCGGTGACGGCGTCATGCTGCGCCTCGTCAATCACCCGGTAGCCGTGACGGTCGATGACCGATTGCAACAAGGGGGAAAACATCAGGTCTCCTGCTTCTTTTCTGAGGGTGAAGGCGCTTCGTGTGCGGGCGCTTCGGGCGCGGCGCTGGCGCTGGCCGCCTGGGTCAGGCATTCGGGCCATTGCGGCTCGCGGTTGATGAGATCGGCGAAGAGGTGGTCGATATCCCCCTGCCCGCGCATCACCCGCTCCAGCGCCTCGAGCGCATCGCGGCATTGCGCGGCATATTCGGCGCTGATCTGCTCACGCGCCGCGCCGAGAAACACCATCAGCCAGGCGCCGGGCTCGACATCCCCGACCAGCATCGTGTCGATGAAGACCGGCCCGTCCGGCCCTTCGCACAGCGCCCGCCCCGGCTCTGCCTCGAGCACCTGCATGGGAACTCCGATGCACATCAGCGCCGCTCCTCGCGCAGACGCGTGCCGGGCGCGGCGCTCAGGCTCGAGCCCTCCTTGCGCCCGAGCAGCGCATCGATCTCGGCCTCGAAATCCGCTGGACCCGCCCAGTGACCGCTATCGAGCACCCGCGCATCGCCATGCCGGCACGCATCGACAGGATCGGGGCGTTCATTCTCGTAGCGGCTCAGAACCATGGTCGCGCAGCCGATCGAATGATCCTCGGGCAGCGGCTCGGCGCGTTCGACAGCGTCGATGCCGAACCCGGCCAGATAGTCGAGCGCCGCCGCGATCGCCGGTTCGATCTTTTCCTTGACCAGCGGACGCAGGCTGCCGCCGTAGTCTTCCAGCTCCACCGGCTGCACGCCGATCAGCAGCAGATGCTGCGGGCATTCGCCGAGCATCTCCGCCATCGCCAGCACTTCCTGAAAGCCGGTCTGGTGCAGCGATACCTTCTTGGCACCGAGGAATTTGGGGACTTCCTCGCCCTCGACCAGCTTCATCGTTCCGGGCTCGAGCCCGTAATCGACTGCGTCGAACACCACGAGGATCTCGGTCTCGCGGATATGCTGCACGAGGTAGATGCCTTGGGTGCCGCCATCCATCAGGCGCACATCCGCGTCGAAGGCATAATGGCGATGCAGATGCTCGACCGCACGCACCCCAAAGCCCTCATCCGCCCAAAGCAGATTGCCGATGCCAAGGACGAGCACACATGGCGCCCGGCCTGATCGTTCAGTTTCCACATTATCCTCCCTGAGAGGGTCACGCTTGTTATCGCCGGTCATCGACCGATCATTGGCAGAACAATCGCAAAAGGCGCGCCAGAATGCGTTATTATTTTAACGTGCTGTTTATACTTGTTTTTTTAGACTCTCCGGATTTTACCCGCCATTATCGGTGGAATTTTTACTTCCAGCAAGCGCGCATTGCGTAAACTTTCATTCCACCCCGAAACCCCCTTCGCATCCGGTCCGAAAGCGAGGTGGCAGCGGCGCTTACCGCAGCGCAGCAAGACTGGGAGCAACGCAAACACCCGCCCGCCAAAGCGAAATGGGCGCGCCCCTCTCGGAGCACGCCCATCCCTGTCAACATTCAGCCCAATCGGGCCTCATAGCCTCTCGCGCGGCCTAGTAGCCGTGATCCTTCGGGCGTCCGTTGCGGAAGGTCCGCCAGCCCGAGAACATCGAGGAGATGATCGACTGCTCGGACATGATGTCCTCACGCACCGCCACATAGATGTGGATGATCACAAAGCAGATCACCACCCACATCGCCATGTGGTGCCAGGTATGCACGTCCTGGCTCTGCCCAAAGAGCGGAATGATCCAGCTCGAGAACAGGGTATGCACCCAGGTCCCCATTCCCGCGCCCTCGCCGTACAGCGCAAAGCCGGTGAAGATCAGGAACACGATCGCCCAGACAAAGGCCACATGCATGACCAGTTGCGCGAGCGGGTTGTGCCCCTCATAGGCGAGCGGGCGGCGCGCGATCATCAGATACCACAGGATCTCGTGCCACATCTCCTCCCAGAACTTCCGCTTCCAGACCGGCGGGACGAAGATCTCCCGCGCATGGCTGTTGCCAACGAAGGCCCAGTAGATCCGGAACAGGAAGCCAAAGGCGAGGATGTAGCCAGCCGAGAAGTGCAGGTAACGGATCCAGCCCATCAGGAAGTACCCGCTGGCATCGCCCGGCACCGAAGGCAGCGGCGAGCCGATCAGATAGCCGGTGAGGCACAGCACCAGGATGGCGAAGGCATTGACCCAATGCCAGATCCGGACCGGCGCCTCGTAGACATAGACCGCCTCCTCCTTATGCGGCTCAGTGTTGCCACTCATGACATCATCCCCCTATGACGCGAGTAGCACCACGCCGACGCGGTTTCGCGATCCGCTTGAGGGCGAAAGCCGCCAGCAACCCCAGAGCGATCAGCCCCAGGGTCAAGGTCAACAATCCACCCACGGAGATGGTCGACGCAAAACCGTGAACATGCGCCTCCTCCCCGGTATGGGCCAGCGCTGGCGAGGCGAGCGCCAAAAGGCCAAAACCCGCCGCTGCGATCAGAATAGACTTCTTCATCTCAGATACCTTCCTTCAGCGCACCTTGACTTCGGCGAGTTCCTGACCGTCCGGCCCCATCACATGGGTCGAGCAGGCCAGGCACGGATCGAACGAGTGCAAGGTCCGCAGGATCTCGACCGGCTCTTCGGCGACCTCCACCTTGGTGTTCATCAGCGAAGCCTCGAAGGCGCCGATATTGCCCTCGTTATCGCGCGGCGAGCCGTTCCAGGTGGTCGGCACAACGCACTGATAATTGTCGATCTTCCCGTCCTTGATGCGCACCCAGTGGCCAAGCGCACCGCGCGGTGCCTCGGTAAAGCCGACGCCCTTGGCCTCCTTGGGCCAGGTCTTGGGATCGAACTTCTCCTGGTTCGCCGTTGCGGTATCGCCAGCCTTGATGTTGTTGATCAGCTTCTTGAAGAAGTAGACCTGCATCTCGGCCGCCCATTCCGCCTCGAGCGCCCGCGCCGCGGTGCGGCCGAGGGTCGAGAACAGCGCATCGACGGGGACATCGAGCGTTCTGAGCGTGCGGTTGATCTGCTCGGTGAAGTACTCGTGACCATTGGCGTAACCCACCACATACCGCGCGAGCGGGCCGACCTCCATCGCGTGGCCGCGCCAGCGCGGGGCCTTGATCCAGGAGTATTTCGCGCTCTCGTCGATCTGCTCGATATTGGTGCGCGAACCCTTGGTCCGAGCGCCGAGCTCGTAATTGGGCTCGGTGATGCCATCCCAGGGGTGCAGACCCTTCTTCTCATCCGGGTACTGGTACCACGAATGCGGCACGAATTCCTGGACCTGCTCGGGGTCGCGGACATCCACCTCGTGCACTTCGTTGAGATTGCCATTGATGATCGCCCCGACCGGCATCAGCAGGTTGGAAGGCGAGTAGTCATTGGCACGATCCGGGATATCGCCATAGGCGAGGACCGACTGCCCGGAGATCCCACCGCCATAGAGCCAGCCCTTGTAGAACTGCGCGATAGCCAGAATATCCGGGATGTAGACGTTCCGCACGAAGTCGAGCGTGCGGTCGATCACGCCTTTGACGTAGTTGAGCCGCTCCATGTTGATCGGAGCACCCGCCGCCAGCTCGCCATCGATATTGATCGCGCAGGGCACGCCGCCAACCAGCCAGTTGGGGTGGATGTCCTTGCCGCCGAAGATCGTGCGGGTGGTCATGATCTCCTTCTGGAAGTCGAGCGCCTCCAGATAGTGCGTCACCGCCATCAGATCCGCCTCGGGCGGCAGCAGATAGGCGGGGTTGGTCCAGTAGCCGTTCTTGAACGGGCCGAGCTGGCCGGATTCGATGAACTTCTTCAACCGGCTCTGCACATCGCGGAAATAGCCGGGCGAGGATTTGGGATGGTGCGGCGCAACGCTCTGCTGGAGCACCGAGGTCGCCTTGGGGTCCGCCTTCAGCGCGTTGACCGGGTTCACCCAGTCGAGCGCGTGCAGGTGGTAGAAGTGCACCAGGTGATCGTGGATCTGCAACGAAAGCTGCATGATGTTGCGGATCGAGTTGGCGTTCTCGGGGATCTGGATGTTGAGCGCATCCTCGACCGAGCGCACCGAGGTCAGTGCGTGGGTCCCGGTGCACACGCCGCAGATGCGTTGGGTGAAGGCCCAGGCATCGCGCGGATCGCGCCCCTTGAGGATCACTTCCAGCCCGCGCCACATGGTACCGGTGGAGACGGCGTTGCGGATGATGTTGTTCTCGTCAACATTCACCTCGCAGCGCATATGGCCTTCGATACGGGTGACCGGATCGACCACGACCCGCTTGCCGCTATCGTCGAGCGTGTAGCCATTGGGCGTTACGATGGAGCTCATTGGTCATCTCCCTTGTGGAGCGCGCGCTTGACGGCGCTGGCGGCGGCATGGGCGGCGGCGGCGACGCCGACCACGGTGGCAGCAGCGCCGCCGATCTCATCCGCATTCGCCTCGACGCCGAAGCCGTGGATGTCGGTCAGGCGCTCATAGAAGCCGCCCTTGTCCCAGAACCCGTCTTCCGAGCAGCCAAAGCAGCCATGGCCAGCCTGGATCGGGAAGGACAAGCCGCCATTCCAGCCCACGGTCGAACAGGCATTGTAGGTGGTCGGCCCCTTGCATCCGACCTTGTAAAGGCAATAGCCCTTGCGCGCGCCCTCGTCGTCGAACTGCTCGACGAACTGACCGGCATCGAAATGCGGGCGGCGGTAGCATTTGTCGTGGATGCGCTGGGAGTAGAACATCTTCGGCCGGCCCTGACGATCGAGCTCGGGGAAGCGGTCGAAGGTCAGGATATAGGTGATCACCGCGGTCATGACTTCGGCGATCGGCGGGCAGCCCGGCACCTTGATGATCGGCTTGTCGGCGATGCCTGGCACCTTGTGCACCGGAGTGGCGCGGGTCGGGTTCGGGCGCGCGGCCTGCACGCAGCCCCAGGAGGCGCAGGAGCCCCAGGAGATGATCGCCTTGCAGTGATCGGCGACATGGCGAAGCTGATCGACGAAGGGCTTGCCCGCGATGATGCAGCTCATCCCATCCTGATTGAGCGGCGGGTTGCCCTCGACCGCGAGGATGAAGTTGCCATCATATTTGGCGATGGTCTCTTCGATGATCGCCTCGGCCTGCTGACCGGCGGCGGCCATGATCGTGTCGTCATAATCGAGCGAGATCATCGACAGCACGACATCTTTCGCGAGGGGGTGCGCCGAGCGGATGAAGCTCTCCGAGCAGCAGGTGCATTCGAGCCCGTGCAGCCAGAGCACGGGAATGCGCGGCTTGGTTTCCATCGCATGGGCGATTTGCGGCGCGAAGGCCGGGCCCAGCCCGAGCGACGCTGCGGTCAGACTGCAATACTTTAGAAAGCTGCGGCGGGTGATCCCCTGCCGTCGCATCACCTCGTAAAAGGTTTCTGCCATTCCGGTTTCCTCCGTCTGTCGGTTCTTCTCGCCCCCCGGACGGCGCAGTTGCGTCCGCTCGGCTCCCTGCCAGATCAGCTTCGGGCAAAGTCAGGTGACCGCCAGACCAATCAAAAAGCGTGCCAGTTGTTTTTCTTGTTATTTTACCGGCACTTACATGATTGACGCCCTGGGCGCAAAGTTCGGCGATTAGCCGCCCGGCAACGCTTCTGGAAGCCGAGTGACCACCCCACAATCTGCCGGAAGGGTGCAAAGAACACTGCCACCCATGGACAGCGAAGCGGCACGAACGGACGCGACTACCGAGCCTGCTGCGCTGCTTCCAACCCCGGTATCGCGGCATCTGACCGCACGAATTCAGGCGCCGGATACAGTAAGAAGAGACGTAAATCTGATGGGGAAATGTGGGATATCCCAAGCCGTTCTTAGCAAAGAGACGATGATGCCCAAGCCCGAACATTCTGATCTTCCACTCGATCTCGACCTGCCGCAAGCGCCGCCACCACGGCGCTGGAGCTGGTTTCGGCCTCAGTATCTGCTGGTGCTGCTGATCCCGGTGTTCATGTTTTCCGGCGCGGTGATCGGCATGTATTACCAGCCGCCGGGCTTGCAGAAATTCTACGCGCTGACCGGCTTGCAACCGGGGGCGGGCTCGGACAACCCGATCGCCTTGCCGCCCGAGATCAAGGTGCCGCAGGAGATGGCGGAGACCTTGCTGCCCTCCGATGTGGTGGGGCTGGCCCGGATCATCCCGAAGGGGGATGTCGCGGTGGTTGCGGCGCCCTTCGGGGCGGGGGATGCGCGGGTGGCGGAGATCCTGGTTGCGATCGGCGATCAGGTCGAGCGCGGCGCGGTGCTGGCGCGGCTCGACAATCGTGAGGCGCTGGAGGGCGCCGTGCTCCAGGCCGAGGCCAATACCGCCGTGCGCCAGGCGACCTTGATGCAGACCCGCAGCGCGATCGAGGCCAGCCGCGCCGAGGCCGAGGCCGCTCTTGCTCAGGCCCGAGCGTCGGCGGATGAGGCTGCGACCAGTCTCGAGCGGACCGAGGCGCTCAGCAGCCGAGGCGTCTCCACCAGCGCCGCGCTCGATGCCGCGCGCTCGCGAGCGGTGGAGGCCGCGCAGTCGGTGGCGCGGGCCGAGGCGACGCTGGCACGCTATTCGGCGGTGGCGCTCGATGATCAACCCGATGTCGTCGTGGCCGCCCGTAACCTCGCCGCTGCCAAGGCCGAGCTCGCCCGCGCGCGCATGGATCTGGGCCGGGCCGAAGTGCGCGCTCCGATCAAGGGCACCATTCTCGACATTCACGCCACCCCCGGCCAGCGTCCGCCCGCCGAAGGCATCATGGAGATGGGCGATACCGAGCGGATGATGGCCGAAGTCGAGATCTGGCAGGACCGGATCGGCGCGGTCGCACCGGGGCAGCCGGTGGAACTCACCGCCGTTGCCCTGGGCCGCAATCTGCGCGGCAATGTCGAGAGCATCGGGCTGACGGTCGGTCGGCAAGGGCTGATCTCGGATGATGCGGCGGCCAATTCCGATGCGCGCGTGATCCGGGTGCTGGTGGCGCTCGATCCGGCATCCTCGGCGATTGCCGCGCGCTTCACCAATCTGGAGACCGTCGCCCGGATCGATACCGGTGCCAGTGCTCGGGGGGCGCAATGAGCAAGCTCTTGCAGCGCCTGTTCGGGCGGCTGCCGATCGGCTGGCTGCAACTGACCCATAAGCGCGGCCGGTTCGCAGCGGCCCTGGCCGGGGTCGCCTTTGCCAATGTGCTGGTCTTCGTGCAACTGGGGATCATGAACGCGATGGCGAGCGCAACGCTGCGCCCTTACGCGTTTTTCGACGCCGATATCATGATCTCCGCCGGAGATGCCAATGCGCTCAATGAGGGCGGCAATGTCGCCCGGCAATGGATGCTTCAGGCGCTCGCCGATCCCGATGTCATCGACGGGACCGGCCTGTTTGTCGGCACTGCGCCCTGGGATCGCGGAGAGCGCGATGTGTCCTTCTCGACGATTGGCATCGACCCGAGCCGGTTCGACTTTCTGTCCGATGGCCTGTCGCCCGATCTTGACCTGTTACAGGTGAAAGACACCGCGATCCTCGATCGCCTGGCGCGCGGGCTACCGCGCGATGAAACGGCGAGCATCCGGCCGCAGACACCCTTGCGCTTTGAGACCCAGGATCGGACCATCACGGCGGTGGCGACCTTCGCTGGCGGCGGTGGCTTTGGCGGCGATGGCTATATGCTGGTGTCCGATCAGACCTTCCTCGCCATGTTTCCCGCACGCCGCTCGAGCGCGCCCGATCATATCCTGTTGCGCCTGCGCCCCGGTGCCGACCTGGACGCGACCTTGCGGCGGCTGCGCGCGCAGATTTCCGATCACAGCTTGCGCATCCGCAGCCTGTCAGATGCCGGAGCAGAGGATCTGCGCTATCAGCAGACGCGGCGTCCGACCGGGATCATCTTCGGTTTCGGGGTGCTGATCGGCGTTCTGGTCGGGCTGGTGATCGTCTATCAGGTGCTGTCCGCCGATGTCGCCGATCACTTGCGCGAATATGCGACCTTCAAGGCGATGGGGTATGGGCCGCGGTTCTTCATGGGGATCGTGGTCGAGGAAGCGCTGGTGCTGGGGCTGCTCGGCTTTGTCCCCGGACTGATTGCCGGCACCGCCATCCTGACCTTGATGGGCAAGATGACCACGCTGCCGCTCGCGATGACACCGTCGATGGCCGGGATGGTGTTCGTTGGCACCGTCCTCTTCTCGGCCCTCTCCGGGATCTTCGCCACGCGGCGCCTGACCGCTGCCGATCCGGCCGATCTGTTCTGATGGGGAGTGCTTCGATGACATCCGAACCGGTCGTGCACATGCAGGGGCTCAATCACTGGTTTGGCAGCGATGACGCGCGCAAGCAGGCGCTGTTCGACATCAATCTGAGCCTGCCGCGCGGCAGTTTCACCGTGCTGATGGGCCCGTCGGGATCGGGCAAGACCACGGTACTGACCCTGATCGGCTGCCTGCGCGCGGTGCAGGAGGGCTCGGTACAGTTGCTTGGTCATGAGCTCAATGGCGCAAGTCCCGCGCAGTTGACGGCGCTGCGCCAGCGCCTCGGCTTCATCTTTCAGGCGCATAACCTGCATGAGAGCCTCACCGCCTTGCAAAATGTGATGATGGGAGCGCAGGTGCGCGCCGGGGTGCCGGATGCGCTCGCCCGCCGCGCCGCCGCTCGGGCGCTCGAGCTGGTCGGGCTCTCCGATCGCGTGGAATACCTGCCGGCCAATCTGTCGGGCGGTCAGAAGCAACGGGTGGCGGTGGCGCGGGCGCTGGTCGGCAATCCGGCGCTGGTGCTGGCCGATGAGCCGACAGCGGCGCTCGACAAGGACAGTGCCGCCGATGTGGTGGACCTGCTCAAGCGCCTCGGTGCCGAGCGCGACACCACGACGCTGCTGGTCACCCATGACAACCGCATCCTCGACCGTGCCGACCGGGTCCTGACGCTGGAGGACGGGCGGATCGTCTCGGGCAATGATTGATGCTTTCTCCTAATAAGCCTTAGCGAACCCGCCCCATTAAAACCCGCCGGTGAACGCCCTAATTTAACGGGGACGTTAATGTTCAAGCGAGCACAGACCAGCCAGCGGAGACCAATCATGGACCTGAAAATCAACGGCCAGACCCACCGGGTCGAGGTCGAGCCTGACACCCCCTTGCTCTGGGTGCTGCGCGACACGCTCGGGATGACCGGCACCAAGTATGGATGCGGCGTCGCGCAGTGCGGCGCTTGCACCGTCCTTGTTGACGGCGTCGCCACCCGCACTTGCGTGCTGCCGGTCGAGGCGGTGGCAGGCTCGGAGATCACCACCATCGAAGCGATCGAAAGCGACCCTGTGGGCAAAAGGGTCGTGGCCGCCTGGATCGACAAGCAAGCCCCGCAATGCGGCTATTGCCAATCGGGTCAGGTGATGGCGGCGACCGCCCTGCTCAAGGAAGTGCCGCAGCCCAGCGACGAAGATATCGCCGCCGCCATGACCAATCTGTGCCGCTGCGGAACCTATAACGCGATTACCGCCGCTGTGCGGCAGGCTGCCAAAGCATGACGGAGGCGATCTTGAACTCGAAAACCAAAAGCCCGCTCCGCGCCCTCACCGTTACGCGCCGGGGCTTTCTGGGCGGTTCGCTGGGCGCGCTGACCCTGAGCATCGCCCTGCCCCATGGGCGCGTCATGGCGAAGGCCGCGCCTGAAGCGCCGCAAGCGGCTGATCTCAATGCCTTTCTGGAGATCCGCTCCGACAATTCGATCCTGTTTCGCAGCCCGTTCATGGAGGGCGGACAGGGCGTGCACACCGCCCTCGTGCAGATCCTCGCCGAAGAGCTCGATGCCGACCCGGCGGTTTTCGCGGTCGAGACCGCGCCTGCGGGGCCGGATTATTCGCTGACCGGCGGCATGCGCATCACCGGCGGCAGCGGCACCGTGCGATCGAGCTATGAAGCACTGCGGCGTCTGGGCGCCTCCGCCCGCTCGATGCTGATAGAGGCCGCGGCAAGCGCGCAGGGCCTCTCGGCTGAAGCGCTCTCGACCGAGCCGGGGCGGGTGATCGACAGCGCCAGCGGACGCTCCTGGACCTATGGCGAGCTGGCCCCGGCGGCGAGTGCGCTCGAGGCACCCGAGACCGTCAGCCTGCGCGCGCGCGAGGATTTCCGCTGGATCCGCAAGCCGGTGGCGCGGCTCGACATGCATGACAAATCGACCGGCAAGGCTGTTTACGGCATCGATCTGACGGTCGAGAACATGCTCTACGCCGCGATCCAGCATGCGCCGCGCTACGGCGCTCAGCCTGCCGCGATCACCAACGAAGCGGATGCGGCGCAGATGCCGGGCGTCCATTCGATCCACCCCTTGCCCGGAGCCGTCGCGGTGCTCGCCGATAGCTGGTGGCGGGCGCGCAGGGCGGTCGAGGCGCTCGATGTCGAATGGCGCGTGCCCGAGGATGCAACAGGCCGGGTCCTGCCCGCTGATTTCTCCTCGCAGGCCCGCAAGGCTGCGCTGGAAAGCGCCGATGATGACGGGATCGCCCATGAGCTCGAGGGGGATGCCGCCGCAGCCCTCGCCGATGCGGCGCAGGTGATCAGCGCGGTGTATGACGCCCCCTATCTCGCCCATGCTCAGCTCGAGCCGCCTTCGGCCCTTGCGCGCTGGAATGAGGACGGCACCCTCGATCTATGGACGCCCAACCAGGCCCCGGACTTCTTCCGCGCCGCCGCCGCCTCGGTTGCCGGGATCGACGCTAAGCAGATCCGCTTGCACTCGCCGCTTCTGGGCGGTTTTTTCGGGCGGCACTTCCAGTATAACGAGTCCAATCCCTTCCCGCAGGCGATCTTGCTGGCCAAGGCGGCAGGGCGTCCGGTCAAGGTGCTCTGGAGCCGCGAGGAAGAGTTCCTGATGGACGCGATGCGCCCGCTCTCGCTGGCACGCATGAGCTGGGGCCTTGATGAGCAAGGAATGCCAGTGGCGTTTTCCGCGGTCGCCCCGGGCGAGGGCACTGTGGAGCGCTGGTTTGGCCGGGCCGAGGACAGTGCCGACACATCGATCCTCGAGGGGATCGCCGGCAAGACCTACGCAATCGCCAATCGCCGCGTTGCGCATCTGCCGATCAAGGATCCCGCCGCCATCGGCTTCTGGCGCTCGGTCGGGCATTCGGCCAATGACTTCTTCTATGAGTGCTTCTTTGACGAAATGGCCGCCGCTGGCGGGCATGACCCCTATGAGCTGCGCCTGCGCTTGCTCGAGCACAGCCCGCGCCACAAGACCTTGCTCGAGGCGGTCGGCGCACTGAGCGGCGGCTGGAAGAGCGGGCCCTTCACTGCTCAGGATGGCACCGAGCGCGCCCGCGGCGTCGCCATGGCCTCGCCCTTTGGCAGCGAGGTCGCAACCATCGCCGAGGTCTCGCTCGCTGATGGCGAAGCGATTGTGCATGACATCTGGGTCGCGATCGATCCGGGCAGCATCGTCAACCCGGCGATCGTCGAAGCGCAGGTGAACTCGGCGGTGGCACTGGGGCTGTCGGCGACGCTGGTTGAAGGGGCGGTCTTTGAGAGCGGCGCGCCGCAAGCGCGCAATTTCGACGGCTACCCGATCCTGCCGCCCGATCGGATGCCGCGTGTGCATGTGCGCATCATCGAAAGCGGCGAAGCGATGGGCGGGATCGGCGAGCCGCCCCTGCCCGGCGTGCCGCCCGCGGTGGTCAATGCGGTGGCGGTCCTGACCGGCCAGCGCATCCGCAGCCTGCCGCTGTCGAAAACCGAACTGTCCCGGCGCGTGCAGTAGCTTTTGCGTCCGGTGCTCTCAAGCACCCCGTGAGCAGACCCTGCGCGGACATCTGCGCGCAGGGTTCTGGGCAGGCTTCTGGGCAGGGTTCTGGGCAGGGTCCAAGGCAGGGTCCAGGCAGTCTCCAGGGGATCCTCTTTTTCGACGATTGAGCCCGCGTGAGCTCCAGCGTATACACGCGCTTATGAGCATGACCATTCTCGACAAGATCAAGACCTACAAGCTGGACGAGATCAAAGCCGCCAAGCGCGAAAAATCGCTGTCGGATCTCGAAGAGCTGTTTGAGCCAATGGGACGGGTGCGCGGGTTCGAGACCGCCCTGCGCGCTGCCCACACAACGACAACGCATAATCCCTACGGCTATGCGCTGATCGCCGAAGTGAAGAAAGCATCGCCCTCCAAGGGGCTGATCCGCGCCGATTTCGACCCGCCGAGCCTGGCGCGGGCCTATGAGAGCGGCGGCGCCGCCTGCCTCTCGGTGCTGACCGATGCACCGAGCTTTCAGGGCGCGCCCGAATTCCTGACCGCCGCGCGTCAGGCCTGCTCACTGCCAGCCCTGCGCAAGGATTTCATGTATGACCCCTACCAGGTCGCGCAGGCCCGCGCCTGGGGCGGCGATTGCATCCTGCTGATCATGGCCAGCCTGTCGGATGCGCAAGCCGCCGAGCTGGAAGCCGCCGCCTTCGATTATGGGCTCGATGTCCTGATCGAGGTCCATGATGCCACAGAGCTCACCCGCGCCCTGAACCTGCGCTCTCCCTTGATCGGTATCAACAACCGCAATCTCAAGACCTTCGAGACGTCACTCGAGACGACGGAAACGCTCGCAGAGCGGGTTCCGGAGGATCGTTTGCTCGTGACCGAAAGCGGCCTGTTCTCGCAAGACGATCTGGCGCGCATGGCCGAGATCGGGGCGCGGACCTTCCTGATCGGCGAGAGCCTGATGCGGCAAAGCGATGTCGAGGCCGCCACCGCCGCATTGCTGGGGCCACGCTCATGAGCGATCACGACCCCGCAACACAATTCACCCATTTTGACGCCAAGGGCGATGCAGCGATGGTCGATGTCTCGGCCAAGGATGTGACCTCGCGCACTGCAATCGCTCGCGGCCGCATCCAGATGGCTCCGCAGACCCTCGCCATGATCCTCGCGGGCGGGCACAAGAAGGGCGATGTGCTCGGCGTCGCCCGGCTGGCCGGGATCATGGCCGCCAAGCGCACCGCTGATCTCATCCCGCTATGCCATCCGCTCATGCTCTCAAAGGTCGCTGTCGAATTCACCCCCGATGAAGCCGCCAGCACCATCGCGATCGAGGCGACGGTAAAGGTGACCGGACAGACCGGGGTCGAGATGGAGGCGCTGACCGCCGTCTCGGTCGCGGCGCTGACCATCTATGACATGTGCAAGGCCGTTGATAAGGCGATGCGGGTGGACGGGATCGAGCTCGCTTTCAAGGAAGGCGGCAAATCGGGCACCTATCACGCACCGCCCGATCAGTCGCCGCCCAATCAAACGCCACCTGAGGGGACCGCATGATCAGCGTCGAGGACGCCCGCGCCCGCATTCTCGCCCTGGCCGCCCCTCTCGGGACCGAGACCGTCAGCTTGCTCGATGCGTGCGGCAGGGTCCTTGCCGAACCCGTCATCGCTCAGCGCACCCAGCCCCCTTTTGCGGCTTCGGCCATGGATGGCTATGCGGTGCGCGCCCAGGATTGCCAGAGCGGCGCACAGCTCGCCGTGATCGGGGAAGTCGCCGCCGGCACGCGCTCGAACCGCAAGCTCGGCCCCGGCGAGGCGATGCGGATCTTCACCGGTGCGCCGCTGCCCGCAGGCGCGGATGCCGTCCTGATCCAGGAAGATGCGCAGCGCATCGAGGACAGCGCGAGTGCCGGGGCGCCCCGGATCACGGCCACGACCAGTGTTGCCGTCGGCGAGAATATCCGCCGCCCCGGCATCGATTTTGAGACCGGAGAGACCGGGCTCGAGGCGCCCAAACGCCTGACCCCGCGCGATATCGCCCTGGCCGCGGCCATGGGCCATGCCTGGCTCAGCGTCTACCGCGCCCCGCGCGTCGCCTTGCTTGCGCTCGGTGATGAGCTGCGGCTGCCCGGTGAGGCGCTCGGCGATGCCCAGATCGTCTCCTCGAATAATTTCGCTCTGGCCGCGCAAAGCCGCGCCTGGGGTGCCGATCCCTGGCTTCTCCCGATCGTGCCAGACGATCTGGACGCCTTGATCGATGCGATCCGGGTTGCCGCGAGCGCCGATCTGTTGCTGACGCTTGGCGGAGCCTCGGTCGGCGATCACGACCTCGCCCGCCCCGCCTTTGCCTCGCTTGGCATGACGCCCGATTTCTACAAGATCGCGATGCGCCCCGGAAAACCGCTGATGGCCGGGCGCCTGCCCGCGAATATGGGCGGAAAGCTCGTTCTCGGCCTGCCCGGCAATCCGGTTTCGGCGATGGTCTGTGCCGAACTGTTCCTGCGCCCGGCGCTCGAGCGCCTGCAAGGGCTGCCGGGGACGGCGCCCACGCGCGTTCTGGCTCGGCTGGCCCATGATCTTCCGGCAAATGGACCGCGGGAACACTATATGCGCGGCCTTGTCGAGCGAATCGAAAGCGAATCGCGCGTTACCGTCTTTGAAAGTCAGGACAGTTCTCGGCTCTCTTTGCTCTCCCGGGCCAATGCTCTGGCCGTGCGCCCGCCTCAGGATGCACCACGTAAAGCCGGTGATGTTCTGGAATGTATCATTTTGTAGCCTCTCGATTCCACGTTGACACAAAGTGCGAACACACTTAGAACCGTGTTAACGAAGCCGGAAAGGGAGGCGAATGATGCTGACCAAGAAGCAATATGATCTATTGATGTTCATTCACGAGCGCGTGGGCGAGACCGGGGTACCGCCCTCCTTCGACGAGATGAAGGATGCGCTCGAGCTCAAATCGAAATCGGGGATTCACCGCCTGATTACAGCGCTCGAAGAGCGTGGCTATATTCGGCGCCTGCCGCATCGGGCCCGCGCCTTGGAAGTGGTACGCCTGCCCGAGAACATTGCGCCGCCGCATCGGGTGAGCAACCCGCATCTGAGCGTTGTGCAAGCGCCGCCGCCCCCCATGCACAGCTACGCCCCGCCCCCGCCGCCCCAACCGCGCTATCTCAACACCGAATTGCGCGGCGCGGCCCTGACCGAGGTCCCGTTGATCGGTCGGATCGCTGCTGGATTGCCGATCGAGGCGATCGAGGATCGCAACAACATGGTTGGCGTCCCCTCATTGATGATCACCACCGGCGGCGAGCATTTCGCCCTCCAGGTGCGTGGGGATTCGATGATCGATGAGGGTATTTTTGACGGGGATATCGTCGTGATCCGTAAACAGGATCGCGCCGAGAATGGCGAGATCGTCGTCGCCCTGGTCGAGGAGCAGGAAGCGACGCTGAAGCGCTACCGGCGCAAGGGTGCCTCGATTGCTTTGGAGGCAGCCAATCCGGCCTATGAGACGCGGGTCTATGGCCAGGATCAGGTGCGGGTCCAGGGGCGTCTTGTCGGGTTGATGCGCGCCTATTGAGCCTGCTCGCGCTTGCCGTTGCCCGGCCTTGGGTGGGGCCGGGCGGCATTGGGACGGGTGGCGTTGGGTCGGGCGGCAGTGGGGCGGTTCCATAACCGCCAGCCTTGCCGGGGCGGCGCGGTGATCTGCGGCCGCTCTCCCGCCCTTGGCCAATGCAGCGCCATCGGCCCGTGGTGGGAGAAGAACGAGCGATCATAGATCAGACATTGCTGCAAGCTCGGGGATGAGGACATCCCGCCCGGCAACGCCTGGCGGGGCAGGAGGATCAATGTGCGGGGGGCACAACGATGGGCAATTTCATCGGCGCTAACTTCCTTTGCCAGCAATGTTTGCAAGGTCCAGCCATCCGGAAGCGCGGCGCGATATCCCAAGCGGTCGCGCGCGACCGGCGCCGCGATTGCCGCCTGCTCCTGGGTATGCGCATCACCATCCCGGCGCAGCCACAGCGCTGCCGTGTAACTCTGCCCGCGCGCCCGGTCGAGCCAGCGCCGTTCAAATTGCGGCGCTCCCGGTTCGGCATAAAGCCCGCCGACGAGGCGCCCGCCCGGCGCAATCAGCAGATCCGGTCGCGGCATGGTTTGCCAGACCAGCACCGCAATGATCAGCGCCGGGAAGGCCAACCAACGCAGCCCGCCGCGCATCAGGCAAAGCCAGAGCCCGCCACCGATCAGGAGCACCTGCGCAAGGGCAGGAATAGCCGGGATCAGCATGACCGCCCCAGGCAAGGCCGCTACCTGCCGCGCAACCAGAAGGATGAGCTTCACCCCCTCCGCCATCAGCTTCAAGGGCACCGCCTCCAGTCCAAGCGGCGTCAGGAGGGCTGCCAACAATCCCATCGGCATCACCCAAATCCCCATCAGCGGCACAGCAATCAGATTGGCCGGCAGGCCGACGGTGCTGATCCGATTGAAAACGGCGGCAGCAATGGGAGCGGTGGCCAGTCCCGCAATCGCGCTCGTAGCCAAAACCATCAGCGCCCCGCTTGCGAGCTTGGGCAGCAAACCGCTGCGCCGATGATGCCTGGGCCAAGAGCTGCGGCTTGCCTCGAAGAAGGCAACCATCGCCAAGGTGGCGGCAAAGGAGAGCTGGAACCCGGCATTGAACAGCGATTGCGGCTGCCAGATCAGGATGATCAGCGCCGCAAGGGCAACCGCACGCATCGTCACCGCGGGCCGGTCGACAAGGACCGCACCAAAAGCAACCATCGCCATGATGAAAGCCCGCTGCGTCGCAAGCGATCCTCCGGAGATCAGCACATAGGCCAACCCCACCAAAAGCGCTGCGATCGCGGCAACCTTCTTTCCCGAAACATGGGTCGTGGCCTGCGTCGAGAGCGCGAACAGCACCCGAACCAGGACAAAAATCGTCATGCACACCATGCCGATATGCATGCCGGAAATGGCAAGCAGATGCGCCAGATTACTCGCGCGCAGATCATCATAGGTTTCGCGCTCAACCCAGGCCCGATCTCCAACCAGAAGAGCGGCGATGATCGCCCCCGCCTGATCCGGAACCCGCTCGCGTATCCCCGTAGAGATCTGCGCCCGCAACATGCTCAAGCGGTCGACCGGATCACGGCCGAGGATCTCCAATGCCTCGCGCGCATAGCCGACAGCACCGAGCCGGTCGAAATAGGCGACGCGGCGAAAATCAAATCCGCCGGGTTCGGATGGCCCTGGCGGCGGGCCGAGCCAGGCATGGAGCCGCACGCGCGCACCGATCGTCGGCACGATCTCTTGCGCCCCGCGCCCCGACAAGGCGATTCGCACCCGCGTCGGCAAAACCTTCGCCCCCGCGTCCTCAACACTCACGCGATCCAGGGTCAAACGCAGCGCACCGCTCTGGGTGCGATCGATGATCAAAACCCGTCCCGACAGCGCCCCTTGCCAGGGCGCTCCCAATCTGTCCTGCGGCATCGACATGGCTTTGATCTGAGCCGCGGCAAAGCCCAGCGCGACAAGGATTGCGCCGATCAGGCAAAAGCGCAGACCGGCATTTGCCCGGAAATCCTTGACGGCTACGAAAGACGCCAGAACCGCACCTATGCCCAGAAGCAACCCGATGGGCAGATAGGGCGCTGGCTCGAAGGGCAGGGCGAAATAGATCCAGATGCCCAGCCCAAGCGCGACCGGTGCCCAAAGGATCCCCCGCCGCTCCTGACGCGCCGCCGCCTCTCGCCAATGCCGGCTCGCCATCTCCATCAGTTGCGCGCGCCGCGACACAGACTTGTCCAAGCCCCTTCCCTCCGCCATAAGGCAGCAAATTCCCTGATCGGCGCCCTATCGCGCAGCCGCCAATGCCACCCAATGAGGAGAGCCCAATGGAGCAGAGCCCTATGGCCCAGTCGGCCGTCATCACCCGTTTTGCGCCATCCCCAACAGGGTTCTTGCATATTGGCGGCGCCAGGACAGCCCTTTTCAACTGGCTGTATGCACGCCATCACCAAGGTCAGTTCCTGCTGCGGATCGAGGATACTGACAAGAAGCGCTCGAGCGAGGAGGCAACGGCGGCGATCTATGATGGCTTGCGCTGGCTTGGCCTCGACTGGGATGGCGAAGCCGTCAGCCAGGCCGCCAATGAGGCCCGCCATCGCGAAGTCGCCGAAGCAATGCTCGCCAATGGCAGCGCCTATCGTTGCTTTGCCAGCCAGGAAGAGGTCGAGGCGGCGCGCGAGAAGGCAAAGGCCGAGGGGCGCTCGATCGTCTTTCGCTCCCCGTGGCGTGACAAGCCTGCCGATCAAGCACCTGATGCGCCTTATGTCGTCCGCTTGAAGGCACCGCTTTCAGGCGAGACCACCATTTCTGATGCCGTGCAAGGTGAGGTGAGCTGGAAGAATGACACGCTCGACGATCTGATCTTGCTGCGCTCGGATGGCAGCCCGACCTACATGCTGGCGGTCGTGGTCGATGATCACGATATGGGTGTGACCCATGTCATCCGCGGCGACGATCACCTGACCAATGCGGCGCGACAACGCCTGATCTATGAGGCGAATGGCTGGCCCGTGCCGATCTTTGCCCATATCCCGCTGATCCACGGCCCGGACGGGGCCAAATTGTCAAAACGTCATGGCGCGCTTGGTATCGAGGCTTATCGCGAGATGGGCTACCTGCCCGCTGGCATGCGCAATTATCTCGCGCGTCTAGGCTGGAGCCATGGCGATGACGAGATCTTCACCACCGAGCAAGCGACCGAATGGTTTGGGCTTGAGGCGATCGGCAAAGCGCCCGCCCGGATCGATTTCTCCAAGATGGAGAATGTCAACGGTCAACATATGCGCATGTCCGGTGACGACGATGTGCTCGAACATTATTTGACGCTGCGTCACATGCGCGCTCTGCCGCCGGTAAGCGATACCGCGCGCGAGAGGCTGTCCCGGGCGATGCCCGCGCTTCGTGAACGGGCCAAGACCCTCCTTGACATCGATACCCTTGGCGCATTTGCAATGGCCGAGCGCCCGCTCGCCTTTGAGGACAAGGCGCGCGCGGCGCTTGATGCAGATGCGAAAAATCTTCTGCTCCGTTTGACTGTGCACCTGCGTAATGCTAGCTGGAACAAATCTGATCTGGAGGATCTGCTGCGCAGTTTCGCCAATGACGAGGGCGTCAAACTCGGGAAAGTGGCTCAGCCGTTGCGAGCCGCCGTGACGGGTTGCGCCGTCTCGCCCGGCGCGTTCGATGTGATCATGGCGCTCGGAAAAGACGAAACGCTCGACCGGTTGGACGATGTCACCAACGGTTCGTCGACCTGATGATGAAATGGGTGGTGTCCGCCACCGAGAAACCGCAATAAAACGATCATTTCTGGGAGAATGCGATGTCGAACGCCACCAAACCCGCAACGTTGCTTGTCGATGACAAATCCTTCGAGCTGCCGACGCGTGATGGATCCACCGGACCATCGGTGATCGATATCCGCAAGCTTTATGCCGAAACTGGCATGTTTACCTATGATCCTGGTTTCACCTCAACGGCGGCCTGCTCATCGTCGATCACCTATATCGATGGCGATATTGGTAAACTGCTCTATCGCGGCTACCCGATCGACCAGCTCGCCGAGCAGTCCAATTTCCTCGAAGTCTGCTACCTGCTGATGTATGGCGAATTGCCGACCCAGGGTCAGTACAATGATTTCGTGACCCGCGTGACGCGCCACACGATGATGCATGAGCAGATGACCAATTTCTATCGCGGCTTCCGCCGCGATGCGCATCCGATGGCCATCATGGTTGGCGTCGTCGGGGCGCTGTCCGCCTTCTATCACGACAGCACCGACATTACCGACCCGGTCCAGCGCGAGATTGCCTCGATCCGCCTCGTCGCCAAGATGCCGACGATTGCGGCCTGGGCCTATAAGTACTCGACCGGCCAGCCGTTCATCTACCCGCTTAACTCTCTGTCTTATTCGGCGAATTTCCTGCGCATGTGCTTTGCGGTACCGGCGGAGGAGTATGTTGTCGACCCGATCCTCGAGCAGGCGATGGATGTCATCTTCACCCTGCATGCCGATCACGAGCAGAACGCCTCGACCTCGACCGTGCGTCTTGCCGGCTCCTCGGGTGCCAATCCGTTCGCCTGCATTGCATCGGGCGTCGCCTGTTTGTGGGGCCCGGCGCATGGCGGGGCCAATGAGGCTTGCCTCAACATGCTGCGCGAGATCGGATCGGTTGACCGGATCCCCGAATTCATCGCTCGCGCGAAGGACAAGGACGACCCGTTCCGCCTGATGGGCTTTGGTCACCGCGTTTACAAGAACTATGACCCGCGCGCCAAAGTCATGCAGAAGGTTGCCCATCAGGTTCTCGACCGCCTCGGCGTTGAGAACAACCCGACCTTGCAGGTTGCCCAGGCACTCGAGAAGATCGCGCTGGAAGACCCG
Organism: Neomegalonema sp.; assembly: GCA_022760435.1. GTDB lineage: Bacteria > Pseudomonadota > Alphaproteobacteria > Rhodobacterales > Rhodobacteraceae > JALEFY01. The sequence continues at coordinate 32,436 of JALEFY010000038.1, forward strand.
TATTTCGTCGACAAGAAACTCTACCCGAATGTCGACTTCTATTCCGGCATCATCCTCGATGCGATGGGTTTCCCGACCTCGATGTTCACCGCGATCTTCGCTCTGGCACGGACTGTCGGCTGGATCTCGCAGTGGAAAGAGATGATCGAGGACCCGGAGCAAAAGATCGGTCGCCCGCGCCAGCTCTATGTCGGCGCACCCGAACGCGACTATCAGTCGATGGCTCAGCGCGGCTGATCAACGCGATCGGGACCAATGTGGAAGGGCGCGAGAGCGCCCCTCCATTCCATCTTGAATACGGCCAAGATCGATGTCACCAAGATCGATGCCGCCAACATCGATGGCGCTAAGATCAATGCTGCAATGCAGCGAGCACCGAACGCGCGGCCCGCTCTGATGGCGCGAGACCACCGCGCCCCAGCGCCGCCAAAGCCTTCGTCGCCGCATCAATCTGATGCTGTCTCGCCGGGGCATTCGCCGGGAATAATGACAGCAACGCCGGTGCGAGCTTCTCTGCGGTGCAGTTTTCCTGAAAATACTCCGGCACCACTTTCTCTTCGACCAGCAGGTTCACCAGCGTTGCGGTGTCGATTTTCACCAATCGCCGTACCATCTGCGCCGTGAGCCAGTTCATCTTGTAGCCGATGACCATCGGCACCCCCATCGCGGCGAGCTCCAGCGACACCGTCCCGGACGCTGCCAGCGCCACATCGCATGCCCCCATCGCCTGAAACTTGCGCCGCTCGGCCTGAGCGAAGGGGCGCCCACGCGGATCGATGACATGGCAGGGAAGCCCCAGCGAGCCAGCCAGATCGGCCACCAGATCCGCAACATTTTCCGCCGCCGGAACAACGATTTCCAGCCCGGGCAGATCTGCCGACACCCGTTTGGCGGTCTGCATGAAAATCGGGCCAAGACGCGTAACCTCGCCGCGCCGGCTACCGGGTAATAGCATCAACAGTGGCGCTTCGCGCGGGAGGTCGAGCGCCGCCCGCAGCTCCGCACGGTTCTGCGAAAGGCCCTCGGTTGCCTCGACCACCGGATGGCCGACAAAATCACATGCCAGCGATACCCTCTCGAAATAGGGCGGCTCAAAAGGCAGCAGGGCCAAAAGATGGTCGGTATGGCGGGCCATCATCTCAGCACGCTTTGGCCGCCAGGCCCAGACACTCGGCGCGACATAATGGATGAACTTGCCCGAGCTTTGCGCCCGCGCCCGCGCGGCCACGCGCAAGCCGAAACCCGGTGCATCGATGGTGATCAGCGCATCCGGCGCGCTGGCGATCACGGCCTGTGCGGTCTGCTCGATCCGCCGCTTGAGCATGCGCAGCTTGGGCAGCACTTCCGCCATGCCCATCACCGCGATGTCCTTGATATCAAACAGACTCTCTAACCCCTCAGCCTGCATCGCCGCGCCGCCAACGCCGATGAACTCGGCCCGCGCGCCGAGCTCCTTGCGCAAACCTCGCATCAGCGCGGCGCCCAGGCGATCCCCTGAGGGCTCCCCGGCAATCAGAAAGAACCGCGTCGCTTTCGGTGCGCTACTCATCGCTCGGAGGCTCCCAACCATACACAAACACCCCATGGCGATCCGCCGCCCGCGCCGTCTCTTGCGGATCGAGGATGAAAACCTGCCCGGCGCGCACCGCGACACCGTTGAGCCCGGCTTCGCGCAGACGCGGGATGGTCGCCGGACCGATAGCGGGCATGTCAAACCGCATGTCCTGCCCGGGCTTGGCGGCCTTGTAGAGCGCACCCGATGGTTTGGGCGCGCCGCCACGAGGCCCGCCCGCGGCCAGCGCCCGCAACATCGCGTCGGTGCCACCGACCGTCTCAACCGCCAGACAGCGCCCGCAAGCCACGATCGCCCCCTGCCCGACATCGACCCGGCCCAGCGCCTCGACGATCGACGCAGCGCGAGCGATATCCTCTCGATCCCGCGCATTGGGCTTGTAAGAGCCAAAACATCCGCTCGGCGCCAGAAGCTCACCGAGAAACTGATCGGCACCGACCAGCCGGAAGCCTTTCTCCTCAAAGATCTGCGCCAGACCGCGCAACAGCCCGTCATCGCCCTTGCGCATCAATTTGCGCACCCGGAGCAAAAGCGGCACGGCGCCGCTGTCAAACCGCAATGCGGTCAGCGACGGGCGTGACAATCCTCCGGCAAAGCATACCTCTTCGACGCCTTCAGCCTTCAGCGCTGAAAAGAGCCGCGAAGCCTGGCCGAGCCCACATCTTGTGTGCGGCCAATCCTCGACCCAAGGCTCGGCCGAGCCGCGCAAGGGGATCACATGGACCCTGCGTCCTTCCCTAGCGGCCGCCTGCGCAACCAGCCGAGGCAGCGCCCCCGATCCAGCGATGATCCCCAGCTTTGGCGGCATGATCCCCGCCTCAGGACCCGCTGGCGCGCGGGGTGCAGAAGGAACGGGCGCTATCGCCTTCGATGAAGTCCACGATCATCATCACCGCAGGGACCGCACTGAAAGCCTCACGCACCAGCGCCACCCGCTCGGACAGCACGCCCTCGCCGAAGAAAAGCATGTCATAGGCCCGGCGCACCGCATGCATCGCTTCGCGATCGAAACCGCGGCGCTTCATGCCGACAAGGTTAAGCCCGCCAAGCTCGGCCCGGTTACCGATCACCGAGCCGAACGGGATCACGTCTTTCTCGACCCCGCTCATCCCTCCGACCATCGCATGGGCGCCGATCCGGGTGAATTGATGCACCGCGCACAGACCGCCGAGCACCGCGTGATCCTGCACTTCGACATGACCGGCCAAAGTCGCATTATTGGCCAGGATCACCCCGTCGCCGACCTGACAATCATGGCCGACATGCACGCCGACCATGTAGAGGCCCCCTTCGCCGACGCGTGTCACGCCGCCACCGCCCTCGGTGCCGAGATTCATCGTCACATGCTCGCGAATGGTATTGCGCGCACCGATCTCGAGCCGGGTCGGCTCTCCGGCATATTTGAGATCTTGCGGCACCGAACCGAGCGAGGCAAAGGGAAACACCTTGCAGCCCTCACCAATACTGGTGCGGCCCTCGACCACGACATGGGACATCAACTCCACCCCGGCGGCGACCGAAGCATGCGCACCGATCACACAATAGGGGCCGATGCGTGCCCCCGGCGCGATTTGCGCTTCCGGATCGACGATCGCAGTCGGGTGAATCTCGGCTTGGGCGGCCATCATAGCGGCTTCCTCATCTGGGGCAGCGGGGCATCGAGCAGCGCCCTTCGCGGCGCAGGGCGAAGATCACTCAGCCGAAGGCGGGGCCGGCGGGTCGACAATCATGGCCGAGAAATCTGCCTGCGCGGCAGCCTGACCGTCCACTTTCGCGACCCCGGTGAATTTCCAGACATTTGCCCGGTTGCGCACGACATCGACATGCAGCTCCACGACATCGCCCGGAACGACAGGACGGCGAAAGCGCGCATTGTCCACGGTCATGAAATAGACCAGCTTGCCCTGATCGATCATGTTGAGCGTATGCACGACCAGCACCGCCGCGGTCTGGGCCATGGCTTCCACCAGCAGCACGCCGGGCATGATTGGTTTGGCCGGGAAGTGCCCGGCGAAAAAGGATTCGTTGGCCGAGACATTCTTGATGCCGATCGCGCCCTCGGCGGGCTTGATCTCGCGAACCTTGTCGATCATCAGAAATGGATAGCGATGCGGGATCATCCGCATGATCCGCTCGATATCCATGCTCTCGACATATTCGGCGGCCTGCGCGCCGTTCGCTGCGCCTTCCGACATAGAGCCCTCTTTCTTCGCTTCTCTACCTTGATTGCGGTTTTGCTGCCTTGCACCGCCCGGGGCAAGGGAAAACCGCCCTACCCCCCCGAAAGCGCCCTTCTCTACTCCGCCGGCAGCGGGTTTTGCTCGGTCTCGCTCGGCCCTTCCGAGGGTATCGCGATCGTAATGCGCGCCCCCGCTGCGTCGAGCCGCGCGACCGCTTCTCTGGTCACATCCAGATCGGGGCGGAAGAGCTCGGCATATTGAGCATGGATCATGACACTGGCCCCACGCTCTTGCATGATCTGCTTGAGCACCGGCCACAGCCCCTGACGGCGCATGGTCACGATGGCGCTGTTGAAGGCTTGCTGCAACGCCGCTTCGCGGTCGCGGTGCTCGCGCCGTGCTTGCCGGACCCTGGTCTCGAAACTCGCCGCCTGTTCGCGAAACTCGATGATCGGCAAGGTCTCGCGCAGCCGCATCAGCGCGTCTTCTTCCTCGCGAAACGCGGCCTGCGCGAGCTCGAAACGGGTGCGCATCGCTTCTCGGGCTGCCTGCATCTGACTGCGGATATCGGCGAAAGATTCGGCCTCGCGAACGATGCTTTCGACATCGACAACGAGGACATCACTGCGCTCGGAACCCGAGCCGGGATCCGCAATCGGTGCCTGCGCTGGCTGCGTCGGGGCTCGGTCGCCGTCCTGGGCGTAGGCGATCTGGGCGTAGGCGATGCTCGCCCCCGCCACCATCAAGGCGCCCACCAGCCATCCGAGCGGGGTGCCGCCGGGTCTGACCACCGATGCAGCCCCTTTGCCTCTAGAAGCGCGTGCCAACCGAGAACCGGAAGAACTCGGTTTCATCCTCACTCTCCTTAATGACGGGCAGGGCGAAGTTGAGACGGACCGGGCCGATCGGCGAAGACCAGTAGATCGTGGCACCAACCGCCGCCCGCAGCGCCATCGAATCGTCGACGGTGAAGGTCCCCGGATTTCCGGCGACGGTGTAGCTGGTCTCATCGAGCCCAAACAGCGTCCCGGCATCGGCGAACAAGCCGCCATGGATGCCGTATTCCTCCGGCAGACCGATCGGGAAACTCACATCCGCGCGGCTGATCAGGAAGTATTTGCCGCCCAGCGCGTCATCAACCGACACGGTCTCACCGCCTTCGGTAAAGCTGTTCACATCGCGCGGACCGACGCCGCGCCCCTTGAACCCGCGGAAACTGTCGCCACCCAGGAAGTAGCGGTCGGTGACCCGCAGATTGTCAGAGAAGCCGAAGACACCGCCACCAGCAAGCTCGAGGCTGGTGATCACATCCTCGCGCAGGAAGGATTGATAGCCCTTCAGCGAGGCTTCGGCGGAGACATAGCGCGCATCGCCGCCCAGACCGGCGACTTCGCTGTCGAGTTGAAGCTTGAAACCGCTCGAGGGCTCGATCGGATCATTTCGGCGGTCCAGCGTGTAGCCGATGCCGATGGAGGAGGAAAGCCGCGCGCCCTCATCCTGTTCGATCAACGGCGATGCATCGCTGGGCACATCGAGGATCTCGCTATTCTCGATCCGATAATTGAGCGAAATGGTGGAGTCGTCGCTCAGTGGGAAGGAGACCGAGGGCTCAAAACCAAGTTCGCGGGTATCGAACGATGATTCGTCCTGGTTATCGACCTGCTGGTAATAGGCCCGCAAACCGGCCTGCAAGTTTCGGTCGAGGAAATAGGGCTCGATAAAGCGGAAGGTGAACAACTGGCGCTCGGTCGTGGCGCTCACGCTGGCGCGCACGAACTGACCGCGACCGAGGAAGTTACGCTCGGTAATGCTGATCTCACCGCCGATATTCTCTGAAGACGAGAAGCCGAGGCCAAAGCTGATATCGCCGGTCGAGCGCTCCTTGACCTTGGTCCGGATCACCACCCGCTCGTCCGAGCTCCCACGCTCCGGCGTCACCTCAACCGAACTGAAGAAGCCGAGCGCCCGCACATCCGAGCGGCTTTGCTCGAGCAGGTAGGCGCTGAATGCATCGCCTTCAGCCAGCTCGAATTCGCGGCGGATCACGTGATCAAGGGTACGCACATTCCCTTCAATCTCGATGCGCTCGACATAGAGGCGCTGCGCCTCGCGGATCTCGAAGGTCAGATCGATGATCGGGGTATCGCCATCGCGGCGCTTGTTGGCGCGCGGGCGGATATCGACGAAGTTGATCGATTCGCGCCCCGCATAGCGCTGCATGTCGCGCACGGTTTCCTGAACGTCGCTGGCGTTGTAGTCATCGCCATTCTCGACTTTCAGCAGCTCTTCAAACGGTCCGTTCTCGACCCCGCGCGCTGCCGATACCACTTTCACCTCGCCAACCTGATAGGGCTCGCCCTCTTCCAGCGTGAAGGTGATGAAAAAGCCGGTCCGTTCCGGGTTCAGCTCCGCAGTTGCTGCCAGAACCTGGAAATCGGCATAGCCACGATCGAAATAGAAGCGGCGCAGCAATTCCTTGTCGAATTCGAGCCGGTCCGGATCATAGCTATCCGAGCTCGACAGGATCTTCCACCATGCGGTCTCGGAGGTTTCGACCACCCGGCGCAAACGGCGGTCGGAATAGGTGTTGTTGCCGACAAAATTGATCGCACTGACACCGACCGGCTCGCCTTCGGAAATCTCGAACACGAGATCGACGCGGTTATTCTCGAGCTCGATGATCTTCGGCTCCACGATCGCCGAGTAGCGACCGGCGGCGCGATACATTTCCAGCACTGTTTGTGCATCTGCTTCGGCACGGGCGCGGGTAAAGGCCGTACGGGGGCGGCTGCGAACCTGCGCGAGCAGAACCTCGTTATCGATCGCGCGATTGCCCTCGAAAGCGATCTGGTTGACGATCGGGTTCTCGTCAACGCTCACGAGCAGGGTGTTATCCGGGGTAAAATCGATCGCAACGTCCTGGAAAAGGCCGGTCGCGAACAGACGCTTGAGCGCCTCGTTCACCTTTGCCGGGGTGACCGCATCGCCCTCGCGCAGTTGGAGATAGGATCGGATTGTCGCTTCCTCGATCCGCTGCGTCCCCTCGATGGAGATGTTGTTGATCGTCTGCGCTGAAACCGAGACCGGCAGCAGGAGAAGCAGGATCGCCATGAGAGCAGCGCGCAAGGCCGACACCCATCTTTCCCGACAGCCGAAAAGGTCCGAGACGATCATCACACCACTCCTATTCGCCGCCGCAATCGACGGAGTTTCCAGACATCGCGTCGGACAACTGCCCGACCCATGGCCCGATATCATTCCAGGTCGCAAAGACCATCAGCACCAGCAGGGATGCAAGCCCCACCTGCATCGCAAAGCCGATGACCCGCTCTGAGAGCGGCTTTCCCCGTGCTGCTTCCAGTGCATAGAAAACTAGATGGCCGCCGTCGAGCACTGGCACGGGTAAAAGGTTCAAAAACCCGATCGCCGTCGACACCACGGCCACAAGACCGATGTAAAAGCTCCACCCGACAGAGGCCGCCTGCGCGGAGGCTTTGGCGATCCCGATCGGGCCGCTGAGCGCCGATCCATCGGCTTTTCCGCTGAAAATCGCCGACAGATAGGTGAGCGAGGTCCCGATCACGCGGCGGATCTGATCAGCCCCGAGCCCGATTGCCTCGATCACGCCCACCGACTCGCGCCCTGCGACAATGCCGATATTATGCGCGGCCGAAATACCGATTCGCGGCACACGAATGAACTCTTCCGTCTCGGGGTCAATGGTCTCGACCCATTGCGGGGTGATCTCGCGGGTCAGGACCTTGCCCTCACGCTCGATCTGAAAGGTGACGCTCTGTTCGGGGCGCGCGGCGACGGCCGCTTGCAAATCGGTGAAATCGGCGATCACCTGTCCATCAGCCTTCAGGATGACATCGCCCGGCTTCAGGCAAGCACGCTCTGCCGCGCTGTCCGGCACGACACTGGCGACTTTGGGTGGTTGGCTGAAGGAAATCGGCAGGCTGACACTCTGCCCACCGCGCTCCACCAACACCGTGCGCGGCTCACCGCTGCGGCCGCTCATCAGATCGAAAAAGCCGGTAAAGCTGTCCACCGCAACGCCATCGACGCTGACGATCCGGTCACCGACCTGCAATCCTGCGCCCGCCGCCTGACCATCGGCAGACAGATCCGCAATCACCGGCGCATCAGAACGCACGCCAAGCGCCAGGGCCAATCCGGCGAAGATCACCAGCGACAGGATAAAGTTGAAGATCGGCCCCGCCGCCACCGTCGCCATCCGCGCCCAGATCGGAGCGCCAGGCAGGGTGTGCCGCCGCTCTTGAGGGGTAAGCTCGGCCACCGCCTCATCATCGGGCAGGCTGGCCGCATTGGCATCGCCCTTGAACAGCACATAGCCGCCCAGCGGAATGGCAGAGAGCTTCCAGCGAGTACCACGGCGGTCGGTCCATCCAAACAGCTCCGGACCAAAGCCCAGCGAGAAGGCGTCGGAATGGATCCCGCACCAGCGACCGACGATGTAATGCCCGTATTCGTGGACGAACACGACGATCCCGAGCACCAGAATGAAGGGCAAAACCCCTGCGAGCAACGGCCCGATCAGCGGAATATCAGCGAGCACCCCAATCAAGGCGACCAAATCAACCAAGAATACCAACCCTTCTCAACCTGCGATGCGACGGTGCAGCGCGCTCTCGCGCCGCTTTTGCGCCCGCCAGACAAGCCCGAGGCGGCTGCGCCGATTCGGTCCTCGCGATCTTCCCCTCGACCGAACACCGATCAAGGCACGAACGCAAGATCTAGTACGCCACAAGGCGGGATCAACCGCCCCATGGGGCCTCGCCGCACTCGCTTGCGGTGCGAAAAGCACGGAGCGATTGATCGCGAACCCGCGCGCCTTAACCCTTCTCCGCCCAATGCGTGATCAACCTATCGGCGGCTGCGCGCGCCGCCTGATCGGTCGCCATGATCGCTTCCAGATCGAGCACCCCCAGATCGAGCCCCGGCATCGCCATCACGGCCTCGACAAGCTCGGCAATCTGGCCAAAGCGCAAGCGCCCGCTCAGAAAGGCCGCCACGGCTTGCTCATTGGCCGCATTCAGGATGCACGCCATCCCGCCGCCCGCTTCCAGCGCCTGCCTGGCCAGCCGGAGCGCCGGAAACCGCTCCAGATCCGGCGGTTCAAAATCGAGCCGGCCCATCGCAGTCAGATCGAGCGCTTTGACCGGGGCGCGGATCCGCTCCGGATAGCCAAGCGCATACGCGATCGGCGTGCGCATATCCGGCTCTCCCATCTGCGCGAGCACCGATCCATCAGCATAGGCAACCATGGAGTGAATGATGCTCTGCGGATGCACCACGACCTCGATCTGATCCGCGCTCACCGGGAACAGACGCGCGGTCTCGATCACCTCAAGCGCCTTGTTGAACATGGAGGCGCTATCGATGGTGATCTTCGTGCCCATCGACCAGTTCGGGTGCCGCAATGCCTGCTCGCGCGTGGCTTGCTGGATTTGCTCAGCACTCCAGGTGCGAAACGGCCCGCCCGAGGCGGTCAGGATGATGCGCTCCACTGCATGGGCGGCGCGGGTCTCGAATACCTGAAAGATCGCGCTGTGCTCACTATCGACCGGGATCAACCGATTGCCTGCCTCGGTAAGCGCCTTGAAGAACGGCACTTCTGCGCAGACCAGCGTTTCCTTATTGGCCAGCGCCACCACCCGTGCCGAACGGGCGGCCGAAATCGAAGAAGCCAGCCCCGCCGCTCCGGCGATCGCCGCCATGCACCAATCTACCGGCTCGGACGCCGCATCGCACAATGCCCGCGGCCCCGCAGCGGCCTCGATTCCCGACCCGGCCAACGCCTCGCGCAGCGCGCCATAGGCGCTTTCGTCACTGACCACGGCGCGCCGCGCGCCAAATTCGCGCGCCAGAGCCGCCAGCTTTTGCGCATTGCCATGGGCGCTGAGCGTGTCGATCTCGAACCGATCTCGCCCGCCATGGGCGCGCAGTACATCGAGCGTGTTGCTGCCGATCGACCCGGTCGCCCCGAACACACTCACCCGCAGCGGCAGACCGCCGGACCGCGTCTTCGCCGCGCCGGACTGCTCTGCCCGATCCTGCTGCGCCGCCTCAATCACCATATGAAGACCTCTTGTCCGCGCGCAAAGGTTATCGCCGCCGCGACCAAAGTCGCCGACATCAGCCCGTCCAGCCGATCCAGCGCCCCGCCATGACCGGGCAGCAGATTACTCGTGTCCTTGACGCGAAAACGCCGCTTAAGCCGGCTTTCGGCCAGGTCACCGGCCACGGCAACCAGCGCGGCGATGGCGGAAACCGTACAGACTTCCTCGGCATAGGTGCCGGTTGTTGCCCAGGAAAACAAGCCGCCAACCAGGAAGGCGAGACCAATGGACCCAAGCAGGCCCGACCAGGTCTTCTTCGGCGACAGTTTCGGGGCCAGCTTCGGCCCGCCAAACAGCCGCCCGGCGAAATAGCCGCCGACATCGCTGGCCACCACCACCCCAACCAGCCACAAGGTCGTCTCGAGCCCAAAGCGCGGCTGATCGCGCAGGGTGACAAAGGCCGCCGTTGCCGCGCCAATCATCAGCAGCCCCGGCATGGTCCAGCGTCCGCGATGTCCATCGAGCCAATAGAAACCGAGCGCCGCAATGCCGGTAAGGCCCAAAGACCCCCAATAATTCTGCGCCATATGCGCAAGCATCGGCACCGCTGCCGCCAGCGCGATAAAGGCCAGATCGCTGATCCTGCCGCTCGGCGGCGCGCTTGGCACGCCGGCCGCAAACACGATCCGCCGATACTCCCAGGCCATGGCCGCCGCCGCCAGGCTGGTCAGCGCCGCATTCCAGTACCCGCCGAGCCAGAGGCAAAGCCCGGCGATCGCGCCCAGGATCAGGCCGGAAATCAATCTTGGTTTGAGATCGCTCCACCGCGCGGCGCTCGCACTTGCCTGCGGATCAGGAGCGGAGGACGCGCTCCCCTGACCGATCGGAGGAGGACCAGCGGCCGCCATCTACCCGGACACCGCCCCATAGCGGCGCTCACGTTGGGAGAAGCTGCCGATTGCGCGGGCAAAATGCGCCGGGGTGAAATCCGGCCATGCTTCAGGCGCAAAGACAAATTCCGAATACGCACATTGCCAAAGCAGAAAATTGGACAAGCGTTGCTCGCCGCTGGTGCGGATGATGAGGTCCGGATCCGGCAGCGCGCCGGTATAGAGCGCCGCGCCCAGCCGCGCTTCGGTGATATCCTCCGGCGCCAGCGTGCCTTGCGCCACCTGTTCAGCCAGGCTGCGCGCCGCCTGTACCATCTCAGAGCGCGCGCCGTAATTGAGCGCAATCGCGATGGTGAGCCTCGAATTGCCCGCCGTGCGCGCCTCGATCTGCGCCATCATCGCTCGCAAATCCTGATCGAGCGGGCTCGGATCGCCGATAAACACCACCCGCACGCCATCGCGCACCAAGGCATTGGCTTCGCGGCGAAGGTAAAGCCGGAAGAGATCCATCAACGCCATCACCTCCAGCGGCGGGCGCCGCCAATTCTCGGTGGAGAAGGCATAGAGGGTCAGATGCGTGACGCCCAGATCCGGGCACGCCTTGACGATCTCGCGCACGGCCTCGACGCCCTGACGATGACCGGCGATGCGCGGCAATCCGCGTGCCCGCGCCCAGCGACCATTGCCATCCATGATAATGGCGACATGGAAGCTTTGCGCCCCGGCATCCGGCACGGGAGATTGAAAGGCCGCGGTATCAATCTTCGCAGGATCGTTTGGCGTTTGATCGTTCTGACAATCGCGCGGGGAAGCGTGCTCCGATGCCCCTGCTGCGCTGAGGCCCGAATTCACGCCTGGCTTGATGCCTGCACTCACCTTGACCCCACCCTGTTGTCACAGCCCGCCCTGACCGGCAGGCAAGCGTTCCGTCACCGCACGCATTGTTGCGGACCGAGACCGAACCATGAGCCCGAACCATGAGCCCGAACCTTGAGCCCGAATCTTGGGCGCGAAGGCTTTGGCGCCGCCAGATCAGGCAGGTTCTAGACCTGCATGATCTCCGCTTCCTTCGTGCTCAGCGCATCATCGACCCGGCCGATAACCTTGTCGGTCAGCTTCTGGATCTCGTCACTGTAGAGCTTCTGCTCATCCTCGGCCATCCCTTGGGCCTTGGCCTTCTTGATCGCATCCATCCCGTCACGGCGCACATTGCGGATCGCGATGCGGGCTTTCTCGGAGTACTGACCGGCAACCTTGGCAAGTTCGCGGCGGCGTTCCTCATTAAGTTCGGGGATCGGCAACCGGATGATCGTCCCATCGACCACCGGGTTGATACCCAGACCCGAGTTCCGGATCGCCTTTTCCGCGGCGCCGACCATGCTCTTGTCCCAGATATTCAGCGTCACCATGCGCGGCTCGGGCACGTTGACGGTGCCGATCTGGGTGATCGGGGTCATGGAACCATAGGCCTCGACCATCACCGGATCGAGCATCGCCGCCGACGCGCGACCGGTGCGCAGCGAGGCAAATTCGTGCTTGAGCGCGGTGATCGCGCCATCCATGCGCCGCTCGAGATCTTCCATCACCTCATCGATGTCGATTTCATCGGACATCTACAGTCTCCATATCCTGTCGCGACCGGCAGGCACCGGTCCCCTTCTCACCCCACATAGCGGGTTCAGATCGCGTTGGCCACCAAAGTATGGGGTCCCTGGCCAGACAGGATATCGGAGAAACCACCCGGATTTTGCAAGGAGAAAACAAGAACCGGCAGGTTATTGTCCCGAGCCAGCGCGATTGCCGCTGCGTCCATCACCTTGAGGTTCTTGGCCAGCACCTCGTCATAGCTGACCCGGTCATAGCGTTTGGCCGCCGGATTGGTGCGCGGATCGCTGTCATAAACGCCATCGACCTGCGTGCCTTTCCACAGCGCCTGACAGCCGGTCTCAACCGCCCGCAGCGCCGCCGCGGTATCGGTGGTGAAGAACGGATTGCCAGTACCAGCCGCAAAGATCACGACGCGCCCTTGCTCGAGATGACGCACAGCGCGGCTGCGAATATAGGGCTCGCACACCGTCGGCATCGGGATTGCCGATTGCACCCGTGCATCGACCCCGAACTTGCCCAGAGCGGACTGGAGCGCCAGCGCGTTCATCACCGTTGCCAGCATCCCCATGTAATCGGCGCTGGCCCGGTCCATGCCATTGGCCGCGCCTTTCATCCCGCGAAAGATATTGCCGCCGCCAACCACCAGCGCCAGCTCGACGCCTCTGGTCTTCAGATCGGCGATCTGCCCGGCAATGTGATCGATGGTCGGGGGATGCATGCCAAAATCCTCTTCCCCCATCAGCGCCTCGCCAGAGACCTTGAGCAAGATCCGGTTGGCGCGCTTCGCGGGATCGGTCGGCGCAGTGTCGGTAGGCAGGCTCATAAGGGGTCCTTGCGGCAATCCGGAGAAAGGGCTGGGCGCGCGCAAACTGTCTCAAAACCCGGTTTGCCGCAACCCACAATGCCCGCCTTTTAACGCTTGTTCTGCCTCATTGATGCCCAACCGATTTCGTCCCCCCGACTTGACCAGCGCTCTCGCCATGACCGCGCCGCGTGAGCCCCGGCAAGCCCCCGATGCGCTTAGCGGTTTCCAGCCGGAGCGCCGCTTGCTAGATGAGAACGAAAACCAGCGCTCACAAAACCTCGGCGGGTCCGCAGATCCTCCGTAGCGGCGCCCCAAAAAAGAATGATGCCACCATGACGCAAAGCCCCTCCGAGACCCCCGGCTTCACCTCGCGCCGCCTTAATCAGCTCGTGATCGGGTTCATGAACGCGCGCGGCTTTGACGGTGCGGAGGCCGCGCCCGGGATCTGGATCGGCACCCGCCCCGTCGCCGATGGCACGATGCGCCATGGAGCGGTGCTGATCCCCTCTCGGCTCGGTGTCGCGGCAGTGGATGTGGACTGGGCGATCAGCGCGGTCTTGCTGGCACAGGGCAAGGGCGTGGAAGGGCGCATCCCCATCGTCGTCACCTCGCGCCGTGGCCTCTCCTCCGAGGACATGAAGCGCATCGTCGCCGCGGGCGGTACCGTGCTCTATCCGCTACAATTCATCGACTGGTACTTCCGGCGCGACCAAAGCGCGGATGATGAAGACGCCGCTACCGGGATCGATGAAAAACTGCGCAAGGTCATCGATCAGGACCTGATCAGGCTGCGCGCCCCGCAGCCCTATCGCCGCCTGACGCATTTCGAGACCGAAGCCGGCAGCAAACCCGTCCCCGATGGCGAGGATCTGTTTCGCACCCTGTTCGACGAGATGCGCCAGTTCCCCGAAGGCCCGCGCCTGCGGGTGATCTGCGGCCATGCCGGTGTCGGCAAGACCGTCCTGGTCAATGTCCTTGTCGACCGCCTGCGCACCGCGTTCAACGAAGCCAAGACCGCCAATCGCATCGCGGCGCGGCCGATGTTCTTCTCGCCCGATGATCTGGGCTCGACAGTGCCCGAGAGCGTCGATGAATTGATCGAGGAGGTGCAAGGCACCGATGTCACCCGCCATGTGCCCCCCGATGCCTTCCACTGGCTCCATGAGGAGGGCTTCTCGATCTGGGTATTTGACGGGCTTGACGAGTTTTATCGGCGCCAGAACGATTTTTTCGAGGTGATCGAGCGCAAGCTTTCCGATCGCAACGGCCTCGCGCAGATCATCATCAGCACCCGCGACTCGCTGCTCTCCTCCTCGCCCCATCTGCTCCAGTTTCTGGAGCAGCGCCGCCGGATCGACCCCGATAGCGTCGAGGTGCTCGAGCTCGTGACCTGGGATGCCCCGGCCAAGCGCGCCTTTATCGAGATCAAACTGCGCGAAAGTGCCGAGGAACCGAGCGATTTCAACGCTCGGGTCGATCAGATCCTCACCCGCCTTGAGGAAGATCCCGGATTGCAGGAGCTGACCGCCCTGCCCTTCTATTGCGACCTGTATGTGGGCGCGCTGCTCGATGGCCGCGAGGAAGCGCTGGGCGATGAATTCTCCCTGCTGCAATCGGCGGTCGATGCGCTGATCGAGCGCGAAAGCGGCAAGCTCTCGGTTGATTGGGACGTCTTTGTCTCCGAATCCGAAGAGGATGAAGTGCAAAAGCTGGCTCAGGACGCGATGGCGCGCGGCCTGGTCGGCGATGGGCAGAACCCGTTCATGGACGCCTTGCGCCAATACGGGCAGGACAATCTTGAATATCTGCTCGGCGGCGCCGCGCATTTCTACCGCTTTGCCGCCGAAGACGCGCGCCCCCTGAGCCAGATCTCGGTGTCGGAATGGAGCGAGGTGCTCTCGCCCGCCTATATCGATGCCTCGCTCGATGAGGAGACGGAAAAGCGCGTGCAGCTCGCGCTCATGCAATTCGCCTTCTTTGCGCGCGGCGAGGGCGGTGATCACATGACCTTCGTCCATGACCTGATCGCAGATTATCTCGCGGGCAAATATGCCTTCGCCCTGATCGATCAGTATCGCGACCGCCCGGAGGCAGTCCGGCAAGCAATCGGCACGCGCAGCCCGATCGATCACACCGTCTTCTACCGCTATATCAAGCATCGCGTCGCTCAGGACGAGGACTTGATCGAGGCGATGGGTGCGGCGCTGCAAAGCCCCAAGCTCAAGGAGCCCGCCCGTTCGATCGTCGCCAAGATGATGAGCGAGATTTCAGCAGCCGAGGCAGGCAGCGCAGAGGCGTAACCCTGGCCACCATTGCATGGAGCCGCCATTGCATGGAGCAGCCTTTAAAGGGAGCTTCGATTGCGAAGGGCCCCGCGCCATCATGTAGGATCTTTGGGGGAGGCTGGCTTGAGCAAGGTGATTGGAGATGAGGCCGGTATGCTTTCACGACGCAATCTGCTGATCGGGGGCGGCGCGGCGAGCGTTTTGGGCGGGCTTTCAATGGGGCTCAATTGGCCCGCGCTCGCGCAGGGGACCGGCGCGCGCAGCGCTTTCGTCGTCGGGGTCTCTGGCTATCGCCAACTTCGCCCCTTGCTCAACCCGGCCCATGACGCCGATGATATTGCCGCCGTTCTCGAGCGCGCGGGCTTCGCGCTGTTTGACGGTCGACCGCAGCTCGATCAGCCGCAAGCCTTGATCCGCGCCGGATTGACCCGCTATGCGGATGCGCTGCCCGAAGGCGCCGTTTCCGTTTTCTATTTCGCCGGACATGGCTTTCAGATCGGGCGGACCAATTACCTGACCGGGCAGGACGCGCCCGCCGCCCCGACCGGCTCGCTGGAGCAAAGCTATCTCGCGCTGCCCGAACTGATGCGTACGCTCGATCGCAGCCGCGCCGCGCTCAACATCGTGATCCTCGATGCCTGCCGCAATGACCCGTTCCCGGCCGAGGCGCAGAACCTCACCGGCGCCGGGCTCGCACGGATCGACGCCCCGACCCGCACGCTGATCAGCTATTCGACCCAGCCGGGCAATGTCGCGCTCGATGGTCAGGGGCGCAACTCGCCCTATGCCGCCGCCCTGATCGCCGCCATGCAGGCGCCCAGCAGCACGGTGCTCGAAGTGTTCAACACCACCGGCCTGTCGGTGCAAAGCGAGACCCATGGCAAGCAGGTCCCCTGGGTGACGCTGTCGCCGATCCCGACCCAGCTCGCCTTCTCCGACACGCTCACCACCGCCGCGCCGATCGAAGTGCCGACGGCCTGCGATGACAGCGAAGCCGCAATGCGCGCGCCGATCGAGCGCCTGTTCGCCGCCTGGCGCGATCTCGACATCGCCGCCTATGAGGCACAATGGGCGCAGGACGCCTTCCAGGTCGCCGGGCGCATCCAGCGCGCGCGGCCCGGGATCATCGCCACCAGACGCAAGTTCTTCCCGCGGCTCAAGCGGGTGGAGATCACCGGTCTGGCACCGCAATTCATGGGTCGTACGGGTGATCTTGCGTTCTTCCTCAACACCTACACGATGAGCTTTCACCTGCGCACAGGGCGGGTCATTGCCGAGCGCGATGTACAGGAAGCCTATACCCTGCGCTGCACGCCGGGGCGCGGATGGCAGATCAAGGAAAATTACGACTATATCGACCGCAACGCCAAAGCGGCTGCGGCAGCGCGGCGCTCCCGCCAATAGCAGGGTGGCCCCGTCGCCCCTCATTGCAGGTCACCCCTGACTTCC
>JALEFY010000005.1 GCA_022760435.1 Neomegalonema sp.
CCCGCCCCCGGCGGGCGCGCGCCCCCCCCCCAGAAGAATTTCGTGCCAAACCGCTCGAAGAAATCGCTCGGGCTGTTGAGGCGAGTATTTCGAAGTAAAATTGCCAGGCGATCACTGAGTCGTCCAATCAAGAAAGCATACTCGTGATGTCAAAAAATAACGCCTTTTGGCATTGCATAGCAGGCTCTGACCTCCAATTTAGCAGAACCTTGGATTATAAAGAAGGCGATTTGTATAAATCTACTTCAATTTGGACCCGTTTGGGGAGACTGCTGCCGAATGAAATGCTCCCAAAACGGGTGCTTCCTCACGACCGCAGTTGCGAAAGTGAATTACGGGATCTTCCGCCAATTTTTAAGGGATTTAATGGCCTCGTACTTGTGAGAAAAGATGTCGCTGAAATAATTCAGGAATATAATATAGGGGCGAGCCAACTTCACCGCGTCGAATTTGTTGATCATAGCAAGACCCGATCATTCGGCCAAGACCTATATCTCCTGAATGTCGTAGAAAGTATAGAGGGTTTTGTCGGCCTCGATCGATCTGTGAGTGTTAAAGCATCCGGATCAATTTCCGGTAAGATAGTCCAGGATCAAAAGGGTCGTAGGATATACTATATCAGGGCCGGCAGTGAGGCAGAGATTATAACCCGATCAAACATTGTTCCAGCCGTAGATATATGGCGTGATCCACAGCTCTATGGCAATCATTTCTTTTTTTATGACCGGTTGGCGAAAGCAATTCTTGAAGACAACTTAGGGTGTCATTGCCTTATTCAAACTAAATCACTGTAAGTTTGATTTTTATCTCTTTTGGGAGCGAGCAATGAGTTCGCAATTTACTATTGGAATGCACCATAAGGGCGTAAAGTCCGCAGTTTACGACACTGATATAGTCGGCGCTCGAGTGTGGGAATATATGTGGGAGCAAAATCGATTCGGGGACATTTTCGCTTTGAAATCAGAAGCTTATGGGGGCAAGTGGCGGAGAGACAGGGATTCGAACCCTGGGTACCCGTGAAGGCACAACGGTTTTCGAGACCGCCCCGTTCGACCACTCCGGCACCTCTCCGCAGGGATGCCGGTTAGGGCATCTGGGTCGTTTGAGTAGACGGCCTTCTAGGGGGTTGCGGCGGCGCTGGCAAGGGTAAAGTGGTTGGGAAATGCGGTGCTGCGCGCTGTGCGAAGGATGCGGACCATGGTCGCTGCGGTGGCGTGCGGCTGGGGGCTGGGGGCTGGGGGCGATGGTCGCTGCGATTGCGTGCGCTTGCGCGCTGGAGGGAGTGACTGCCAAGGATACTCGTTATCAAGGGATACTCGATATCGAGAGGCGCGAGATATCCGGCAGGGGATTGGGACAGGGCGTCTCATCAGCCATCGGGCGGGCCATTGAGGCATCGCGCTCACCGCGTTCCCAAGACACTACATCCAAGGTTTCACATCCAAGGTTTCTCACCCACGGCATCCCGCCCGAGACCCCACAACCGAGACCCCACGCCTGAGACACCGCATCCAAAGACACCGCGCCCCAAGAGACCGCGCCCCAAGACCGCGCTTGACAGGTGCGGCGTGAATACCGATAAGGCTGCTTTCCGTGATGCGAACCGCATCCCGGGGGCTTTACCCGTAAAGCAAACCCTGCTGGTCCAGGCGCCGCCGCCTTCTCAAAGGTTGCGCGGCACAAAGAGCCAATTGCCGCCTTGCGCGGCAAATGCCGCCAAAGACCGCGTGACAAGAAGGATGTTACTCATGTTCGCAGTCATCAAGACCGGCGGCAAGCAATACAATGTCGCCGTCGGCGACGAGCTTCGGATCGAGAAACTGGCCGCCGAGGCCGGTGACAAGGTGCAGTTCAACGATGTGCTGATGCTCGGCGAAGGCGCCGATGTCACCGTTGGCAAGCCTTTCGTCGCTGATGCCGGTGTCCAGGCCGAAGTGCTCGACCAGATCAAGGGCGAGAAGGTCATCTCCTTCAAGAAACGCCGCCGCAAGCACTCCTCCAAGCGGATCCGCGGCCATCGTCAGCAGCTCACCGTGGTCAAGATCACTCAGATCCTGAACGCCGGCGCGAGCGCTTCGGGCGTCAATGCTGCCATCGGCGCCGGATCGGTCGCCGCCACCGCAGAAGCGGCCGAATAATCGAACGGCATCAGATTTTTCGCAGCATGATCTGGTCGAATCAGCTATCATGCCGCGCGAGTAGAAGGATCACAGCAAATGGCACATA
Source organism: Neomegalonema sp. (assembly GCA_022760435.1). Taxonomy (GTDB): domain Bacteria; phylum Pseudomonadota; class Alphaproteobacteria; order Rhodobacterales; family Rhodobacteraceae; genus JALEFY01. The sequence continues at coordinate 2,227 of JALEFY010000005.1, forward strand.
AAAAAGCGGGCGGCTCATCGCGTAACGGTCGCGACTCAGCGGGCCGCCGCCTCGGCGTGAAGAAATATGGCGGCGAAGTCGTCATCCCCGGCAACATCATCGTGCGCCAGCGCGGCACCCAGTTCTGGCCGGGTGAGAATGTCGGCATGGGCAAGGACCACACGATCTTCGCGACCGTGGAAGGCAAGGTTCTGTTCAAGCAGGGCCTGAAAAAGCGCACCTTCATCCATGTTCTGCCCGCCGTGCCAGAGGCTGCCGAATAAGCCGCGCGCGCTCGGAACATCACGTCTTCCCGATCAGGGAGCGGAAATGGGGCCGGGCTTCCGGCCCCTTTTTGCGTTTGGATACAGGTTATGAAATTTCTCGATGAAGCGAAGGTCTATATTCGATCAGGCGGCGGAGGGCCGGGCTGCGTCTCCTTCCGGCGTGAGAAGTTCATCGAGTTTGGCGGCCCGAATGGCGGCGATGGCGGCAAGGGCGGCGATGTCTGGGCCGAATGCGTCGAAGGGCTCAACACGCTGATCGACTACCGCTATCAGCAGCATTTCTTCGCCCGCAGCGGCGAGCATGGCATGGGCCAGAACCGCACCGGCAAGAATGGCGAGGACAAGATCCTCTATGTACCGCAGGGCACCGAGATCTTCGATCTGGAGACCGAGGAGCAGCTCGCCGACCTGACCGAGATCGGCCAGCGCGTGCTGATCGCCCGCGGCGGCAATGGCGGCTTTGGCAATCTGCACTTCAAGACCTCGACCAACCAGGCTCCGCGCCATGCCAATCCGGGACAACCGGGCATCGAGCGCACGATCCTGCTCCGGCTCAAGCTGATCGCCGATGTCGGGCTTGTCGGCCTGCCCAATGCCGGGAAGTCTACGTTTTTGTCGGTCGTCTCCAACGCCCGGCCCAAGATTGCAGACTATCCCTTCACCACGCTGGTTCCCAATCTCGGCGTCGTTCTCATTGATGAGCGCGAGTTTGTTGTCGCCGATATACCCGGGCTGATCGCCGGCGCCTCGGAAGGCGCGGGGCTCGGGGACCGGTTTCTCGGCCATGTCGAGCGCTGCGCCGTGCTGCTGCACCTGGTCGATGGGACAGCCGAGGATGTCGCCAGCGATTTCGAGGTGATCCGCAACGAGCTCGCGCTCTATGATGAGCATGTCGAGGGCCATCCGCTCTCGCAACGCCCGATCATCACCGCACTCAACAAAACCGATGCGATGAGCGCGCAGGAGATCGAGGACAAGCGCGCCGCGCTGATCGAGGCCGGAGCTGACCCGGTGCTGACCCTGTCGGGCGCCACGCGCCAGGGGGTCGATCCGCTCTTGCGGGCGCTCTGGACGATCATTAAGGACAGCCGGAAGGCGGAAACAGTCCGCGTAAGCGGAGCAGGAGGCTCCGGATCATGGTCACCGATCTGAAGCATGGCGCAGCCGCGACCACCCTGCCCCGACTGTCAACCGGCAAGCGGGTGGTGGTCAAGATCGGCTCGGCGCTCCTGGTCGATGCCGAGCAGGGCTTGCGGCTCGAATGGCTGCGCGCACTGATCGATGATGTTGCCCTGATGCGGGCCAGCGGGCTTGATGTGGTGCTGGTCTCCTCCGGCTCGATCGCTCTGGGGCGCGAAGTGCTGCATCTGAGCGGTCGGCTGGTGCTTGAGGAAGCGCAGGCCGCGGCGGCGGTCGGGCAGATCGCACTCTCGCGCAGCTATGCCGAGGCGCTGGAGACCCATGGCATCAGCGCAGCGCAAGTGTTGTTGACCCTGGCCGACACGCAGGACCGTCGCCGCTATCTTAATGGCCGCGAGACCTTGCGCACCTTGCTCAAGCTGGGCTGCGTGCCGATCGTCAACGAGAATGACACTGTGGCCACCGACGAGATCCGCTACGGCGATAATGACCGGCTCGCGGCGCGGGTGGCGCTGATGGTCGGGGCGGACCGGTTGGTCTTGCTCTCGGATGTGGACGGGCTCTATTCGGCCGATCCGCGAAAGGATCCGGCGGCGCGGCATTTCCCGCTCATCGAAGAGATCACGCCGGAGATCGAGGCGATGGCTGGCGGGGCCGGGACGGCGCATTCCAAGGGCGGGATGAAGACCAAGATCGAGGCCGCAAAAACCGCGACCTCGGGCGGCTGCGCGATGGCGATCACGCTTGGTGCTCCGCTGCGCCCGCTCTCGGCACTGGAGAACGGGGCGCGGGCGAGCTGGTTTGCCGCCACCAAGAGCCCCAAAGCGGCGCGCAAGCAATGGATTGCCGGCATGAAGCCGCTCGGGGTACTCACCATTGATGACGGTGCCGTCGCGGCGCTGGCGCGCGGCAAATCCTTGCTGCCCGCCGGGGTGCGCACCATCGCTGGCAAGTTCGAGCGCGGCGATGCGGTCGAGATCCGCAGCATGGATGGGGCGCATCTGGCGACGGCGCTTTCCGCCTATTCTTCGGTCGAGGCAGCGCAGATCGCCGGGCATCACAGTCAGGAGGTCGAGGCGATCCTGGGCTTTTCCGGAAGGGTCGCGATGGCGCATCGTGATGACATGGCGCTGCGCGATGATACCCGCAATGATTTGACAGCAGACGGAGGGCGTAATGGCTGAGGATCTGGCACAGGCGGTCGAGACTGCCGATATCCCGGCGCTGATGCAGCAAATCGGCGAACAGGCCCGGGGCGCCGCGCGCGTTCTGGCCACCGCGAGCGCCGAGCGCAAGCACGCCGCCCTCACCGCCGCGGCCCAGGCGCTGATTGCCCAACGCGAGGCGATCTTCAACGCCAATGCGCTCGACATGGTCGCGGGCGAGGAAAAGGGCCTCTCACCGGCAATGCTCGACCGGCTGAAGCTCGATGAGAACCGCTTGCGCGGGATCGCCAGCGGGCTGCGCGCGATTGCCGATCAGACCGATCCGGTGGGCGCGGTGATTGCCGAATGGGATCGGCCCACGGGGCTGCATATCAAGCGGGTGCGCACGCCGCTCGGCGTGGTCGGGGTGATTTTCGAAAGCCGGCCCAATGTCACCGCCGATGCCGGGGCACTGTGCCTCAAATCGGGCAATGCCGCGATCCTGCGCGGGGGCTCGGAGAGCTTTCATTCCTCGCGCGCGATCCATGCTTGCCTGATGGAAGGGCTGGAGGCAGCGGGCCTGCCGCGCACCGCGATCCAGCTCGTGCCGACCCGCGACCGCGCCGCTGTCGGCGAGATGCTTGGCAATATGACCCAGTATATCGACGTCATCATTCCGCGCGGCGGCAAGGGGCTCGTGGGCCGGGTGCAAGCTGAGGCGCGGGTGCCGGTCTTCGCGCATCTCGAGGGGATCTGCCATATCTATCTCGACGCCGCAGCCGACCCGCAAAAGGCGCGGCAGGTGGTGCTCAACGCCAAGATGCGCCGCACCGGGATTTGCGGTGCCGCCGAATGTCTGCTCATCGACCGCGCGATTGCCGAGGGGCTTGGGCGGCAAGTCGTCGCCGATCTGCTCGATGCGGGCTGCGAGGTGCGCGGCGATGCGGCTGTGGCCGCGCTCGATGCGCGCGTGAACGCGGCGGCTCCAGAGGATTTCGGCCAGGAGTTTCTCGACAAGATCATCGCCGCGCGTGTTGTGGACGGGGTCGGGGAGGCGATCGACCATATCCGCCGCTTTGGCTCACAGCACACCGAAGCGGTGCTGACCGAAGATGACGCGGTTGCGGCGCGGTTCTTTGCCGAGCTCGACAGCGCGATCCTGATGCGCAATGCCTCCACGCAGTTCGCTGATGGCGGTGAGTTTGGCATGGGTGCCGAGATCGGCATTGCCACCGGCAAGATGCATGCGCGCGGCCCGGTCGGCGCCGAGCAGCTCACGACCTTCAAATATCTAGTCGAGGGCGATGGGACGGTGCGGGCCTGAGCGCCCACCCTCCTCGCCCGCCCTCTTGGCTGCCCTGCTGCGCTGAGCGAAGCGGCTGGCACGCCGCTTGCTCTCCTCCTCGCCCAGACAAGAGGAGATTTCGATGAGCAAGACCCAGCCTGCGCCGCGCCTGACCATGATTGCCCAGATCACCGAGGCGCAAGGCCCGCGCCTGCAACCGGGCAGCTTTGACCAGCCCACCGCCCGCGCCATTGCCCAGGAGCTGTGCGACGCGCTGGTTGCCACCTATGAGCGCTATGATGACAGCCGTCCGGAGACCTTGTGCCTCTCTGTCGCCTCGGCGCTGGAAACGCTGCTGAACGGGATCGAGCAGGAGGGCGTTTCGACCACCGCGATGCGCGTCGCGCTCGCCAAGATGCTGATCGAATGCGGCGAAGGCTCGGTCGAGCTTCAGGATCTGCCACCCGCGCTTGACCCGAGCGAGAGCCCGCAGGCGCTTGCCGATGCCCTGATGCCCGCGTCCGGCGAGCCTGAGATCGAAGCCTTCGAGAATGACTGGTCGGAATTCGGCGCCAAATCCGAGCTCGATCAGCGCTTTTCGGAGTTCTTCGAGGATGAGACCATCCCCGAAGGCACCACCATCAACTAATCATACCCGTTGCGTGCGGCGAGCAAGGCCGACACGCGGTCTACGGCACGCTCCATGTCATCGAGGCGCTGCGTCTGTGCCTCCAACAGCCCTGCGAGCGCAGGACGCTCTGGCAGTGCCAGGGCATGCGCGCCCTGCTGGAGCACCTGTTGAAACCGCTCCAGCTTCGCGGACAAGGGCCCGAGCCGAGCGATAAAGACCGGCTTGCCGCTCGCCGCCGCCTCGGAAGCCATATTGACGCTGTCAGCGGTGACGACCAGCGCCCGCGCCATTCCGATCAGCGCGAAATAGGGGTTGGCACCGTCTTCGGGCTGACTGCCATCCCAGTAAAAGCCGCCTTGTTCCTTGAGGATCGCGCGCAGTCGCTGGCGCGCGGGTTCCGGAGTGCGGCGCGAGGCGCTGACCATCAGGCCGGCACCTTGCCGAGCAAGACCGGCGAGATCTTCGGTCAATCGTGCAAAGGCTGCCTGCTCAAAGCCAGCGCTGCGGCTGGGACCGCCGATCAGCACCCCGATCCGCGGCTCGGGCAGGGCGGCAAGGCGCGGATCCGTGGCCGCCATCGCGGCCGGGGTCAGGTGATGCAAGGAACCCGTGGTCAGCATGCGCCGCGCGCTTTGCCCACCGCCATCATGAGCCGGTGCCAGAACCAGATCGAAACAACGCGCCGGCATTTTGGGGTCGAGCCATTGAACCCCGATACAGCCCCAATGCGCGCGCAGGGCTGCATTGACCGGAGCACTGCGCCGCCCTGCCCCGATCAGCAGATCCGGCTTGGCAAGCGCCAGAAGCGTGCGCGCCTCGACGCTCGACCAGATTGCCAGCGATCCGGCCCGAGCCATGACTTGCGGCGGCAACCAGGCAAGACCCTTGCGCAAGGACACATGTTGGCGCTCGATCTCGCCGCCCAAACGGGCCTTGATCGCGCTGGCAAGCCCCATCGCCGGGTTCTCATTGCCCGGTCGGCCATCAGTCAGAACGAGGACCTTTGGACCGCACTTGCCGGACAATCTGTCGTTTCGCTCAAAATCCAATTCCATTTGTGACACCGTTGCGCAACAATATGTCTTGTTGTAGCGTCGCCACGCAATCGCTGCCGCGGCAGAGAGTCCTATCAATCGCGAACGGAGACACGATGCCCCGAGTAAAGCTCGATCCGATCGACCGCAAGATCCTTGCTGAATTGCAGCAGGATGGGCGCATCACCAATGTCGACCTTTCCAAGCAGGTCGGCATCTCGGCACCGCCCTGTTTGCGGCGCGTCAGGGCGCTAGAGGAGAACGGGCTGATCCAGGGCTATCATGCCGATATCAACAGCCGTGCGCTCGGTTTTGAAGTGACGGTCTTCGCGATGGTCGGGCTGCACAAGCAATCGGGCCCCGATCTCGCGGATTTTGAATCCCGGGTGCAGGATTGGCCGCTGGTGCGCGAATGCCATATGCTCAATGGCGAGATCGACTTCATCCTCAAATGCGTGGCGCCGGATCTGTCGACCTTTCAGGATTTCCTGACCAATGATCTGACCGCCTCGCCCAATATCGCGAGCGTGAAGACATCACTCGTCATTCGCGGCAGCAAGGCGCTGCCGGGTGTACCCTTTGACGTGCTCGAGGCGCGGATGGCCGAAGAGCATTAAGAGCGCGATATGAAGGTGCGAGGCCGCGCTTTCTGGCGCGGCCCTGCTTGATGAGTGTCACTCGATGATGCGCGTCACTCAATGATGCGCGTCACTCGATCTGGCCCCGTCGCTGCTGGGCGACATCCACCGCGATCAATTGCAAGATCCCGGCTCTGGCGGCAGCGGCGGCCATATCGGCTTGCGTGCCCCAGCGCGTGTCCAGAGCACCAGCCGGGACGGTGGTATTCTGAGCGACCTCACCGATCTTCTCCAGACCGCGATGGACCTGCCACAAGATGCTGACCGCATCCCCCTGCGCGGTGCGGGTCGCGCTTACTTCGGCGCCGATCAGATAGACGCCGGGTTTGGCTGCCTCGATGATCGGCACCCCGACCTTACGCAATTGGCGCGACAACGCCGCGGTGAGGGCGATATTGCCGTCGCCCGCTGCACCGACCACCGGCTGAACATAGACCGGCTTGGGCTGGTTGACAGCGCCATTAGGAGCGCTCTGAACCTGGGCGGGGCGGGGCACCTGAGCAAGAGCGGGAGCGGCGGGTTTGGCGGTCTTTCTCGCCGCCGGTTTCGGCTTTGAGCCCTCTCGCGCAGCCGTTTGTCGCGGGTTCTCGAGTAGCCCGAGCTCGACGATCGGCGGGATGACGGCAAGCTCCGAGTAATCCCGGATCGGCACGAACGCATCGGCCTGCGCGCTCGTATTCTCTTGCGCTTCGGCGGCCTCGGCTCCGGCTTGCGGATCGGTCGGGATCGTCTCCGGCGCGACCTCTTCGCGGGCGATCTGCTGCGCTCTGGCCGCGACGAGATCCTCCTCCTGACCTTTCGGCTCGGCGAGTTCGGGCACCGTTTGCGACGCGCTCGCCCCCTCATCCGCGCTCAAATATGAAATCAGCGCCGCAAGGATGGGCTCGGCCGCGATTGCGATGCCCGCCAGAGCTTGCTCGGAACTGGCGGCCTTCACCCGGTAGCGCTGGAAGAAGGCATCCTGCTCGAGCCCGTCGCCCCCCCGCAGCCGCCAATCGAGCATCAGGATGAACTCATCCTCGGCCAGGTCGGGCACACGAATTGCCGATGCGATCCCGGTGAGGAGCAAGGGGGGCAGAGGGGAAGAGTTGGAAGCCGCCTCCGCAACCGGCGCTGGCTGCACGGCGGCCAGGAGCGCATCGCCCAAAGCGGTATTGGCGCTCTTTGGCAAGCCGAAGACCGGCGCGAGCGCCAATGACTGCCCGTTTTCCAACGCCACAACGGCCAGATGCTGCTCCGCCGCGCCGGGCTCAGCGGCTCCGGGCGCGGATTGAAGGGCCGTTTGCGCCGCTCGCAAGCGCGCATCTGCCCTCTCTTGCAAACTGGTCGGCGACGTCTGCTCCTTGCAGGCGATCAGCGTGCCCATGAGCACGATCACCAAGCCCGCTCGCATGGCACGACCTGAAACTTGCGCCATCAATACTGCCCCTCTAGCGTTTGTTCTTGGCCCGGACACTACATCTGGCGTCTCTCGAAGTCCAATACCGAGGGGAGGCTGCGTCGAGGTCATGAACTCATAAATGCCGCTGTTGTCAGCCGACATCAGGGGCTTGTCCGACCAGAAATCGGCGCGAGGTCGGTCTGCCCCCCGGTAAAGCGTCGATGACGCCGTCGGCGAGCCCGTGATGGCGGCCTTTCAGATGCCGCTGACGTCGCGAGATCCATGAGTTCATGACCTAGTCATCGACTTTCGCGGCAAACCCGCTACGCTGCTCGGCAATTCCTGTCCTGTCCGGCCCCGCCCTTTGCCACATGCGGGCCGATCACGCTGTCACGAGGCTTTGGTGGATCACTTTCTCTATCACGACGGAACCCTGCACGCCGAACAGGTCGCGCTCAGCGATATTGCCGCGGCGGTCGGCACCCCGTTCTATTGCTATTCGACCGCCACGCTGGAGCGGCATTTTCGGGTCTTTGACGAAGCGCTGGGCGAGCTGGCGCACACGATCTGCTTTGCGGTGAAGGCCAACAGCAATGTCGCGGTGATCGCCACCCTGGCCCGGCTTGGCGCGGGGGCCGATATCGTCTCTGAAGGCGAACTGCGCCGCGCCCTTGCCGCCGGGGTGCCGCCACAAAAGATCGTCTTCTCCGGCGTTGGCAAGACCCGCGAGGAAATGGCCTTCGCCCTGACCACCGGCATCGGCCAGTTCAATGTCGAGAGCGCCGAGGAGCTCGAAGCGCTGTCCTGCGTCGCGGTGGAGACCGGCGTAAGCGCCCCGATCGCGCTGCGGGTCAATCCGGATGTCGATGCGAAGACCCATGCCAAGATCGCCACCGGCAAATCCGAGAACAAGTTCGGCGTGCCAATGGCGCGCGCCGCCGAGACCTATGCGATGGCCGCCGCTCTGCCCGGGATCGAAGTCGTCGGCATTGATGTGCATATCGGCTCGCAACTGACCGAGCTTGCGCCGTTCGAGGCCGCCTTCAACCGCGTTGCCGATCTGACCCGCAGCCTGCGCGCAGCCGGGCACCGGATCGAGCGGCTCGATCTGGGCGGCGGGCTTGGCATTCCCTATACGCGCAGCAATGACGCGCCACCGCTGCCCTTCGACTATGGCGCGATGATCGAGCGCACCGTTGGCGATCTGGACGCGCATATCGTGATCGAGCCGGGGCGCCTGATCGCAGGCAATGCCGGGGTGCTGGTCTCCTCGGTGATCTACCACAAGCAAGGCGAGGGCAGGAGCTTTCTCATTCTCGATGCGGCGATGAATGATCTGGTCCGCCCTGCGATGTATGACGCCTGGCATGACATCGTTCCGGTGATCGAACCGGAGCCGGGGATCGAGACCCTGCCCGTGGATATCGTCGGGCCGGTCTGCGAGACCGGGGACACCTTCGCCAAGGGCCGCGAGATGCCGCCGCTGCGCCCCGGGGAGCTGGTCGCCTTCCGCTCGGCGGGGGCCTATGGGGCGGTGATGGCGAGCGAATACAACACGCGCCCCCTCATCCCGGAGGTGATCGTGAACGGCAATCGGTTTGAAGTCATCCGTGCGCGCCCCACATATGCCGAAATGATCGGGCGGGATCGGATCCCGGACTGGTTGGCGCAAGAGCCCGCCGAGCCGCAACCTGCGACCTGATCCGACCGTACTGCGAACCGACCGTATTGCGAACCGACTGTATTGCGAACCGAACGCACCCGAACTGATGCCGTCTGCCATTCAAGCCGCGCCAAAGGACATCGCTGATGCCCCCATCCTCCGCCACGCCGCCCCCATTGCCCGCGCATGCGCAAGAGGTCCAAGAGGCGCTGCGCGGCGTCGCCGCCCGGCTCGATCGTCAGACCTCGCGGGCTCAGCTCAGCCTGTTTCTCGATCGTCTGAGCAGCGCCGCCTGGCCGGTTCTGGCGGCTTTGCTGAGTTTTGTTGCGCTGACCTATGCCGGTTTGTGGTCCTGGATGCCTGATTGGACGCGGCTTGTGGTGCTTCTGGTGCTCGCGGGCGGCGTGATCTGGGGGCTTTGGCGGATCTGGCAGCGGGCACATTGGCCGAGCCGCGACGATGCACGCTCCTGGCTCGATGAGGGCTTTCCCGATCGCCCGGTGCAGAGCTTTGACGATGCTCAAGCGATCGGGCGCTCCGATGCACGCTCGCAAAGCCTGTGGCGCGCGCATCAGCGCCGGGTGGCTGCGGCAGCGGCCCGGATCCGGGCGCGCGGGCCGAAACTCGCCGTCGAGCGCGGCAGCGATCCCTTTGCCTTGCGCTATTTTTCCGCCCTGGCCTTGGGCGGCGCGCTGTTGATGGGCAGCGGCAGCAGCTCGGATCTCGCCGATGCCTTCGCGCCGGTGCATCTCACCGATCCTGTCGCGCAGCCGCCGATGCGGGTGGAGATGTGGGCGACCCCGCCCGCCTATACCGGGCTCGCGCCGCTCTATTTCGCCGATGCCGTGGACCGCGTCGGTGCCCATACCCTGCCATCCGGCACCCAGCTCGCCATCCGGGTCTTTGATGCTGGCAGCACGCCGAGCCTGACGCAATCGGTCATGGATCAGGACCCAAATGAGGGAAAAGCCCCTTCCGCTGCGCAAGGTTCTGATGAGCAAGGGGCCGAACTGCAAACGGTCGATGAGCAAACCGAATGGGCGCGCTCGCTCACCTTGACCCAAAGCGGCAGCGTTACCGTGCAGGTTGAGGGCCATTCCGCCGAGCCGCTCATTGCCCTCGATCTGACCGTGACCCCGGACAGCCCGCCGACCGTAAGCTGGGGCAAGAGCCCGGAGCGCGGCGCGCAAGGGGTGACCCAGTTCAGCTACAGCGCCGAGGATGATTACGGGATCAGCGAGGCTCGGCTCGAGTTGCGCCTCGATCCGGAGGCGCAGCGCGCCAGCGCGCCCGAGCCGCAGGACGCGATGGAAGTCGAGCTGGCGCTCCCCCTGCCCGCCACCGAAGATGGCACGATCCCGCAAACCCCGGTCGAGGTCAGCCTGGCCGGGCACCCTTGGGTCGGCCTGCCGGTGATCATGACCCTGATCGTCGAGGATGGTGCCGGGCAACAGGCGCGCTCGGAGCCGCTGGCGCTTGATCTGATCGGGCGCCGCTTCTCCGAACCGATGGCCAAGGCGCTGATGGAAGAGCGCGGCAATCTGGCTTGGAACCAGGCCGATGCCCCGCGCGTGGGCCGGGTGCTCTCGGCGCTCACCCGCTATCCCGATGATTATTTTGACAATGCCGGCGCTTACCTGCTGATCCGCAGCGCGATCTCGCGCCTCTCCTATGCGATCGAGGGCGAGCGGGTCGGCGCGGAGCGTCCCGGCATCCTTGATCTGCTCTACGAGGCAGCGGTCAAGCTCGAGGATGGCGATCTGCAAAACGCCGCCGAGCGGCTGGCGCGGGCGCAGCGCCAGCTCAAGGAAGCGATCGAGAACGGCGCCAGCGAGGAAGAGATTGCCGAGCTGACCGAAGAGCTGCGCCAGGCGGTGGCCGATTACATGCGCGCGTTGCAGGCGCTGGCCGAGAACAATCCGGAGATGGCCGAGGACCTGCCGCAGGACAGCCAGAGCATCAGTCAGGATCAGATCGAGGAGATGATCCGCGCCATCGAAGAGGCGATGGCCAAGGGCGAGTATGAAAAAGCCGCCGAGATGCAGGCGATGTTGCAACAATTGCTCGAATCCATGCGCCCCGGCGGCCAGACTCAGCAAGCCGGTGAGGGCGAGGGCCAGCAGCAGGGCGAGGAGCGGGAGCCCGGCCCGGTGGACGATCTCAACGACATGATCGGCGAGCAGCAGGATCTGGCCGAGCGCTCCTATGACGCCTATCGCGGTCGCCCGCCGCAGGATGCGCCCTCGGGCCAGCAGCAAGGACAGCCGCAGAACGGCCAGCAGCAACCGGGTCAAGGGCAACCGCAATCTGGTCAGGGTCAACCGCAACCGGGTCAGGGCCAGCAGGGGCAACAAGGCCAAGGACAGCAAGGTCAGGGGCAGCAGGGTCAGCAAAGCCAGAACGGCCAAGGTCAAAACGGTGACGGCCAAAATGGTGAGGGTCAGCCGCAGCAGCCAGGCAACCAATCGGGCTCGCAAGGCGGCCGCAATGCCCAGCGCGGCGGCGGAGAGGGCGGCTTGCAGGGCATTGAGCGGCGCCAGCGCGAACTTCGCGATGCCTTGCGCAGCTTCCGCAGCGGGGAGAATGGCCAACTTGGCGGCGATGAAGCAGCCCGCGCCTTTGAGGAAGCCGAGCGGTCCATGCGCGAGGCCGAACGCTCCTTGCGCGAAGGCGATGCCGGTCGCGCCGCCGAGGAGCAGATGCGCGCCGTCGATGCGCTGCGTGACGGTGCCCGCTCGGCAATTGATGAGCTTGCAGAGCGCGAGCGTCAGGAGCGCGAAGCGCGCGGAGAAAGTGAAGGCGAAGGCGCGCAGGGCGATGCGAACAGCAAGACCCAGCGCGATCCCTTTGGCCGTGAAGCCGAGGCGGGGATCAATGGCCGCGGCCATCGCCCCGGCGAGCAATATGTCCCCGGTGAGATCGACAAGACCCGCTCACGCGAGCTGCGCGACGAAATCATGCGCCGCTCCGGCGAGCGCGAGCGGCCTCGTGAAGAGCTCGACTACTACGATCGGCTGCTCGACGATTTCTGATCGTCGAGCGCCATACGCGCTTCGTTTCGCTCGGTTATTGCGGCGCAGGGGCCTCGGGAGCGCGCTCTGTCTCGGGCTGGGCCTGAACCGCAGTCGGCTGTGGCCGCTCCAGATCGCCCTTTTTGCCGCAAGCGCCGAGCGCCGCCAACAGGGTGAGAGCCAGCAAGATCCTAAGGGTCATCACGCATTCTCCTGCTCGCGCCAGCGCGCAATCTGCGCCCGCACCTGATCCGGCGCGGTACCGCCATAACTCACCCGGCTGGCAACCGAATTGTCAACACCGAGCACCGCAAACACTTCCTCGGTGATGCGCGGCTCCACCGTTTGCATCTGCTGCAAGCTCAGCCCATCGAGATCGACCCCGCTGGTCTCGGCCAGTTTCACCAGCGATCCGGTGACATGATGCGCGTCACGAAACGGCATGTCGAGGCGGCGCACCAGCCAATCGGCCAGATCGGTCGCGGTCGAGAACGCCGCCCCCGCCGCCGCCCGCAGCGCATCGGGAACGGGGCGCATGTCACGCACCATGCCGGTCATCGCCGCGAGTGACAGGCCAAGCGCATCGGCACCATCGAACACCCGCTCCTTGTCCTCCTGCATGTCCTTGGAATAAGCCAGCGGCAGCCCCTTCATCACCGTCATCAGCCCGATCAGCGCGCCCATGATCCGCCCGACCTTGGCCCGCACCAGCTCGGCTGCATCCGGATTGCGCTTTTGCGGCATGATCGAGGAACCGGTGGTCCACTGGTCAGACAGCCGGATAAACTGGAACTGGGCCGAGGACCAGATCACCATCTCCTCCGCCAAACGCGACAGATGCGCAGCGCAGATCGAGGCGGCACTCAGATATTCGAGCGCGAAATCGCGGTCGGAGACGGCGTCGAGCGAATTGGCCGCCGGACGATCAAAGCCGAGAGCCTGCGCAGTGCGATGCCGATCGATCGGGAAGGAGGTGCCCGCCAGCGCCGCCGCCCCCAGCGGGCTCTCATTCATCCGCGCCCGTGCATCCACCAGCCGCGAGCGATCACGCCCGAACATCTCGACATAAGCCATCATGTGATGGCCGAAGGTCACCGGCTGCGCGGTTTGCAGATGGGTGAAGCCCGGCATTACCAGATCGGCACCGGCCTCTGCTTGCCCCAGCAGCGCCGCGATCAGGGCGCTCAGCGCGTCGATATCGCCATCAATGCGCGCACGCACCCAGAGCTTGAAATCGGTGGCGACCTGATCGTTGCGCGAGCGCGCGGTGTGCAGCCGCCCGGCGGGCTCGCCGATCAGTGCCTTGAGCCGCGCTTCGACATTCATGTGGATGTCTTCGAGCGCGCGGGAGAACTCAAACTCCCCGGCCTCGATCTCGGCGAGCACCCGGCCCAGCCCCTCACAGATCGCCGCCGAATCGGCCTCCGAGATGATGCCCTGCGCCGCCAGCATGCGCGCATGTTCCTGGCTCGCAGTAATATCCTGTGTGGCAAGGCGACGGTCGTAATCGATCGAGGCGTTGATTTGCTCGAGAATTTGATCGGGGCGAGCCTCAAATCGTCCGCCCCACATTTCATTCGCGGGCGTTTTGGCCTTATCTGTCATTTGAAACTCCTGATCCGAGCCGCGTCGGGAAAGGCTCGGCGACTTACAATGGGAAGGCAGATGATGAAACGCATCTCTGCGCTGGCCGCAGCGCTTCTGGCAAGTCTGGCGACCTTGGCCGTGCTATACGGCGCTGGCGTCTTCGAGACCAGCCCCGCAACCGCGGCAGAACCAACGACGCCCGCCGAACTGAGCGAATTGCGCCTGCTCACCAAAGGCAGTCTGGAGAAGATGCTGGTCCATCAGACGCCGAGGCCGGTGGCCAGGGAAGCCTTTCGCCGGGAAAACGGACGCAAGGCAACGCTCGCGGATTTTCAGGGCCGGGTGCTGCTGGTCAATTTCTGGGCGACCTGGTGCGCGCCGTGCAAACGTGAGATGCCGAGCCTCGACGCCTTGCAAAAAGCGCGTGGCAGCCGCGATTTCGAGGTGGTGACGATCAGCACCGACCGGCAGGGCGCCCGCGTCGCGCGGCGTTTTTTCGATCAGGCCGGGATCAAGGATCTGGCGCTGTTTGTCGATCAGGACAGCAGCCTGGCGCGGGCGATGGATGTGAAGGGGCTGCCGGTCTCGGTTCTTATCGATCGCTCGGGCCATGAGGTCGCGCGGCTGGTCGGCGAGGCAGCCTGGGATAGCGCCGAGGTCACCAGATTGATCGATCAACTGGTGAGCTATCCGTGAGAGCGGCGAAACTTGGCGCGCTGATCGCCGCCGCAGCACTGCTGTTGGCAGCCCCGGCGCGCGCAGAAGTCTGGCTCGAGCGCATGACCTGGCCCGAAGTCGCCGCCGCCCTGGAGGCTGGCGCGCGCAGTGTCATCATCCCGACCGGCGGCACCGAGCAGAACGGGCGGCATCTCGCGCTGGGCAAGCATAATGTGATCGTCGCCCATACCGCAGAAAAGATCGCAACAGCTTTGGGCGATACCCTGATCGCTCCGGTGATCGCCTATGTGCCCGAGGGCGACCCCAAAACCCGCGATGGCCATATGGGGTTTGCCGGCACGATCAGCCTGAGCAAGGAGAGTTTCGAAGCGCTGCTCACCGATGCGGCGCTCAGCCTCGAGACGCATGGCTTTACCGAAGTGATCCTGCTGGGCGATTCGGGCGGCAATATCGCGCCGATGCAGGCGGTGGCCGAGGCGCTCAATGGCCGCTGGTTCGGGCGCCGGGCGCGGGTGATCGCGCTTGAGCGCTATTATGCGGCCAATGGCCAACGGGAATGGCTCAAGGAGCAAGGGCTTAGCGACGAGCAGATCGGCCCGCATGCCGGGATCCGCGACACATCGGAGGCGCTGGCGCTAGACCCGGGCCTGATCCGGCAAAAAGCGATGGGGCCGCAAGACTTTGCGCGCGATGGCGGCACCGGCAACAGCGCTCTGGCGTCACCGCAGATCGGACGCGAGATGCTGCATCTGAAGATCGAAGCCGCGCTTGCCGAGATCCGCGCGGCGCGAGAAGTGGCCAATTAGGCCCCTCTACCCGCCCCGATTGCCATTGCGCTTACCCGCCCTGCGTTCGCTCCCCCGCCCAACCCCTTTGCTTTTGCCATTGCGCGAACGCACCGCCACGGTTCCGGTCATCGACATCAGCACCGCGACCGGGCGGGTGCTGTCGAACTGCGCCAGCACGATCGCAAGCACCATCATCAGCGGCACACCAAGGAACAGGCCCATCACCCCCCACATCGAGCCCCAGATCGACAGCGACAAGATCACCACGAACTGGCTGAGATTGAGCCGATCGCCGGTCATGCGCGGCAGCAAGATATTGCCCATCACGAATTGCACCAGCCCCAGCGCGACCGCCAGCCCGAGCAGCACCGTCGGGTCATCGAATTGCACCAGCGCAAAGGCGAGTGGAAACAGCACCCCGAGAAATGAACCGACGGTCGGAATGTAATTGAGTGCAAAGGCCAGAAAGCCCCAGAATGCTGCGCCCTTAAGCCCGACAAATCCTGCAATCATATAGGTAAACACGCCGACCCCGAGACTGACCACCGTCATCAGCCAGATATAGGTCCGCGTGTCCTCGCCGATCTTGGCCAGCACGTCGTTCACATGCTCGCGCCCCTGCTGATTGGGAAACAGCGCCCGCAGCTTGTGCTCATAAAACGGCTGATCGAGCAGCAGAAACAGGACATAGAGCACCACCACCGAGATGCCGCCCGCCGTCGTCGTCACCGCGTTGAAGATCTGCTCCATCACGGCCTCGAAGGTGAAATACTGGCTGAGGTTAAGCGCGCTCGCCTCCCACTCAAAGCCGAGCAGCCCCGCCATGCCCTGCAAGGCATTCGAGATCTTCACATCGATGCCGCTGACACCGCTGGCCAGCTCGCGGCCATTGGCCACGACCAGCGAGCCGGCCAGAAACATCGCGCCCAGCGTCACCGCCGAGGCAAGCGCCAGCGAGGGCCAGCGCGGCAGGCGCTTTTCCTTGATCACAAGCCCCTCGAGCCCGCGCGCAATGGCGTTGATCAGAAACCAGATCAGCACCGCCAGCGCCACCGGGGCGAGTTGCTCGGCGGCCAGGGTCAGAACCGTCACCACCAGCGTTATCAGGCCCAGCGCATAAAAAGCATCTTTCAGCCCCGGCGCCGCACCATTGCCGGTTTGCGGATCGCGCGGCCATGCGCCCGTTTGCTCGGACAGCGCTTCGGCCGCGCCCGGATCGCGGACCGCCTGCCCCTTGCGCGCGCCAGCCTGGTTCTGACGCGGCTTCGGGCGATTATTCTCGCTCATCTTGCTTCCCCTGCTCGGATTTCCGGCATGACCGATGGGCCGCTGCGACAACAAATCACTCTTCGTCCTTGCCACAGATCGACCTTCGCGCCTAGAACCCAGCGATGCCTTGTCCCGCCTCTTTGCCCGAAAGCTGCGCAAAATGACCCAAATCGCACAATCGGATCGCAGCATCCTGATAACGGGCTGCGCCAGTGGCATCGGCCTCGTCGCTGCGCAGCAGTTGCGCGCGCGCGGCTGGCGGGTTCTGGCAACCTGCCGCAAATCCGCCGATTGCGCAAAGCTGCGTGCCGAGGGCTTTGAGAGTTTTCGGCTCGATTACACCGATACGGCCTCGATCCTCGCCGCCTGGGATGAGGCGATGGCCCTGACCGGCGGCCGCCTCGACGCGCTCTATAATAACGGTGCCTATGCCTCGCCCGGCGCGGTGGAGGATCTGCCCACCGATGCGTTCCGCGCGATCTTCGAGGCGAATTTCTTTGGCTGGCACGAGCTCACCCGGCTCGCGGTCCGGCAGATGCGCGCACAAGGGCCACGCGGGGCCGGGCGCATCGTCAATTGTTCTTCTGTGCTGGGCTTTGCCGCCCTGAAATTCCGCGGCGCTTATCAGGCGACCAAATTCGCGCTCGAGGGCTATACCGACACTTTGCGCCTCGAGCTGGGCGAGACGGATATCGAGGTGATTCTCATCGAACCGGGCCCGATCAATACCCGCATCCGCGAGAATGCCTACCCGCCCTTCAAGCGCTGGGTGCGGCGCGAGGGCTCGAGCTTTGAGCAGATCTACCACAAGGTGGCCGAGCGTCTCGCCGCGCTGGAGGTCAAGAGTACCTGGGAGCTCGGGCCCGATGCGGTGGCCCAAAAACTGATCCACGCTCTTGAAAGTGACCGGCCTCGGGCGAGATACTACGTGACCCGTCCGACCTTTATCGCGGCCTATGCCAAACGTATCCTGACGACGCGGGGCATGGATCGGCTGCTTGAGCGCAACTCCTATTGAGAGGCGCCGGGCAATGGCAGCGCGCCTGTAGACACGACCAATTGGGCGACGCTGCCTTGACGAGAACGCTCATCGCGTCTGAGGACAGGCCGTTGCAACCACATTCAACAGCGCCTCGGCGCGGAAAGGATCGGCCATGACAAGCCTTCTGCTCATTCTCATCCCGATCGTCCTGGTCGCGGTGGTGTTCGTTGTCGGGCGAGGCCTGTTCAGCTTCACGCAAGAGGGCGAAGAGCATCGTCGCCGCTCGAACCGCATGATGCAGTGGCGGCTCGTCCTGCAGGCGCTGGCTGTGGTGCTGATCCTGATCGCAACTGTGGTGATCGGCAGCGGGCGCTAGGGCTGGGTAGCCAGAGCCAGGCCGCCTGAGTTCGGCGGCTTTGGGAAGTTAAACGCACGAAACGGGAAGCCGGGATGGTCGTACTCAATAAAATCTACACGCGAACGGGCGATCAGGGACAGACGGCACTCGCCAATGGCAGCCGCGTCCCCAAACATGCCCTGCGGGTTGAGGCCTATGGAAGCGTGGATGAGACCAATGCCACGATCGGCCTCGCTCGGCTCCATGCGCAAGGCGCGGCGGGCTCGGACCGCGCCGCCGAGATCGATGCCGGGCTCGGGCGTATTCAAAACGATCTGTTTGATCTGGGCGCCGATCTGGCCAGACCGGACCGCGATAAGGACGATGAGGCGCCGTACCCGGTGCTGCGCATGGTGGCAGAGCAGGTCTCCCGGCTTGAGGCCGAGATCGACGGCATGAATGCGCGGCTCGAGCCGCTACGATCCTTCACCTTGCCCGGCGGCTCCCCCCTCGCCGCGCATCTGCACCTGTGCCGCACGGTCAGCCGCCGCGCAGAACGGATCGCCACTGCGCTGGCGGAGCAGGACGACGTCAATCCGGACGCGATCCGCTATCTAAACCGGCTCAGCGATTGGTTCTTCGTCGCTTCGCGCGTCGCCAATGACGATGGCGCGAAGGACGTGCTTTGGGTTCCGGGAGCCAACCGGTAGCCGGTCGGCTCGATACCCCAGCGCGCCGCCAGCAGGCTTTTGGCCTGCGCTCAGCGCAGAACCGCGATGGCGGTGCCGAAATCGGTATCGCCCCAGATGCGGCTTGCATGCGCCGATCCGTCTTGCTGCACCTCAAAGCGGATGTAGAAGTCAAACTCGGTCCGCTTGCGCATCGTCTTCGGCCGATACCCAGCAACGCGCCTGAAAACGCCATTGCATTCAATACGATGCCCATCCTTGTCTCGCACCTCATCGCGAATGGAGACGAAATCGACATCATAGCGGCGGCGCCCGTCAAAGATCTTCAGCGAGCGGTTGCAAATATCCTCGACCCCCTTGGGCAGAAAGGCGGCAATGGCGGCGCTGACCGGATCCAGCGTCCCGATTTGTTTGGTCGGGTCGATCTCATAGCTCTTCTTGCGGAAGGGCGGGTCAGCCTGCACCGAGGACGGGGCGCTGCCGGAAAAGGCAACGGTGACATCCTGATGCTTTTCCTTGGTGCGCGATTTCAGCTCGAATACGGCGGGCAAAAATTCATCGACGCCCAAACGCGAACCATCGGCGCTGGTGATCACTTCCATGTCGTAGAACCAGCCGACCACCCCTGAGGTGCGCAGCTTGGACATGACCTTGTAGTGCTCCTGATCGACCCGAGCCTCGAGCTCCGCTTCGCCCACAGACAGGCCGCCGAGGTAAAAATCGTATTTGAGTGCCAAGTCCATCTTGTTGCTGCTCGACACCGGCGCGGAAAAGGCAATCGCGCCGAAACATAGCAGCCCGACCAGCAAACTGCGCGCAGGGCCCAGCCAGTGCCGCAATGACGCGGTGAACTCTTGCACGAGGAGAACGGTTTTTCGCATCCTGCGACCTTTCAACTGTGGCAATTCGGTTGCGCTATCGTAGTAACGGTAAGTAGGGCGCAACAATGGCCCATGTCTATTCTCATCATCACGAGAGGTTTCAGCTTGTGACTGACTCAGCGATTCCAGCGCCCCCTGTCAATGCCCCGCAAAGCCCCGACCAAGCGAGCGATGCCATCCGAACATGGGCCGCAAAGATCATGGCAGGCGATCGCAGAGCATTGTCGCGGGCCATCACGCTTGTGGAATCGAGCCGCCCCGATCATCGTCAGGAAGCATTGCAATTGCTCGCGCATCTGCATCGGATCAGCGACCGGCGGGCCCTGCGCCTTGGGCTGACCGGTACCCCCGGCGTTGGCAAATCCACCTTTACCGAATGCTTCGGCACCCATTTGACCGGAACGAGCGAACGGGTCGCTGTGCTGGCGGTGGACCCCAGCTCGGCCCGAAGCGGCGGCTCGATCCTGGGTGACAAGACTCGGATGGAAAAGCTCTCGCGCGACCCGAACGCCTTCATTCGGCCCAGCCCATCCGGCAACGCCCTGGGCGGTGTCGCGCGCCGCACGCGTGAATGTATCGCCCTGTGCGAAGCCGCCGGTTATTCGGTCATCATCGTTGAGACCGTTGGCGTTGGCCAATCCGAAACCATGGTCGCCGACATGACCGACATCTTCGTCTTGCTGCTGGCCCCGGCCGGGGGCGACGAATTGCAGGGGGTCAAGCGCGGCGTGATGGAAATGGCCGACTTCATCGTGGTGAACAAGGCCGATGGCGACCTGAAATCGGCGGCAATGCGGACCGTTGCTGATTACTCCGGCGCACTTGGACTGCTGCGCAAGCGCGATCAGGACCCAGAGAACGTCCCCGCTGTCATGCCACTCTCGGCCGCAACCGGCATGGGCGTCGACGATCTGTGGAAGCGCTTGCGTGCCCTCGACGCTTGGCGTTCGGAAAATGGCTGGTCGAGCCAGAAGCGGCGGGACCAGGCAACCCGGGCGATGCATCGCGAGATCGAGCGCCGCATTCTCGATACCTTTGAAGGCATGCCCGAGACGAAACAGACCCTTTGCACACTTGACCGCGCGGTACGCGAAGGCGCCCTCAGTCCCGATGAAGCCGCTGACCGGGCTCTGGCGGTCTTTCTGGAGACGCTCAAGGGCGCATAGGCTGCTCCCTTCAGCAACGAACCCCTTGATCTGAAGATCCGATCCACGTAAAGGGATCTGGAAGTGCCGCTGTTCGGCTGAACAGCGGCGCATTTGTTTTTGGCCTGTACGCAATCGCGGCTCATCCCCTTGCCGTCTGCCGGAAGGCCTCACCAATTGATCGTGAGAAAGGGACGCCCGATGGCCCGCCGCTGTGAACTGACTGGCAAGACCGTTCAAACTGGCAACAATGTCAGCCACTCCAATATCAAGACCCGTCGGCGTTTTCTGCCCAATCTCAATCAGGTTCACCTGATGAGCGACAAGCTGGGCCGCTCCTTCCGGTTCCGCATCGCCGCCAGCGCCTTGCGCACCGTTGATCACTGCGGCGGCCTGGATGCCTATCTGCTCAAGGCGCGCGATGAGCGCCTTTCGGATCGCGCCTTGAAGGTTAAGCGCGAACTCCAAAAGTCGGCGGCGGAGGCTTAAGGCCCAAACCACCCTTGTCGGGGTAGGGCGACCGAACTCTCGTTTCGGCCAGCCCCGACACCCCCTATATCTGAGCAAGCATGGCATCGACCCACCTCGGGACGATCTCGGAAGCGCGCCCCTCCTCACAGACATCAAAAAGCGACGAGCTCTTTTCCAGATTGAGCTCAGTTGTATGAGCGCCGCGGGCCTTGACTTCGGCGACGAAGCCCGCCGCGGGATAGACCTGACCGCTGGTCCCGATGGAGATGAAATGGGTTGCGCGATCCAGATGATCTGCGATCTCCTCCATATGGTAGGGAACCTCCCCGAACCACACTACATCAGGGCGCAAAGAACCGATCTGGCCACATTGTGGGCATCGACTGCGCACGCTTGCATCGTCGTCCCAGTCAAAACGACTGTCGCAATGCGTGCACCAGACGCGGCGCAATTGACCGTGCATGTGAAGAACGCGCTGTGAACCGGCACGTTCGTGCAAGTCATCGACATTCTGGGTGACGATGATCATTCGATCGGCAAGAGCTTCCTCAAGCCGACGGAGCGCCCTATGCCCCTCATGCGGCACCGCCTGCAAAAGATCGGACCGCCGCTGATTATAAAAATCATGCACGAGATCAGGGTTGGCCGCAAACCCCTGCGGCGTTGCGACCTCTTCAAGCGAGAACCGAGTCCAAAGCCCGGCCTTGTCGCGAAAGGTCCCCAAACCCGATTCAGCCGATATCCCGGCTCCAGTCAGTATCACAAGGTGCATCGCTTTTCCCTCCCTCGACCGTTCTACCCGATTCGGAACAAAAAGCAAATTACAAAAACATTAATAAAACATCTTGCTTTGTTCCGTCAAATCAGGTTATGAGAACAAACATCGAAGCTCAATTTCGGAGACCACGATGTTCGATTTCCTGCCACAGACAACCGTTACCACCCGCTCAATGATCGTTGTCGACAGCGCGCAGGACTGCGCCCAGGAGCTCAAAACGCTGATCGACAAAAGTACTGTTACCATGGTCGATCGAGATGATCTTGCTTCGCGATGGTCCGATTATGTCGTTGCCCGTGCACAGAATTCCGGTGCCCTGATCACCGACGCTCCCATCGACAGTCCCGCCTTTAACGAGATCGAATCCGGCTCTCTTGATGGCGCTCCGATGCGTGCTGGAATCATGTCGGGTGTGCTCGTGTTCGCGCCAGATCGCTCAGTTCGCGCGTGACGGTCCGTGCTCTGCTCTGCTATGCCTGCTCATCGCTTCGTGACTGTGTCACGAAACCAATCTCGATGCCTGATACAAGCAGACCATGACAGATCTCAAGAATATCCGGAACTTTTCGATCGTGGCTCATATCGACCATGGCAAGTCTACGCTCGCGGATCGTCTCATCCAATCGACCGGAGCGCTTTCCGATCGTGAGATGAAGGCGCAAGTGCTCGATTCCATGGAGTTGGAGCGAGAGCGCGGAATTACCATCAAGGCTCAGACGGTTCGACTGGAGTACAAGGCAAAGGACGGAAATACCTACGTCCTCAATTTGATTGACACGCCAGGACATGTCGACTTTGCCTATGAGGTGTCGCGCTCGATGCTGGCCGTCGAGGGCTCACTTCTGGTGGTTGATGCGAGCCAGGGTGTTGAAGCCCAAACCCTGGCCAACGTCTATCAGGCGATTGATGCCAATCACGAAATTGTGCCGGTGCTCAACAAGATCGACCTGCCGGCAGCAGAACCCGAAAGAGTCTGTCAGCAGATCGAGGACGTCATCGGTATCGACGCGAGTGATGCGGTTCCTATATCGGCCAAGACAGGGCTGGGGATCGATTTGGTTCTTGAGGCCATCGTGAACCGTCTTCCTGCACCGAGCGGAACCCATGATGCGCCGCTCAAAGCGCTGCTCGTCGATAGTTGGTATGATTCCTATCTCGGTGTGGTCGTTCTGGTGCGCATCATGGACGGCACGTTGCGAAAGGGCCAAAAGATCAAGATGATGTCGACCGGCGCGGTCTATCCAGTTGAACGCGTTGGCGTCTTTGCGCCGAAGATGACTGTGATTGATGAGCTTGGCCCAGGCGAAATCGGCTTCATTACTGCGTCGATCAAGAAGGTCGCGGATACTCGGGTCGGGGATACCGTTACAGATGAGAAGCGCGAGGCGAGCACGCCGCTTCCCGGCTTTGCGCCCGCACAACCGGTTGTCTTCTGCGGCATTTTCCCGGTTGATAGCGCCGAGTTTGAAGACTTGCGCGATGCAATGGAGAAGCTGACGCTCAACGATGCGAGCTTCAGTCATGAGATGGAAACATCGGCCGCGCTTGGTTTTGGTTTTCGTTGCGGCTTTTTGGGCCTGCTCCATCTCGAGATCATTCGCGAACGTTTGGAGCGTGAGTACAAGATCGACCTGATCACCACGGCACCATCGGTGGTCTATCACCTCTACATGACCAGTGGTGAGAAAATCGAGATGCACAATCCGGCGGATATGCCGGACCCGGTGAAGATCGATCGGATCGAAGAGCCTTGGATCAAGGCGAATATCATGGTGCCCGACGACTTTTTGGGTGATGTCCTCAAATTGTGCCAGGAGCGACGCGGGATCCAGATTGATCTGACTTACGCAGGTAGTCGAGCGATGGTGGTTTACAGATTGCCGCTCAACGAAGTTGTTTTTGACTTTTACGACCGGCTTAAATCAATCACGCGTGGCTATGCCAGCTTCGACTATCAGATCGATAATTACGAAGCCGGCGATCTTGTTCGCATGGCAATTCTGGTGAATGCCGAGCCCGTGGATGCCTTGGCGGTGATCGTGCACCGCAGCCAGGCTGAAAGGCGCGGTCGTGCGATGTGCGAGAAGCTCAAGGAACTGATCCCCCAGCACCTTTTCCAGGTCCCGATCCAGGCAGCGATTGGCGGTCGGATCATCGCGCGCGAGACCGTCCGCGCAATGCGAAAGGATGTTACCGCCAAATGCTATGGCGGCGATGTGAGCCGGAAGCGCAAGCTGCTCGACAAGCAGAAGGCCGGCAAGAAAAAGATGCGGCAGTTCGGCAAAGTCGAGATCCCGCAAGAAGCCTTTATCAGCGCGCTGAAGATGGATGATTAAGAAGGCTCGATGATGCACCGCCTCTCACCAGCAAGGATCCTCATTCTTCCTCTCGCTCTCGCAGCGATCTTGCTTGCAAGTGTCTTTGGGGATCGTGCTGGTGCGCAGGAAGCGGCGAAGAATATTTTCTCACAGCTCAAGCAGCCCCGCGAGGGGCAGAGCGCGTCTTTCGGAACCTATGCGCGTGGCTGCTTGCAGGGGGCGAGGGCACTACCGAGCTCCGGGGAGGGTTGGCAGGCCATGCGCCCGTCGCGGCAGCGACATTTCGGGCATCCCGACCTTATCGACTTCATTGGATTTCTCTCCCAGCAAGCACAATCGATTGGCTGGCCCGGTCTGCTGATCGGCGACATGGCGCAGGCGCGGGGCGGCCCGATGAAGGGCGGTCATCGCTCGCACCAAACCGGTCTCGATGTCGATATCTGGATGCGCGCCGCTCCTGACTACACGCTCTCAGCGATAGAGCGCGAGATGGCATCATCGCTGGACATGGTCGCCGAGGATGGCCGGAGCGTCTCGTCTTTATGGACCGGCGAACATGCCGCCCTGCTCAAGAGCGCTGCAAGCGTTCCGAATGTCGCTCGGATCTTTGTCAATCCGGCAATCAAGCGGGCTTTATGCGATGAGACTTCAGGCCGACAAGACGTGGAATGGTTGCGCAAGATTCGCCCCTGGTGGGGACACCGGCATCATTTCCATGTGCGCCTGAAATGCCCGGAACACTCTTCATCATGCGAGAATCAGGCGCCGCCACCGAGCGGCTCCGGATGCGGTGCAGAGCTCGATTGGTGGTTCACCGCCGATGCGCGGGTCCCCAAAGCCAAATCCGCGGCCAAACCATTAATGCTTGACGATCTGCCCGCGCAATGTCGGCGGGTTGCCGAGATTGATTAGCGAGCGCTTTTTCTAGGCTCGCGGGACTCGAGTGAACAGGCGATGGAAATTGTCGGTTGTGGCCGCAGAAAACGCCTCGATCGTCAAGCCGAAGACCTCCGCGCCAACAGCCGCGGTCTGTGCCGTGTAGGCCGGTTCATTTCGTTTTCCGCGATAGGGCGGCGGCGCGAGATAGGGGGCATCGGTTTCGACCAGGATCCGATCGAGCGGTGCGCGCGCGAAGATATCGCGGACACCCTGTGACTTCTTGAAGGTCGCAACCCCTGACATCGAGAGGTAAAAGCCGCAATCCAGCGCCGCGCGGGCAAGGGCCTCGCCGGAGCTGAAACAATGCATTACACAAGAATACGCGCCATTACGGTACTCAGAGGTCAGTATCTGGGCCATGTCCTCATCGGCATCACGTGCGTGAATGATTAGCGGCAGACCGGTCTGCCGCGCTGCCTCGATATGAATAGGCAGGCTTTGCTTTTGAGCCTCTTCGGTCTCGCGCTGATAGTGATAATCGAGCCCAGTCTCCCCGATCCCGACAAATTTCGGATGCTGCGCGAGCGCGGTCAGAGCTTCGAGCTCGACGATGGGCGCCTCCTGCACATTCAGCGGGTGCACGCCGGCGGCATAATAGACCGGGTCAAAGCGTTCGGCGATCGCGCGGATCTCCGGCTCGCTGCGCATCCGGGTGCAGATGGTGACCATGCGCCCGACCCCGGCCGCAACCGCGCGAGCAATCACCTCCTCCAGATCATCCGCGAAATCGGGAAAGTCGAGATGACAATGGCTGTCCACGAGCATTTGAGACCTTCCTTCTGACGTCATCGCGCGCGCAAAGCCGCGACCATTGCCGGCAAGATGCGAGACACGCTCTCATTGCAACAGAAAGGGAGCGCCAGGGCGCTCCCTCATCGGTCATTTCACCAACCGGCAGCGTGATCAATCACCCTTCATCGCCCGCTCGAAATAGACCATGAACGGCTTGAGGATCAGGCTCATCGGCGTGCGCATATCGGTCTGGATATAGGCCTCGGCTGGCATACCGGGCACAAGCTCGACACCGAACTTTTCGACAATGCCCTCAAGCTCAGCATCGGAAACCTTGATCTGCACGGTGTAGAACGACATGCCCGTGCGCTCATCAACCTGAGCATCCGCGCCGATTGTCGACACATAGCCCCGCACTTCGGGGTTTTTCGCCGAGTCGAGGCCGGAGAATTTCACGATTGCTTCCTGATCCTGCTGCAACGAATCGCGCGAGGTGGTGCGGATGCGCGCTTCGACAATCAGGTTCTCATTCGAAGGCACGATATACATGAGAGGCTCGGCGGGGGTGACGACGCCGCCCACGGTATTGACGGTCAGATCGAGCACCACACCAGATTGCGGCGAGCGGATCTCGGTGCGCGAGAGCGATTCGGCCAGGGCCACGCGGCGTTCGCGCAATTCGGCGATCTGCACCGAGATATCGCGCAGCTCGGTGATTGCTTGCTCGCGCCGGGTCGATTCGAGCTCCAGCATGCGTAGCTTGATCTCGGACTGACGGCCCTTCGCCTGCGCGTTCTGCGCGACCAGCGCACCGCGCTGACCGAGCAGGCGCGATTGTTCGCGTTGCAAGGCCAGGACTTGCGGCTTGGTCGTGCCTCCCTTGGCGAGAAGGACCAACTTGTCGTCAAGCTCTTCCTTGATGTAGCCGAGCTGCTGATCCATCGCGACGATCTGCGCTTCGGCGCCAGCAATCTCGTCGCTGGTCTGGGTGATACGGCCGTCAAGCTGCTCGAGCTGACCCTTGAGGGTCTCGCGCCGCGCGTTGAACAGGCTCACCTGCCCCTCCAGAATGCGCCGCGCGCTTGGACGCTCACGGGTCCGGGCGGCGAGGTCTTCGCTCGGCACGACCTGCTGGGCGCCGATGCGCTCTGCCTCGAGCCGCGCCTGACGGGCGAGCAATTCATCGAGCTGCGCGTCGACGATCTCGACATTGGAGGCGATCGCGGTCTTGTCGAGCACCATCAGCACATCGCCCGCCTCGACCCGGTCGCCCTCACGAACGCGGATCGCTTCGACGACGCCGCCCTCGAGATGTTGCACCGTGCGGCGCTTGTTCTCGACCTGCAATTCGGCCGGGGCAATGACCGCGCCTGCGAGCTCGGCGACGGAACCCCAGACACCGACACCGAAGAACAGGATGGCGACGATGGTCAGGCCGACCAGCATATAGGGACGGGCCGACCAGCGCTTGCTGGTGGGGGCGGCGCTGGGCTGGCCGCCGCGACGGGCTAGTGCGGGAGGAGTAGCCATGCTGCGATCTCGCTTTTCAAACGATTTCCGGCCGCGGGGGCTGGATTTTGGAAAGGGTAGGGGCGCTCGCGATTCAGCCTTTCTTGCCTGGCGGCGAGGCCGGGGTGTTCAGCGTTGCGCTCATCGACAGGGACGGGGACGGTGCGCGGCTCTGAGCCGGTGCACGCGTAGCGCCCCCTGCCCCTGCCCCGACCCCTGCCCCTGCGCCTGCCGCAGCCGGTTTCGGCGCGCCTTGCGCTTCCATACGGGCTTGATCAGCGGGTGCTGGCGCTGCCTTCTCCCCGTCTTTCTTGACCAGTTGCGGATAGTTGAGCGTGGTCTGCTTGAGCACCTCGTCCTTCGGACCAAAGGCGCGCTGCTGACCCTTGTCGAGCATCAGGATCTTGTCACAAGCGGCGATGGCGCTCGGCCGGTGCGCGATGATGATCACCGAGCGCCCGCGCTGTTTGAGGTCCTTGATCGCCCCGAGCAGCGCTTGCTCGCCCTCGGCATCGAGATTGGCGTTGGGCTCATCAAGGATCACGACGGCCGGATCGCCATACATGGCGCGGGCGAGCGCGATGCGCTGGCGCTGGCCGCCCGAGAGCTGCGCGCCGCCAACGCCGATCGGGGTGTCATAGCCTTTTGGCAGGCCCAGGATGATGTCATGAGCACCGGCGCGCTTTGCCGAATCAATGACTTCGCGCGGATCGGGCATCGCATCCATACGGGCAATATTCTCGGCGATCGTGCCATCGAGCAGAGCCACATCCTGCGGCAGGTAGCCGATCGAGCGACCGAGCACATCGGGATCCCATTGGTCGAAAGTTGCGCCGTCCAGACGCAGCTCCCCGGCCATGGTCGGCCAGACCCCAGAGAGAACGCGCGCCAGGGTCGATTTACCGGCCCCCGACGGGCCAATCACGCCAAGCGCCTCACCGGGCTGCACCATGAAGCTCAGATTGCGCACCAGAGGAGTGCGCTCCCCGAGCGGACCAGCGGTCAGCGCCCGGGCGGTCAGGCGGCCTTTTGGATCAGGCAGTTGCGTACGCTCTTCTTGTGCAGGCATCTTGCCCAGAAGTTCCGTGAGCGAGCGCCAGCCCTGACGGGCGCGCTGCAAACCGGCCCATTGCCCGATTGCCTGCTCGACCGGTGCCAGGGCACGGCCCATCAGGATCGAGGCGGCGATCATCACCCCCGGCGAGAGACCCTCGTGGATCACCAGATAGGCGCCGAGCGCGAGCATCGCCGATTGCAGCCAGAAGCGCATGGTCTTGGAAGCGGCGGCGAAACCGCCGGTGCGATCACTGGCGGCGATCTGCGCCTCCAGCGCGGCATCGCGGCGACGACGCCAGCGGCTGACCGAGTTGTCGCGCATGCCAAGCGCGCGGATGGTTTCAGCCTCACGCCGCGCCGCGCCCTCGAAGTTCTCCGCCGCCATCTGCGCCTCGAGCGCCTTGCGTTGCGGACCCTTGGAGGCAAACTCGTTGAGCAGCGTCAGGGTCACGAGGATGAGCGCACCGACAATCGCGAGATAGCCCAGATAAGGGTGGAAGATGAAAATGGCGCCGAGATAGATCGGCACCCAGGGCGCATCGAAAAAGGCGAAGGGCGCCGGGCCCGACAGCATCCGCTGGATCGATTCGAGGTCGCGCAGACCGGTCGCCGGGCGCGAGCGCTCCGCAGGCGACACCGCACGCGCCAGAGTGGCGGTAAAAACCCGCGCATCGAGCAGGCTTTGGAACCGGGCACCGGCTCGGGCCAAAACCCGCGCCCGGATATAGTCCAGCGCCCCCATCACCGCGAAAAGGCCGGTGACGAAGATGAAAAGCGCGACCAGCGTCGCCTCGTTGCCCGACGAGATCACCCGGTCATAGACCTGGAGCATAAACAGTGGGCCGGTGAGCATCAGCAGATTGACGAAGAAGCTGAACAGCCCAACTCCGTAAAACAGCTTGCGCCCGGATCTCAGGGCGTCTCGCAACTCAGCGCGACCCGCACGCAGCTGATGGGAGTCATTATGCATCTGCACTCTCTCCTCGACGGTCACAATCCGGCGATTTGTCGTTAGGGCCTTAGCGCATTCAGCCAGGCTCGACTATGGGCGTCGTGACGCGCCCCATAAGCATAGCGCGGTTTAATTGCGCAAACAAAAATCGGTCCCCCGTTTACCGCAGAATCGCGCAAAGAAAACCTTCTCGCGCGCATTCCATAGGTTTAATATGGCGCAAAAAGAGATATGTGGGATCGCGGTTGCCGCTTGGCGCCCTTGGAACAGCGAATTGGGGATCGGATATGACATCAATGCCGCGTGAATGGGGCCAAACGCTGATCCGGCTCACCGCCGCTCTGGTCCTCGCCTTCGGGATGGCCGGTTGTGCGACTCAGCAAAGCGCCAACGGGATCTATGATCCGTATGAGAGCTTCAACCGCTCGATGCATGAGTTCAACAAGGGGGTGGATACCGCGGTTCTGCGCCCGGTCAGCAAGGCGTATGATTTCGCCATGCCGGACCTCTTCCGCTTCCTGATCAATAACGGGCTCAATCACCTGGCCCTGCCGGTGGATTTCGCCAATCACCTGCTCTCCGCGGATATCGAGGAGGCCGGGGAGACCTTGGCGCGCTTCGGCCTCAATACGGTCATGGGCGCGGGCGGGCTACTGGATCCGGCGAGCGATCTGGGTATCGCGCGCAAGCCGTCGGATTTCGGCAAGACGCTGGCCTATTGGGGGGTTGGCGAAGGGCCCTATTTCGAGCTGCCCTTGCTCGGGCCGACGACGACGCGAGACGGGTTCGGGCGGCTGGGCGACATGGCGTTTTCTCCCACCACCTATATCTCCGGCCCGGTTGGCCCCTATGTCGGGCCCGGCGTGCTGACGACTCGCATTGTCGAGACCAGGGCGAGCAACAGCGATGCCATCGATAGTGTGCTCTATGAGAGCGGCGACAGCTATGCTACGGCGCGCTCGGTTTATCTGCAAATGCGCCGCGCCGCCGTGAATGGCGGTCAGGCCGATGCCGAAGAGGCGCCGGATATTTTTGCCGAATAGTGCCGCATTCATGCCCGAAAATCCGGGCTGCCTGTCGGCAGATATTCGCGAATGAGGGATGATCACGATGATTGCGATGTTCAAACGCGTGGCGCGCAGCGACTGCTCGCGCCGTAAATTCCTGGGATCGGCACTTGCCGCTACGGCAGTGGTGGCCGGTTTGGCAGGCGGACTGGCCCCAGTTCCGGGCCATGCTCAGGATGTCGAGCAGTCCAAGGCTTTCGTGCAGGATGTTGCCGATCGCCTGCTGGCGCTTGTACGCGCGCCGGGAACCGCGCAGGACAAGCGCGATGCTCTCAAGGCGCTGCTTGACGAGACCGCGGCGATGTCGCTGATCGCACGCTACGCCGTGGGCCGCCCCTGGAAAGACATGTCAGAGACGCAGCGCGATGCTTATGTTGCCGCGTTCAAGAATTACCTCTCGCGCACCTATTCGAGCCGGTTCACCGACTACAAGGGCGAGAGCCTCGAGATCCTCAACGCCACCGATCAGGGCAAGAAGGGTGTCTTCGTCCTGTCTCAGGTCAAGATCCCCGGCGGTGAGCCGATCGATGTTGAATGGCGGGTCTCGGATCGCTCCGGCAGTCTGCAAATCATCGATCTTTACGTCGCTGGCGTCTCCATGTTGATCACCCAACGCG
Organism: Neomegalonema sp.; assembly: GCA_022760435.1. Taxonomy (GTDB): domain Bacteria; phylum Pseudomonadota; class Alphaproteobacteria; order Rhodobacterales; family Rhodobacteraceae; genus JALEFY01. The sequence continues at coordinate 33,216 of JALEFY010000005.1, forward strand.
ACGAATTCACCGCGATGCTCGACCAGCGTGGCGGCAATATCGATGCGTTTATCAGCGAGCTCACCCAGCGCGGCACTTTCTAAGCCGATGCAACAGGCCATTGAGAGCTTCGAGTTCAGGACCAATGGCGCCGGGCTCAGCCTGATTGGAACCCCGATAGAGCGCTGGGTTGCCACAATGGCACCCAGCACCGGGTTGCTCACGCTGCTTTGCCAACACACATCCGCCTCGCTCACCGTGCAGGAAAACGCCTCGCCCGAAATGCGCGATGATCTGCAAATGGCCTTTGACCGCTTGGCGCCGCGCGATCTGCCCTATGCCCATGCGCTTGAGGGGCCAGACGACATGCCCGCGCATATCCGCACCGTGCTGAGCGGCGTGCATCTGTCGATCCCGGTGCAAAATGGGCGGCTCTGCCTTGGGACCTGGCAAGGGCTTTACCTGTGGGAGCATCGCGACCAGCCGCATCAACGCCGAGTCGCGGCGCATCTGCTCTACGAGACCTGATCGCGATAGTGATCGGTCGGATGATAGGCTGGCGCCTTCTCCAGCCGAGCAAGGATCTGCGCCAGCGTCACCGGGCGATAATCCCAGACATCCACCCCGACATCACAGCGCCGTGCATTCGGGTCAATGGCGCCATGGGTATGGCCGTGCAGATGCACGGATTTGCGAAAGGCGCCGGGCCATTCGAGCATCGGGTAATGGCACAGGCAAAGCCGCTGCTTTTCCACGGAAATCTCCAGAATTTCATGGACTTGCTGCCAGCGCGGCAGTTTGGCGGTGTTCTTGGTGTCGTGATTGCCCTTGATCAGGATGATCTCGCCATTGAGCCGCTCGAGATAGCGCAGCGCCACCTTCGACCCGGTAAAGCAGAAATCGCCAAGGTGGTAGACGGTGTCCTCAGGCTGCACGAGCGCGTTCCAGTTCGCCACTAATGCATCATCCATCTCCTGCAAGGAGCGAAACGGGCGCTTGGCGAGCTTGATGATATTGGCATGGCCAAAATGGGTGTCGGCGGTGAAATACACGGTCATGCCGGCTTTCTGGCAGCGCCCCATGCTGTTGGCAAGGTGCCGGTCGCCGCACGGGCTTGCTTGATCTTGGATGCCCGCTTGCGCTGCGCTACCTTCCCCTCATGAGCCCGCGCCGATCCCTTGATGAGACCCCGCCAGCCCCGTCAGAGCCGGTGCCGTTCTGCCCGCTCTGCCTGCGGCCGATCCCGAGTGAGGCTCGGCAGAGCCTGCATCATCTCGTCCCGCGCCTGAAGGGCGGCAAGAACGGCCCGACAGCGCTCGTGCATCAGATCTGTCATAACGAGATCCATGCCGCGCTGACCGAGGCTGAACTTGCCAGAGAATACAACACGTTCGAAGCATTGCGCGCCCATCCGAAGCTCGCCCGGTTCATCGCCTGGATCGCGCAGAAACCGCCCTGCTTTCACAGCGCCTCGCATGGCAATCATCGCCGACGCAAGCGCCGCTGAGCCGGGGCCTTTTCCACTCTCTTCATCAGCGGCAAGATTTCATTGGACAGCGGCAGTGTCAGGCCCCATAGGCGCAAGCGAAATGGGGACAGGTTGTGCCGCCCCGAACCCGATCAGCAGAGAGGGGAATTCGATGCTTCCAAGTGATCCAGGAGCGCAGGCGCCGAAGGCCGCGATCGGTGCTTGCGCGCCCAAGCGCGGTCCAGCCAAACCAATGGTCATCGGATGGCGCGAGCATATCGCCCTGCCCGATCTCAAGATCGGCGCGGTGATTGCCAAGATCGACACCGGCGCGCGTACTTCTGCGCTGCATGCGGTGGATATCGAGCCCTGCGAGATTGAGGGCCGGGCAGGCGTGAGCTTCGTGATCCCGCTCGACAAGCATCGCCTCATCCAGTGCCGCACGCCGCTGCTCGATGAGCGCGCGATCAAGAATACCAGCGGCCAGCCGCAATTGCGCCCGGTGATCGCGACGCATTTATCCTTGGGCAAGAGGCGTTGGAAGATCGAGCTTTCGCTCACCGATCGCGCCGATATGAAGCATGTCATCATTCTCGGGCGCACGGCGATTTCGCGTCATAATCTGCTTGTGGATGTCAGCCGCTCCTTCCTGCTCGCCCCGCCTCAGCCGGGCGCCGACACGGCGGGATGAGCGGCACACCGACAACGCAGCAGCCCAAGCAAACCTCTACAACACCAAACCCCTACAACACAAAGTGCGATGCCATGAAACTCGTGATGATGGCCCGAAACCCGCGGCTCTATTCGCATACCCGTCTCAAGCAGGCGGCGGAAGAGCGCGGGCATAGCCTCGATATCGTCAATACGCTGAGCTGCTACATGAACATCGCCTCGCGGCGACCGGAGATCTATTACAACGGATCGAAACTGCCGCATTACGATGCCGTCATCCCGCGTATCGGCGCGTCGATTACCTTCTACGGGCTCGCGGTGTTGCGTCAGTTCGAGATGATGGGCGTGTACCCGCTCAACGAGTCGGTGGCGATCGGCCGCTCGCGCGACAAGCTGCGCTCCTTGCAGATCCTGGCGCGCGACGGGATCGGCCTGCCCAACACCACCTTTGCCCATGACCCCAAACAGACCCAGAAAGTGCTGGAGCTGGCTGGCGGCTCGCCTCTGGTCATCAAGCTGCTTGAAGGCACGCAAGGGATCGGCGTGGTTCTGGCCGATACCGACCGCTCGGCCAAATCGGTCGTCGAGGCGTTCCGGGGCGCGAATGTGAACATCCTCGTGCAGGAGTTCATCAAGGAAGCGGGCGGCGCCGATATCCGCGCCTTTGTCATCGGTGGCAAGGTCGTCGCGGCGATGCGGCGTCAGGGGGGCGCTGATGATTTCCGCTCCAATCTGCATCGCGGCGGCTTTGCCGAGAAGATCAAGATCTCGCCCGAGGAGCGCTCGACCGCGGTTCAGGCAGCCAAGAGCATGGGGCTCAATGTCTGCGGGGTCGACATGCTGCGCTCCGACCGCGGCCCGGTGGTGATGGAGGTCAATTCCTCGCCCGGGCTGGAGGGGATCGAACGCACCAGCGGGGTTGATATCGCCGGCAAGATCATCGAGTTCCTCGAGGCGAATGCACGCCCGGGCAAAACCCGAACAAGAGGCAAGGGTTAGGCCAAGAGCGCTTGCGCGCGAATCAAAACCTTGCCGAGAGATAAAAAACCATCGTTAATCAAAGATATCGCCGCCCCGGATCAACCCGGTGTTGTAGCGCGCATGCCTCTCTCCCTACCCCGGTGGTGTCAGAATCGCGCAAGTTTTTTTGATTTCCTCACCCGCAACTGCCGCGAATCTTGCATGACGTTGCACTGCACCTTACTGCGGTAGGTGGTGTTGGGATTGGGAGAGACTTCATGACGACTGCGGTGATCGTGATCGCGGGTCAATCGCTGGCCTTTCATCATTTCGATGAGAGCCACTCGACGCAAAACGGCGTCGTGACCAGCCTGAGCAATCTGGAGAATATCGAAGGCTACAAGCTTTCGAGTGGCATTGCAGATGGATCGATCACCGTCACCGATAATGGCGACGGCACGGTCACCCTTGACGGTCTGGTCTCCGCGGATCTCATGGCGATCCGTTTTCTCGAGCAGAACCCCGAATATGACGACGTGATCATGGTCAAGGCTGCATCGGGCGGCAAGGCTGTCCTCGATCAGTCCGACCCCGATCAGCCCAGCTTTTTCGATGAGAGCCTGTCAGGCGCGCTGACTGCGGAAGGCGATGGCACCGGCGCCTATGACGGCGACTTGATGACCGATCTGGTCAAGGCGAATATCGATACCGCGCTCTCAGGCCAGACTGATCTCGATTTTGTCGGCGTCATGTGGTCCCAAGGCGAGGCGGATAGCGATCTTCTCGGCGCCAATGGCGGCGATAACCCGACCGAGGAAGCGCTTTACAAGGCCGGTGTCGATTATGTTCTCAACGAAATCATCAACTACACCCTCACCGAACATGCCGACGCGCTGACGGCTCAGTCCAGCACGCCCACCGCCTATATCCAGCATATCGGTCGCCGCGCCACTTATGGCACCGAAAGCGGCAATGGCCTTGATGATGTAAAAACGATCCAGGAAGAGCTGGCGAGCAGCGAAGGCAATATCGTCCTCGCCACCGAGAGCTACGATCTGGCGCTTGTCGATAACGTCCACCCGACCGCCGAAAGCTATGGCATCCTCGCCGAGCGCATGGCGCTGGCAATCAGCAGCGATGCGAGCACCGGGCCGACCGTTTCCGATGTCAGCTTCGCCACCACCGCCGACGCCACCACGATCACGCTGACCCTTGATCTGCCAGCCGGGGCCGATGCGGCCGACCTGCGCCTCGGCGCCGATGCCAAGGATCTGCTGCTTGTGCGAGATCAGGGCACCCTGTCCGAATACGGGTCACTCGAAGGGGAACAGTATATTCCGGTCGAGTCGGTCGAGATCGTTGGCTCCACCCTCGTCTTCACCCTCAGCCGCGCTCTGCAAGGCGATGGCGTGGTCACTTACGGCTACGCGGGTGCCCTTTCGGACGATGCGCTTGTGCAGCTCGGCGATCAGGATACCGATATCGAGCCGGTCTATCTGGAAAGCGGCTCGCTCGACCTGCCGCTGCATGCCTTCACCCAAAGCTTTGTCGCCGCCGATCACGATATCGATGCGCCGCAGCTCGTTGACAGCTTCCCGAGCGAAGGCAGCAGCACGGCCCGCGCTGGTACGCCGATCGTGCTCACCTTCTCCGAGCCGATGCAATTGGGCACCGGCACCATCGAGCTGCGCTCGGCCAGCGATGACAGTGTGATTGCGAGCACCATCAGCATCGATGGCACGCAAGTGACCATCACCCCCGATGCGGATCTCGGCACCAATGCAGCGTTTTACCTGCATATCGACGCGGGCGCGCTGACCGATACGGCAGATCACGCCTTTGCCGGGCTGACGGGCGATGATCTGGCTTTCTCGACCCTTGCCGATGATGCTGCGCTCGATGCCGGGGCGATTGCGTTCATCGGGTACAATTCCGACGACTCTGTTGGGCTTGGCGAAGGCGAAAGCTCGGATGGCTTCGGCTTCGTCGCCCTCACCGATATTCTGCCGGGCGAGACCATCTCCTTCACCGATCAGGGCTTTGACGGCACCGCGCTGCGCTCGGAAGCGCTGGAGGACACCATCACCTGGATCTCGCCGGGCATCACCGCCGGGACCGTGGTCACTTTCGAGCGGGTCGGCGCCTATCACGAGCCGAGCATTGGCAGCCTCGATGCGCAGGGCGGTGTTTTGCTGTCGAGCTCGGGTGATCAGATCATCGCCTATACCGGAGACAGCGCGACCCCGACCTTCCTCGCAGCGCTCGACATGAGCGGCGGCTTTGGCGCAGATGCCTCCCTCACCGGCGGTACCGAGTTGCCGAGCGGTCTTGTCGAAGGCGAGAGCGCCCTTTCGATCACGCCCGAGATCGACAACGCCTATTATTCCGGCCCGACCAGCTTCACCAGCCAGGCCGAGGCGCTGGCCGCCATCAATGATCCGGCGAACTGGACCACCAGCGATAATGGTCCGCTCGACATCGCGACGCTGTGGAGCAGCGCGATGCAGATCAGCGAGCCACTCCAGCCCGAACTGACCCTGATCAGCGATGCCGGCACCGATTTCGGCGATCTGGCCAGCGGCGAAAGCGTGAGCCTCACCTACACGATCCGCAATGATGGCTTGGGCGATCTGGTGGTGTCCGAGATCTCCGTGAGCGGCGATGCGTCGGGTGACTTCATCGTGAGCGGCTTTACCGGCGGCACCGTCGCCCCGGGCGCCACCGCGCAAGTAACCGTCACCGCAACCGCCCTTGCCAGCGGCGCGCGCACTGCCAGCCTGCAAATCCTCAGCAACGATGCCGATGAGGCGGTCAGCACGCTGACCCTGTCGGCAACGGCCGATATCGATGCGCCGAGCCTGAGCAGCAGCGCGCCAAGCGAAGGTGCCGCGGCAGTTGATCTCGACCCGCAATTCTCCCTCACCTTCGACGAAGCGATTTTCGCGGACACCGGCTCGATCCGCCTCATCAAGATCGATGGCGCGACCGAGACCGAGATCGAGGCGCTCGACATCGCGGACGCAACGATCAATGGCGCGGAGCTGACTTTCGCTTTCACCGCCGCCCTTGAAGAGGACAGCCAATACCGCGTCACGCTCGACAATGGCGCGGTGCTCGATGGATTTGGCAACGCGGCTCAGCCGATCAATGGCGGCTCGGGTCTGAGCTTCTCGACCCTGTCGCTGGAACCGGAAATCACCGTTCTGGGCAATGGCATCGTGATCACCGATGGCGATAGCAGCGCCGATGCCAGCGATCACACTGCTTTCGACGCCCTGATCGGCGGAGAGACCCAGACCCGCAGCTTCACGATCCGCAATGACGGCGATGATGATCTGAACGTCGCCTCGATTGGCCTGAGCGGAACCGCAGCCAGCGCATTCGCACTTTCCGGCTTCACCGCGGGCACCATCGCCGCGGGCGCGAGCGCGACCTTCTCCGTCACCTTCACCCCGAGCGAAGATGGCCTGAGCGAAGCATTGGTGACGATCGCCTCCGATGACGCGGATGAGGCCGCGTACAGCTTCGCCATCTCTGGCAATGCCGATGTCAGCGAGCCGAGCCTCGTCACCAGCAGCCCCAGCGAGGGCGCGAGCGATGTGGCTCTGGACCCGGTCATCACGCTCACCTTCGACGAAGAGATCACCGCCGGTAGCGGGTCGATCCGCCTGGTCCAGATCATTGGCGGCGTTGAGACGGAAATCGAAGTCCTCGACATCTCGGACGCGGCGATTGACGGCACCGATCTGACGATCAGCTTTGCAACCACGCTCGAAGAAAGCACCGATTACCGGGTGACGCTCGATGAGGGCGCGGTTCTGGATGCCGCCGGCAATGCCGCAGCGCCGGTGAATGGCGGTGACGGGCTCAGCTTCTCGACCGCGACCTATCTGCCGGAAGCCACCATCCTGGGCAATGGCATCGTCATCACCGATGGCGACAGCTCGGCGGATGCCAGCGACCACACCGCCTTTGACGCACTGATCGCCGGGCAAAGCCAGACCCGCACCTTCACGATCCGCAATGACGGTGACGATGCGCTCAATGTCGCCTCGATCGGTATCAGCGGTACGGATGCCGCGGATTTCGCCCTGTCCGGCTTCTCTTCTGGCACCATCGCAGCTGGCGAAAGCGCGAGCTTCTCCGTCACCTTCACCCCCAGCGCCGATGGCGATGCCGATGCGACGGTCACCGTCTATAGCGATGATGAAGACGAGGCGAGCTACAGCTTCGCCATCGCTGGCAGCGCCGATGTCACCGCGCCGACGCTGATCAGCAGCAGCCCGAGCCAGGGCGATCTGGACGTTGCGCTTGATGCGATCGCCACCCTGGTCTTCGACAGCGAGATCCTCGCCGGGACCGGTTCGATCCATCTCTATGAGAATGGCAGCCTGATCGAGAGCATCGATGTTGCCGATGCCACCATTCTCGTCGATACGCTGACCGTCATTTTCGCTCAGGACTTCTCCGAAGCCGCGAGCTACACGCTGCAAGTGGATGCCGGAGCGCTCACCGATACCGTCGGCAACCCGATCGCAGCGCTCAGCGGCAGCGATGCCATCGCCTTCTCAACCCTCGATCTGGTCCCGGAGATCACCGCTCTGGGTCAGGGCATCGAGATCAGCGATGCGGACACCTCGCCGAGCAGCGCCGATGGTACTGATTTCGGCACGACCACGCTCGGCACCCCGGTCGAGCGCAGCTTCACCCTGCGCAATGATGGCGCCGACACGCTGACCGTGCATTCGGTTGCGGTCAACGGTCTGGATCGGGCGGATTTTTCGATCGCGGGCTTCACCAGCGGCACCATCGAGCCGGGGGAAACTGCAACCTTTACCGTCACTTACAATGCGGATGCCGAGGGCGCGAGCGAAGCGCAGGTCGAGATCCTGAACGACGATGCGGATGAGGCGCTCTACAGCTTCGCCATCACCGCCACCGGCGAAGTGGTCGCCCCGCCGCCCGATCTGACCGTGTTTGAAGGCACCGACAGCCGCGATGTGCATGTTGGCACCGAAGAGAATGACACGATCGACGGCAATGGCGGCAATGACAAGCTCGCAGGCGCTGGCGGCGACGACGCGATCTCGGGCGGTACCGGGAATGACGCGATCAATGGCGGCGCCGATAACGACACGATCTATGGCAATGAGGGCAATGACATCCTCGCCGGTGGTGATGGCGATGATACCGTTTATGCCGGAAACGACGACGACTTCATCTTCGGCGGCAATGGCGATGACGCGCTCTATGGCAATGCCGGTATTGACCGGATCTTTGGCGGCGCGGGCAATGACACCATCTATGGCGGGGAGGGAGACGATGTGCTCGCCGGTCGCCTGGATGATGACAGCATCTTCGGCGGTGCGGGCAATGATGTTCTGATCGGCGGCGGCGGCATCAACTACATCGACGGTGGTGCGGGCGATGATCAGATCGGCGCGGCGATTGGCGAGACCGTTCTGGTCTTCAGCCAGGCCAATTTCGGCAATGACACCGTTTTCGGCGCCGATATCGACAAGTTGTCCTTCTCGATCAGCAGCAATCTTGCCAGCAGCTTTGAGGACATCACCCTCACGCCCGAGCAAAACGGCCAATGGACGGTCGTGAGCTTTGCAGGCGGCAGCGTCACCCTGGTTGGCGTCGCCCCCGAGGAAGTGACCGCCGAAGACTTCCTGTTCGACTAAGGGTCTTGCCGGTAAGGGTTTTGCCGGTAAGACCCTCGCCGGTAAGGGCCTTGCCGGGCCCTTGTTCAGGCGCGATCAGCGGCGGATATCCGCCGCGTCACCCTGCCCGCCGGGGGCGCCATCAGAGCCCAGGGACAGGATCTCGAACGCTTTGCCCCCCTCTGCCGGCATCACGTAGCGATAGGGATTGCCCCAGGGGTCGAGCGGCACAGCATCGCCCTCGATATAAGGCCCGCTCCAGCTCGCCAACGAGGGCGGCGGCGAGACCAGTGCTGCCAGTCCCTCACTTTCGGTCGGGTAGCGGCCATTATCGATCAAGAAGCGATCCATCTCCGTGCGCAATAATTCGATCTGCACGGCGGCAGTCTTTGTCTTTGCCGAGTTGAGATAGTCGATCACACGCGGGCCGACCAATCCAGCCAGCAGCCCGAGGATCACCAGCACCACCAACATCTCCATCAGCGAGAAACCGGCGCGCTTGCGCCTTGTCTGCCGGACAAGCATGCGCAAAATTCGCATTTATCCCCTTTCCTTGCTCTCACTTCCGACCCTTGTTCTCACGTCCGACGCGCGCCGCCCCGCTTTGCGCCTACAAGGCCAGATCATTCAGAGACAGCACAGCCGAGAACATCACGACGATGAAACTACCGATCACAAGGCCCAACAGCAAGACGATGATCGGCCCGGCCAGCGACGCCAAGGTCTTCACCCGCGCCTGCGCTTCCTCATCGAGCACGGTTCCGGCCGCGCTGAGATTGTCGCCCAGCTTGCCGGTCTCCTCACCGATCCGGGCGTAATGCGCGGTGATGATCGGCCAATCCTGCGCCTCTTCCAAGGCTTGCGAGAGGGGAGCGCCGTCCGAGACCTGCAAGGTGACTGCATCGATCTGCGCAGCGAGGGCGGTATTGGTGACCCCGGCCCGAGCGATTGGCAGCGCATCGCTGAGGGTCGCACCGCCCGCCATCAGCGCGCCGATCGAGCGACACCAGCGCCCGGCATCGGTTTGCCCGATCAGCGTGCCGAGCCCGGGCACTTCCAGCAGCGCGGCATCGCGCCAATATCGCATGGCCGGCCGCCGCCAGAGCTGCCGTATCGCGATCCCTGCCAGGATCAGCACCAGCAGAAGGATCAGGCCGTATGCCTGCACGAATTCGGACAGGCCGATCAGCGCCCGCGCCTCCGCACTCGCCCGCGTGCCCGCCGCCTCGAACAAGCGCTTGAACTGCGGCACCACCATTATCAAAAGCACCAAACAGGCGATCAGCGCCGCCCCGAGCAAGACCAGCGGATAGGTGAGCGCTTGACGCAAGGAGCGGCGCAGCGCTGCTTGTCGCTCCATATCCTGGGAAAGCCGCGAAAGGGCGCTGCCCAGATCGCCGGAGCCCTCACCCGCAGCGATCAGCCCCAGAGCATGGGGCGGCAGCACGCCCCCGCGCGCCTGCTCCTGAGCCAGTGCTTGCGAGAATTGAACGCCCTCACGCAGATCACCGAGCAACCGGGTCGCGGCGGCTTGCGCGCTGGCATCGGGGGCGGTTTCCTCGGCGATCTGCAACCCGCGCTCGAGCGTGGCGCCATTGCTCGTCAAACGGGCAAGCTCGCCGATCAGCAACATCGCCCCGCTGCGGCTCAAGGACCGCTCGGCCTGGAACGCCCCGGCAAAAAGCCGACGCAACCCGTGATGCCGAAGCCTGCGATGCCGACGAAGACGCAAGGCCAGCGGCACCAGACCCTGTGCCTCGATCGCGGCAACGGCCTCTGCCTCATTATTCGCCAGCACATGCCCGCGCTGCCGCTTGCCTTCCGGGTGCAAGGCTTCGTATGAAAATCGCAGCATTCCGATCGGTTCCTGCGCTCTGCCTGCCTACGCACCGGGCCGTTCTTGTGCTGACGCGCAGGAGAGACGATGATGTTCCGGTTTGGAAAAAGACGCCCAGTAAGGAGACCCATGATGACATTTCCGGATCACCTCATCAAAGGCTATCACGCCTTCATTTCTAATCGTTATGTCGAGGAGAGCAATCGCTACCGCGATCTCGCTGAAACAGGACAAAAGCCCGAGACGCTGATGATCGCTTGTTGCGACAGCCGCGCGGCTCCGGAGACGATCTTCAATGCTCGGCCGGGCGAGATCTTTGTGGTGCGCAACGTGGCCAATCTCGTGCCGCCCTACAAGCCCGATGGCGAGTATCACTCCACCTCGGCAGCATTGGAATTTGCCGTACAAAGCTTGCGGGTGAGGAATATCGTGGTGCTGGGCCATGGCCGCTGCGGGGGGATCAAGGCGGCGCTGTCCCCGGGCGGCGAGCCACTCTCCCCGGGTGATTTCATCGGCAAATGGATGGGATTGCTGGCCCCCGCTGCCGAGACAGTCTCGACCAATTCGCTGATGACTGATGGCGAGCGGCAGACCGCGCTTGAGCGAATCTCGATCCGTCATTCGATCGAGAACTTGCGCACCTTCCCCTGCATCGACATTCTGGAGAAGAAGGGTAAGCTGGGGCTTCATGGTGCCTGGTTCGATATCTCGACCGGCGAGTTGTGGGTGATGGATCCAAGCAACAATGATTTCGTGCGGCCTCAGCTCGCCGCGAGCTGAAAAGACGACCTTGGGTCATGAGGCAAGGTGCCGCGCATAAAGCGGCAACACGCCTCTTTCGGATATACCTGCATGAAATATGTGGTTTATAGTGTGATCCACATCTGATGCGCGGGAAAGGGGTGTCTCATGACTGAGGCGATGGTTGCTAAAACGGGAAAATCACTGACCCGTTGTGCGTCCTGCCCGATCCGGGAGCGGGCGATCTGTGCATATTGCGGACCGCAAGAGCTTGTCGAACTCGATGCGATCAAGAGCTATCGGACCTATCCGAAAGGCTCGGAGATTGTGGCGGAGGGCGAAAAGCCGCCTTTCGTCGCCAGCATCGTGAACGGTGTCGTCTCGCTTTCCAAGACGCTGATGGATGGGCGGCGGCAGATGGTCGGGCTGCAATTCCCGTCCGATTTCGTCGGCGGCGCCTTTCGTGACAGCGCGCCCTGCGATGCCACCGCTGCTTCGGAAGTGCTGCTGTGCCAGTTCGAGCGCACCGCCTTCGAGGCTCTCATGCGCACGACCCCCGCGCTCAAGGAGCGTTTGCTCGATCTCACATTGCATGAGCTCGACGCGGCACAAGACTGGCTGACGCTGCTCGGCCAGAAGACCGCGCGCGAGAAGGTCGCCAGCTTTCTGCTGATGATCGCCAAGCGGGTCGGACGCCCGGAGAAATCCGGCCCCGTCACTGCCGAGCTGCCAATCACCCGCGCCGAGATCGGCCAACATATCGGCCTGACCATCGAGACGGTGAGCCGCCAGCTCTCCAAACTCAAATCGAGCGGCGTGATTGATTTCGAGACGACACGCCGCTTTCACGTTCCCGACATGGCCGCACTGGCGGCGGAGGCCGGAGAGCGTGTGCAAGATCGATAGTGTACTGATCGATAGTCACTGATCGATAGTCACTGATCGCGCACACGGTCTCTCGCTGCTTGCGCTGCTGAGTAGGGATTAGTGGATCCGATACTCGCTTGCATGTCGGATATCGGTCGGGCTGAGCAATTGCGCATGGGCCACGCGTACCGAGTGAATCGGCCCCTCCAGCTCACGATCCCAGAAATCGAGGAAGCGTTCCAGCTTGGGGAATTTCGGTGCCATATCATAGTCTTGCCAGGTGAAGACCTGGAGCAGAGCCCGCGCATCAGGCATGCGATAGGTAATCTCCGCCGTGGTCAGCGCATAGCCATTGAGCTGCGCCAGGAAATCGGGATCGACAGACTTCAAGCGATTTTCATCCATTTTCCAAACCTCTGAGCACGACGTTTTGCGCGCTCGCTGATCCGAAAAAATGCGCAGGTTGCTGCGGGATCGCCAGTGACGGCGTCGCCCATCAGCCTGCGGTTCAATAATGCTGACCTATTTTTGGGCCGCTGCAAAGCGCCAATTTGTCAGCGCAGTGCAATATATTGCCTAATATGCAACATTGTTGGTTCTGGATCACCGTTGCCGCAGTGATCCATGCGCTTCAATCATGCGTAAAGAAATCAGTCCCGAGCATGGGGCACAGTCCGCATCCGAAAGGGAGTTTATGCCAAAGAGCGCCGGTACGATTGTCTGGCTACGCCGCGATTTGCGCCTGAGCGACCATCCGGCCTTTCGCGCCGCGTTGGAGAGGGAGGGGCCGGTCTGGCCGGTCTTCATCCTGGATGCGCAGACCGAGGCGCTGGGCGCGGCGCCCAAATGGCGGCTCGGCGAGGGTCTGCGGGTCTTCACCCAGACCCTTGAGGCACAAGGCTCGCGTTTGATCCTGCGCCGCGGTGATCCCCTCACGGTGCTGCGCGCTCTCATCGAGCAGACCGGCGCCGATGCGGTGACCTGGTCGCGGCTCTACGATCCCGCCAGCATTGAGCGGGACAAGGCCGTCAAGGCCGGGCTGAAAGAGGATGGGATCAGTGCCCAGAGCTGCCCTGGCCACCTGCTGTTCGAGCCATTCGAGCCCAAGACCCAGGCCGACGAGTTCTTCAAGGTCTACACCCCGTTCTGGAAAGCGGTGCGCAAGCTGCCGCCGCCCCCCGAGCCCTTGCCCAGCATCCGCGCCCTGCATCCGCCGCAAGAATGGCCCGACTCCGACCGGCTCGATGACTGGAAGATGGGCAAGGCGATGCGGCGCGGGGCGGCGGTTGTCGCTGATTTTGCCTGCATTGGCGAGAAGGCGGCGCAGGACCGGCTTGATACCTTCATCGACGAAAGACTGACCGCCTATAAGGATGAGCGCGACCGCCCCGATCTTCCCGCGACCTCGCGCCTGTCGGAGAACCTCACCTATGGCGAGATTTCCCCGCGCGTGATCTGGCATGCGGCAGAGGCGGCGATCGCGGGCGATCCCAAGGCCGAGCGCGGCGGTGAGCACTTCCTCAAGGAACTGGTCTGGCGCGAATTTGCCTGGCACCTGCTTTATCACACCCCGCAGATCGAGAGCGAGAATTGGCGCTCGGAATGGGATGCCTTTCCGTGGCGCGAGGAGAGCGAGGCGGTGCAGCGCTGGCGCATGGGCCGCACGGGCGAGCCCTTTGTCGATGCGGCGATGCGCGAGCTCTATGTCACCGGCACGATGCATAATCGCTGCCGCATGCTGGTCGGCTCCTATCTCACCAAGAACCTGCTGAGCGATTGGCGGCTGGGCCTCAAATGGTTCGAGGAGTGCCTGATCGACTGGGATCCGGCCTCGAACGCGATGGGCTGGCAGTGGATCGCCGGATCCGGGCCCGATGCGGCACCGTATTTTCGGATCTACAACCCCCGCACCCAGATCGACAAATTCGACCCGCAGGGCGATTACATCGCCCGCTGGCTGCCCGAATATGCCCGGTCCGATCTCACGCGCACCCCGCACGAGGATGGCTTGCGCTTTTTCGAGGCCTGCCCGCGCAGTTGGGACCTGAGCGAGAAGGATACTTATCCCGATCCGCTCGTCGATCTGAAGGCCAGCCGCGAGCGCGCGCTCGAAGCCTATGGCGCCGTAACCGAACAAAAATCCAAAGCTGAGGAAGACGCATCGTGAAAATCGCTGTCATTGGCGCCGGGATCTCCGGCCTGGGAGCCGCGCTGGCCCTTTCCGAGTCCCATGATGTCCAGCTTTTCGAGCGCGACGCCCGCTTCGGCGGCCATGCTTGCACGGTGAACATCGATTACGAGGGCGAAAACCTGCCGGTCGATGTCGGCTTTATCGTCTATAACGAGAAGAATTACCCCAATCTGACCCGCCTGTTCGACCATCTCGGGGTAGCGACCGAAGACTCTGACATGTCCTTTGGTGTGTCGATGGATGGCGGGCGGCTCGAATATGCCTGCGATAATCTCGACAAGATCTTCGCCCAGCGCTGGCGGATCTTCGACCCTTCGGCCTGGCGATTGTTCTACGATATCCTGCGCTTTAACAAACGCGCACCCGAGGCGCTGGCCAGCGGGGCGCTGGACGGGCTGAGCCTCGGGCAATGGCTCGACGCCCACCGCTTCTCGCGCCTGCATCGCGAGCGTTTCCTCTATCCGATGGGCGGGGCGATCTGGTCGATGGCCTCGGAGGCAATCGAGCATTTCCCGGCCCGCAATTTCGTGCAGTTCTTTGCCAATCACGAGCTGATGACCGGGCTCGATTCCGCCATCCAGTGGCGCACGGTGACCGGTGGTTCGCGGCACTATGTCGAGAAGGTGCTGCAACATCTCGGCCCACGTGCCCATTGCGGGATCGGAGTGCGCAGCCTGCACCGCGCGGGCGGTCAGGTGACGCTGAGCCTGACCGACGGCTCGGAAGCGGTGTTCGACAAGGTGGTGATCGCCGCTCATTCCGATCAGGCCTTGCAGGTGCTTTCGGATGCCGATGCGCAAGAGCGCGCCCTGCTCGGCGCCATCCGCTACGCGCCGAATACCGCGGTGCTGCATCGTGATGAGAGTTTCATGCCGCGTCGGCGCAAGGTCTGGTCGAGCTGGAGCGTCGAGGTGCATCGCTCCGGAGCAGCGCAAAACGTGCCGACCTTGAGCTACTGGATGAACCGGCTGCAAAACCTGCCGCAGGACAAGCCGCTCTTCGTCACCCTCAATCCGCAGCGCGAGGTTGACCCGGAGCGCGAATTCGCCCGGTTCAGTTTTGCCCATCCGCAATTTGACGCGGCGGCATTTAACGCACAGGCTGAGATGGACGAGATCCAGGGGCGCGGCGGCGTGCATTACGCCGGCGCCTGGCTCGGCTGGGGCTTTCACGAGGATGGTCTGGCCTCGGGACTGCACGCAGCGGCGCTGCTCGGCGCCCGCCCGGCCTGGTCGGCCTCCAAGGATGCGCCGCGCCGGTCCGCCACCGCGATCGCTGCCGAATAGAGGATGTGATGGCAGAGCAATCCTTGACCGACCCACAATGCGCAGAACCGGACACGCGGTTCGCCCCGCGGCTCTATCGCAGCCGGGTCATGCATTTGCGCCTGCGCCCCAAGCAGCATCAGTTCCGCTATCAGGTCTGGTGCCTGCTGCTCGATATCGACCGGCTCGAGCAGACCGCGCGCGGGAACCGATTGTTCTCGATCGACCGGTTCAATCTGGTCAGCTTTCGCCGCGCCGACCACGGCCCGCGCGATGGCTCCTGCCTGCGCCCCTGGGTCGAGGCGCGCCTGGCGGAGCATGGCATTGCCCGCCCGCACAAGATCATGCTGCTGAGCTTTGCCCGCGTGCTCGGGATGGGGTTCAACCCGCTCTCGGTCTATTATTGCTATGATGAGCAGGCGCGCCTGAGCGCCATGGTCTATGAGGTCAAGAACACTTTCGGCGATCAGTACCCTTATGTGGTGCCGACCGACCCGGCCGCTCAGCAGCAGCGGCATGATGCGGCCAAGGAGTTCTTCGTCTCTCCGTTCATCGACATGGAGAAGACCTATCGCTTCACCCTCAGCCCGCCGGATGAAAAGTTGAGCCTGCGGATCAAGGAAAGCGATGCGCAGGGCGAATATCTCATCGCCACCTGGAATGGCGAGGCGCAGCCGCTGAGCACTGGCAATCTGGCCCGCTTCACCGCGTCCTTCCCGCTGATGGGGGTGAAGGTGCTGCTCGGGATCCATTGGGAGGCGCTGAAACTGTTCCTGAAGGGTGTGCGTTTTCTGGGACATCCCGGCGATGACAATGTCGTGAAACGCCGTGGCCATCCGCCGACGCCGCCGCAGATCCTGCCCCAAGAGTAATGATTTGACACAGGCCACGCCCTTGGGCGCGGGGCCGCGATAGGAATGGAGATACCGCATGCCCCAACTCAAGACGCAAGAAATGCCCCCCTCCTCACCCACCGAGTCCTTGGAAACCACGGCCCCATTGCCGCCCGCCCGCACCAGCCTCGATGGCGAAAGCGGCCTGCCGCGCTGGTTCTCGCTGATCTTCCGCATCACCTCCCATATCGAGATGGGCAATATCGATTTCGTGCTGCCCGATGGCCGCCGCTTCCGCGCCGCTGGCTCGCAACCGGGCCAGACCGGGGAGCTGATCGTCCATGACCCGCGCCTGTTCGGCCGCATGGTCCGCGATGGCGAACTTGGCATTGCCGAAGCCTATATGGAAGGCTGGTGGTCGAGCCCGGATCTGCAAGTCTTTCTCGATGTCTGTCTGCTCAATAACGAACAGGTTGGCCGTGCCCTGCCCTTCGCCAAGACGCTCAATTTCCTCAACCGCATCCGCCATTGGCTCAACAAGAACACCAAGACGCAGGCGAAGAAGAATATCGAGGCGCATTACGATCTGGGCAATGATTTCTACCGGCTCTGGCTCGACCCCTCGATGACCTATTCCTCAGCCCTTTATGAGCGCCCGGATATGAGCCTTGAGGACGCCCAGCGCGCCAAATATCGCTCGATCTGCGACCGGATGGCGCTGCGCCAGGGCGACTCGGTGCTCGAAATCGGCTGCGGCTGGGGCGGTTTCGCCGAATATGCCGCCAAGGAGCGCGGCGCCAAGGTCACCGGCCTCACCCTCTCGCCCGCCCAGCTCGACTACGCGCAGGCGCGCATGCAGCGTGAAGGGCTCAATGAGCGGGTGGAGCTGGTGCTGCGCGATTATCGCGACGAGCGCGGCAGCTATGACGGCGTTGCCTCGATCGAGATGTTCGAGGCGGTCGGCGAGCAATACTGGCCCTCCTATTTCGACACGCTGCGCGCGCGGCTGAAGCCCGGCGGCATTGCCAGCCTTCAGATCATCACCATCGCCGATGAGCTGTTCGATGGCTATCGGCGCAAGGTCGATTTCATCCAGAAATACATCTTCCCGGGCGGCATGCTGCCCAGTCAGGCCGCGTTGCGCGAACAAGCCGACCGGTTCGGCCTGCATTGGGAGGGTTCTCTCAGGTTTGGTGAGAGCTATTCGCAGACGCTGCGGCACTGGTTCCGCGATTTCAATGCCGCCTGGCCGCAGATCCAGGAGCTTGGCTTTGATATGCGCTTTCAGCGGATGTGGAATTTCTACCTCACGGTTTGCGCGGCCTGCTTTCACGCCGGCACCACCGATGTCGAGCAGGTCGCCTTGCGCAAGACCGCATGACCGACGGCGCGGCGAAGCTCGATACCGCAACTGTGGCGGTCTATGCCGCGCCCAATCTGGCGCTGGCCGCCCTTTATTTCCCGGTCTTCGTCTATCTGCCGCCCTTCTACGCCGCGCAGGGCGTCGATCTTTTCTGGCTCGGCGCGGTGCTGCTGATGGTACGGGGGGTCGATGCGCTGTCGGACCCGCTCGCGGGTCTGGCCTCGGATCGGCTGCGGCTCTGGCCCGGGATGCGCCGCAAGCCCTGGCTGGCGCTGGCCACCCCGCTCGTCTGCGCCTCGGTTTGGATGGCGATGGTGCCGCCCGAGCCACCGAGCCTTGCCTATATCGCGCTGTGGCTCACGGCGCTGACCCTGGCCTGGACGCTGGCCATCACCCCCTACACCGCCTGGGGCGCGGAACTGGCCACCGATTACCGCGGCCGCACCCGGATCGCGAGCTGGCGCGAGAGCGCGTTCCTGCTCGGTACTCTGGGGGCTGCGGTGCTCTATTCGAGCAATGAGGGCGCGGGCAGCGGCTTGCGCGCCATCGCGATCGCCGTTTGCCTCGCGCTGCCGGTTCTCGCCCTGATCGCGCTGTGGCGGGTGCCCGAACCGCGCGATCGCAGCCGCCACGAGAGCCTGAGTCTCGCGCAAGGCTGGCGAGCGATCCGGGCGAATGCGCCGTTTCGCGTCCTGCTGCTCGCCTATTTTCTCAACAGCGCGGCCAATGCCCTGCCCGCCGCGCTGTTCCTGTTCTTCGTCGAGTACCGCCTCGGTCTGGATGATCAGATCGCCGGGGCGCTGCTCGCGCTCTACTTCCTCGCTGGCGTGCTCGCCGCGCCACTGTGGAATGCGCTGGCGGCCCGGCTCTCCAAACACCGCACCTGGGCCTATGCGATGCTCTATGCCTGCGCCATCTTCGCGCTGGTGCCGTTTCTGGGGGAAGGGGATCTTTGGCCCTTTGTGGCGATCACCGCGCTCACCGGACTGGCCTTTGGCGCCGATATCGTGCTGCCGCCTGCGATCCAGGCCGATGTGATCGATGTCGATACCGCCGCGACCGGTCAGCAACGCACCGGGCTCTACATGGCGATCTGGACGGTGGCGACCAAGGCGGCGCAAGGGATTACCGGCGCGCTGGCGCTCTTCGCGCTGTCATTGGCGGGTTTCAGCGCGCAAGGCGAGAACGCGCCCTCGGCGCTGCTCACCCTCACCCTTCTTTACGCCTTGGTACCGATCGCGCTCAAGCTCGCCGCCATCGCGCTCTCCTGGCGCTTCACGCTCGATGAGCGCGCCCAGACTGCCCTGCGCGCGCAGATCGAAGAGGATAACGACCGCTAAGAAACTACTCCGCCGGGGTCGTGCCCGGAGCGGGCAGCATCAACGGTTTCACCTGCCGGATCATGTCGCGGAACAGCTCATCATAGCGCTTCACCATCCGCTCGAGCGTATATTCCGTGCGTGCCTTTTGCGCATTGGCATCGCCCAGATCTGCCCTTGCATCATTGGACGTGATCAGCACCTCCGCCGCCGCAGCCAGGGCACTCTCATCCTCTTTCTCGACGACAAAGGCCCGGTTCTCCGGCGCAACCATATGCGCAACATCGCCGACATTGGTGGCTACCACCGGCAGCCCGCTTGCCATCGCCTCAACGAGGCTGATCGGCATCTGCTCGGTATCGGAGGTCAAGGCATAGAGATCGAGGCGCGAGAGGTAAGGCGCGACATCGCCTTGCGCGCCGACGAAATCCACCCGATCGGCAATGCCAAGCTCATCGGCCAGTCCCTCGAGTGCCCCACGCTCGGGCCCATCGCCGATCAGGATGCAGCGCACATCGCGCCCGCGTTCGATCAGCGCGCTGGTCAGGCGCAACAGTCGGTCAAACCGCTTCTCCACCCGCAAGGCACCGACCGACCCGATCAGGGCCGGGCTCGGGTCCGGCACACGCGGGCTGGCAGCGAACTTGTCGACATCCACCCCGTTCGGGATCAGATGCACATTCTCCGGCGCCGCTTGCCAGGTATCGATATAGGTGCGCTGAAGCACCCGGCTCGGCGCGATATAAGCGCGGCGGCGGGCATTGAACGCATATTTGCGCGCCCAGGAGCGGCGGCTCTTTTGGTTGTCGGCATCTTCATCGGGGCCGAACCCATCCTCGAAATGGATATGCGGAACAGCGCCCGGGCCGCGATTGGCCGCCAGCCATTCGATCGAGCCCCAATTGGAGGTCAGCAGCAGATCCGGATGCTCTTCATTGAGCAATTGGCGAAAATTGAGCAGGTTGCGCAGCGAGACCAGCTTGCTCTTGCGCACCTTGGTCTTGACCCGGCGCCATTTCACCCCGGCGGGGAGCAACCGCTCCGCACTGAATTCGCCGTTCATCGACAAGATCAGATGCTCATATTCCGGCCCAAGCGCTTCGGCGAGCGTGACGAAGCGGCGCTGCGTTCCGCCAATTTCAAAGCTGGGAAAGACCCATAACAATTTCATCGGTGCCGTGCTCATGATCGCTAACCCCCAAGGTTTCGCTCTTGCCTCACTGGATGCCAAAGCGCCCGCGCACTGCCGGTGCCTTTGCCTGATTTCATGGGTTAACCCCTAGGTGGGATTGGTAAGGCAAAAGTTAATGCGACCGCTTCGACGGACACGCCGGTGATTGACGCAGCTTTACAGGGAAGGAGTGCGGCCCGGATGCATCAGCAATATGTCCGGCACGAAAAAGCCGGACCCTGCTGGATCCGGCTTTGCCTGTTTTGATACTGCTCGTATCGAAATGAAGGGGGCGTTGCTCGCCCTTCTCTTCATCTAGTGACACTCGGCCAACCCGCCGAGTGCTCTGTCAGTGGTTTGCCAGCGCGATCTGATCCGCGATCGCCGAGGCATGCAAAGACGCGAGCGCATAGCGCAGCGTGTCGCCATTCTTGTAGGGCATCTCCAATTGACGCCGCACCACAAGCCCCGGCAGTGCGGTCAAAGCGATCATGCGAACGCGCGGGCTGCCATCGTGCTCGCTGGTGACCAGATAGGCGGAAACCCGGATATTCTCGCCCTTCTGCGCCAGGCCCAGTGCCGTCATCTTCCCGGTCGTCAGCGCAGCGGCCATCGCCCTGACATTGACGTCAAGGTCCTGAGCCCCCGCATCCTGCGACACGGCGGCAAGCACCGGTTGCGCGGCCCGATCCCTGAGGATCGACACACTGCCAAAAGTCTCCAGCGTGTCTCGACGCTTGGCTCTGAGAGCTGCGAGTTCGGCGCAATTGGCAAAATACTCGACAGACTCGGCGTTGGTATCCGATGCGAAGCTGCGCACCTCGGAAGGTGCCGCCTGACAGAACCCTGGTTGCAACACCGCTACCGGAGCTGCATAGCTTGTTGAAACTAAAGCGATTAACACAAAAACCGACAAAACGAACGCCAGAATGGCCTTCATGACGGTGCCCTCTCTCTCGTCTTCCAAGCGCCATCGTATACAAGATCTTGATTCGATTGAAAAGATCGGGCGCCGAAAAAATTAACTATATCTGAATGATGCGAAAAATCCGTCACATTAACTTCATAAAGCGTGGCGGAAAAAAAATGGGGAGGCTCAAAGCCTCCCCGAAGGAGTCAAGTTCATCCGATGCAGCGGTCTCGATTGCGGCGAGGAGCGAACGGGCCAGAGAGACATGGGCTGCTTGAACCTGATAAGACACTCTCGCATACAACCTTTAAGAGTATCCTACCGGGTTGTGTCGAAGAGCGAGACAACCCCCGCGAGAGGGCTGACGTTCGCGTCAAATTTGGATACAACGCGTTGCAATTTCCCGAAATCGGAGGGAAAGCGCTGAATTAACAGCGCTTTCCGGAGTCGTTGTCTAGATATTCGCGTAGCAATGCGCCTCTTTGGCGCCGCCAGGATGTGTTACCGCTCCCTTGCAGGTCTCGCCGACAAGTTGAGCGTATTTCCATAATGCACCTGACGTGTATTGTGTCGGTTTGGGGCCCTTCCAGGCTTTACGCCGCTCGGACAGCTCATCTTCGGACAGCTCGACCGAGATGGTCCCGGCCTTGGCGTCGAGCACAATCATGTCCCCATCCTTCAGCAAGCCGATCGGGCCACCGACAGCGGCTTCCGGGCCGACATGGCCGATGCAAAAGCCGCGGGTTGCGCCCGAAAAACGGCCATCGGTGATGAGTGCGACCTTTTTACCCATGCCCTGACCGGACAGGGCAGCGGTGGTTGCCAGCATTTCGCGCATCCCCGGCCCGCCGCGCGGCCCTTCGTTGCGGATCACCAGCACCTCGCCTTCCTTGTAGGTGCGCGCCTTCACCGCCTCGAACGCCTCTTCCTCGGACTCGAACACCCGCGCCGGGCCGGTGAAGGTGAGCTGATCCTCGGTCATCCCGGCAACCTTCACGATCGCGCCCTCGGGGGCCAGATTGCCCTTGAGCCCGACAACGCCGCCGGTGGCCGAGAGCGGCTTTTCGATTGGGTAGATCACCCGGCCATCGGCCTCGCGGTCGATCTTGGCCAGCTCCTCACCGATCGAGTAGCCCGAGGCGGTCATGCAATCGGCATGGAAGAGCCCGGCCTTGAGCAGCTCCTTCATCACCACCGGCACGCCGCCAGCCTCATAGAGATCCTTGGCGACATAGGCGCCGCCGGGCTTGAGATCGACGAAATAGGGGGTCGATTTGAAGATCTCGCAGACATCGTCGAGATCGAACTCGATCCCGGCTTCATGCGCGATCGCGGGCAGGTGCAGCCCGGCATTGGTCGAGCCACCGGTTGCGGCGACCACGCGGGCGGCGTTCTCCAGCGACTGCCGTGTGACGATGTCGCGGGCGCGGATATTGTTGGCCACCAGGTTCATCACTGCCCGGCCCGACGCCTCGCCATAGGCATCGCGGCTCTCATAGGGGGCCGGAGCGCCCGAGGAGTTCAGCAGCGCCAGCCCGATCGCCTCGGACACGCAGGCCATGGTGTTAGCGGTGAACTGGCCGCCGCAAGCCCCGGCGGAGGGGCAGGCAACCCGCTCGATGATCGCGAGCTCGGCATCGGACATGTTGCCCGCCTGATGCTGGCCAACCGCCTCGAACACGTCCTGGACCGTGATGTCCTTGCCATTGAGCCGCCCCGGCAGGATCGAGCCGCCATAGATGAACACGCTCGGCACGTTGAGCCGCACCATCGCCATCATCATCCCCGGCAGGCTCTTGTCACAGCCGGCCATGCCGACCAGCGCGTCATAGGCGTGGCCGCGCATGGTCAGCTCGACCGAGTCGGCGATCACTTCGCGCGAGACCAGCGAGGAGCGCATGCCCTCATGGCCCATGGCGATGCCGTCGGTGACGGTGATGGTGGTGAACTCGCGCGGGGTGCCATAGGCCTGCTTGACCCCCATCTTCACCGACTGCGCCTGGCGGTTGAGGGCGATGTTGCAGGGCGCGGCCTCGTTCCAGGCGGTCGCGACCCCGACGAAGGGTTGCGCGATCTCCTCATCATTGAGCCCCATCGCATAATAATAGGAGCGGTGCGGCGCGCGGGCGGGGCCTACCGTCGAATGGCGGCTGGGCAGTTTCGATTTGTCGAATTTGGTCGGGTTGGATCCGTCCATGGCGCGTCTCCCTGAGGCTTTTGGCTTGGGTATGTGGCTAAGATCCATGAGCTATCGAAAGCTCGCGCGCTTTCGTCAATGCTTTCCTGCGTCGCCCCTTGCGCGCGGGCTGGTTTGGAGGATGCATGCGCCGCTGAATTGGGCTATAGAGGCGCTGTATTTTCAGGGCTTCGCACCGCGAGCGTCAGAACCGCGCGGTGATGCCGCGTTGGGCCGGGAGGCGTGAACATGGGGATGATCACCAGAATGGGTCGGGTCACCAAAATGGGGCGGGTCACGAGTATCGTAAGGGCGTGCCTCGCCGGGCTTTTGCTTGCCGCCATG
The DNA here is from genome assembly GCA_022760435.1 of Neomegalonema sp. Taxonomy (GTDB): domain Bacteria; phylum Pseudomonadota; class Alphaproteobacteria; order Rhodobacterales; family Rhodobacteraceae; genus JALEFY01. The sequence goes on from JALEFY010000005.1 coordinate 56,979, forward strand.
CCGAGCGCATCGCAAGCCGGAGAGGTGCTCGACCGCATTCGCTCGAATGGCAAGGTCGTCATCGCCACCACGACCGGCTACCCCCCGCAAAGCTTCATGGGGCCCAATGGCCGTTTGCAGGGCTTTGATATCGACGTCGCCCGCGCGATTGCCGAGCGCCTCGGGGTTGCTGCGGAATTCGCCACCACGACCTTCGCCGCGATCGCGGGCGGCGATTGGCGCGGCCGCTGGGATATCGCGGTCGCCTCGCTTTCGCCGACCAAGACCCGTACCGATGCGCTCGACTTTCCCGCGATCTATTACTTCACCCCCGCCGCATTGGTGGTTCCGGAAACCGACACCGCGATCAGCCGCACCTATGATGCCAATGGCAAGCGTTTCGCCGTCGCCGCCGCGACCAGCTACGAGGCTTATCTGAGAGGTGAGCTGCATTTCGCCACGCGTGAGGCGCCGCGCTTTCGGCAACGGATCAAGAAGGTGGCGGGGATCGAAACCTTCGCCAATGACCTCGCCGCGCTAGAGGCAGTCGCCGCCGGAAAGGTCGATGCCGGGATCTCGGCGCTGCCCACGATCCTGGAAGCGCAGCGTTCGGGTCTTGGGGTCAAGGTCGTGGGGGGGCCGCTATTTCTCGAGCCGCTCGGCGTTGCGATCGAAAAAGGCGATCGGGAGCTGGCCGTGAAACTGGGCCAGATCGTCTCCGACCTGCGGCGCAGCGGCAGCCTGAGCAAACTTTCCGAGCAATGGTATGGCGCCGATCTGACCCGTTGATTTCTCGACCTAATTCTCCAGCCGGCTCAGCGCCACGACCGGTCCGACATCGCCGCGTTGCAGCGCCACGACATAACCCTTCATCGCCGGGTCGATCGATGCGCTCAACTGCCGGGACGGCTCGCCCCGCCAGGTGCCAAGCACCCGCACCTCCCGAACGACATTATGATAGGTGACGGTCTCGCCTGAGTTTTCACCGCGACCGATCGCAACCTCATGCGGGCCATCATACTGGAACAGGACCACCGAGCACGGCTCGGCCTCTGCCGCGCCTGCGTTCTGGATCTCGATTTGCAAGGCTCCGCCCTCACGGTTCAGCGTGATCCTGGCGATCTCAACCGGGCTCGCATCGGCAGCCGAGCGCACTGCCCGCTCATCACTGCCAACGACACCCCTACGCCCATCGACCACGATCTGCGGCGTGTAGATCGAGCGTGCCATCCATTTTTTCTGATAGGCGCGCTGGCGCGCGGTATGCGCGGCTTTGGCGAAGCGATCATGCCAGCCGAGATAGTCCCAGTAATCGACACTGAGGGTCAGAGCGATGAATTTGGGATCCTCGCTCAACTTGCCAAGGACGGCATCGGCGGGCGGACAGGAGGAGCACCCTTGCGAGGTGAAAAGCTCCACCAGCACCGGGCGCGCTTGCGCTTGCACCGCGATGCAAGGAAGGATCAGCAGGGTATAGAGGGCGAGCAGGAGCTGCCTTGAAGTTCTGCGGTCGCGCCCAAGGGCTGCCAAGCCGTAAAGCATTTTTCCATCCTCTGTTAGCCTGCGATCATCCTACCCACACACGGACCTCAAATGCCAATCAAGGACTGGTGAGCGCTGCGCGCAACGCGCTGGCACCGGTCAGCTCGGCAAACGCCGTCCGGCAAGCTCAGCGCCGCCAGCTTGAGCGGTTTTGGCGTGTCGCGCAGGACTCACTTGTGGGTTTTTTGCAGCGCCTGCGAATCACCTTTGCTCGCGCCTGCACGCAATTGGGGATAAGATCACCCGATGCGCGAGGGATCAGAAGATGTGACGCCAGCCGGCCGCGAGGGGCGCTTCCCTCGGCCCCGCCAGAGCGCCATCCAGAGCGATATGATGGTTTTTGAACGCGAGATGCGCGCGCATCTGGGCGCGCGGGCGCGGGTTTGCGGGATCGACGAGGTCGGGCGCGGCCCGCTGGCGGGGCCAGTTCTGGCCTGCGCCGTCATTCTGGGCGAAGGCGTGCAGATTGCCGGGCTGACGGACTCAAAAGCGCTGAGCGCCCGGCGCCGGACGGATCTGGCGCAAGCCCTATGGGCAGCGCAGGCGCGCGGGGCGGTCGAGATCGGGGTCGGCGCTGCCAGTGTGCGCGAGATCGAGCAGATCAACATCCTGCGCGCCAATGATCTGGCGATGGCACGCGCGGTTGCAGCGCTGGGCGCGGCACCTGACTGCGCTCTCATCGATGGCAACCGAGTGCCGCCGACCCTCGAGATAACGGCGAAGGCGCTGGTCAAGGGCGATGCCCGCTCTGCCTCGATCGCGGCGGCCTCGATCATCGCCAAGGAACTGCGCGACCGACTGATGCGACAGCTCGATCACCGCTACCCGGGCTATGGCTGGGCACGCAATGCCGGGTATCCGACCCGCGCGCATAAGGCAGCGATTGCCGAGCTTGGATTGACCCCGCATCATCGGCGCAGCTTTCGCGGTTGCCAGCTCAGCCCCGGCACCGGCCCCGCCTCCATCACCGCTCCTGCGCGAGCACTTGCATGAGTTCTGACCAGTGAGTTCAACCATGGGACGCCCCGAGACCCTTGATCTTCACAGCGCGCTCGACCGCATCTTCAATGAGGATTGCATCGAAGCGATGCAGCGCCTGCCCGCGCGCTCGGTCGATCTGATCTTCGCCGATCCGCCCTATAATCTGCAACTCAAGGGCGATCTGCACCGGCCGGACAATTCACGCGTTGATGCGGTGGATAATGACTGGGACCAGTTTGCGAGCTTCGCCGCCTATGATGATTTCACCCGCGCCTGGCTGCTCGAGGCACGCCGTGTGCTCAAGGATGAGGGCGCACTGTGGGTGATCGGCTCCTATCACAACATCTTCCGGGTTGGCGCGACGCTTCAGGATCTGGGCTTCTGGGTGATGAACGATATCATCTGGCGCAAATCCAACCCGATGCCGAATTTCCGCGGCAAGCGCTTCACCAACGCCCATGAGACGCTGATCTGGTGCTCCAAATCACAAGGGCAGAAGCGCTATACCTTTCACTACGAGGCGCTCAAGGAACTGAACGAGGGCTTGCAGATGCGCTCGGACTGGCTCTTGCCGCTGTGCACCGGGGCCGAGCGGCTCAAGGACGCGCAAGGCGAGAAGGCGCACCCGACCCAGAAGCCCGAAGCGCTGCTGGCGCGGGTGATCCTTGGCACTTCCAATCCCGGCGATGTGGTGCTGGATCCGTTCTTCGGCGTCGGGACCACTGGCGCGGTGGCCAAGCGGCTTGGCCGGCGCTTTATCGGTATCGAGCGCGAGGCCGCCTATGCGCAGATCGCCCAGGCGCGCATTGATGCGGTGGAGCCCTATGAGGGCGATGTCCTTGAGATCATGCGCTCCAAGCGCAAGGCGGTGCGGGTGCCGTTCGGGGCGCTGATCGAGCGGCAGATGGTGCGGCCCGGCGATATTCTGGTCGGCGCCAATGGCCGCAGCAAGGCGAAGATACGTGCCGATGCCTCGCTGGTCGCCGATGGCGTCACCGGCTCGATCCATCAGGTCGGCGCTCATGTCATGGGCGCGCCGAGCTGTAATGGCTGGACCTTCTGGCACTATCGCGGCGCCCCGATCGATGTGCTGCGTGAGAAGATCCGCGCCGAGATGAGCAGGCTTGAGGGATAGCCAACAGATGCGCAATCCGATGTATTGCGCTCTTTTCCAGGCTTTGCTATCCTATAACAGGGAGTATTAAGCTTCGTTTATGAAGCATTGACGCCTGAAGATCGCAATAACCCTTAATTCATCGTTAGCGATTTTCGTAAAACCCTTGCGTCACTTCACACAATAATAACCGGCCAGCGCTACCTTCTTGCTCAAGAGCCCCCTTGAGCCTGCAAAGGACGCAGTCCCGTGAGCGATGAACGCCCGATTGTCATCAAGAAAGTGAAGAAAGTCGTCGGCGGCGGCCATCATGGTGGCGCGTGGAAAGTGGCCTATGCTGACTTCGTGACCGCGATGATGGCCTTCTTCCTGCTGATGTGGCTGCTCAATGCCGTTTCGGCCGATACCAAGAAGGGTCTGGCGGACTTTTTCAACGATCGCATCCCGATGACCGACGAGAGCGCCGGTGGTCAGGGCATGCTCAATGGCGAAAGCATCGTCACCGATGACGACATGCTTGGCCAGGGCGCGGCGCAGCAGATGGCACCGGGCGGGGCGCAGGCCAGCGAAGAGCCGATCGACACCGCCGATGTCAATGAGCTGCAACGCGATGTCGAGGCCAATATTGGCGAAGGCGGCGATGATGCAGCCTTTGGCCCCGAAGATGGCGCCGAAGATCTCCAGACCGCTTTCGAGGCCATGAAGGCGGCGCTTGATGAAGACAATTCTCTGGAAGCGGCCAGGGCAGCCGATCTGATCAAGCACATCACCTTGAAGATGACCCCTGAGGGTCTGGTGATCGAGATCGCCGATCGCGATGGCGCATCGCTGTTTCGCAAGGCCTCGGCCGAACCGGTCGGCAAGCTGCGCGATATCATCGAGATGCTGACCCCGATCATCGCCTCGGTGAAAAACCGGATCGCGATCACCGGGCATACGGACATCGTCCCCTTCGCCGCTGGCGCCAATTACGGCAACTGGGAGCTCTCGAGCGACCGGGCCAATGCCGCGCGCCGCCTGATGCTGGGCGCCGGCCTGCCGACCTCGCGCCTGCGCAAGGTGGTGGGCGCCGCCGCAACCGATCCCATCGACGAAGATCCGGCAGCAGCCGTGAACCGGCGTATCGCTATCACGCTGCTGCGCGGGGATCGCGATGAGAGCTGAGAAATAACAAGAAAAACAAAACCGATCCTAGAAAAGGAATGGACTGAAATGGGTTTGCACTCCTCCCTCAATGCCGGTGTCATGGGCCTCAATGTCAACGCGACGCGCCTGGCCACGGTCTCGGACAACATCGCCAATGCCAGCACCACTGGTTACAAGGCGGCCACGGCTGATTTTCACTCGATCGTGACCAACCAGTCGACCGGCCTCTATTCGGCTGGCGGTGTCCGGGTGACCTCGGGCCGCAACATCGCCGAGGAAGGCGCGCTGACCGCCACCGGCAACTCGACCGATATCGCGATCGCTGGCCGCGGCATGATCCCGGTGACCACCGTGGTCTCGCGCGATGAGCCGGCTGCGGATCGTCCGTTCTACATGACGTCGACCGGCTCGTTCAACGAGGACAAGGACGGCTATCTGCGCACCTCGAGCGGCCTGCAACTGCTCGGCTGGCCGACCGATGAAAACGGCGCAGTGAATGGCGTCTCGCGTGAGAGCCCGCTCTCGCTGGAGCCGGTGCGGATCTTCGGCTTTGACTATGTCTCCAACCCGACCACGGAAATTCAGCTCGGCCTGAACCTGCCGGCGACCGAGACCACCTCGACTGCGACGGGCGACCCGTACGAGATGACCGTCGAGTATTATGACCAGCTCGGCGCGGCACAGATCCTGACCATGACCTACACCCCGACCGTGGGCGGCGCCACCGCGAGCAATGAGTGGAACCTGCAAATCACCGACAGTGCCCAGGGCGGCGCATCGGTTGGCGAGTACACGCTGCAATTCACCGATACCGGTGCGTCGGCGGGCCTGCTGAGCTCGGTGACCACCGTTTCGGGCGGCGGCTACAATGCAATCACCGGCGAGATCGACCTGGTTCTGCCGCATGGCAACGTAGCGCTTGAGATCGGCGCACCGGGCGCGCTGGGCCATATCACCCAGTTCGGCTCGACCTTCTCGCCCTCGGATGTGACCAAAGACGGCACCCCGGTCGGCACCCTGACCCGGGTCGAAGTGACCGAGCAAGGCTTCGTCGAGGCGGTCTATGACAGCGGCTACCGTCGTCCGCTCTACCAGATCCCGGTCGTCGACGTGCCGAACTTCAACGGCCTGACCGCAACCGACAACCAGACCTTCCAGATCTCGGTTGATAGTGGCGATCTGTATCTGTGGGATGCTGGCGAGGGCCCCTCGGGCACCGTGCTGGGTTACTCGCTGGAAGCTTCAACTTCCGATATCGCCGAGGAACTTACTCATCTTATCGAAACACAACGGGCGTATTCCTCGAATGCGAAGATCATTCAGACCGTCGATGAGATGATGCAGGAAACCACCAACATCAAACGGTAAGGCGCGGCCGAAGCCCCGCGCGCATAGCATGAAATAGCGAGCGTTCCGATGACCCTGAATACTGCTCTATACAATGCCCTGAGCGGCCTGACCGCCACCTCTCGTCAGGTGACCGTGACGGCGCATAACATCGCGAACGCGAGCACCGAAGGCTATGCTCGACAATCCGTGGACCTGGCCGCTGTATCGCTCAACGGCCAGGGCAATGGTGTGAAGGTACTGGGCGTCTCGCGCGCCCAGACGCCAGAGCTCACCGCCGACCGCCGCCGCGCCGAGGCTGATCTGGGCCGCAGCGAGACCCTCGCCTCGGGCGCAGCGCAACTGACGCAGCTCATCGGTGACAGTGAAGATGTCGGGGCCCTGTTCGCCCTCTACCAAAATCTTGAAGACACGATCCGCGATCTGTCCAACCGGCCCGACAGCCAGACCAACCAGACGCTGGTGGTCGATGCCGCCAACCGTCTGGCGGAAGGCTTTGCCGATCTTGAGGATGGCGTTTCGACAATTCGTCAGAATACCGAGCGCGAGATCGCCCAGCAGATCAGCACCGTCAACAACGCGCTGGAAGAGATCGCCAAGCTCAACTCGCAGATCTCCTATGCCAGCGCCACCGGATCTGACGTTTCCGGCCTCGAGCAACTGCGCCAGGATCAAATCGACATCGTCGCCCCGATCGTCCCGGTCGAAGTGAAGGAGCGTGCCAATGGCACGCTGGCGCTGATGACCCCTTCGGGGCAGATGCTGGTTGATGCGACCGCCTCAAAACTCGAATTCACCTCGACGGCCAATATCAATGCGTCGATGGACTATCGCAATGGTGTCGGCCCGCTCTCGGGTCTGAGCATCAACGGCCATGAGATCACCCCGGGCGCGTCGAACACCGCGCTGACATCGGGCTCGCTCGCCGGCCTGTTCGAGCTGCGCGATGTCGAGACGCTCGAGATGCATCAGCAGATCGACGCGCTGGCCGAGGATCTGATGGCCCGTTTCGCCGATGCCAGCACCGATCCGACCCTGAGCGCCGGTGCGCCGGGCCTGTTCACCGACGCGGGCGGCGCCTCGACCGGGACCGCCGGACTGGCCGGACGCCTGCGGGTGAATGCGGCGGTCGATCCCGATCAGGGCGGCGATCTGTGGCGCATCTATAGTGGTATCGAAGCGACCTCGGCGCTCGAGGCAGGCGATAACAGCATCGCGGTCTCGATGCTCGATGCGATGACCCGGACCCTGACCCCGCCAGCAGCTTCCGGCCTCACCGTGGTTGGCTCGGCTTCGGATTTTGTCGCCGATCTGGGCTCGCTGCGCGCCACGACCGAGCAATCCTTCGAGGCCAGCCAGACCATGGTTGCCGCCCGGGTCAACGCGCTGAGCGAAACCGAGATCATGCAAACCGGTGTCGATATCGACTACGAGTTGCAGAACCTGACCACGATTGAGACCAATTACGCCGCCAATGCGCGGGTCATCTCCGTTGTTGATGAGATGCTCGCCCGTCTGATGGAGATCTAAGCCATGTCCACCGGTTTTCCCACGCTGCTGGCCACGCGCACCCTTCAGGCCACCATCACCCGTTCCAAGGAACAGCTCACCAAGGCGCAGGCCGAGTTCGGCGCCGAGCGCGCGAGCGATATTGCCGAGCGGATGAATGGCGATATCGGCCGTGTGCAGCGGCTTGAAAAGATGCTCTCGGATCTGGAGACGCGCAAGGCCAGTTCGACCTTCCTGACCATCCGCGCCGACACCACCCAGAACCTGCTCGATGATGTGCGCCAGCAAGCGACGAACTTCTCGGCATCGTCCATTCAAGTGAACGGTGGCTCGAACTCGGCGCTTGTCTCGAGCCAGGCGGTCACCGCACGCACCGGCCTTGAAATGGCATTCTCTGCACTGAACGCGTCGGTTTCGGGCCAGTCGCTGTTCGGCGGTGCCGCGACGGATGTTCAACCGCTTGGCGACATGGAGGCGTTTCGCGAGGACATTCGCGCCATCGTCTTGGCACAGCCCGATGCAGCCTCGGCGCTGGCAGCGGTCGAAACCTATATGAACGATGGCAGCTTCGATGCCGCCTATTATCAAGGTTCGAGCAATGACGCGCCCTCGGTCGAGATCGCGTCTGGTCGCCGCCTCAATGTCGATGTGCGCGCCAATGACGACAGCATCAAGCAGGTCCTGGCCGGCTTTGCCATCGCCGCGGTCGCGGATGATCCGGCGCTCTCAACCCAGATGGGCGAAGACCTGATCAGTGGCGCCAATTCCAAGCTGATCAAGGGCGCAGACGCGATCACCGGCAAGCAGGCTGAAATCGGCATCATGCAATCGGAGATCGAGCGCTTGTCGACCCGGTATGAGGCCGAAAAGATCACCTTGACCACCGCGATCGACGACCTTGTCGGTGTCGATGAGTATGAGGCCGCGACCCGGATCACCAATATGGAGACCCAGCTCGAGGCCAATTACCTGCTCACAGCCCGCATCGCCAACCTGAGCCTGACCAACTACCTGCGCTAACGCCAGCGCGACTACCGGGAAAGAAATTCACCAATGAAGACGCTGAAGAAATTGGCGTTCGCGATGGCCGGTTTGCTGGCCCTGTTTGCGAGCGAAGCCGCCATGAGCGCCGAAGCGCGGATCAAGGATCTCGTGGAGTTCGAGGGCGTGCGCGCCAACGATCTGGTCGGATATGGCCTTGTGGTCGGCCTCGCAGGCACTGGCGATGGGCTGCGCAACTCGCCCTATACCGAAGAAGCGCTGCAAAACCTGCTCGAGCGGCTGGGTGTCAACGTGCAGGGCGAGCAGTTTCGCCCCAAGAACGTCGCCGCCGTGCTGGTCACGGCCAAGCTGCCCCCCTTCGCCCGGGTTGGCGGCCAGGTCGATGTGACCGTCTCGGCGATCGGCGATGCCAAGAGCCTTCTGGGCGGCACGCTGATCATGACCCCGCTCAATGCAGCCGATGGGCAGATCTATGCAGTGGCGCAAGGCCCGATCCTGGCGGGCGGCATCTCTGCGGGCGGCGAGGCTGAGGAAGTGCAGATGGGCGTTCCGACCTCCGGCACCGTGCCCAATGGCGCGCGGGTGGAGCGCGAGACGGCTTTTAACTTCGACGGTCTGGGCCGCGTGCGCCTGTCGCTTCGCGATCCCGATTTCACCACCGCGCGCCGCATCGAGGAAGCGATCAACCGCGCCTATCGCTCGCCGCTGGCGCGCATGGCCGACGCCGGTACCGTCGATCTCGACCTGTCGCAATCGCGTGGGCAATCCCCGGCGCGTCTGATCAGCGCCATCGAGAATATCCGCGTCGAGCCCGATCAGAAGGCGCGCGTGGTCGTCGATCAGCGCTCGGGCACCATCGTTCTGGGTGCGGATGTGCGCATCAGCCGGGTCGCGGTCAGCCAGGGCAATCTCACCATCCGGGTGACCGAGACGCCGCTGCCCTCGCAGCCCAACCCATTCTCTGACGGTGAGACGATTACGGTCCCACGCACCAATGTCGAGATCAACCAGAACGAAGACAACAAGGTTGCGGTGGTCAACGAGAACGTGACCCTGGCCGATCTGGTCGACGGGCTCAACGCCCTCGGCATCGGCCCGCGCGGGATGATCGACATCCTCAAGGCGATCAAGACCGCCGGAGCCCTGCATGCCGAACTGGTGGTGCAATAACGCGAGCACACCCGCGCCCGGCAACCCGCATCGGGCCTCCCATTGGACAGAGCCCGCCGCTTTGGGAAACCATGCGGCGGGCTTTTGATTTGAACCATCCCGCAGAACCCGCGTTATCCGCAGACAAAAAACGCGCGCGAGAACAGCGACAATGCCGGAGTTCGATCATGCCCCGTGATATTCCCTCAAGCGTCCCAGCCCCGCTTGTGCCTCTGTCAACCGCCGAGAACGCTGCGCAAGGTCCCGTCCGTACTCGCACGCAAAGCAGCACGCCCTGCTGGCGTCGATCCGCAGAGGTGGCCGCGCAAGCCTCGGTTTTTCGGGCCTTCCATATCGATGATGAAGACATCACCCATGTGATGAGTGACGCGGTCTGTGAGGATGCCCCCTCGGGCTGGCATTACTCGCTCGCGCAACGGGCGCTCTATCGCACTGCGCTTGTCGAGCCGCGAAATCAGCTTGCGGCGCTGCTTTGCGAGTTTGCCGATGGCAATCTGAAAATGCGCCCCGGCGTCTTTCGCAAGCCCTCGCCCGACCGCAAGCGCGAGGCGAAACGGGCCTGGAAGCTGGTTTGCGCCAATTACCGTGTTCCCGCCATCCCCCCGGTCGGCGTGATGCGCGCGGAGCTGCATCTTCAGGATCTGGAGCAGGCGGCTTTCTCGAATGGGAATGCCAATGGCGACCCTATGGGAGTTCCCCCGGTACGAGTGCGGGCATGGTCGCGTTCCAGAACGCAGGAGACCTTTCTTGAGACGATCACCGCCTTGCGCAATGGCCAGACTTTCAGAGCGAATGCTCTTGCCAGCGCCTTGCTCTGACATGCCGTTATCGCAATATCGTGATTGGACTGGAATATGCCGGTCCGCACGACAATAACTAAGACGTCTCTCGCGCTGTGCCCGCACGCGCTGCACCTTGCGCGACAGATTTGTAGGGAGAGTTTCTAATGACTGACGCAACTGCAATTTCTCGCCGCGCCGCCCTGATCGGGCTCGGTGCCTCTTCTGCTGCGCTGATGTCCGGAGCGGCGCTGGCCAAAGCACCGATGGGCGGGGTTCATCGCCCGATCGCGCATCGGGTCGGGCTCGGCGGCTTCGAGGTCTCGACCGTGTTCGATGGCGCGATCCATCTCAAGGGTCCGTACCCGATCTTTGGCGAGGATCAGTTCGAGGAAGATGTTGCCGAGCTGATGGCTGAGAATTTCTTGCCCGCGGACCAGTTCGAGATCGGCTTCACCCCGACCATCGTCAATACCGGCGAGCAGGTGGTGATGTTCGACACCGGCAATGGCGCGGTTCGCCGTGAAGCGGGTGCCGGAGCACTGCGCGCGCGGCTTTCAACGGTCGGGCTGACCCCCGAGCAGGTTGACGTTGTGGTGATCACCCATTTCCATGCTGACCATATCGGCGGGCTCATGGAAGATGGCGCCCCGGCTTATCCCAATGCGCGCTATGTCGTCCCGCGCGTCGAGTATGATTTCTGGGCCGCCGATGCGCAGGCGGCGGGCAATACCGGTCAGCTCACGCAGGCGAATGTCGTACCCCTGGCCGAGAAGATGACCTTCATCGAGGACGGGCAGGACGTTGTGTCAGGGATCACCGCCGTCGCCGCCCATGGCCACACGCCGGGCCACACCGCCTATCACATCGAGAGCGATGGCAAGCGCCTGATGCTTTGCGGCGATGCGTGCAACCACTATGTCGCCTCGCTCCAGCGCCCTGACTGGCATGTCCGCTTCGACATGGAAAAGGACAAGGCAGCACAGACCCGGACGCGTCTTTTCGACATGATCGCAGCCGACAAGATCCCGTTCACCGGCTACCACATGCCGTTCCCGGCGGTTGGCTATGCCGAAAAGCAGGACGAGGGCTACCGCTTCGTGCCGGTCAGCTACCAGATGTATCTGTAAGATCGCGCGCTGCGAGCCACAAAAAAAGAGCGCCCCAACAGGGGGCGCTTTTAGTTTTGGCCTTCGGGCTAACGAAGAGAGTTAGCTACACCCGCTGGTTGCCCCGCAGGTATCGCATTTCAGGCAAGTTCCGTTCCGGACCAGGGTAAAATTCCCGCATTCGCCGCAGCTATCGCCCTCATAGCCTTTCATGCGGGCCTCGATGCGGGCCTTGTTCGGATTGGCCGCCGGGCGGTCCATCACCGCCAGATCGCTGCCGACCGCATGCGAGAGCGCCGAAAGCGCTGCGCCGCCTTGATCGACCCCGCGCGCGCTCACATCAGCGCCGCCCTTGAGCACGGTGAAGGTCTGGGGCAGCGTGCCGCGCATGAAGCCCTTCGAGGCGAGCTGCTTGATCGCGTTGACCGGAGCGTTCTCGACATCATCGAGCTGGCCCTCGTCATGGCCATCGCCCATATCGTCGAACCGAACCCCGGCCGCCGGTGCCGAATGGGCGAGATCGTCGCGACCAAGATACGAGATCGCCAGTTCGCGGAACACATAATCGAGGATCGAGGTGGCGTTCTTCACCTGATCATTGCCCTGCACCATCCCCGCAGGCTCGAAGCGGGTGAAGGTGAAGCTGTCCACGAACTCCTCCAGCGGCACGCCATATTGCAGGCCGATCGAGACCGCGATGGCGAAGTTGTTCATCATCGCCCGGAAGGCCGCGCCTTCCTTGTGCATGTCGATGAAGATCTCGCCGAGCTTGCCATCCGAATACTCGCCGGTGCGCAGATAGACCTTGTGCCCGCCGACGATGGCCTTCTGGGTATAGCCCTTGCGCCGATCGGGCATCTTCTCGCGGCCCGATTTGATGATCTCGCGCACCACCACCTTCTCGACGATGCGCTCGACGATCTTCTCGGCCCGGATCGCCGCTGGCTGGGTCGCGGCCAGCTCTTCGACCAGATCTTCGCGATCCTCATCCTCGTCCAGCAATTGCGAGGCCAGCGGCTGCGAGAGCTTGGAGCCGTCGCGATAGAGCGCGTTGGCCTTGATGCCCATCTTCCAGGACTTCACATAGGCCTGCTGGCAATCCTCGATCGTGGCCGCGTTCGGCATGTTCACGGTCTTGGAGATCGCGCCGGAGATGAAGGGCTGGGCTGCGGCCATCATCTCGATATGGGCATCGACCGAGAGGTAACGCTTGCCGATCTTGCCGCAAGGGTTGGCGCAGTCGAACACCGACAGATGGGCGTCCTTCAGGAACGGCGCGCCCTCGAGGGTCATGGTGCCGCAGACATGGTTGTTGGCCGCATCGATCTGCTCGCGGGTGAAGCCGATCGCCTTGAGCAGGTCGAGATCGGGATCATTAAGCTGCGCTTCGCTCAGGCCCAGCGCCTCGGTGCAGAATTCATCGCCCAGCACCCAGCGGTTGAACACGAAGCGGATGTCGAACGCGTCGGCGAGCTTGGCCTCGATCTTCTCGATCTGCGCCTCGCCAAAGCCGCGCTCACGCAGCGCCGCATGGGAGATCCCCGGCGCCTCGCGCAGCGAGCCATGGCCGACCGCGTAATCAATGATCGCCTCGGTCTGCGGCTGGCTATAGCCGAGCGCCTTGAGCGCCGCCGGAACCGAGCGGTTGATGATCTTGAAATAACCGCCCCCGGCGAGCTTCTTGAACTTCACCAGCGCGAAGTCAGGCTCGATGCCGGTGGTGTCGCAGTCCATCACCAGGCCAATGGTGCCGGTCGGGGCAACCACCGACGCCTGCGCGTTGCGATAGCCGTGCTGCTCGCCGAGCGCGAGGGCCGCGTCCCAGGCATCGGTTGCAGCCTTCACGAGGCCATCGACCGGGCATGCAGCGTGATCGAGCGCGAGCGGCTGGGTGCGCACGCCCTCATAACCGCTGGTCTGGCCATAGGCGGCGCGGCGGTGATTGCGCATCACCCGCAGCATGTGCTCGGCGTTCTTGGCATAGCCCGGGAAGGCGCCAAGCTCGGAGGCCATCTCGGCCGAGGTCGCATAAGCAATCCCGGTCATCACCGCCGAGATCGCCCCGCACAGCGCACGGCCCTCGGCGCTGTCATAGCCAAGGCCCGAGGACATCAGCAGCCCGCCGATATTGGCAAAGCCAAGCCCCAGCGTGCGGAAGTCGAACGAGCCCTGCGCGATCGCTTCGGACGGGAACTGCGCCATGGTCACCGAGACCTCGAGCGCCACGGTCCACAGGCGGCAAGCGTGCTCAAAGCCCCCGATATCAAAGCTGCCGTCCTCGCCGCGGAAGGCGAGCAGGTTCAGCGAGGCCAGGTTGCACGCCGTGTCATCGAGGAACATGTATTCCGAGCACGGGTTCGAGGCACGGATTGGCCCCGAGGCCGGGCAGGTGTGCCAGTCATTGATCGTGTCGTGGTACTGGATGCCAGGATCGGCGCAGGCCCAGGCCGCGTGGCCGATCTGGTCCCACAGTTCCTTGGCGGCAATGGTCTTCGTCGCCTTGCCATTGGTGCGGCTGATGAGATCCCAGTCCCCCTCGGCCGCCACGGCATCGAGGAAGGCATCCGTCACCCGCACCGAGTTGTTGGAGTTCTGGCCCGAGACGGTCAGATAGGCTTCCGAATCCCAGTCGGTATCGAAGACCGGGAATTCCATGCGCGTATAGCCCTGACGGCCATATTGCAGCGCCCGTTGGACGGTGTTTTCCGGAATTTGCGAGCGGCGCGCGGCCTTGATCGCTTCCTTCAGCGGCGCATTCTGCTTGGGATCGAACTTCGCCTCGGGCGCCAGATCCGAATTGACCGCGGCGCTCAGCACTTCGTTGAGCAGCTTTTCATGCAGCTTCGAGCCCGCGACGAGGGCCGAGACCTTCTGCTCCTCGCGCACCTTCCAATCGACGAAGGCTTCGATATCGGGGTGATCGACATCCACGATCACCATCTTCGCCGCGCGCCGGGTGGTGCCGCCGGACTTGATCGCGCCCGCCGCCCGGTCGCCGATCTTCAGGAAGGACATCAGCCCCGAGGAGCGCCCGCCGCCCGAGAGCCGCTCACCCTCCGAGCGCACATCGGAGAAATTGGCGCCGGTGCCCGAGCCGTATTTGAACAGCCGCGCCTCGCGCACCCACAGATCCATGATCCCGCCTTCGTTGACGAGATCGTCCTTCACCGACTGGATGAAGCAGGCATGGGGCTGCGGGCGCTCATAGGCCGATTTCGAGCGCTTCATCTTGCCGGTCTGGTCATCGACATAGAAATGACCCTGGGACGGGCCGTCGATGCCATAGGCCCAATGCAGGCCCGTATTGAACCATTGCGGCGAGTTCGGCGCCGCCATCTGGCTCGCGAGCATGAAGCGCATCTCGTCGAAATAAGCGCGCGCATCGGCTTCGCTGGTGAAGTAGCCGCCCTTCCAACCCCAATAGGTCCAGGCACCGGCGAGGCGATCGAAGACCTGACGGCTGTCCGATTCCGGGCCAAAGCGCTCATCCTCAGGCAGCGCGTCGAGCGCCTTGGTGTCGGGGACCGAGCGCCACAGCCATTCCGGCACGCCTTTCTCTGCCACCTTCTTCAGTTGCGCCGGGATGCCCGCCTTGCGGAAATATTTCTGCGCGAGCACATCACAGGCCACCTGGCTCCAGCTCTTGGGAACCGCAAAGCCCTCAAGCGCGAAGATGCGCTCGCCATTGGGGTTGCGGATCTCGCTCACCGCCTCGCGAAATGCGATCGAGGCATAGGGGGACTGGTCGGCCTGGGTGAAACGACGCTCGATTTTCATATGTCTTGCCTGTCTCTCAAATCTCTCGCCGCGCTCGCGGCAAACTTGGCGGTTGGGCACCGGCAAGCCGGTACCGCTCGCCCACCCGGCTCATGCGGATGGGCGGCGTTCAATCACGATCATCTGGGCGATGCTGTTGATTCTGCTCGTTTGCCTCAGACCTACGATACCTGCGAGGGTGCACTAGATCCTGTGGTTTCTTATCGCTCCGGGGTCCATGGATAGTGTTCGCGTTGCAGCAAATGCAAGCCCTGAATCGCCGCACTATGGCAGAATTTCACCACAAGTTGTGGGTCATTGGCGCGATGGACACACAATATCGAGCAATTCAGCCCGGATTGAGACGCCCTTAACCCGATCTGGCTAAGCTCGGCACAGATTCACCGGGTGGTGACCATGCCGCCCCAATCTGAGGAGCGAGCCCGTGACTTTTGAGGAGTTCTTCGTCCGTCTACTCTACCCTGCCCTTGTGTTTATTCTGCCATCCGAGCGCTGGTCGGCGATCTATTTCGCAACCGCGCTATTGGCGGCCTTTTATGTCTACTGGCGCTTTGCCGAGCGCGGCCCTGACGCAGATGCCACGACAGCAAAGCAGCGCGGTTTCTTGCGCTTTCTCTTTCCCAAGGAGATCTGGACGCACCCTTCCGCCCGCGCCGACTACGCGTTTTTCGTCATCAACAAGCTGCTGATTATCTTTGTATTTGGCTATTTCGCCCTCGGCTCGGAGACCGTCGCGGCATGGACCGGCGAATCGCTCACCCGCCGATTCGGCGAGAGCGGCGAGGGCTGGAGCAGCCATTGGGCACTCTCGATCCTGACCACGCTGGCCGTCGCCGCCGCGCTCGATTTCGGACTGTGGCTCTCGCATTACCTGTTCCACAAGATCCCGTTCCTGTGGGAGTTCCACAAGGTCCACCACTCGGCCGAAGTGATGACGCCCTTCACCGCCGCCCGCGTGCATCCGGTCGAGGATGTCGCCGCCGCCAGCCTCGGCGCGCTGAGTGCCGGGCTCGCCTATGGCGCGATGGGCTACTGGATGGGCCCGGCGGCGCATGAGCTGACCATGTTCGAGACCAATGTAGTCCTGATTGGCTTCTATTTCGCCGCCTTCGTGCTACGCCACAGCCATGTCTGGCTCGCCTATCCGGTCTGGCTCCAGCACATCTTCGTCAGCCCGGCCCAGCACCATATCCACCACTCCGCCGACCGGGCGCATTGGGACAAGAATATGGGCTTCATCTTCGCGCTCTGGGATTGGGCAGCGGGCACGCTGATCGCGCCGAAGGAGTATCAGCGCATCACCTTCGGCCTTGGCGATAGATCGGGCGAGGAGGTCGCGTTTCGCTCGGTCAAAGGGCTCTATTTCCGCCCCTTCACCAATATCGAGCACAAATTCCTGCGCCCTGCCCTTGCCCGCCTGAGCGCTCTGTTCGTTGCGCAACACAAGGACAGACAGGGCTGAGACCAGACGGTTTGAAAATGCGAACGGCGGCGCTTCTCACGAAACGCCGCCGCCTCCTTCCCCAACTCTTGCTGCCCGCTCACGAATGCGCGGCAGCAGATCCTGATTGATCACCGGTTCAGTTCAAAGAACGTATCCTCGAAACGCTTGCGGTAGAGCGACATCGGCACGACATCGACGCGGCGATTGCCGTCAATTGTCGGCTCCTGCGGCTCTCGGATTGGCGAGAAGCTGCCATGGCCCGAGACCTCGATCGCCTCTTCCGGAATACCGAATAGCGAGATAATGCACGCCTTCACATTATAGGCGCGCTGCAAGGACAGGATCACATTGGCAGTCGGGTTGCCCGTGCGGTCGGTATAGCCAACGATCATCAAGCGATCGCCACCCTCCACGATCTCGCGAAAGCGCGGAGCGTTGCGCACCATCATGGCGGTATTGCCGAAATTCACCGCGAAAGATCCGGGCGAGAAATACAGGCTCACCTTTTCAGGATGCTCGGGCAGAGCGATGGCATTGACAACGTTCTGCTCGAAATTGTTCTCCGCCTTGCAGACCCATTTCTCCAGATTGGCGCTGTAGGCCTTTCGATCCTGCGCCGCGCGCGCAGCTTCACCGACCCGCTTGGGCTCGCTGGCTGCATCGATACTCGCGGACACGATCTCTTCCAGATTGCCTTCTCCGCCAGAGGTACCAGGTGTTCCAGGGGGGCGAGGGGCTTGAGGCGCCTCATTCGCAGCAACGCGCGCGCTGGGCGCGCCTTGCGGCGGCGCGGGCAGCGGTGCCAGACGCCCGGGTGCCTGCGGATCGCGCAGCGAGCCTTGTACCGTCGCGCTGGCACTCAGGTCATCCTCACCTTCGATGATCTCATCGGAGGCCTGCCCCAGATCGCTCGCCAGGCTCGGGGCGACCACCGGAGCCCGATCGGCGGAGAGAGATTGCCGGTTGGGATCAAAGCCGAGCGGATCGGGCGGCATCGCCGGGTTGATGTCGGAGGAGATCTGCGGGGTCTCTTCTGCCCCGTGCTCGTCATCAAGCACCCGGCGCAGATCATCGAGCGACATCTTACGCTCGGAGGGCAGCGGCGGCGCGATGAGCGTGCCCTCGACCTGCTTGCGCCGATCTTCCGGCTCCGTCTGTGTCGAAGCGCTTTGCTGCGGCGGTTCCGCGCCCTGCGCCGGAGCTGAGGCAACGGGTTTCGGCGGCGCGGGCTCGGCGGCGGCTTGCTCGGTCTGATCGCTCTCGACCGGGTCCAGTGTCTCGCCTGCGAGCACCCGGCGCAGATCGTCGAGCGTGATCTTGCGGGTTTGCGGTTGCGCCGGAACCGGATCGGCGGACGGCGCTGCGGTCACGGTATCCGGCGTCTCATCAACGCTTTGGGCCGGTTTAGCCGGTGTCGGTGCGGGCTGAGGCCGTGCCTCGCTGCCTTCGCTCCCGCGCAGGGCCCGCCGCAAATCGTCGAGCGACAGCAGCTTGCCCTCTTGTTGTGCATGCACGGGCCCGGAGGCCCCTGCGGCGAGGAGAGCAGCAAGCGCCGCTCCCCCTGCTACGCGTGTCACCCAGGCGGCCGAAGCAGGCCGGGGAGCGTCGGCCTTAACCGACGCGGGGCGACGAACCTTTGACGTCTTCATGGCCCACTTCCTTCCGCCGCTCAGGCGTTTTCGTAGATATTGTAGGCGTCGCGGCCATGCAGGTGCTGATCCAGCCCCTCCAGCTCATATTCTGGCGCCACCCGCAGGTAGTTGTTTCCATAGCCCGGCTCGATCGTGCCGCGGACGAAACCGGCGGCGTATACGATGCGCAGCACCAGATCGCTGAAGCTGAAGACCACGATCGCGGAAACGAAGCTGAAGCCGACCAGAACCAGACCAAGGAAGATCTGATTTGTGAAAGCCTGCACCTGGATCGGCCCCTCGCTCGGGAAGAAGGCAACACAGGCAACCGCGATCAGGCCGGGAACCCCATGCGCGCCAAAGGCCGAAACCGGATCGTCGATACGGAATTGCTCGAGGGTGAAGCGGGTCCCGATAAACGCCAGGCCGCAAAAGGCCCCGATCAGCGCCGCACCCACATGGGTGGCGATATCGGCCGAAGCGGTGATCCCGACCAGACCGGCGATAGCGCCGTTCAGGATCGAGAGCATGTCCAGCTCACGCCGACGCACCAGTTGATAAATCACGACGATTGCAGCACCGGCACAAGGTGCCAGGGTGGTGTTGGCGATGATGTTCCCGAACACGTCGAAGATCGGCTGCAACACCGAGAGAATGTTGTCATTCTCCAGCGCGGTGAACTCGGGAATACCGGCCGCGAACAGGGTACCGGCGTTAAAGCCGTACCAGCCGAACCACAGCAAGAACACGCCAAAGGCCGCGAGCGGGACGTTATGCGGCTGGTGGCTGTCGGCGAGCCCGTCCACGACATCCGCGCCGTAATCCTCCGCACCAAAGCGATAAAAGCCGATGCGCGGACGCAGCAGGATCGCGCCAGCAAGACCGGCAAAGCCGCCCACCGCGTGCACGACCACCGAACCGGCGAAGTCGGTGAACACGCCGAACAGCGCGCCCGCCGGGTTCCAGACCAGGAAGGCGATGATCGGATAAACGACCGAGGCGAAGACGATCGAGTAGATCACGTAGTGGAACGGATGCACGCGGCCAGTCACGCAGCCCGAAGTAATCGTGACGGCGGTGGATGCGAACACCAGCTGGAAGAAGATCGCGATCGGATCGGAAGGCAGGATGGCGTTGGCGCTGGCATCCACCTCCTTGGTCAGGCCGATCATCGCGAGCAGATCATTGACCGGGCTGGTACCGTTGAGAATGTCAAACCCGATCCACCAGAAGAACAGGCCGCAAAGACACATATCGATGAAGTTCTTGAAGACGTTATTGATCGCGTTTTTCCGCGAAACCGATCCCATCTCCAGCAGCATGAAGCCCGGTTGCATCATGAAAACCATGACCGCACAGACAAAAAGGGTGATGTTCAGCACCATATACACCGGCGGGTGCAACAATGCCTGAATGAGCGTCTGCTCCATCTCTACTTCTCCCGACCCATCTCAATCAAAACACACAGAAAACGCGCTCAGACGCCCCGGTTACTCGTTCCAGGACGTCTTCTTGAAGGTAAGAACCAGCCTTTGGCCATCATCAAAGGAGAGATGGCCGCCGCTTGTTTGCAGGGCGATCAGATGGCGGAAGGTCGCTGGAACGTCATCGACCAGCTCCTTTTGCACCACGAAGAACACCCGCTCCGGAAAGAGAGCAAGCGCCGCGCCAAGCTGGAGCATGGCGTGCTGCACCAGAACCGACCGCAAGGACGGCTCCTGGCTTTTGTCATTTTCGGGATTAACAGCGCCGGCCAGTTCGGCACCGCCGGATTTGGTGACGAGCTTGGTCACCGAGGATCCGCCATCCCCGCGCAACAGGGCGGTCGGCGCGTTCAGGCAAATCAGCGCGCCGTGACAGGATTTCATGTCCTCGATCACCTGATAGGGCAGATGCCCGGCCTCGAGCGGCCCCGGACCCACCGTGAGGATCGGCTCGTAATCAGCGGTGAGCAGGCAGCGCTTGAGATCCGCCGTTGCTTCAGTCTCATAGACTTCGGAAACGAAGATCCGCGAGGGCGGCGAGGGCAGCGGCAAGGGAGAGGCAGGGGCGGCCAGCGCCGCAGGTTTGGCTGCATACTCGGCTGCGGCGACCTTCTCCGCCAGACTATGGGCGATCCCGGCCATGGCATCGCGTTCATTGACGAAGACTTCGTTGCGGATCATGCCGAAAAACTTGATCGGCGGGACGGCTTCGAACTCATCCGCCATGTCGACGCCATGCACGTTTTTGGCGACCGTCAGGAAAGAGCGCAATGTCTCTTTCAGATCAGCATATTCAGGGGCGTATCCGCTGACTTTGCCGAATTTGGCCATGGCCTTCATGTCGGCGGCGGACATGCCCTTGATCTGATCCGC
Organism: Neomegalonema sp.; assembly: GCA_022760435.1. Lineage (GTDB taxonomy): Bacteria > Pseudomonadota > Alphaproteobacteria > Rhodobacterales > Rhodobacteraceae > JALEFY01. The sequence continues at coordinate 77,866 of JALEFY010000005.1, forward strand.
CAATTCTTTGATGCGACTACTCTCAACCATCTATCGCCTCCCGTCCGAGCATCCGGATTGGCACACAAAACACGCTGGGATGAGGCCGGCCCCGTCGAAGCCACGCATTTGCAGGCAGTCGGCGCCTGCTCGCGTGCCTCGTCGCGTTCAGCCCATGACCCCGACTGCACGCATCATGCAATTTTGAGCCCAATCCCATGGCACATGCGCGATAAAGGGGGGAAGGGGGGGGCTTGTGTCAACGAGATTGCAACCTATCTTGCGCAAAACTTTCACTCCTGACCAATTGATGCACAGTCGCTGTTCAAATCGACAGTCATTTGCGCAATTCTGCACCCATTTTAATCTAGACAATTTCAGAGGCGCGCGCCGACAGAGCCGCAGATTGCGCCGCGACCAGCCGGTTATCCACAAACAGAATCGCCGCATCGCCCGCAATCGGTACGAGGCGAGCGCTCAAAAACCAGGCATCTATGAAGTTCGCAGCACGTTTGCCTTGCCCGCAATGCAAGCCGGATCACCGCGCCGGATGCGGCTCCTTGAACCCGCCGGGTCTGGTGAACAGGCGGCCACGCTCCGCCCATAGCACCAGCAACAGGGCCAGCGAGGAACACAGCGCAAAGCCCACAACCAGCGGTACGGCGCTGCCATCGAAACAGGCACCGATAATGGCGCCAGCCACGGAACCGATCACCATGGTGAGAAAGGCTTGAAAGGAGGACGCCGCCCCGGCGCCGCGCCCGAAGGGCTCCATTGAAATTGCGCCAAAATTCGGCATCACCAGCGCAAAGCAGAACAATGTCATCACAAACAGGATCACAAAGCTGGTCAGGCTTTCCCAGCCAAGAAGGATCAGCACCGAATGCAGCGATGACAGTCCGATCATCCCGATCAAGGCGGTCTGGGACAAACGCCGCGCGCCATAGCGCCCGACCAGACGGCCGCTGAGAATACTGCCGAGCGCCATGCCCATCGGCACCAGGGCAAAAAGCGGCGCGAACCAGGCGCCGGCATCAAACACATCCACAAAGATTTGCTGCGCACTGACGATAAAGCCAAACAGGGCACCCATGCTCAGCCCGGTCGCCAGCATGTAGCCGATCGCACTGCGATGGCCGAGCACCATGAGGATCGAGCCCATCAGATCAGCGGGCCGGATCGGCACCCGATTTTCCGGGGCCAGGGTTTCGGGCAGTCGCGCGTAAACCCAGATCCCGGTCATCAGCGCAAACAGGAAAAGGATGCCGAAAATCCAGCGCCATCCGGCAAGCATGGTAACGATCTGACCGAGCAGCGGCGCGACAATCGGCACGATCATGAAGACTGTGAAGGCAACCGACATCACTCGCGCCATCTCATCGCCCACAAAGCGGTCTCGCACGATGCTGACGGCGACCACGCGGCTCGCTGCCGCCATGAAACCGGCAAGGACCCGCGCCGCGAGCATCATTGCAAAGGAATTGGCGAAGGCACAAAGCAAGGTCGCCAGCAAATACACCGCCAGCGTGACCAGCAGCACCGGGCGGCGCCCGTAGCGATCGGAGATCGAACCATAGATCAGCGCCCCGACCGACAGGCCAAGCGTATAGGCGGTGACGATCCACTGCCGGTCATTGGGGTCGGAAATCGCCAGCGCCTCCCCCATCTGCGGCAAGGCGGGAAGCATCGGATCGATGCTCAGCGCATTCATCGCCATCAAGAATCCGATGAGCAAAACGAATTCGAGACGCGACATTGCGAAAGTTTCCTTGGTGAAACCGTCTTTGCGGGCGGTAACCTTCGAGGCCCCAGACGCTGCGGATGATCGGTTCTCGCTCGTCATCCGAGCTCAACCAGTACCGCCGCCGTCGCGATCGCCAGGATCAGCAACAGGCGCGAGGCTCCGACCCGTTCCTTGAAGAACAAGACCCCGATCGCCGTCGCAAAGATGATCGACGTCTCGCGCAGGGCGGCAACTTCGGCGACCTTGCCCAGCCGTGTCGCGAGCATGATTGCGCCAAAGGACAAGAAGGCGATCAATGCGCCAAAGATGCCGCGCACGAACAGCCCGCCGATCTCGGGCCGGGTGGAGGGGGCGAGCGCAAACCAGCGCCGGGCGGCAATGATTGGAAATCCGAAAGCGCCGGTGAAGAAGAACCAGGCCAGAAAGATGAAAGGATCTGACGCCAGACGCACACCATAGGCATCCACGGTGGTGTAGACCGCGATCATCACCCCGGCCCCAAGCGCCGAGACGATCCCCGGGATCATCGCGCTTGCGGTCAAGCCTTGCCGCGCGGCCCCGCGCAGATTGACCGCGGCGAGCCCAAAAATCGCACAAGAGAGCAGCAAGACCCCAAGCCATTGATTGCCATTGAGACTCTCGTTGAAGACCAGACCGGCCAGAAAGGCCGCCGCCAACGGCCCGGTTCCGCGCGCGATCGGGTAGACCAGGGTGAAGGCTCCCAGCGAGAATGAGCGCGCCTGTAGCCATTCATAGAGGATATGCACGCAGAAGGTGACCGCGATCGCGGCAAAAAGCGCCGGGCTTGGCCAGGGCAGGATAAACAAGGCAAAAGGCGCCGCCATCGCGCCGTAGCAAAGATTGATTGCGCCTCGATTGAGATAAGGATCGCTGCCAGATTTGTTGATTGCACCAAAGATCGCATGGGCAAGGGCAGAGAACAGCACCAGGACCAGTGACAGGAAATCGCCCGCCGGCGTTCCCTCCAGCGATACGATAAGCTCGCCCATCCGGTCCCTTTCACAAACGCGCGCCGCACAAACTGCGCGTTTGCGGCGCTGAGCTGCCCTTCTCTCCCCGAATTGGTCAGCTTGTCGCACCAAAGGGCACCGGGCGCAAGGAAAGGCGCCATGCGGCTCACGCGAACCGGCTATGCGTAAAAGGGGGCAGGCGCGGTTTTGGCTGCATTGCACAAGGGCAGAGAAGGCCGCAGCCCACGCACTCATGAACTCATGAACCGCGCGGCACCGCACAGCCGCGATATTTATGCGCACATGACCTAATCCCAGCCGCCTTCGCGCGCCGCATCATGAAGCTCCTGCAAGGCCAGACGCAATGCCGCGCGGTCATAGCCCTGGAAGACCGGCTTGCCATCGGGCCCGTCGATACGGGTATTGACCTGCGAAGCGAGGACATGGCCGACATACTGGCCCTCTCGATCCACCGCGAAAATGAACGGGATCCAGTCATCGAAAAACGGCGCGGCGCCCGCCTGCTCGAGCACAGCCTGCCCGCCGGGGGCCTTGTGCCCCTCGATATGGGCGAGCACGAAACGCTCGGCGGCGAAACTGGCAAGGCCCGCCGCTTCCTGCGCCTGAGCCGCCTGCTCTGCCTCGCTCATCGCGACCGCCTCGCCCTCGACCGTGTAGTGAAAGGAGCCATGCTCGCCGCGAATATAGGCATCGAAGATATGGCACCAGACGCACCATTCGGCCCCGAAGGCCACCAGCAGCACCTTGTCTTCCGCCTGCGCGCGCGCCCGCGCCGCCGCGAAGATCGCGCCTTGATCGGTGCATTGATCATAGATCTTCGCCCGACCGTTCAGGCAATCCTTGAACAGCGAGGTGGGCAGGCTGATCAGGGGCTGCGCCGGTAGCTGAGCTTGCGCATGCGCCTCGCCGAACATGGCACCGCAGAGCAGGCTTGCTGCGAGCACGAGCGCCGCGAGCCCGCCGCGTTGCAGCTTTCCTCCAAGTGGCAGCGCGCCCATTCGTCCCTCCCTCTCCTTCATGCCGCCCCCGTTTGCGCCGCTTGCCAAGAAGCTTGCCAAGAAGATCGCCGGGGCTACGGCTGACTTGATCTGTCGAGCCTGTCCTGTAACTGGGACATTAACAAGACCGACGCGCATAGCGCCCGTTCCCGGAGCTCCAAGATGCCGACCCCGCCCCGCCTGCGCCTCGCGCTGCCCCTGATATTGCTCTTCCTGTCCGCCCTGCCGGTCCCCCTCGCGGCGCAAACGGTGCCGCAATCGCGCGAGCAGATCAGCCTCACCTTCGCGCCAGTGGTTCGGCAAGTCGCCCCGGCGGTCACCAATATCTACACAAAGACCGTGGTCGAGCGGCGCGAATCACCCTTTGCCGGCGATCCGTTCTTCGAGCGGCTGTTCCCCAATGCCGGGCGCACGCGGCGGCGGATGGAGAACTCGCTCGGCTCCGGCGTGATTGTCGCGCCCGACGGGTTGGTGGTCACCGCCGAGCATGTGATCCGCAACGCGGTCGAGATCACCGTGGCGCTCGCGGATCGACGCGAATACAACGCCCGCGTGCTCCTCGATGACCGGCAGACCGATCTGGCGGTGCTGCAACTGGAGGGCGCGGGCGATCTGCCCTTCGTGGCGCTGGGCGAGAGCGACGCGCTCGAGGTTGGAGATCTGCTGCTGGCGATCGGCAATCCGTTCGGGGTCGGGCAGACCGTAACCAGCGGCATCCTCTCGGCGCAGGCGCGCACCGGCTCGGGCGGGCAGACCTATCTGCAAACCGATGCCGCGATCAATCCGGGCAATTCCGGCGGTGCGCTGGTGGATATGCAAGGGCGGCTGGTCGGGATCAACAGCGCGATCCTGACCCGCTCGGGCGGCTCGAACGGAATCGGCTTCGCCGTGCCAAGCTCGCTGGTCTCGCAAGCGATCCATCAGGCGCGCGAAGGCAAGAGCAGCTTGCAGCGACCCTGGCTGGGCCTTCAGGCGCAAAAGATGACCGCCGAGCTCGCCGGTGCGCTCGGCCTCGCGTCTCCGCAAGGCGTGCTGATTCGCAAGCTGCACCCGGCTTCACCGCTCGCGAGCGCCGATCTGCGGGCAGGCGAGGTCATCCTGTTCATTGATGAAGAGGCGATTGACGATCCGACCGAGTTGGACTTTCGCCTTGCCGCCAAGGGGATCGGCGCGACCGCGCGCCTTTCCGTGCTCGGGCGCGAGGGCACCCGCGAAGTGTCGGTCGGGTTGATCGCCCCGCCCGAATTGCCGCCCGCCGATGTCAGTCGGCTCGATCAACCGCCGCATCTGCGCGGGGTGATCGTCGGCAATCTCAGCCCGGCGGCGATCATCGAGCTCGGTTTCAAGCTGGATGACACCACGCAAGGGGTCGCGGTGTTCGACATGCGCAATGCCGCGCGCTGGCTGCAACGCTCGCTCAGGAAAGGGGATGTCCTGCGCGGCTATAACGGGACCGAGGTCGCCAGCGTATCGGGGCTGCAAGCCGCGATTGAGCGCTCTCCGGACCTGCAATTGCTCGAGATCGAGCGCGACGGTCGGCCCATCTCCTTGCGTTTCGGGGGCTGAGCCTTGGCGGATCTGTTCGACGGGCAACCGGGGCACGGCAATCGCGCAGGCCCTGAGACCGACCGCCCCAAAGCTGACCGCCCGCAAGCTGACCGTCCCCTTGCTGACCGGCTGCGCCCGCGGACGCTGGCCGAGGTGGTCGGGCAGGATCATCTGCTCGGTGCCGAAGCGCCCTTGGGCCGGATGCTGGCGGCGGGGCGGCTCTCCTCGCTGATCCTGTGGGGGCCACCCGGGGTCGGCAAGACCACCATCGCCCGCCTGCTCGCGGATGAGACCGATCTTGGTTTCGAGCAGATCAGCGCGATCTTCTCGGGTGTGGCCGAGCTGCGCAAGGTGTTCGAGGCCGCGCGGGTGCGGCGCTTGAGCGGGCGCGGCACGCTGCTCTTTGTCGATGAGATCCACCGCTTCAACCGCGCGCAGCAGGACGGGTTCTTGCCGCATATGGAGGATGGCACCATCACGCTGGTCGGCGCGACCACCGAGAACCCGAGCTTCGAGCTCAACGCCGCGCTGCTGTCGCGCGCGCAGGTGCTGACCTTGCGCCCGCTCGATACGGCGGCGATGGCGCTGCTGCTGGCGCGGGCCGAAGCGCTCGAGGGCCGGGCGCTGCCGCTTACCGAAGAGGGGCGCGAGACGGTCTGCGCGATGGCCGATGGCGATGGGCGCTCGCTGCTCAATCTCGCCGAGGAGCTGTTCGCCCTGCCAGCGCGCGCGCCGCTCGATGCTGCGGCGGTCAAGGCCAGCCTGCAACGCCGCGCGCCCTCCTATGACAAGGACCGTGACGGGCACTACAATCTGATCTCCGCCCTGCACAAGAGCGTGCGCGGCTCCGACCCCGATGCGGCGCTCTACTGGTTCGCGCGGATGCTGGCGGGGGGCGAGGATCCGATGTTCCTCGCGCGGCGGCTGGTGCGCATGGCGGTAGAGGATATCGGGCTCGCCGATCCGCAAGCGATGGGGCAGGCGCTCGCGGCGCAGCAGAGCTATCACTTTCTGGGCAGTCCCGAGGGGGAGTTGGCGCTGGCGCAGGCGGTGATCTATCTGGCCCTGGCCCCGAAATCGAACGCCGCCTATGTCGCCTATAAGGCAGCGATGCGCAGCGCGAAGGAGACGGGCTCGGTGCCGCCGCCCAAGCACATCCTCAACGCCCCGACCGCGCTGATGGAGGCGGAGGGCTACGGCGCCGGCTACGCCTATGACCACGACGCCCCGGACGGGTTCTCGGGCCAGAACTACTTTCCGGACGGGATGAAGCGGGCGAAATTCTACCAGCCGGTAGAGCGCGGCTACGAGCGCGAAATGGCCAAACGCCTCGCCTGGTTCGAAAAGCTCCGCAAGGAGCGGTGAGGGGAGAGCGCGCTGCGAGGTGCGGGGATGGGATCTCCCTAGCACCGCTCTAACGCCGTCGTCCTCGGGCCTGTCCCTAGGACCCATGGGGCGACAGGGCTCATCCCGCACCACCGAGCCCTCGGGGCGAGGCAAGCGCGACCGCGCGCCGGCCGACAGGCCGCCCTATCGGAGCCGTGAGCGCAGCGAACTGGCGCGAGATCCAAAATGCTGATCCTCGGAACAAGTCCGAGGATGACAGGGCTCTGTGGGATGCCGGGAGGTTGATCCTCCGCCGCTACCGCTATCAGTCCTTTTTCGGCCAGACCTTTTTCCAGCCGGTGATCATCGGGCGCACGAGATCCTCGCGCTTCCAGATTGCGTAGAACAGGACCGCGCAGACATGGATGGCGACGACCACCAGCACCAGCTTGGTCAGCAGATGATGCAAGCTGATCAATGTGAGGCGGGTCGAGGCATCGACCATGCTGGCCAGCGGGCCTTGCGCGAAGAGCCCGTCATCTTCGGAGAAGAGCCCCGTTATCACCGTCGCACCCAATACCAGGATCAAGGTGATCACCCCGATCGCGCCGACCGGGGTATGCCCGCGCCAACCGCTCGGCTCGCGCCGCGCCATGTCTCCCAGATAGCCGAAGACGGTGCCCGGCCAGAAGAACAGCGCCCCTAATCGCGAGGACGGCGCGCCCAGCCCGATCAGGCCCCACAGGATCCGAAAGACCAGCAATCCGCCAACGGTATAACCAGCGATGAAATGCCACTCGATGGTCGTGAAGCTGCGAAACTCGCCCAGATACCAGGCCGTCCCGACCGCAATCACCAGCGCCCATTTGAAAAGGCGGGTCGGCAGATCCCAGACTTTCTCCGTCACCAGAGAGGAGCGCCCGCCGGTATCGGCGGACGCTTGCGATCTGTGCGACGTTTGCACGCGCTGATCCATTAGAAGTTCTCGGCGCGATAGCTTTCGTGGCAGCCTTTGCACGAGTTGCCCAAAGCACCAACTGCCGGGCGCAGCGCGTCGAGGCCCTGGCCAGCGGCGTCTTGCAGACCGGTCACAGCCGTCTTGAAGGCCATGGCTTTCTCGCCGATCTTGCCGTCTTGCCAGATTGCCGGCAGGGCGCGGGTCTTGCCAGCCATTGCTTCGTTATCGGTGCCCGGCAGCCAGAGATGGCCATTGTCGAGCGAGCCGAGCTTGGCGATGTTATCGGCGAATTTCTGTGCGGTGGCGGCGTCATAATCGACCTGGCCCTTGGCCATGCCAACCAGCGGGCCGAAATTCGACAGAACCATCTGGTAGTAGCCCTGGCGCGCCTTGATGACCTGTTCGGCATCCGCTTGTGCGGTTGCGGTCAGGCCGGCGAAGGCGGTGGCGGCGATCAGGGCGGAAATTGCGAAACGTTTCATAAGTCCCTCTCCTTGGTTTGCTATCCAGCGCTCGAGCCGAGCGCGGCTTGCGGTGGACAATGAAGATATAAACCTTCTCCAGCGCAACGACCAAAGAAAACGACCCGATTTCGTTCCCTCACAAGAAACAATGAGTTGAACACATCTGCGTGATGTAGTCACAGACATGCCGCTTTTCGAAGATCAGGAATGTTCTTCCTCATGCACTTCGACCAGTGCCCGGTTATAGGCGCGCAAGGCATCGACATAGTGCAAGGTGCCGATCAAGGTGCGGCCCTGCCCCTCGACGCGGGCATCAATGACCGGCAGGAACGGCATCTTGCCCGCTGCCGCGCCGCCGCGCTCGAACATCGGGAAAGCGCGGGTGAGCGTATCCTCATCATCGAGATAGGCACCTTGCTCGATCAGTTCCCAGGCGAGGGTTTCCGAGGGAGAATTGTCCGAACCGCGCGGGCGCATCAGGCGGCGCACGCGCAGATTGGGCAGCAAGAAGCTTTGCGGCCCTTGCGAGAGGTCGATCCCACGCCGGGCCAGTTGCCAGATGAAAAAGCTGCGCCCGAAGATCACCTGGGTGGCGACCGTCGCGAGCGAGGTTGCAATCAGCGCGGCGATGGCCACGTCATAATCGCCGGTCATCTCGAACACGATGAGGGTTGTGGAGATCGGCGCGCCGAGAACCGCGCCCGCCACCGCGCCCATCCCGGCCAGAGCATAGAGGCCTTGCGAGCCCGCGACGGATGGGAAGATATCAATCGCGACCGCTCCAAAAGCCGAGCCGAGCAGAGCGCCGACCATCAGCGCCGGAGAGAAGACCCCGCCCGCAAAGCGCCCGCCCAGCGTGATCGCCACCGCTGTCACCTTGGTGATGGCCAGAATCACGCAAGTCCAGAAATCGAACATGCCAGCGAGCGCGAAGGTGGTGGTCTGATACCCGACCGCGATCACATGCGGAAAGGCGAGGGCGACCAGGCCCAGCACCGCCCCGGCGATGGCCGGTTGCAGCCAGGTCGGCAACCCGATGCTGTCCCGAAAATTATCGAGCACATCGCGCGCGTAAAAGATCGAACTCATCAATACGCCGGCGGTCAGGGCCGAGAGCAAGCCGAGCAGCGCAAAGGCGGGAAATTGCGAATAGGAGCCGAACTCGGCCGCCGAGAGCTGAAAGGCCGGGGTGTCGCCCAGATGGATGCGCGAGATCACCGCTCCGGCAACGCTGGCGATGGTAATGGGCGCGAAGGCCCTGATCGCATAATGCCCCAGCACCACCTCGAGCGCAAAGAGCGCCCCGGCCAGGGGCGCGTTGAAACTCGCAGAAACCGCGGCAGCGACAGAACAGCCGAGGATCATCCGGCCATTGACCGCTGAAGCGTTCAAAGCACTCGACAGGGCCGAGGCGATGGTTGCGCCCATGACCACCGCGGGTCCCTCGCGCCCGGCGCTGGCGCCAAAGCCAAGCGAGAGCACCGAGGCCGCCCAGGCGCACAGGCCCTTGCGCGTATCGAGCCGCGCAGCACCGATCGCGCGCGCCTCTATGACTTCCGCGACGCCAAAGGGGACATTATCTCGTGCCCCGTATTTGAGCAGTAATCCGACGATCAGACCGCCGATCATCGGCAAGAGCATGACCCCGATCGGGTGCAGCTCTGCCGCGCGGGAGAACAACTCGGCGTCCACAACCCCGTAAAGGGTGAGATGCATCGCATCGAGAACCCGCACAAACACGACCGCCGCATAGGCCGACAGCACGCCGACGCACAAGGAGATGACCCAGAGCCGCAATTGCCCACCCTCATGCAAGCGCGCCAGGGCCTGACGCCATTGCGTCTGCCAGATGCGGGACTTTTTGGGATTGACGGAGAACAGGGCCAACGGGTTGATGCTCTTTGTCGTATCAAAATGGGTAAGCTTATCGACAGGCTAACAAAGCATGATTACGCAAGGCTTTCCAACTGCTGTCTCGCCAGCATCCTGACCATGCTCGCCAGCACGCGATTTTGGGCGCAGCACTGACGAAGGCACGCAGCGCCCCAGTTGCAGACCCGGAGACGAACCATGACCGATGCGCCGCATGCCCTCGCCATCGCCGAGCTCAAGGCAATCCTCGGCGCGCGGCTGATGACCGGACCATCGGTGCTCGATCTGCACAGCACGGATGCCGCCCATCACGCCCCGCACCGCCCCGATGCCGTGGCCTTTCCCCAGAGCACTCAGGAGGTCTCGCAGATCCTGACCATCTGCCATCGCCACGCCATGCCGGTTACCCCCTTTGCCATCGGCTCCTCGCTCGAGGGCGCGGCGATCCCGATCGAAGGCGGGCTCAGCCTCGACATGATGCAGATGAACCGCGTTCTGACGATCAATGAGGCCGATCTGGATGCCGTGGTCCAGCCCGGCGTGACGCGCAAGCAACTCAATGAAGAACTGCGCGCGACCGGGCTGATGTTCACCGTCGATCCCGGCGCAGATGCGAGCCTGGGCGGCATGGCAGCGACCCGCGCTTCGGGCACCAATACCGTTCGCTATGGCACGATGCGCGAGAACGTGCTGGCGCTGGAGGCAGTGATGGCCGATGGCACCGTGATCCGAACCGGAACGCGCGCGCGCAAATCATCGGCTGGCTATGACCTGACCAAGCTGCTGATCGGATCCGAAGGCACTCTGGCGGTCATCACCGAGCTGACGGTACGGCTCTTTGGCAGGCCCGAGGCGATGTCCGCCGCCACCTGCGCCTTTGCCAATATCGACGACGCCGTTCAGACCGTGATCGCGACGATCCAGAGCCAATTGCCGGTCGCCCGTATCGAATTGCTCGACGCCACCTCGATTGACGGCCTCAACCAGCATTCCAAAACCGACTTTCCGCTGCTCCCACATCTGTTTCTCGAGTTCCACGGCTCCACCAGCGGGGCCGAAGAAACGGCGCGCGCCTTTGGCGAGATCGCTGCGGAGTTCGGAGCGACGGATTTCGCCTCGGCGACCGATGAAGCTGCGCGCAATCGGCTTTGGTCGGCGCGGCATGATTTCTACTGGGCCGCCCGCGCCTTGCGCCCCGAAGCCAAAGCCTATCTGACCGATGTCTGCGTGCCGATTTCCCGGCTTGCCGCCTGTATCGCCGAGACGAGAGGCGAGATCGAGCAAAGCGGCTTGCTCGCGCCGCTGGTCGGGCATGTCGGCGACGGCAATTTTCATCTCCAGATCATGATGGACCCGAACGAGCCTGCGCAAGCCAATGCAGCCAGAACCCTGGCGCAGAGGCTGGCGCGGCGGGCTTTGAGCATGGGCGGCACGATCTCGGGTGAGCATGGGATCGGTCTGGGCAAGAAAGCCCTGATGAGCGATGAGCATGGCGCAGCGCTCGAGGTGATGCGCGCGATCAAACAGGCGCTCGACCCCAAGGGCATCCTCAATCCCGGCAAGATGCTGCCAGCGGCGGGCGAAAACGGCTCTTTGCCGCGCAAAAGCGGGTAGCGCTGCCCTGCGGAAGGTGCGACACAGACGCCGTGGCCTTGACCGAGAGGTTAGGCGCTCTAGCTGGAGCGCGTGTTTTAGACGCTGGCCGTGCCGCTTTTCGAGGAGACCCGCATGTTCGACCACCCAGGATCGGGCCGCTTGGCCCATGCCCCTGCCGACCACCCCCCGATCAAACCCGCCAAGATCGGCGTGCTTCTGGTCAATCTGGGCACGCCCGACGCCACCGACTATTGGTCAATGCGGCGCTATCTCAACGAGTTCCTCTCGGACAAGCGGGTGATCGAATGGCCCTCGGCGATCTGGCAACCGATCCTGCAAACCATCGTGCTGACCAAGCGCCCCTTCTCCTCGGGTCGCAATTATGACGGCATCTGGAACAAGGAGCTCGACGAGAGCCCGCTGTTGACCATCACCAAGAGCCAGACCGCGAAGGTCGCCGCCAAGGTGCGTGAGACCTGGGGCGAGCAGGTCGTGGTCGATTACTGCATGCGCTATGGCAATCCCTCGACCGCCAGCACGATCCAGAAGCTCAAGGACGAGGGCTGCGAGCGGATCGTGTTCTTCCCGCTCTATCCGCAATATGCCGCCGCCACCACCGCCACGGCCAATGACGCAGCCTTCCGCACCTTGCTGAAGATGCGCTGGCAGCCAGCGATCCGCACCGTGCCGGCCTATTACGATCACCCCCTGTATATCGAGGCGCTGGCGCAATCGCTCGAGCGCGCGATCGAGCCCTTGGCTCAGAAACCGGATGTGGTTGTCGCCTCCTATCACGGCATCCCACAGAGCTATTGGCAGAAGGGCGACCCCTATCACTGCACTTGCCAAAAGACCTCGCGCCTGCTGCGTGAGCGGCTCGGCTGGGAGCAGAACTATCTCGCCACCACCTTCCAGTCCCGTTTTGGGCCAGAAGAATGGCTGCAACCCTACACGGTCGAGGAGGTGGCGGTGCTGGCCCGCGCCGGTAAGAAGCATCTCGCCATCTTCGCGCCCGGCTTCTCGGCCGATTGCGTGGAGACGCTCGAGGAGATCAATGAGGAGATCAAGGAGAGCTTTGAGCACGCGGGCGGCGAAAGCTTCACCTATATCCCCTGCCTCAACGATGATCAGGCGCATATCGAGATGATGATGGCGATCCTGCGCTCCGAACTGGCTGGCTGGGTCGAGAGCTAAGCCCTCTCGCAGCTTTTGAAGGCCGGAATTCTCGCGATGCAGCATTCTGGCCTGCCTCTTGCTCCAAGGCCCCGAGCTTGATTAGGATCTCGGTAAGCATCACAAGGGGCAAGAGCGTATGAGTGCGAGCGTTGCGAAGAAGACCATCACGATGAAGGCCGCCGAGGCGCGGGCGCTGCCGATGCGCGAGAGCTGGGGGTTCTGGCTCGCGGTGTTTCTGGTGATGGTTGGTTTTCTCGATGTGGTCTCCACCGAAGTCGCGCTGGGCACCGGCGCGGCGCGTGAAGCCAATCCGGTGGTGCGCTCGATGATGGAAAGCATTGGCGTCTACTGGATCGCCCCGAAGATGCTGCTGCATGTGATGCTGGGCTATATGGTGGTGTGGTATCCGAACCTGCCGACGCTGCTGACCATGTCGGGCGTCTCGATGCTGGTGCTTGCGGCGGCGGTGAGCAACTCGCTGATCTATCTGCACGCGACCGGGGCGCTGTGAGCGTCCCCGCCCTGCCCATCGTCCATAGCGTTGCCGATCTGCGCGCGGCGGTGAAGGCCTGGCGCCAGAGCGGCGAGCGGGTGGCGCTCACCCCGACCATGGGTGCGCTGCATGACGGTCACCTGTCGCTGGTGGCACAAGGGCGCGCGCAGGCCGAAAGGGTGGTGGCGACGATCTTTGTCAACCCGACCCAGTTCGGCCCCAATGAGGATTTCGACGCCTATCCACGCGGGCTCGAGGCCGATGCCGCGCTGCTCGCCGGGGCGGGCTGCGATCTGCTCTATGCGCCGAGCGTGGGCGAGATGTACCCGCCGGGCTTTGCCACCAGCGTTCGGGTCACCGGGCTCACGGAAGTTTTGTGCGGAGCGGCACGGCCAGGGCATTTCGACGGGGTGGCACAGGTGGTGACCAAGCTGCTGCTGCAAGCCGGTACTGATCTGGCGATCTTTGGCGAGAAGGACTGGCAGCAACTCACCGTGATCCGTCGGCTGGTCGCCGATCTCAATATCGACTGCGCCATCCTCGGCGCGCCAATCCTGCGCGAGAGCGACGGGCTCGCCATGTCCTCGCGCAACCGCTATCTGAGCCCGGCCGAACGCGCCGCCGCCCCGGCCCTTTACGCGTCGCTGCGCCAGGCAGCCGAAGAAATCGCAGCGCGAGCGGCGATTGATGAGGTGCTGGCGCGGGCTCGGGAGCAAATCCTTTCGGCCGGGTTCTCCAGCATCGACTATTTAGAGGCCCGCAGCGCCGATCATCTGACGCTGGTCACCGAACTCGACCCGGCGACCCCCACACGTCTTTTCGCCGCCGCCCATCTGGGGCGGGCGCGGCTCATCGACAATATCTCCATCCCGCGCTGATCGCCGCCCTGCGCTTCTCCAGATTCGTCAGCGTTGAATTTTCGCGCCGACACTGAGAGAAGGCGGGTGAAAGAATCGATCCTGGAGAGAGAAACTGATGGCCCGCATCCTCGTGACTTCGGCCCTTCCTTACATTAATGGCGTCAAGCATCTGGGGAACCTTGTCGGCTCGATGCTCCCCTCGGATGCCTATGCGCGCTTCATGCGCCAGCGCGGCCACGAGGTGATGTTCATCTGCGCGACCGACGAGCACGGCACCCCGGCAGAGCTCGCCGCCACCAAGGCCGGCAAGAGCCCGGCGGAATACTGCGCCGACATGTACGAGGTGCAAAAGCGGCTCGGCGAGGGCTTTGGCCTCTCATTCGATCATTTCGGCCGCTCCTCCTCGAAGCATAACCACCGGCTCACCCAGCATTTCGCCGGAGCGCTGGCCCGCGAGGGTCTGATCGAGGAAGTCACCGAGACCCAGGTTTTCTCCCATGCCGATGGCCGCTTCCTGCCCGATCGCTATATCGAGGGCACCTGCCCCAATTGCGGCTATGAGCGCGCGCGCGGCGATCAGTGCGAGAACTGCACCAAGCAGCTCGACCCGACCGATCTGATCAATCCACGCTCGGCGATCTCGGGCTCGACCGATCTTGAGCCGCGCGAAACCAAGCATCTCTATCTCAAGCAATCGGCGATGCGCGACCGGCTGCGCTCCTGGATCGAGAGCAAGACCGACTGGCCGATCCTCTCGACTTCGATCGCGAAGAAATGGCTCGATGACGGCGATGGCCTGCAAGATCGCGGCATCACCCGCGATCTCGACTGGGGGATCCCGGTGAAAAAGGGCGAGGAAGACTGGCCCGGCATGGAGGGCAAGGTCTTCTATGTCTGGTTCGACGCCCCGATCGAATACCTGGGCGCGACCGCCGAATGGGCCGAGGCCAATGGGCTCGAGGATGCCGCCTGGGAGCGCTGGTGGCGCACCGACAAGGGCGCCGATGACGTGCGCTATGTCCAGATCATGGGCAAGGACAACGTCCCCTTCCACACCCTGTCCTTCCCCTCGACCATCCTGGGCTCGAACGAGCCGTGGAAGCTCGTCGATTACATCAAGTCGTTCAACTGGCTCAATTACGAGGGCGGCAAGTTCTCGACCAGCCAGGGGCGCGGCATCTTCATGGATCAGGCGCTCGATATCCTGCCGGGCGATTACTGGCGCTGGTGGCTGCTCTCGAACGCGCCGGAAACCTCCGACAGCGACTTCACCTGGGAGAGCTTCCAGAACGGGATCAACAAGGATCTCGCGGATGTGCTGGGCAATTTCGTCTCGCGGGTGACCAAGTTCTGCCGCTCGAAATTTGGCGAGGAGGTCCCGGCGGGCGGCGAAAGCGGCGCGATGGAGGCGGAGCTGGAAGCCGAACTCGACAAGCGCATGGCAGCCTATGCGGCGGCGATGGAGGGGATCGAGATCCGCAAGGCCGCTCAGGAGCTGCGCGGGGCCTGGGTCGCGGGCAATGAATATCTGCAAAAGGCCGCGCCCTGGGCCGCGTTCAAGACCGATCCGCAAGCAGCCGCGGCGCAGATCCGGGTGGCGATCAACCTCATTCGGCTCTACGCGATCCTCTCGCGCCCGTTCATCCCGGCGGCAAGCGAGACGATGCTGGCGAGCCTCAATCTCGATCCCGATCAGCCCTGGCCGGGCTCGGCGCGCGAGGCGCTCACCGCCCTGCCCGCCGGTCATGCCTTCAGCGTGCCCGAGAACCTCTTCGCCAAGATCGACGACGATCAGCGCGAGGCCTTCGCGGCGCGTTTCGCCGGTAAGGGCTGATCACCCACCCCGCACGCGGCATGAGGGGCGCAACCCCGTTGCTACCCCTCATAGCCACCCAATTCGCAGACGATCCGCCATTCCTCATCGGTCACCGGCTGCACCGAGAGCCGTGAGTTATTGCCCAAAACCATATCCTTGAGCCGCTCATCGGCCTTGACCTGCGCGAGGGTCACCGGCTGCGGGAAGGGCGCCACGGCCTTGATATCGACGCAGAACCACTTGCCGGTCTCATCAGTGCTGTCGGGATGCGCCTCGGCAATCACCTCGACCACCCCCACCACCGCCTTCTCGGTCAACGAGTGGTAAAAGAACCCCAGATCGCCGATCTTCATCGCCTGCATCTGGTTCTTGGCGAGGTGATTGCGCACCCCGTCCCATTCCTCGCCCTGCGCCCCCTTGGCCACCTGCTGGTCCCAGCTCCAGGTGTTGGGTTCGGATTTGAACAGCCAATAGGCCATCGCTGCTGCCTCTCTCAATTTGCGTAGGGCGCGAGGCTTAGCTCATTTGCTCGCCGAAATCGAGCGGCGGAACAGCATCAATGCGCCGGCAAAGAACGCCCCGCCCAGCACGATCATCGCCACCACCTGCGGCCAGAGGATCGCGAAATCGGCGCCGCGAAACACCACCCCTTGCGCAAAGGCGACGTAATGGCGCGAGGGCATCAGATAGGTGAGGTATTGCACCGCGAGCGGCTGACTCTCCACCGGGGTCATCCCGCCCGACAGCATCATCATCGGCAGCATCGTCATCAGCATCAGCAGCGCGAATTGCGCCATGGTGCGCGCGATGGTGGCCAGAAAGATGCCGATCGCCGCCGCCGCCACCACATAGAGCGCGGTCCCAAACAGCAAGAACCCGCGCGATCCGGCGACGGGCACCTCCAGTACGCCCTGAAACATCAACAGCAGCGACAGGGTGAAGGCGATGAGGATCACCAGCCCGTTCGCCCATACCTTGGCCAGCGCGATCTGGACCGAGGTGAGCGGCATCACCAGCAAGTGCTCGATGGTGCCATGCTCGCGCTCGCGGATCAGCGCGGCGCCGGTCAGCACGAGGGTCAGCATCGAGAGCTGATCGACCAGCGCGATGATCGCCCCGAACCAGCGCTGGGTGCCATTGGGGTTGAAGGCCCGCCTGCTCACCAGCGTGACCGGCAGCGCCGCCGTCCCCGCGCCGGGCTGCGCATAATGGGCGATCTCGTCCATCATGATATGGGTGATGTACTCGGCCCCAAGGCTCGCCTGCGCAACAGCGGTCGCGTCGATATTGATCTGATAGCTCGGCTGGTTGCCCGCGCGCACGTCCCGCTCGAAATCCGGCGGGATCACGATCACGAACATGAACCGGTCATGATCCATGCCCGCATCGATCTCATCGGCGCTGATCAGCTCGGGTTCCTGGAAATAGGGCGGATAAAGCGCGGTGCGAATGGCGCGCGAGAGGGTCGAGTTATCCTCATCGACGATCGCCACCGAGGCGTTGTTGACCGCATCGCTCAGGCCCTTGGATTGCTCGAACACCGCGCCCGAGAACGCCCAGATCACCAGCCCGACCAGCAGCCAGTCGCCCAGAAAGCTGCGGATCTCCTTGATCCCGAGCCAGAAGATGTTGGAAAGCGCCTGCATCCGCTCACGCCTCCTGCTTCTTGAGAAACAGGCTGGCGAGCAGCACCAGAACCGGGGTGAAGGCGGCGAGGGCCAGCAGATCCGACCAGAGCTCGGTGAGCCCCAGCCCTTTCGTATACGCGCCCACGCTCAGATGCATGTAATAGGTCGTCGGCCAGAGCGAGCCGATCACCCGCCCGCCGCCCTCGATGGTCGAGACCGGCTGCATGAGGCCGGAGAACTGGATCGTCGGCAGCATTGTCAGGATCGCCACGGCAAAAACGGCGGCAACCTGCGAGCGGGTGAGCGAGGAGACCAGCATCCCGAACCCCGTTGCCGCCCCGCCATAGAGCACGGTGCCAAGCACCAGGGTGACGAAGCTGCCCTTGACCGGCACCCCAAGCGCCAATGTGACCAGCAGCAGCAAGATCAGGAAATTGACGGCGGTAATCGCGATATAGGGCACTTGCTTGCCGATCAGATATTCGAGCCGCCGCGTCGGGGTGACGTAGAAATTGCTGATCGTGCCGATCTCCTTCTCGCGCGCCATGCTGACCGCCATCAGGATCGCCGGGAACAGCATCAGCAGCAACGCCGGGGATTTCGGGCCGATCTCGTAGATTGACTCGAAGCTCGGATTGTAGCGAAACCGCGGCTCGGCCAGCGCGAGCTGGCGCGCTTCGAGCTCGATCCCCGCCCCGCGCGCCAGTTGCGCGGCAAAGGCCTGATGCGCGCCCGCGACGTAAGACTCGATGCGCCCGGCCCGCGCGGTATTGGCGCCGTCGATCCAGGCCCCGATCTCCGGCACCTCGCCCCGGGCAAGCGTCCGGCCGAAATCGGGCGGGATCTGAAGCGCGAGCGACAAGGACCCATCACGCAGCCGCCGGTCGATCTCCTCGGCGCTGGTCAGCGGCGGATTGAGGGCAAAATAGCTCGAGCCGCGATAGGCATCGGCATAGGCGCGGCTCATCGGGCTCTGATCCTCGTCGAGCACGGCAAAGCGCACGCTATCGACATCGAGCGAAAAGCCATAGGTGATCACGATCAGCAGGATTGCGCTGCCAAGAAACGAGAATGCGAGGCGCACGGGATCGCGCAGCACCGCCATCATCTCCAGATAGCTATAGGCGAGCAGCCGGGTGAGCGAGAAGCCGCTCGCGGCCGCATCCCCCGCAGCACCACCGCCGATGGCACCGGGAGCCTGGGCGGGTGCAACCGGCGCCGCTTCGGGCGTCGAAGGTGGAGCCTCCAGCGCGATCCCCTCGGCCTTGGCGATATAGGCGATGAACGCATCCTCCAGCGAGCCTGCGCCGTCGCGCTCGGCAATCGCGGCGGGCGTGTCGCAGACCAGCACCTTGCCCGCATGCATCAGGGAGATACGATCGCAGCGCATCGCCTCATTCATGAAATGGGTGGAGATGAAGATCGTCACCCGATCGCGCCGCGACAGCTCCAGCAGCAGCGCCCAGAACCCGTCGCGCGCCACCGGATCCACACCCGAGGTCGGCTCGTCGAGGATGAGAAGTTCGGGCTCATGGATGATCGCCACCGCCAGCGACAAGCGCTGACGGATCCCGAGCGGCAAGGCATCTGCGCGTGCCTCCAGATGCTCGGCAAGACCAAAGCGCGCAACCAGCGCTGCGATCCGGGCCTGCATCGCGTGGCGCTCGAGCCCATAGAGCCGGCCATGCAGGGTGAAGTTCTGCGCCACCGTCAACTCGCCATAGAGCGAGAAAGCCTGCGACATGAACCCGACCCGCTTGCGCGTCGCCAGATCCTCGGCATCGACCGGATGGCCGAACACAAACGCCTCGCCCTCGCTCGCGGGTAGCAGGCCGGTGAGCATCTTCATGGTCGTGGTCTTGCCGCAGCCATTGGAGCCCAGAAAGCCGAAGATCTCGCCGCGTTCGATCTCGAAACTCACATCGCTCACGGCGGTGAAATCGCCAAAGCGCCGGGTCAGTCCCTTGGCGGCGATTGCCGGTGCGCCAGTGCCGGGCGCGCGCGACGTCAGAGTGAGGGACGGGCGCTCGGCACGCTTTGGCTCGGGCAACAGCGCCACGAAGGCCGCCTCGAGATCCGGGGCCTTGGTGCGCGCCTTCAGCTCAGCCGGGGAGCCGCTGGCCAGCACCGCGCCGTCATCCATCGCCACCAGCCAGTCAAAGCGCTCTGCCTCATCCATATAGGCGGTGGAGACCAGCACGCTCATCCCTGCGCGCTCGGCCCGGATCGCGTCGATCAGCTCCCAGAACTGCCGGCGCGAGAGCGGATCGACGCCGGTGGTCGGCTCATCGAGGATCAGCAGATCGGGATCATGGATCAGCGCGCAGCACAGGCCGAGCTTCTGCTTCATGCCGCCCGAGAGCTTGCCAGCCGGGCGGGCGAGGAAGGGATGCAGGCCGGTGGCATGGGTCAGCCGCGCGATGCGGGCGCGGCGCTCGTGCTGACCTTGCCCGAACAGCTTGCCGAAGAAGTCGAGATTCTCCTGGACGCTCAGTTCCTGATAGAGGTTCTTGCCCAGGCCCTGCGGCATATAGGCAAGGCGCGGGCCGATGGCGCGGCGATGGCTGGCGGCGCGCATGTCGCCGCCCAGCACCTCGAGCCCGCCCGCCTGCATCTTGCGCGCGCCAGCGATCAGGCCAAGCAGGGTGGATTTGCCAACCCCGTCCGGCCCCAGCAGCCCGACCATCTGCCCCGCAGGCACGCTGAGCGAGATCGCGCGCAGCGCCGCTGTCTGCCCATAGTGATGCGAGAGCGCCTCGGCGCGCAAAATCGGCCCGGATACGTTGCTGACGGAACCATCTTCGGCATTATACATGGCGCAGCCTCCGAATGCCTTCGCCTAAACCTACTGCGCCGGGCTTGCTGACGGCGTAGGTTTGGGCTGATCTTCCGGCACATAGTCAGGCGGCAGCTTGCGCAGGAACTCTGGCCATTCGGACGGGCTTTCGCTCTTCATCCGGATATAGGCGACGCCGCGGATCCCCGTCTTGACCCGGTCGATATGGGCCCGCACCAGCTCTGAGGGTACCCGGACCTTCACCCGGAACATCAGCTTGTCGCGCTCGGACGGGGTTTCGACCTGCTTGGGCGTGAACTGCGATTCGGGCGAGACGAAGCTCACCCGCGCCGGGATCGCGACATCCACGATATCGAGCTTCACCCGCGCCTCGGCCCCAAGCTCGATGCGATGCGCCTGCGCCGCCGGAAGGAATAGCTCCATATAGATGTCCGACAGATCGAGCAGGGTCAGCACCTTGCCGCCCGCGCCAAGCACCTCACCGGGTTCGGCGAGGCGATAGAGCACCCGGCCAAAGCTCGGCGCGCGCAGGACGCAATCGGCAATCTGGGTGCGGATCTCCTCGGCACCGGCCCTTGCGGCATCGACCCCGCGCTCTTGCGAGCGCTGACCGGCCTGCGCCGCCGACAGGTTGGCCTTCGCGACTTCGAAATTGCTCTGGCGAATATCATGCTCTTCGGCGCTGGCATGGCCTTGGGCCACCAGCTTGTCGGCCCGCTCCAACTCGCGCTGGCTGAGCACGAGTTGCGCCTGCGCCTGGGCCACCGCCGCTTCCGCTGCCGCAACCTGGCTTTGCGCGCTGGCGATTTCCGCCTCGGCCCGCAAAAGCTGCGCCTGGAGCTGAGCGTCGTCGATCCGGGCCATCTCGGCCTGCGCCTCGATCAGCTCGCCCTCGCGCGCGCTCACCGCTTCGACGCGGCCGGGGATCTTGGTGGCGATATCGACGCTGACCGCCTCGATCCGGCCATTGCCATAGGCAAGATCATCGGGCACGCCATCCCCCGCGTCCCAGAAGAACGCAACTCCGGCAATGACCGCCGCAAGGGCTGCGAGCAGGAGCATCAATTTGTTCGACATGCCTACCTCGGATCGTTGCTTACCTCGGATCTCTTGCCAGTCTTGGATCTACCGGGCCATGCCCGCCATTTCCAAGCCGCATTATTGCGGTTGCGAAGGCAAAATCCTTGTCTCAGATCAGCAATTATCCGGAATCCGCTCGAGGCGATCTCAGGCCGTCACATGCTCCAGACGCGCCACAAAGCCCTCGAACAAGCCAAGCTCACTTGCTTGTGACAAGCTAGGCGCTGAGCTCGTCTCCACCGCAGCGGCGCCGGCGGCGATCAGGATATCGACCACAAGCCCGGCGCTCTCCCCCTCGACACTGACCAGTGCCTGACCGGGAAAGCCCTTAAGCGGGCGCTGGGTGAGGCGGGCGCCGATCTTGGTCAGCGCCGCTTCGGCCCGATCGACATCGCTTCGATCAATGCGGGCGCGGATCTCGACATTGCCCACCACCGAGGAGCGGCCATCAATGCGCTCGAGCAGATGACGCAGGGCCGTCAACGCGCGCGGCGACCAATTGGCGTTATAGGCTGCGCAAAGCTGGGCCTCGCTCTTCAGGATCAAGCCATCATCGAGGATTTTCAGGTGGTTGGCATGCAAGGTCTCGCCAGAGGAGGTGATGTCGATCACCGCCTCTGCCGCACCTGCCGCCACCAGCCCTTCGGTCGCGCCCTGGCTTTCAACAAGTTGAACATTCGTGACGCCGCGCTGGCCAAAGAAGGCACGTGCCGAGCGCAGATACTTGGTCGCAACCCGCAATCGATGACCGTGGCGGCGGCGAAAATCCGCAGCGACGTCATCAAGATCCGCGAGTGTCGCGACATCAATCCAGCATTTGGGCACCGCAACCACGAGATCGGCATGGCCAAAGCCGAGCGGCTTGAGAAGCTGCACCTGATTTTCCCAGGCCAGCAGCTTTTCGCGCACCACATCCTCGCCGGTCACGCCGATATGGATCTCGCCTTGCGCCAGCTTGCTGGGCATTTCCCCTGCTTGCAGGAACACGATCTCGACCCCATCGATGCCGACAAGCGCACCGGCATATTCACGGCTGCCGCCCGTGCGCTTGAACTCGATCCCGGCGCTCGCCAGAAACGCACCCGTCTGCTCCTGAAGCCGCCCCTTGGAGGGCAGGCCAAAGCGCAGCGCGGTGCCGGTTTCGCCGCTCGTCTGCTCGCTCATCATTGCACCTCGATCATGTCAGCGGTTCCCAGGGTTGGACAGGCTCACCCGCGCCGGATTGCTGAGCGGCCATGCGCTCTTGCTCGGCCCGCATGAAAGCGATCGCTTCGGAGCGCAAGCCAGCGCCAATCCCCATCAAACCCGGGGCGCCCAGAGCCTTGAACAGGGCCGAGTAATGCCCACCGCCCGCCAGACGCACCGGACCCTCGGGCGAGGCGCCGGTCATCTCGAAGACAAAACCGTCATAGAAATCGAGATTGCGCCCATAGCTCGCATCGAAAGGCAGGCTCAGCAAGTCGATGCCGCGCGCGGAGATCTCATCGAGCCGGGCGGAGAGCCGGTCAAGCGCCGGTGAGATCGCGACCCCGGCACCTTGAGCGATATCGCGCAGGCGGATGAGCGCGGCGGGCGCCGGGCCGCGCACCGCCATGGCGCTTTCGATGATCGCAATCGTTTCCTGCGGCAGCGGATGTTCCCGCGCTTCCCCGGCCTGGCGCAGCATCCGCTCGGCAATCTCTTCGGCGCTGCGAATACCGGTATGCGGGATTTGCGACAGCGCCATGGTCTCGGACAGCGCAGCGGCGGCCTGATCGGGCGCCATCGCTCCGAGCGCCTTGAGGAACGCGAGGCGTGAGGCACTCATCCCTGCGCTCCCCTCGGCATCGCCGCCAAATTCATGGAGCAAGGCGCTGAACCGTGCAGGGCGCCGGAAATGGCGTTTGAGCCGAGCACGCCAATTCTCCGGCATCGCCAGCGCGTCGAGCAGCGAGAACATCACGTTGAGATCGCCCGTCACCGTCTCAAAATGCTCGCACCCTGCCCAGCGAAGCGCCTTGCCGGTCAACTCGAAGACTTCGACCTCGGCCGCCAGATCAAGCTGATCGCCGATGATCTCAAAGCCTGCCTGCAAATGCTGGATCGGCTGAGCCCCGCCCGTACTTTGCGAGCGGCGGAAAACCGGGCCGAAATAGCCGTAGCGCCCGGAGGCGTGCGGGCCATGCGCGCTCAGATGCGCCTGAGCGACCGGGGCGGTGAAGTCAGGGCGCATGCACAGGCTGCCCGCTTGCGGATCCTCAAAAGTGAAGGCGCGCTCGAGCAGATCCTCGCCATAAAGATCATAGAGCGGCTCCGCGGGCAGCACGATCGCCGGTTCGATCGGCTCGAACCCCGCTGAGGCAATGACGCTCATCAGCTCCTGATTGACCATGCTGAGCGCGCCCAGATGCGCGCCGGAATGGGTCTCTCCAGCCTGGGTGCCGATGGTCTTGATCGAGTTTTCCGGCTGCGCAGGAACGCTTGCCGACGCGCGCGAGACGGTATCCGCCGCCTCACCATCGGCGCCTGGCGGCGGCGCGTTCTGTTCTACAGCATCCATCGGCTCACCCTTCTCACACATCCCGGCACAGAATGCAGACTGTCTAACCCTGCAAGCCGTGGCGCGCCAACATCTTGCGCGTCTCAGCCACCAAATCCTCGGCCTTTACCGAAATTTGCGCCGGTTGTGCCTTCCATTCCTCGTTTGACTCGATCTCTTGGGCCAGCTTTGCCCCCAGAATCAGGTCCTTGAGCTGCACGATTCCCTGCTCGCGCTCCAACTCGCCCTCGATCACCGCGATCGGGGATTGGCGCTTGTCGGCGTATTTCACCTGCTTGGCCATGTTGCCCGCACCGCCCAGATAGACCTCGGCCCGGATCCCGGCATTGCGCAGTTCGGCGCAGTAACGCTGATAGCGCGGCATCTGCTCGCGATCGAGCGCCAGGATCACCACCGGCCCTTGCGCGGCGTCCTCGCGGATCTGCCCGCGCATCTTCAGCGCCGCGAGCAGCCGGTCGACCCCGATCGAGGCGCCGGTGGCCGGCACCGCCTGCCCGGTGAAGCGCTTGACCAGATCGTCATAGCGCCCGCCACCCGAGACCGAGCCGAACTGACGCGGACGGCCCTTCTCATCGAGGATCTCAAAGGTGAGCTCGGCCTCATAGACCGGACCGGTATAATAGCCAAGGCCGCGCACCACCGACGGGTCGATCTTGATGCGGTCGGCGCCATAGCCTTGCGCCTCCAGCATCTCGCCGATCTGCTCGAGCTCGGCGACGCCTTCCGCCCCGACCATCGAGCCTTGCGTCAGCCCCTTGAGCTCGGCGCAGGTGGCCGCCGCCCCGGCGCGCTCTGCCTCCATGAAGCCGATCACGATCGCGATCTGCTCATCGGAGAGGCCCGCGCCCTTGGTGAAATCACCCGACTCGTCCTTGCGCCCGGCGCCGAGCAGCAAGCGCACGCCCTCGGTGCCGAACTTGTCGAGCTTGTCGATCGCCCGCAGCACGGTCATCCGTGTCTCGAGCTGCACCGCATCGCCCTCGGGATCCGCCGGGTCGAGCAGCTTGATCCGCTCGAGCACGCCGTTGAGGACCTTGCGGTTGTTGACCCGCACCAGATAATCGCCGCGCGCGACCCCGGCCGCCTCCAGCGCATCGGAGAGCATGGCGCAGATCTCGGCATCGGCGGCAACGCTCGGCGAGCCCACGGTGTCGGCATCGCATTGATAGAACTCACGAAAACGCCCCGGCCCCGGCTTTTCATTGCGCCAGACCGGCCCGACCGCATAGCGGCGATAGGGATTGGGCAGATCGTTGCGGTACTGGGCCGCGACCCGCGCCAGCGGCGCCGTCAGATCATAGCGCAGCGCCACCCATTGCTCGTCATCATCCTGCCAGCCGAAGATCCCGCCCATCGGCCGATCGACATCGGGCAGGAACTTGCCCAGGCTCTCGACATATTCGATCGCCGAGGTCTCCAGCGGGTCGAACCCATAGCGGTGATAGACTTCGGTGATCTTGCCGAGCATCTCGCGGCGGGCGAGCACTTCGGCAGCAAAGCTGTCCCGAAAGCCGCGCGGGGCCTCGGCCTTGGGGCGGCGGACCTTGACCTTCTTTTTCTTCTTGCCTGGCGCCGGTTGCGGTTGCGCTTGCTGCTCTTCGCTCATTATCGATGATCTTTTCGCTGACGCGCCTGGCAAGCACCGCTGGATGCGCATCTAAGACAGGCGCAATCGGGCACAAGCACTCGCCTGAGCGCTGGGTCGCGCAGGAACTAACGGATCGAGCCTGCGCATGCAACTGGCGCGGCCCGCTCCTTGTGCGCGATCAACGATTTCAGGCGGTCAGGCGTTTGCGCAGCAAAGGGCCGAGAGCAGAAAAATCCATCCGGTTGGGATAGCGCGCCTTGAGCAGCGCGATCACCGAGCCCATTTCGCGCAGGTCCTTGGCCCCCAATTCGGCGACAGCGGCATCCACGGCCTGCATGACTTCCTGCTCGCTCAAGGGCTTGGGCAAGAATTCGCGAATGACCGCAATCTCGTCAACCTCGCGCTGCGCCAATTCCAGCCTCCCGGCTTCCTCATAAGCGCGCGCCGATTCTTCGCGCTGAGCGATCATCTTGCTGAGCAGCTCAAAGACATGCTGATCGGGAAATTTGCCGCCTTCTTCATCACTATTGCTAAGAAGATCGTGTTCCCGATCTTTCAGAGCGGCGTCAATCAAGCGCAAAGTGGCTGTCCGTGTCGGGTCGTCCCCGTCCACCGCTTCCTTGAGTGCTGCCTTGATTCTGTTGCGCATCTGCCCTCACCGCCGCTCTTCGCATTGCAGCGCACCATACAGCGCAGCGCCTAACAGGACAACAACAGGGCGAATTTGGGCTGTCCACAAAAAAATCTCCAAATCAGCGATTGAACTTGCCGTCGCTAGGCCATAGCTTCCCGGCGTTTATCCGACCCGATGCCCTCATTCCCCCGAGCAAGCCGCAAGATGTGCGCAACCGGCGCCCTTGTCTCGAGCCGCGCCGGGAGGCCCTGCTGCTGGAGCCCATTCGATGCCTGCAAGTTTTCATCCTCCGAAGAAGCCGACCGCCTGCCTGGTCCTGGCCGATGGCTCCGTTTTCTGGGGAAGCGGGTTCGGTGCCATGGGCGAGGCGGTAGGCGAGCTGTGCTTCAACACCGCGATGACCGGCTATCAGGAGATCATGACCGATCCGTCCTATGCCGGGCAGATCGTCACCTTCACCTTCCCGCATATCGGCAATGTCGGCGCCAATGACGAGGATGAAGAGGGCGCGACACCGGCTGCGCTGGGGATGGTCACGCGCGAAGCGCCCACCGCTCCCTCCAACTGGCGCCAGCAAAGCTTGCTGGATGCGTGGATGACGCGGCATCAGCGTATCGGTATCGGCGGGGTCGATACGCGCCGCCTGACCCGGCAGATCCGCGAGCAGGGCATGCCGCATGTGGTGATTGCTCATCATCCCAGAGGCGATTTCGATCTCGACGCCTTGACGGCGCGGGCGCAGGGCTTTGTCGGGCTTGAAGGGCTGGATCTGGCCAAGGAAGTCACGACGGGCCAGAGCTATCAATGGAACGAGCAGCGCTGGGCCTGGCCGGACGGGTTTTCCCCGGCAGCAGCGCGCGCAAATGGTCTGCCGCGGCGCAAGGTGGTGGCGGTCGATTATGGCGCGAAACGCACAATCTTGCGCTGCCTGGCAAGCGCGGGATGCGATGTCGTCGTGCTGCCCGCCACCGCGACCGCCGAAGACATCCGGGCCCATCAACCCGAAGGGGTCTTCCTGTCCAATGGTCCTGGCGATCCGGCGGCAACCGGCCATTATGCCGTGCCGATGATCCAGGAAATGCTGAGTGCGGGCCTGCCGATCTTCGGCATCTGCCTCGGGCATCAGATGCTGGGTCTCGCCCTGGGGGCGCGGACCGTCAAGATGAAACATGGCCATCATGGCGCCAATCATCCGGTGAAAGATCTGCAAACCGGCAAGGTCGAGATCACCTCGATGAACCACGGCTTTGCGATTGATGGCGAGAGCCTGCCTGACCATGTGGTCGAAACCCATCGCTCGCTCTTTGATGGCAGCAATTGCGGGATCGCGGTGAAGGACCGCCCGATCTTTTCGGTGCAGCACCATCCCGAAGCCAGCCCGGGCCCGCAGGACAGCTATTATTTGTTTGAGCGCTTCGTGGCTGCCATGGACGCACGCGCTTAAATAGCGTGTGCGCCGACAAACCGAGCATGGACGCACGCGCTTAAATAGCGTGTGCGCCGAAAAACAGAGCATGGACGCACGCGCTTAAAAAGCGTGTGCGCCGAAAACTCAAACATCCACGCACGCGCTTGACGGGCCGGCCACCAGCCAGTAAAGCCAGTCTTAAGGGCCACATCCCGAAAGCGCATCGCCGCTGCGGCTTTTGCTTGCACGGTCCCGACACGCACGCCTAAGTCCCGTTGTGAGACGGTCTTTCGGGGTGATCGGGACGCGGCATGGCCAATTTCCAGGCAAAACAGAGCGCGCGCGTTGATGTGCTGCCGGGTCATGCATCCGGCAGCCGCGCGGCGATCATCCAGCGCCGGGTCGATATCCAGCGCAGGATCGATGCCCATCCCGAGCAGATCAACCAAGACGCCGCACAGATGCGCGATGCCCAGCACAGCGCAAGAAGCCCAACCGCCACATGGCTGCGCTTCGTCCTCTGGCTGGTGTTCTGGAGCACGCTTGTCGGCGCCCTGCTCGCCCCGATCACAACCGCCCTGAGCTGGTTGGCGGTGCTCACCGTCTTTGTCGGCCTGACCAGCCTGCTGCGCTTGCTGATCCTCTTGCTGGCGGTGCGCGATCGTCCCCTCGCCCACTCTCCCGCACTGCCCGATAAAGCCCTGCCGGGGATGACCCTGTTCATCGCGCTCTACCGCGAATCGGATATCCTCCCCCAATTGCTCGAGGCCCTGAGCACCCTCGATTATCCCACCGACAAGCTTGAAATCTGGCTTTTGCTCGAGAGTGATGACCGGCAGACCCGCGAGGCACTCGGTCGCCTGACGCTCCCCGACACTGTTGCCCCGTTGATCTTGCCGCCGGGCAGCCCGCGCACAAAACCGCGCGCCCTCAACGCTGCCCTCCCCTTCGCCAGCCACGAGATCATCGGCATCTATGACGCTGAAGACTGCCCTGCCCCCGATCAGTTGCGAAAGGTCGCACAAAGCTTTGCCGACGCGCCGCCAAACACCGCCTGTGTTCAGGCTCGGCTCTGGTATTACAATGCCCGCGAGAACTGGCTTTCGCGCTGCTTTGCCATCGAATACGCCATGTGGTTCGATCTGCTGCTCGCGGGCTTGCGGCGACTGGCGCTGCCGGTCCCCTTGGGCGGCACCTCCGTCTTTATCAAGACATCGATCCTGCGCGAGATCGGCGGTTGGGATGCCCATAACGTCACCGAAGACGCCGAGTTGGGCTTGACCCTCGCGCGCGCGGGCTATCGCTGCGCGCTGGTCGATAGCACGACGCTGGAGGAGGCCAATTGCCAAACCTGGCCCTGGATCCGCCAGCGCTCGCGCTGGGTGAAGGGCTATGCCCAGACCTGGCTCACCCATATGAGCCGACCGACCCACCTGGTCAGAGATCTCGGCCTCTGGGGGTTTGTTGGTGCCCAGATCCTGTTTCTGGCCAGCCTGTTGGCTGCGCTCGGTCAACCGGTGTTCTGGATCTTGCTCTTGTGGCGCTGGCTACCGGGCCTGCCGCAACACCCGCTTGCCAGCATCAGCGGAGACTGGCTGTGGCCGCTGGCCATCGTTTTACTGAGCGGCCAGATCGCCGTGCTGCTCACCGCCATGCTTGCGGTCAGCAGGCGAAAGGCCCGATGGCTACTGCCCTGGTGCCTGACGCTTCCCTTCTACTGGCCCCTTGGCGCCATCGCCGCCTACAAGGCTTTGGCGGAATTGCTGGTCGCGCCGTTCTTCTGGGACAAGACGGCGCATGGGAGCTCTTCAGGCCGCCCCCCTGGCGCGAACCAGCGCAACCGGTCCGCCCAAGCGCCCAAGTCTCAGCGATCGGCACCCTGAAGCAGCGGATCCAGCTCGCCATTGGCGTCTAGCATGAACAAATCGTCCGAGCCGCCGACATGGCGATCACCAATAAAGATCTGCGGAACCGTCGAGCGGCCCTGCGCACGCTCGGTCATCGCGGCGCGCCCGGCACGATCACCGGCAACGTCGATCTCGCGATAGGAAACGCCCTTCTTGTCCAGCAAGCGCTTGGCGCGAATGCAGAATGGGCAGATCGGGGTAGTGTAGATCTCGATAGTCGGCATGATCTCTCCTGCGGGCGGCGAAGCGCATTTGCGTGACCTTGAAGCTTTTAGCATCGCGCGCGCTCTGGCCGCAAATAGGCATTGCTGCACTGCCGTTCAATCAACCGATACGGCGCGCGCCCCGCCTGCTCCTGCCTCGACCCGCGCGAAAACGAGGACCCTCACCTCTCCGGCCCCGCTCTCGAGCAACAGATCCGAGCAGGCGCGCAATGTGGCTCCGGTGGTCAGCACGTCATCGACCAGAACAACGCAGCGCCCCTGCAAACGCTTCTTCTCGCGCGGGGACAATGCAAACGCGCCGCGCATATTGGCGAGACGGGCGGCGCGGCTGCGCCCTTCTTGACTGGGGGTCCGGCGGATCCGGCGCAAGGCGGTGTCCGACCAGGGAACGGAAGCGATCAGCGACAATGCCCGCGCGAGCTCCGCTGATTGATTATAGCGCCGGGCAACCCGCCGCCGCCAATGGAGCGGCACCGGCAATAGGGTATCGGCGCCTTGCAGAATGTCAGCGCCTGCGCGCGCCATCCATTGCGCCATCGGCCGCGCCGCATCGAGCCGATCCGCATGTTTGAGCGCCAGCACCATCGATCGCGCTGCCCCTTCGTAGAGTGTGGCAGCCGCGCCCGCGCGCCACGGAAAGCCGCTCTGCTGGCACGGCTCACACATCACGGTCTGGATGCTGTCTCCCGAGCCGAGCCAGTGATCGCCCGGCACCCCGCAACTCGGGCAAGCGGGCCCCTCGATAAAGGGCGTTTCACGCCAACAAGCCGCGCAAAGCGCCTGCGCGGATTGCGTCGGCTCGGAGCAGACGAGGCAACCCGGCGGGTAGAGCAGATCCAGAAGCTGCCTCGTGGCACCGCGGGTTTTGATCTCGATCCGCATCGCTGTTCCCCGTCGCTCTTCCCCATCGCTGGCACCGAAGTTGCCCCAAAACTTGCTGCCGATCATGCCCGGGTTAACATGGCTTGGGCAATGAAGATCGGCGCTCTATACAAGAAGAATGAGCCAGAACAGCCCTCCCGATCTTTTCGACCGCGCCCTGCGCCGCCAGCGCCGCAACCGCGCCGCCGCGCGCTTTGCCCAGGCCGCCTTCCTGCATGATGCGGTGATCGATGCCTTCGCGGATCGGTTGTCGATGATCAATCGGCAATTTGCCGATGTGGCGATCCTTGCCGCTGCGGATGGTCGCTATGCGAGGGCCTTGCGCACGCCGCCCCGCTCGCTCGTGCAGATCGAGCAGGCGCAGGCTCTGGCCGCTTGCGCCAAAGAGGGCGAGATCCGCATCGGCGACCCCGCCGCCCCGGCTTTGGCGCCACAAAGTTGCGACCTGATCCTGTTCGGCCTTGACCTGCATGCGATCAATGATCCGGTCGGGGCGCTGATCCAGGCGCGCCATGCTCTGCGCCCGGACGGCCTGCTCCTCGCCGCCCTGCCCGCTGGCAACAGCCTGACCGAGCTGCGCCAGAGCCTGAGTATCGCCGAGTCGGAGATCGAGGGCGGTCTGTCGCCGAGGATTGCCCCGATGGCCGATCTGCGCAGCCTTGGCGCTCTGTTGCAGCGGGCTGGCTACGCCCTGCCGGTCGCGGATGCCGAGACCCTGACCGTCTGGTATCGCTCGCCGATTGCCTTGATGAAAGACCTTCAGGCGATGGGCGAAAGCAACTGCCTGACCCAGCGTCGGCGCCGCTTCTTGCGCCGCGCGACCCTGGCCCGCGCGCTTGAGCTTTACGCCAGCCATAATGCGCGTGCCGATGGTAAGCTGCGCGCGAGTTTCGAGATCGCCTTTCTCACCGGCTGGGCCCCCGCGCAAAACCAACCCAAGCCGCTGCGCCCGGGCTCGGCGCAAAAGTCGCTGGCCGAGGCTCTGGGTGCCCAGGAGGGGGCGCAGACCGACGACGCGCCGCCTAACGCACCCCGAACCGAGCGATGATCTGGCGCAGTTCTTCCGGCAGCTCTTCTTGCGACGCGCCAGGCGCGGCCCTCGATTTGCGCGCAGCAATGCCGCCCGAAGAATTGGCTCCCACAAGATCCGCCGGCGCATCTGCGGCAGCGAGATATCGCCAACCCTGAAAAGGTCGCCGAGGTGCAGCCTCGGTCTCGATGATATCAGTACCCAGAACCAGAGCACAGCGGCGGAGCCCGTCTTCGGCCAGATGCTCGCGAATATCCTCGATCCGCTGACGGGCCCGGATCACCCCCTTGAAGACCCAATAGAGCGACCCACCCTCGAGCAGTTCCTCGGCCCGGCGCGGCCATTGCCGGGTGACGTGAAATGGCCTTGGATCCTGCCCCTGCTGCGCTTGCACCAGACTGCGCTCGAGCTGCCAGCGCCGCAGATCCGCGACTTCCTCAGCGCCCACGCAGAGCTTGACCAAATTCAGCCCCGGGCCGTTGCGCCCGCCATCATCCTGCATCCGAAAGGCTCATTGCAAAGGAGCGGGGCTGGATCTTCCGGCCCTCTTCGTTAAAGAGTCCTTCCTATCTTCTGACCAAGAACCCTGTCGAGCCATGACGATGAATGAGCTGGTTGATTCACTGACCTTTCTACTGGGCCTCGGCATCGCCGCCGCGGCAGGCGCGCTTGCAGGCGGCGTTTTGGCAGCGCAATGGCCGCGCGCGGCCTTTGGCCTCTGGGGCGCCTTGATCATCGGCGCCATCGCCGGCGGATTTGCCGCCACGATCTTGCCCATCCTTGACACCGGCATGCAGGATCTCACCTCCTCGAGCGTCACGGCCCTGTTGGCCAATCTGCTCACCGGCGCCGTCGCGGGCCTGCTCTGCCTAACCTGCCTCGCCCTCGCGCGCATTTGCATCGCTCCAGCTGAATAACAGCGCTCTTACACCGGAATCGGCGGCGGATCCCACAACCAGAGCGTCCAGAGTGCCAGCGCCAGAGCCGGCACAAAGGGCAAGGTGCGGTCCTTGGCGATACCCAGATCCAGCAGCACCACCACGACGATCGCTCCGCCCGCGGCGAGCACCATCACCCAGGGCAATGCGGAAGGCCCCAACCAGGCCCCCGCCGCAGCGAAGATCAGCATATCCGCCCCGCCAATCCCTGCCCGGCCGCGAATTGCCTGATAGAGCCGGTCCACCGACCATAGTCCCACGCCCGCCCCCAGTGCCGCCGCGCCATGCTCAAGCACCATCGGCCGTGACACCAGCGCTGCATTGAGCAGACCAAAGCCGATCAGCGCAAAGCTCGTCACATCGCTCACCAGCCGTCTGCGCCAATCCTGAAGGCTCGCGCTGGCCAGCAGCCCCGCGAGCAATCCGCCCATCATCACCCCCCGCATATCCGACCCATGCAAAAGCAGCGAGCTCAACGCCCCCAAAAGGGCAGTCAGAAGCACAGCCATCAAGCGCGCCTCAAATCCTGCCATTAACCCCTTGTATCGGATCCCCCGCTGTGGCATCGGCTTGCCCTTACCCCTTTTTCATCGATCGCCCCGCCCCCCTTCCTTCAGGCGGCGCCGTGGTAAAATTGATCTCGAGCTCGAATTAAGACTTCCAGAATCAGTTTACGTTCGTTAAGTGTTCCTTAGCAAAACAAGAACGGAGCTTCAATGACTGTCTTCGCCGCCCCGATCGCCGAGCAAATCTGGGACATGAAATACCGGTTCAAATCCCGAGACGGCGCGATCCATGACGCGACGGTGGAGGAGAGCTGGCGGCGTGTCGCCAAGGCATTGGCCGAAGCCGAGGCTCCCAAGCAGCGCGCCCAATGGGCCGAGCGGTTCTATGGAGCGCTTGAAGATTTCAAGTTCTTGCCGGCGGGGCGGATTCTGGCGGGCGCCGGGACCGCCCGCTCGGTGACCTTGTTCAATTGCTTCGTGATGGGCACGATCCCGGATAGTATGGAAGGCGTGTTCGAGATGCTCAAGGAGGCTGCCGTCACCATGCAGCATGGCGGCGGCATCGGCTATGACTTCTCGACGATCCGGCCGAAAGGGGCTCCGGTGGCCGGAGTTGGCGCCGATGCCTCCGGGCCGCTTTCCTTCATGGATGTCTGGGACGCGATGTGCCGCACCATCATGTCGGCGGGCTCCCGGCGCGGGGCCATGATGGCCACGATGCGCTGTGATCATCCCGATATCGAGGCGTTCATCGCCGCCAAGCGCGAGCCCGACCGTCTTCGGATGTTCAATCTCTCGGTACTGGCGACCGACGCTTTCATGCAGGCGGTGGAGGCGGATGCGCCTTGGGATCTTGTGTTCGGCGACACGGTCTACAAGACGCTGCCCGCGCGGTCCCTGTGGGACCAGATCATGCAGGCGACCTATGATTATGCCGAACCCGGGGTGATCTTTGTTGATCGGATCAACGCGCGCAACAACCTGCATTATTGCGAAACGATCACCGCCACCAATCCGTGCGGGGAGCAGCCATTGCCGCCTTATGGCGCCTGCCTGCTCGGCTCGATCAATCTGGCGCGCCTTGTCAACGATCCGTTTGAGCAAGACGCGCATTTGGATGTTGACGCGCTGGATGATCTCGTCCGCTTGTCGGTTCGGATGATGGACAATGTGGTGGATGTCTCTCGATTCGCGCTCGACGCCCAACGCGACGAAGCCATCGCCAAGCGCCGGATCGGGCTCGGTGTCACCGGCCTGGCCGATGCGCTTCTGATGATGCGCCTGACCTATGGCTCTGATGCAGCGGTGGCGCAAACCCGCAGCTGGATGAAGGCGATCCAGCGCGCGGCCTATCTCGCCTCGGTGGATCTGGCCAAGGAAAAAGGCGCCTTTTCGCTCTTTGACCGCGAATCCTATCTGGCTGGCGAAACCATCCAGGGCCTTGATGACGATGTGCGCGAAGCGATCGGCGAACATGGCATTCGCAACGCCCTGCTCACCTCCATCGCGCCCACGGGCACCATCTCGCTCTATGCCGGCAATGTGTCCTCTGGCATTGAGCCGGTCTTTGCCTATGGCTACACGCGAAAGGTTCTGCAACCGGACGGTACCCGGCGCGAGGAGGAGGTCGTCGACTACGCGGTGAAGCTTTACCGCGACCGATTCGGAGCGGATACGCCGCTTCCCGATTACTTTGTCAGCGCCCAGACACTGACCCCGGATGCGCATGTGCGCATGCAGGCTGCTGCTCAGGATTATATCGACAGCGCCATTTCAAAAACGATCAATGTGCCGGAGGAGATCTCGTTTGAGGCGTTCAAGGGCGTGTATTTGCAAGCCTATGCGTCGGGCTGCAAGGGATGCACGACCTATCGGCCCAATCTCGTGACCGGGTCAGTTCTTTCAGCCGAGAGTTCCGAGGCGCCCAAAGATGATCCGTCGGCGGCCCTGCCGCAGACCGCCGACGGCGCCGCGCAGGATCAGGGGGCGGTTGTCTACATGCACGAACCGCTCGAGCGCCCTGATGCGCTGATCGGGGCGACCTACAAGCTCAAATGGCCCGAAAGCCCGCATGCGATCTATATCACGGTGAATGATCTGATCGAAGCCGGTCGTCGCCGCCCATTTGAAGTCTTCATCAACTCCAAGAACATGGAGCACTACGCCTGGACCGTTGCCCTGACCCGGATGATCTCGGCCGTCTTCCGGCGCGGCGGCGATGTTTCCTTTGTGGTTGAGGAGCTCAAAGCCGTCTTCGATCCGCGCGGCGGCGCCTGGATGAAGGGGAAATATGTGCCTTCCATCCTGGCCGCGATCGGTGAGGTGATCGAGCGGCATATGGTCGAGATCGGCTTTCTGGAGCCGGGCGGTGCCTTGCTCGAGGATCCCGCCTCCCTTGAAGGCAAATCCGCAACCCCTGTCACGGCCGTCAAGACCCCGGCCTGCCCGAGCTGCGGGAGCTTGTCGCTCCAGCATATCGAAGGCTGCGCCACTTGTTTGTCTTGCGGCTTTTCCAAATGCGCATGAGGAGCGAAAGCAGATCCTGAAAATCGGGGCGCCTTAACCTCGGCTTCACCTTGCTCGGCTACGGTCTCAAGGCAAATTCCTGAGTGCCCTGAGCAACCCGCGCATATCCCGAGGAACCCGATGTTCAACGAAGTGGATCAAAACCTGGCCGATGCTGCATATCCCAGCTTCGATGATGATGCCGCAACGCTGCAACAGATCACCCTCAATGACATCCCGGCACAGCATCCGGTGCAATGCTTTGCCGCGATGCATGCCGAGCTGTGCAAGGGCATCCT
Organism: Neomegalonema sp.; assembly: GCA_022760435.1. GTDB lineage: Bacteria > Pseudomonadota > Alphaproteobacteria > Rhodobacterales > Rhodobacteraceae > JALEFY01. The sequence continues at coordinate 113,653 of JALEFY010000005.1, forward strand.
GCTGCCTCACGAAGAGGACATGTTCCGCCACGCCGATGCCAAGTCGATTTTTGCCTGGTCCAAGCATATCGAGCCGATCGAGATCGAGGGCATGGTGGACTTCAAGGTGCTGCGCCAGGGTGACAAGCTCGCCGAGCGCGAGAAAAGATCGTATCGCGATCAGTGGATGAGCGACACGCTCGACCCAGAATTCGTCGATGCGCGCTATCGCGAAATCATCGCCGCTTCGATCTTGCGCAAACCGATGTTCTCCAAAGGCGCCACGCCCTCGCGCGAGCGTTCCTTCATCAACCTGCTGCGCGGTGTCTTCCCCGTATTTGCCGAGAACCAGGCGCGTCTGCGCTTGTTCGAAGTCGCAGCGGAGCCTTATGTCGCTCTCTGATCCGTCTCGGGATCGCGGCTGAGACGCTCGCGCACCAGCGCCACCAACTGCGCCATATCCGGATCCTCGGCACCGAGCGCATCCAGATGGGCCATGGTGTTGAACAAATACTCGGCATTGGGCCCGGCTGGCCCAACGCTTTGCGCAATCACTGCTGCTTGCTCATCCAGACTAAGATCCGGCGCGCATTGCCAATGCGCCGGATCAATCGCATAGGTCAGAGCGGCAACCTCGCTGGCCGGATGATCGGCCACGGGCGCCAGATGCGCTTGCGCCCAGATTTCATGATACGCATCGGAAACCAGCTCGCGCTCGCGCAGATAGGCCAGGACCGCCGGACCCTCTTCGGGGGCGACGCGCAGCGCGAGGCCATGTGTTCGGGCGCTCGGCTCCGGGCTCAGGGCCAGAACCAGCCCGGGACGCTCCGGCGTTCCGCGATAATGCACCGACCAAAGGCAAAACCGTCTCGCATATCCATGCACGATCGCCGGTCTTTGCTCCGCGACCGCAAAGCCGGGCCGCCATAACAGCGACCCATAGGCAAAGACCCAAAAACCCGCCTCGGGGTCAAAAGCCGTCATGCGTCCTTCCCGCCCACTGCCGGCGCATTGGGGCGACGGCCGAAATCCGGCCGATCCGTATCCTGCCCAAGATCGAGGATCCCGCGCCGGATCTCCCGCGTGCGCTCGAAATGCTGCTCAAGCGCCTCCGCATCACCCCAGCGAATCGCACGCTGCAAGGCAAAGAGATCCTCGGTAAAACGCCCGAGCAGCTCCAGCGTCGCTTCGCGATTGGCGAGGAAGACATCGCGCCACATCACCGGGTCCGATGCCGCGATCCTCGTAAAGTCGCGAAAACCGCCCGCCGAGTATTTGATGACCTCCGCCTTGGTCACCTCTTCGAGATCATCGGCGGTGCCGACAATCGTATAGGCGATGAGATGCGGCAGATGCGAGGTGACGGCCAGCACCCGGTCATGATGCGCCGCACTCATCCGATCGACAAGCGCGCCGAGCCCTGCCCATAGTGCCTCCAGACGATCGACGCGCGCCGGATCTTCACCCTCAGCCGGGCACAGGATGCACCAGCGATGGCGAAACAGGGTGGCAAACCCTGCGCGCGGACCGGAATGCTCGGTCCCGGCGATCGGATGGGCCGGGATGAAGGACGTATCGGCGCGCAAGAACGGGCTGACCGCCTCCCAAACCGCGCCCTTGACCGACCCCACATCGCTCAGGACCGCACCCGGTGCCATATGAGGCGCGATCTGCGCGGCGACCGCGCCCATGGATCCAACCGGAATGCAAAGGATCACCAGATCGGCGCCCCGCACGCCTTCCACCGCATTGGCCTCAATACGATCCGCCAAGCCGCGTTCGGTTGCCTGAGCGCGATGGTCTGCGTTTTGATCGACACCGATGATCTCGCGCGCCAGCCCATTGGCCCGTATCCCCAGCGCCAGCGACGAGCCGATCAGACCGAGCCCGATCAGACAGACACGATCAAAAAGCGTGCCCTGGCGCTTTGGCACGCCGCCCGCCGCTGCATGTGCCTCGCTCACTCTCGAGCGCCTCCAACAAATTCGCGCAAGGCGGCCGCGACCGCGATGCAATCGGAAGAGCTGCCGATGGAGATGCGCAGGTGATCGGGCAATCCGTACCCCTCCATCCGGCGGGCGATGATCCCGCGCGAGCGCAAGAAGGCATCGGCGCTGGCCGCGCTTACTGAGCCGTTCTGGCCAAAACGCGGCAGGATGAAATTGGCAAAGCTCGGCGGCACCTCGATCTGGGCAGCGCTCAGTTCCTTGGTGAGCCAATCGCGCCAGACCTCATTCTGGATCGCGCAGGCACGCACATAGGCGGTGTCGCGAATCGCCGCTTCGGCCGCCATTTGCGCCGGTATCGAGAGATTGAACGGCCCGCGCACGCGGTTATAGGCATCCACGACCACCGGCGGCGCATAGCCCCATCCCACGCGCAAGGCCGCCAGGCCGTGGATCTTTGAGAAAGTGTGGGTGACGATGACATTCGGCAGCCGGTCAACCAGACGCAGGCCGTCGTCGTAATCATCCATCCGCATGTATTCGGCATAGGCCCCGTCGAGCACCAGCAGGACATGAGGCGGCAGACCGCGCGCGAGCCCCTCGACCGTGGCGGCATCGATATAGGTGCCTGTCGGGTTGTTGGGATTGGCGATGAAGACCAGCTTCGTCCGGTCCGTCACCGCGCGCAAGATCGCGCCGACATCGGTGGTCAGATCGGTTTCGGGCACCGCCACCGGTTCGGCACCAGCAGCCAGAGCCGAAATCCGGTACATCGAAAAGCCATGCACGGTGTGGATGACCTCATCGCCCGGCTCACAGAACGCCATGCAAAGCAACGAGATGATCTCGTCGGACCCGGCGCCGAAGATGATCTGATCGGGGCTAATCTCCTTTACATGCGCGATGGCACCGCGCAGTGAAGAGGCATTTCCATCTGGATAAATTGCCATTTGATCCGCAGCACGGCGGTAGGCTTCAATTGCACGGGCACTTGGACCAAGCGGGTTCTCGTTGGAGGAGAGCTTGATCACGCGCTCCTGCCCATCTGCCTTGCTTTCACCGGGCGTGTACGGAGAAATGCGCAAAACGTGCTGATTGGGTTGCGGCCCCGCGACAGAGGCGGAAGATCCCGCCGCCCGCATGAGGTCACTCGGCTCGAATGTTGCCGAAGAATTCTGCATAGAACCCGAACCTTTTGCCTAGTTCGACATCGCGTAAATGACAGCGAAGCGCCCCCTCTTCGTCGTGCGGACACTCACAGCCTGTCATCATTCCGTCAAGTGCCGAAAAGCGGTCGTTTGAAGCCAAAACGATGTCGCGGCACACTTGCGTCCCATCAGTCTAGATCAGCGGCAGCATGTCGCGACCTGAGCGGGCGAAATTCGGCGCGGGAACCGGGCTGGGCCGGATGATCTCGCCCAGGACATCGAGCGGATCCGCCACGGTTTGGCGCCGACCGCGTGTCGGGGCAGGAACGCGCTTGATCGCCTCAACGAGCAGCACCCCGGCCAGCCTTTGCACATCGAGGCGCCTGCCGATCTGCTCGGCCAAAGCACCTGAGCGCAGCCAGAACCGGCGCTCTGAGGGAGGAAAATACAGCGCGGCGGCATGGGTGGCGATCTCGAACCCGTGCTGGGTGAGGTGCTGATCGAGCTGACCGAAGGAATAGGGGCGGCCATAGCCAAAGGGCGTTGCATCGCGCCGCGCCCACATGCCCGACCGGTTGGGCGCGAGGACCAGAAGCCGCCCCTCGGGCGCCAGCGCCCGCCAGCACTCATCGAGCAAACGGCCCGGATCATCGACATTTTCGAGCCCATGCGCGAGCATCAGGCAGTCGAGCGCGCCGGTTTGCAAAGGCCAATCGGTGGGATGAACCAGGGTCGCGCAGTTGGGCCCCTCGCGCGGCCAGGGGAGCACGCCTTGCGCCGCTGGCATCAGCACAATCACCCGCTCCGCTTCGCGCCGAAGCGGGCGCAGGAAAGGAGCGGCGAAGCCGAAACCGCCAACACTGGCCCCGCGCACACTCGGCCAGATCTCCCCAATCGAGCGCTGCAAGCGGCGCTGGACCCGCGCGCCAAGCGCTGTGCCGTAGTAAAAATTGCGCAAGTCCACAACGTCGAGATGCATATCACCCGCAAGATAGCGTAGGCTGGAGCCGAATCGCGGCCTCAACAGATTGTTTCAGGGTATCATGACGACACATAATGCAGACAGCGCCGCCGCCCTCGAGGTGGAACTGGTTCCGATCCTGCAAGACAATTATGCCTATGTTATCACCGATGTCGAGACCGGCACGGTCGGCGTGGTCGATCCGGGCGAGGCCAGCGCCATCGAAGCAGCGCTGCGCGACATGGATCTCACGCCCGATTGGATCTTGCTAACGCATCATCACCACGACCACATCAACGGCGCCGCCCGGCTCGCTGAGAGCTATGGTGCCAAGATTGCCGGCGCAAAGGCGGATGCCGCGCGGCTCCCCAAGCTCGACGCTGCCCTAATCGCGGGTGAGGATTGGAGCTTTGGTGCCCAGATCGTCGAGATCATCGACACGCCCGGGCACACGGTCGGTCATATCGCCTATCATTTCGAGGGCGCGAAGGTCCTGTTCAGCGGCGACACGCTGTTCGCCATGGGATGCGGCCGCCTGTTTGAAGGCACAGCGCTCCAGATGTGGCAATCCCTGCGAAAGCTCGCCGCCCTGCCCCCCGAGACCTCGGTCTATTGCGGGCACGAATACACATTGTCCAATGCCGCCTTTGCGAAGACGATCGAGCCGAATAATCCGGCCCTGATCGACCGGGTTGCCGAGGTAGAGGCGCTTCGCGGGGAGGGCTTGCCCACGATCCCGACCACGATCGGGCGTGAGCTGGCGACAAACCCGTTCATTCGCGCCTTTGAGCCCGCCGTGAAAAACGCCCTGAACTTGCCCGGTGCCGATGACGCGGCGGTGTTTGCGCAGATCCGCCGTCGTAAGGACGAGGCCTGAACCGCTCCTCGCGCGCGTTCAGAACCGCAAGGCGCGCGCGCTCCCTCGCCTTGCGGCTCGGCTTGAGCTTGCCCCAGCTTCGCGGGGTCTCAAAGAGCAGGAAATAGAGCGTGCGGATCTTCGGGCCGAACAGGTTCGTCCAGAATTCGCGGGAGACAGAACGCGCGGCGGTCAGACGATGACCGCCATCCACGACGATCCAGCGCCCTTTCTGCCCGATCCGGGCAATGATCGGCTCGAGCGGCGTGAAGCCCTTGTCGCGGATGGAGGCCTCAACAGCCTGCAAGCGGATGCTCGGGCCGCGAAAGTCGTTCTTGAGCGGCAAATCGGGCAGCAGCTCGACCGGCACTTCCACCGCCGCGATGCCATCCTCGAAGGCAATGCCGTTGATATCCTCGATGGATCGTATGAATTGCACGCTCGGCGCGCGCCTGACACGTTGCCCCGTGGGCCCCATGATCTTCGGTCCTCCTCAACTCCTCCGGGCGGGTCCTATCGCAATTACCGCCAGCGGGCAAATGGCCCGGCCCGGCCAGTGCGGCGGCGCGGCAATGCGGGCATTGAGATCTCGACATTTCACCCGCCCTGACCTATGGCCTCGTGCAACTAACGAACGAGTGGAAGCCCATGCCCAAAATCAACGGAAACGAAATTCGCCCCGGCAATGTCCTCGAGCACGATGGCGGCTTGTGGGTTGCCGTGAAGATCCAGCACGTAAAACCCGGCAAGGGCGGTGCCTTTGCCCAGGTCGAGATGAAGAACCTGCGCACCGGCTCGAAACTCAATGAGCGTTTCCGCTCCGCGGACAAGGTCGAGCGTGTGCGTCTGGAGCAAAAGGATCAACAGTTCCTTTTCGAGACCGATGGCATGCTGACCTTCATGGATGCCGAGACCTTCGAGCAGATCGCGCTGCCGGCCGATCTGCTCGGCGATCGCCGCCCGTTCTTGCAAGACGGCATGACCGTCGTCGTCGAATATTACGACGAAGAGGCGCTGAACGTCACCCTGCCGGAAAAGGTGATCTGCACCATTGCCGAGACCGAGCCGGTGGTCAAAGGGCAGACGGCAGCGAATTCCTACAAGCCTGCGGTGCTCGATAATGGCCTGCGCATCAGCGTGCCGCCTTTCGTTGCCGAGGGCGAAAGGGTCGAGGTGATGACCGAGACCTTTGAATATGTGAGCCGCGCCAACTAAGCTGCGCGCGATCCAGCCCCCCTTCTGCCATCGTCCCTTATTGAGAAAGCCGCCCTCTGATGTCCGTTCACTCCGCCACGCTCAATGTGATGATCTCCGCCTGCCGCAAGGCAGCGAGAGGGCTGGTGCGCGACTTTGGCGAGGTGGAGAACCTGCAAGTGTCGATCAAGGGCGCGGGTGATTTCGTCTCTGCTGCGGATATCAAGGCGGAAAAGACGCTGCGCGAGGAGCTGATGAACGCTCGGCCCGCCTATGGCTGGCTGGGTGAGGAGACCGAGCCGCTGGTTGGCAAGGATCCGACCCGGCGCTGGATCGTCGATCCGCTTGATGGGACCACCAATTTCCTGCACGGGCTGCCGCATTGGTCGATCTCGGTCGCGCTCGAGCATCGCGGCGAGATTGTTGCCGGGATCGTGCATGATCCGATCAAGGACGAGATGTTCATTGCTGAAAAGGGCAATGGCGCCTGGATGAATGACCGGCGGATGCGGGTCTCGGCCCGCCGCACGCTCGAGGAGTCGCTGTTTGCCACCGGCGTTCCCTTCGGCAACAAGGACACGCTGCCCACGATGCTGCGCGAGCTGGCGCGCCTGATGCCCCGCACCGCCGGCATTCGCCGCTTCGGCTCGGCGGCACTCGATCTCACTTATGTTGCCGCCGGACGTTATGACGGGTTCTGGGAGCGCGAGATCAAGCCGTGGGACATGGCCGCGGGCATTGTGATCGCCCGCGAGGCTGGCGCGATTGTCACTGACCTTGAAGGCGGCCCCGACATGCTCACCCGCGGCGATGTCATTGCCGCAAATGCCGATCTTGTCGAAAAACTGCGCGCCCATCTGGGCGATTGAGGCAGATTAAGCGTCTTACCGCGCCGCAAGTAAGCCCACCGGGCGCCGAGTTGCACGTTTCTTGCTCCCCCGAAAGGCGAGATGACGGAGCGGACCTGCAGCGCCACACAGCCCCCCAAACACCCATGGGCCCGTCGGTTTCACTTGGGCCGGGCGGGCGCAACCAGTAACGTGCCGTCGATAAATGCAGTTAATGCCCCTCTCATGCGGTGGGATCATCGCATGATCCGGCGAGACCAGGGCGCGAGACCAGGGCGAAGGAGCGCGAATACCAGTGGCCAACGTAGCGAAATCCTATGTGAGCTTTACCCGACCGCTGTTTCGCATCGTCATGATGCTGGCCTTTCTGGGCATTGTCGGCGCTGTCGGAGCCTATCTGTACACCCGTATCGTCACGGTTTTTGAATCGAACCCGGCGCTGAACGGGTTGATCGTGTTCGTGTTCGTGATCGGCATCATCGTCGCCTTCTGGCAGGTGGCGCGATTGTTCAGCGCGGTGAACTGGCTTGAGTCGCTGGCGGCGGGGCATAAGGGTATCGAGTCGATCCGCCCTCCCGGCCTGCTGGTGGCGATGGAACCGCTGCGCACCCGCGATGCGCGCACCTCGCTGGGCGCCAGTTCCGTGCGCTCGATCCTCGACTCGGTGGATGCCCGCCTTGATGAGAGCCGCGACATCCTGCGCTATATCGGCGGTCTGCTGATCTTTCTGGGTCTGCTCGGCACCTTCTGGGGGCTCGCCAATACCGTTCCGGCGGTGGTCGAGACCATCCGGGCCATCACCCCGCAAGACGGTGAAACCGGCTCGAATGTTTTCTCCCGCCTGATGGCCGGTCTGGACAGCCAGCTTGGCGGCATGGGCGCGGCCTTCGCCTCATCGCTGCTCGGGCTCGCGGGCTCTCTCGTGATCGGCTTTCTGGAGCTGATGACGCAAGGGGCGCAGAACCGCTTCTACTCCGAGCTGGAGGGCTATCTCTCCTCGATCACCCGCATCTCCGCCGCTGATGGGGATGGGGTTGCCGGGCCGCTGGTCGAGCTGGTGGACAAGCTGGCCGAGAATACCGAGCAGATGCAGTATCTCACGCGCCTTTTCGCCGAGGCCGAGGAACGCCGGACTGTCGATAGCAACCGCATCGCCGATGTGATGCAGCGGCTTGAGCAGATCGCTGGGCAAGCGGTGGCGGAGCGCGAAAGCATCGCCCAGAGCATGGCCGCACAAAGCCGCCTGATCGCCTCGGTGGAGAAGATGGCCGAGGGCGCGAGCCTTGGCAGCTTCGCCCCGGCGGCGGCGTCCGAAATGGGCCTCGATGCCGAAACCCGGCGCCATATCCGCAATATCGACCAGCTTCTGGCCCGGTTCATCGAGGAAAGCGCCATGGGTCGGCAGGAAACCGCCGACGCCCTGCGCCGTGAGATGCGCGCCGTGGGCCGGGCCGTGACCAAGATCACCCCGAGCAACAGCAGCACGCGCCCCCCCAGCGGCTCGTAAGCGCAGCGACCTCTCTTTTCCAAGGGCGCCGCCCCGCGACTTCGCAACCAGCGGCCGACGCGGCGCCCCGCCAAACTGCAAGGATACCGCCATGGCCTCCAGCCGCCGTTCGGAAAGACAAAGCTCTTCGCTGATCTGGCCCGGCTTCGTGGACGCGATGACCGCGCTACTGATGGTGCTGATGTTCGTACTCTCGATCTTCATGATCGTGCAATTCGTCCTGCGCGAGGAGATCACCGGCAAGGATCGCTCGTTGGCCGATCTCAACCAGCAGATGGGGCTGCTCAACACTGAGCTGACCGAGGCCGAAAAGAAGGCCCTGGCGGCACAAACCGAACTCACCGAAGCGCAAAAGCAGGTGCTCGCCTTTCAGCAGGAGCTTTCGGGGCTGGAGAGCCTGCTGGCCACCGAACGTACCCAGCGCGGCGCGTTGGAGACGCGGCTGAGCGAGCAGGAGGCGGCGCGTGCCGAGCTCCAATCGGAGCTCACGGCGGCGATGACGAATATCGAGAGCCTGCAATCCACCTTGACCTCGGCCCAGAGCGAGCAGGAACAGCTCTCCGCCCTGGTTGCCGCTCTGACCGAAGAGCGTGACAGCGCCGCAGCCGAACTGGCCGGCCTGTCCGACATGCAATCGGCGCTCAGCGCGGCGCAGTCGGAGGCCGAGAACGCCCAAACGGCGCTGTCAGAACGTGATGCCGCCCTTGCAGCGCTTCGGGCGAAGCTCGAGCAAGCCGCGCAAGATGCGCAAACCGCCCAGCAATCCGAGCTGACCCTGACCGAGAAGGTCGCGGCGCTGGAACTGGAGCTCGACAAGAAGCGCAAGGATGCCGAGGAAACCTTGCTGCTGCTTGCCGCTGCCGAAACGCGCCAGAAGGAGCTCGAAGCGCAAAAGGCCCAACTCTCCGATGAGGCCCGAGCCGCTCTGGAGGCCGCCGAGGCCGAGCAGGCAGCAGCGCTCGAGACAATGTCGCGCCGGGAGATGGCGGCGATGTTCGCCCGAGCCCAGCTCCAAAATCAGCAGGAAAGCTCGACCCAGGATCGCAAGGCCATCGCCCTGCTCAACCAGCAATTGCGCGCCATGCGCCGTTCCTCCGAGCAGGCGAGCGCCGAGCTCTCGAACCTGCGCGCCCAACTCGCCGCTTCGGAGTTGCGGGGCGATGAGCAGGATGTGACCATCGCCGAGCTTGGCTCGCGCCTGAACCGGGCGCTGGCGGAGCGGGTGAGCGAGTTGCAAAATTACCGTTCGGAATTCTTCGGCCGCATGCGCTCGATCCTGGGCAATCGCGACGGGATCCGGGTGGTAGGGGATCGTTTCGTGTTCGAGTCCGAAGTGCTGTTCGACAGCGCCTCGGCGGATCTGAACCCGCAAGGGCAACAGCAGATCTCGGCCATCGCTTCGGCGATCCGCGAGCTTTCGAGCTCGATCCCCGAAGAGGTCGACTGGCTGCTGCGCGTGGATGGTCATACCGACCGCATCCCGCTGCAACCGGGCGCGCAATACCGCAATAACTGGGAGCTGAGCCAGGCGCGCGCGCTCTCGGTGGTCGAGTACCTGATCGATAATGAGGGCATCGACCCAAAGCGCCTCGCCGCGACCGGTTTTGGCGAGTTCCAACCGCTCGATCCGGGGCTGAGCCGCGAGGCGCTGGCGCGCAACCGGCGGATCGAGTTCAAACTGACCGAACGCTGAGCCGGAAAAGGGCTGGCCATGGCCGAGCTTGAGCATTCCCACCACCCCAAGGCAATCGCCGCCCGGCTCGATGCACCGCACCGGGTCTCTTACCTGCGCGACTATGTCTATGGCGGGATTGACGGCGCGGTGACCACTTTCGCGATTGTTGCTGGCGTCGCCGGGGCCGAGCTTTCGGTCGGGATCGTGCTGATCCTGGGCCTCGCCAATCTGCTGGGCGACGGCTTTTCGATGGCAGCGGGCAATTTCTCCGGCACCCGCTCGGAGGTCGAGGAACAGGCCCGCCTGCGGGTAATCGAGCAACGCCATATTCGCCACGCCCCCGAGGGAGAGCGCGAGGAGGTGCGGCAGATCTTTGCGCAAAAGGGCTTTGAGGGCGACGCGCTCGAGGCCGCGGTGGCGACGATCACCGCCGATGAAGAGCGCTGGATCGCCTTCATGCTCAACGAGGAATACGGCATTGGTCACGCCACGCGCAGCCCATGGCGCGCGGCCTGGGCAACCTTCGCCGCCTTTCTGCTCTGCGGCGCCGCGCCCTTGCTGCCCTATCTGCTTGGCTGGTTGGGGCTGTTCACCCTCGACGAGCACAGCCTGTTCGCTCTGGCCGCGATCGTGACCGGGCTCGTCTTCGTGGCAATCGGCTCGGCGCAGAGCTTCTTTTCGGAGAAAGCCTGGTGGCGGCTCGGCCTTGAGACGCTGCTCATCGGCGGCTCGGCCGCCCTGATCGCCTATGGAGTCGGCTGGGCGCTGCGCGGTCTGGCGGCGTGAGGGGGCAGAACCAAAGGGAGGCAAAACCATTGACGCTCGCCCTCGCCAGCTCCTATTTCTACTTCATGAACAAGATCCCGCCCCGCATTCCCGCGACCAACGCGCCTCTCGATTCGCTGATCGGTGGCTTTCGCCGCTTCGGCGAGATGGGGCCGGCATATGTGGTTCTGGACATCAAACCTGACACTGCGGGTGCAGGGAGCGCCATGGCCTTGATCCGCGTACTGGAGAGCGGCGAGATTCTCGACTATGCGCTCCCCAAACTGCTGGCGGATCCGCAAGCCTGATGTTTGCAATTGCTTTCGACCTGCGCGTTGCTGACAATGACCGGGCACATCCGAAAGGGGTTGCGCAGGCATATGCGGATATTGGTCTTTGCTTGTCGCAGTTCGGGTTCGAGCGCATTCAGGGCAGCGTCTACGTGAATGAAAGCGAAGATCTCGCCAATCTATTCAATGCAATCAATTCCTTGAAAGCCCTCGGATGGTTCGGGGCTTCGGTCCGAGATATCCGCGCCTTTCGGATCGAGCAATGGTCGGATTTTACGCCGACAGTGAAGGGAATGGCGTAGGCCGCGTTGCATCGGCATGCGCGCGATCCCTCAAGCTTGCATTGCGCCGATTAATTCGGTATTTCTGGAAACATGGAATCACAACTCACCCATCTCGATGCCGCCGATGCCTTTGCGGCGCTGGGCTCCGAGGCCCGTCTTGCGATCCTGCGGCTGCTGGTGCGGGCGGGGACGGAAGGGATCAGCGTCGGCGCGGTGCAGGAGCGGCTCGATCTGCCCGCCTCCACGCTCAGCCATCATCTCAAGGCGCTGACCGCTTGCGGGCTCGCCTCGCAGGAGCGGCAGGGGCGCAGCCTGATCTGCCGGGCGGCCTTTGAGCGGATCGAGGCGCTGGCCGAGTATCTGACCCATGAATGCTGCGCGGAGCAGCGGGCTCAGTGCCCTGAACCGACGCAGGAAGCCAGGGTACGAAGAGGGGCAAGAAGAGGGAAATGACCGTGGAGAGTATGTCCAAACCCGCTGAAAGAGTGAGCATCGAGATCGAGATTACCGGCGAAAGTCCGCGGGATGCCTGGCTGATCGTGCCGCGCCCGTTCGATCACTGGGGCCAGCGCTTCACTGGGTTCGAGACCACCGGCATCGACCAGATGCGCGAGATCGGCGCGCTCAACAGCCGCTGCCGCGCCTATCTGCTCAAACCCTCGGGCGCCACGCCGCCGCGTCTGCGCTATCATTTCGAGCGCACGCAGACGGCGGCACCGGACTGGGTCTGGGAAGTGCAGCGCAACCGCTTCACCAATGCGGCGCCGGATCTGGTCGAGACCGCCGCCCATCTGGCGAGCGGCGCGATGACCCAGCGCCAGGCGCTGCGCCGGCTGATCGACAATGCCGCCGGCATCTTCGCCTATGACCACCCCGAGGAGGATTTCAACGAAGGGCATGATGCGGTGCCGATGCTCTGCGGGACCACCAAGGGCTCTTGCGTCGATATCAATACCTATCTGCTGGCCTCGGCGCTCAGCCTCGGGATCAAGGGGCAGTATATCGCTGGCTATTGGTTCCACCCGCACAAGACGGCGACGCTCGGCATGCATTGCTGGCTGGCCTTTGAGCCCGATGGCGAACTGGTGTTCTGGGATCTGGCGCATGGCCTCAAATGGGCGCAGAGCCTCGGCGCGAAGGTCGAGGAAGGGCTCAACCCCGCGGGCGGACGGCGGCTTGCGATGAGCTGCGGGCGCGGGCTGCGCTTTGCGACCCCGCATGGCGAGGTTCAGATCTCGCATTTCTCCGAGCCGGTATGGATCGGCCCGCAAGGCCGGTTGCCGCGCCCCGATCTCAACATACGCATCGAAGAAAGACAGGTGGAACCAGCATGACCGCCCTCGTTCACTCCCTGAACCAATCACTGGCTCGGCTGCCAAAGATCGATTGGCTGCTGGTCATCCTGCTCACCATTCCGGCGGCGGTGGCGGTGCTCGATCCCGAACGGCTCGGCGCGTTGTTGCAGATCGCGGGCAGCGCGCTGGCGCAGACGGCGATTTATGTCGCGATCGCCATTGGGCTGCTGGCTTATCTGAAGGCAACCGGCGCTGACGCCTTGGTGGCGCGGGCCTTTACCGGCTCGCCGCTGCGCATGATCGTGCTCGCGGCCCTGGTCGGCGGGCTGGCACCGTTCTGCTCTTGCGAGGTGATCCCGTTCATCGCCGGATTGCTGGCGCTGGGTGCACCGCTATCGGCGGTGATGGCGTTCTGGCTGTCCTCCCCGGTGATGGATCCGGCGCAATTCGCCATCACCGCTGGCGCGCTTGGCTGGGACTATGCGATCGCCAAGACCCTAGCCGCGGTCGGCATGGGGCTGCTGGGCGGCACGCTGGTGCTCGCGCTCGGCCGGGTTGGCGCGCTGGCGGATCCGCTGAAGATCGCACCCAAGCGCAGTTGCTGCGGTTGCGGCTCGAAGCCCTATGAGCAAGCCCCGCTCTGGGCGTTCTGGCAGGAGGAACCGCGCCGGGCAGTGTTCTGGCAGACCCTGCTTGAGCAATCGCTCTTCCTGCTGCGCTGGCTGGCGCTGGCCTATCTGCTCGAAGGGCTGATGAAGCTTTATGTCCCGGCCGAGCTGATCGCGGGATTGGTCGGCGGCACCGGCACTGCCCCGATCCTGATCAGCGCGCTGCTCGGTATTCCGGCCTATCTCAATGGCAGCGCCGCCCCGCCGATGATCGCGGCGCTGATCGAGCAAGGGATGCAGCCGGGCGCCGGGATTGCCTTCATGGTCGGCGGCGCGGTGAGCTCGATCCCGGCGATGGCGGCGGTCTGGTCGCTGGTCAAGCGCGAGGTCTTCGCACTCTATCTCGGGCTCGGCCTGAGCGGGGCGGTGCTGGCCGGGCTGATCTTCCAGTCCGTGATCGGCTCCCAATAACCGGGAGCCGATCTGTTCGGTAAACACCGGTGCCTTGGCTCACTCGTCTTCGAGGAGCCAGTGCACGGTGACTTGCGCGCTCAGATCCTGCTCGCCGGGTGCAATCGGAGTTGCTGATCGGCTCATCATCATCCGATCCGCTTCCTTGTAGACCGGAGAGGGGGCCGACAGCCCGGCCTCGCTGATCGACAACACCGCGCCGACCCGGACACCGGCGGCTTTGGCATAGAGATCCGCCTTGCGCCGCGCATCGGCAATCGCCAATGCCCGAGCCTGATCGAGCAATGGTTCGGGCTCGGAGATCTCGAAGCTCAGCCCGCCCGCTTCATTGAGCCCCGCCTCGATCAGCGCATCCAGGGTATCCCCGATCTTGGCGATATCGCGGATCGTCACAGTGATGGTGTTGGAGGCCTCATAGCCATCAAGGACCTGCCGCCGATTGCCCTGCCCATCCGTTTCCGTACGCCAGCGCGGATGCAAGGAGACATGGCTGGTCTGCACATCCTTTTCGGGGTTGAGCCCCAGACCGGCGAATTTCTCGAACACGCCGCTCATCCGCTCGGCATTGAGGGCCATCGCCTCGCGCGCGGTTTGCGCCGTGCTACTCACGCCCACGCGCATCCGCGCCATGTCCGGAACAGCACTGACCTTTGCTTCGCCAGAGACGCTGATTGTCTTGTGCAATTCGCTCATCAACGGTTCCTCTCCACAGCCCAGCAAGGCTAGGACGAGAAATCCACAACCCAGCCATTTCGAGATCATTTTAACATTTTGCATGTTAGGCTCCCTTGTAGGTCCTTTGAGCGGTTGATAGCGTCCGCGCCGGGATTGGGGCACTGGCCTTCTTACTTTCGCTATAATTCGCTCGTTGAAGGTGGGAGACCCCATTGATACGAGCGTGCCGCGAGCATACGCCCTGTGCTCTCTGACAGGAAGTGGAATGAAAGACTGGTTGGTTAGCGAATTGCGCGCGATGGCTGGGCCCAAGATCAGCGCCCAATTCGCTCTGGATCTTTCTGAAGAGCGAGTCCGGCTGCTCGAACGCGTGGCAGAAGGATATTTGCTGCGCCAGGTTGTCCGGCATGACGATCCGGATTTCGAGCAGAAGATCGCCCGCATGCGCCGCCATGTTGCCGGTCGTCCAGGTGGCCCGGCCAAGGTCGATCTGCTGTTGCCGCACGAGCTGACGCTTTATCGCCAGGAGACCTTTCCCTCTGTCGCCCGCAATGATCTGAGAAACGAGGTCTTGTGGCGTCTGGGGTCCATCACCCAATATGCGGCGGAGGACCTGTTCTTCGATGCCGTCATTATTGGCGAAGATGCCCAGACCGGCTTTTTGCAAGTGATGGTAGCAATCGCCCTGCGGCAGAGCGCGCGCGAGGCTGAGGACTTCGCCAATGCGCATGACTTTGTGCCTTTGCGGATCACTGCGGCCGAGAAGGCGGAGGGCTTCGAGCACGGGCCGACCTTTCGCATCGCACATCGCCGTCGCCGGGACAGTCAGTCGCTCAAGGCAATGGCGGTGGTATTCGCCTGCATCTGCATTGTGCTCTCTGGCATCGGGGTGACGCGCTCCCTGCTGGCCCGTTGGGAGGTGGTCGATACCCTGACCCAGCGGCGACAGGCCGCAGAGGCGACACTGGCGGGCGCCCTCGAAAAACGGGCGAGCACGCTGGCGCTGGCGCGCAGAGCCGCGACCCCGATGGTGCTGCGCACCGATGAGCCGATGGCGCTGGTGTATCTCAACAGTCTCTCCGCCTCCTTGCCCCCCCTGGCCAGAGCAGAGCGAATCGCCCTGAAATCCGGTCAGGTCCGAATTGAGGGCTTCGCCGAGAACGCCGACGCCGTGCTGACCGCGGTAGAAATGTCCAACGGCTTTGCCAATGCGCGCTATGCGGCACCGGTGCGGCCTTCGGAGCAGCCGGACCGGCAGAGCTTCGCGATCGAAGCCAGTCTCGACGGGCAATTGCATCAGCAACAACCGCAGCAATCAGAACTGCTTCCGCCACCAGATAGCAGGGAGCCATGATGACCGAGCTCTCCAGCGAACCAGAAATCGTGACCGATCGCTTTCGGCGCGGCTCTCGAGCAAGTCAGATACTGGCCTTGTTCGTGGCCTGCCTGCCCTTTTTGCTGATCGTGCTCGCCTTCATCTTTTGGGCTGGCTACGATTTTGCCCGGACCGGCACGCTTATTCATCAGGAGCGCACCCGGATCCGCGAATTGGAGGCGCGCACCAGTCAGGCGCTGTTATTCGAGCCCTTGGGTGATGCCTGGCTCAACTATGCGCGCACCGATATCTCGGGTCTGCTTCAGGTCGGCCCGGATCAAACCCCTGAAACGCTGATCGAAGAGCAAGTCGCGGCGCTGTTTCGAACCCATCAAGGCGATCTGGCGGGCGTTTCCGCCTCCCTGACAACGGAAAATGAGGGCCTGCTCGAATACAGCACTCAGATCGAGGGTAGTCTTCCCGAGGCCGCCTTGCCCGATATTCTCAGAGTTCTGGAAAGCGAGACGCCGTTTTACTTCGTGCGTAGTTTTGAGGCGCATAAGGCCGAGAGCCCCGATGGCACCCATCGGGTGCATATTCGCTTGACTTGCTCGATCTATCAAATGCCGGGAGGTGCGTCATGAGCCGCACCGGGTGGGTCATCGGCAATGTCTTTCTGGCAGCGGGCGCCATGGCCGCTGGTTGGTTCGCGGTGAACGGGCCAGAGCTGGCTAAGCCGCGCCTCGAGGCCCTTGGCCCCGTGCAACTGGAAGCAGAAACGCCGCCTCTGCCCCCGGCACCCTTTGTTTATCGCGACCTTCAGGCGCATATCGGGCTGGTGGGGCGGCCGCTCTTTCAGGAGAGCGCGCCTGATCGGTTAATGCCGGGTCTGATCTCGCAAACGCCGCCGATCAATCCGGTCGTGACGCCGCCCTCCGTAGAAGTACCCGGCGCGCCGGCAACGGAAAGCCTCGCGGCTGTGCCCCCCGGCACCGGCATCGCCGATCCCGACAATCCGGATGCAGGAGACAGGGCGGTCGCGACAGATCAGGACCTTCCCTCTGGCAAGGTACCGCCCATCGCGCGCAGCCTGCTCGATGCGCCGCGCTTTAGCCCATTGTCAGAGCGCGCCAAGCAGGCTCCCCAAGAGCTGGCTGCCGATGATGCGCTCCAAGCCTGGATCGATGGCAACATCATCGAGAATGAGCAAGCCTTTGGCGGGCATTTGCTCCCGCCTGAGGCGCGCGATAGCGATACCGAGGCGATCGATCCGGGACCGGGCATCGCCCCTCTCGCCTCGCCGCCGCCGCGCGAGAACCCGCGCCGTCCGGATCCCGCAACGCTGGCCGCGAGCCCGGACGAGGCCGATGGCGATCTCATTGAAGATACCGCGAGCGAGCCGGGTCAAGACACCCTGGCCACTGTTGCGGAGCCGGGCAGTGATCCCAATGCCAGCGATCCTTACGCGGATGAGCGCGGCCCCGGCATCGCGCCTGACGCCACGCCAAGCCCGGAACGGCGCGATGTCGCCGCGCTCCCGGATGACGCGGGCGCGACGCAGGGCAATCAAGCCGCTACAAGCGCCCCGCCTGACGCTGATCAGGATGTGGTGACGACAAATGCCGATCTGCAACTGCGCGAGCTGGTGCTGCTGAGCGTCTTTCAAAGCCGCAATGCCGAGCGGGCGCTGGTGCGCACCGGCGAGCGCGAGGTCATCCGCTTGCAAACCGGCGATGAGATCCTCGGGTGGCGCGTTGCCCTGATCGCCGATGATCACGTGCGCCTGAGCCGCGGCGAGGAAACCCATCTGCTCACGCTGCCCACGCATCAGTGAATTGAGCGGGCGAGGAGCCTCGCCGGGCGTTTATCCACCCGTTACCCCCAATACTGTCCCCAATTGGCCAAGATCTCGGGTCCGTATGGGCATGCTCCACAGCATCTTGTATGATGCACAATCGAAGCGATTCTCGGATCACGAATTGAGGGAAAAAGGCACATGCTGGACGGGCAGGAAGGCTACGAGGACATGAGCGGTGATGACCACACCTCCACGGTGGCGGTCTCTGCCGGTCAGTTGCGCTCGGTCATCGAACGGATCGAGCGGCTCGAGGATGAGAAAAAAGAGCTGATGGATCAGATCAAGGAAGTCTATGCCGAGGCCAAGGGCAATGGCTTTGACACCAAGACGATCCGCAAGATCATCTCGCTGCGCAAGAAAAAGCCCGAAGAACGCTCTGAGGAAGAGGCGATCCTCGATCTCTATCTCAACGCATTGGGGATGCTGGAGGGATAACGGGTCATGCCGCCTGCGCCGGAAAACGAGCGGGCGGCGGCGCCTGCATCTTCATCTGCACTCACCATCGCGACGTATAATATCGAGTGGTTCACCGAGCTGTTCTCGCGCGATAATATTCTCCTGCGCGATGATCATGCCTCGCGGCGCTACAAGATCTCGCGCGAAGAGCAAGCCGACGCGATCGCCGCGGTGCTGCGTGCGATCGACCCGGATGTGCTGCTGATCCTCGAAGCGCCCAATGACAGTGACGAGCATCGCGATGATACCGTCGCGGCGCTGGAGCGCTTTGCCCGCTATTACCGGCTGCGCCAGCGCAAGGCGCTGCTTGGATTTCCCTCCCCGACCCATCAGGAGATCGCGCTGCTCTATGATCCCGATCGGATCGAAGCGGTGCACGAGCCGATGGCGAACCCGGCCTTTGACACCGCCTACCCGCTCGCCCTGCATGATGAGGGACTGCCCGAGATCGCGGTTTTCTCCAAACCGCCGCTAGAGGCTCGGATCACCGATCGGCTGAGCGGGGCGGTTTTTCGGCTCATCGGGGTACATCTGAAATCGAAGAACCCGCGCGGCGGCAACACTCTCGAAGAGACCTTGCAGAACGCGGTGAGCAATCGCCGCAAGCAGGCGGGTCAGGCGCTCTGGCTGCGTCAAACCATCGACGCGCATCTGGCCGCGGGTGACGATCTGCTGGTGCTGGGTGACTTCAATGACGGACCCGGCTTTGATCCGTTGGAGAGCATCCTCGGCCGCTCGGCGCTCGATGAGATCGCCGGGCAAGGCGCCAGCGGGCTGATCAATCCGTATCTGCAACGCGAGGGCAGCGCGGCCACCGCGAGCACTGCGCGGTTCTGGCGCAACGATCTGCGCCAATATCTTGAAGCCCTGCTGGATTTTGTGCTGCTCTCCCCGGAACTCGCCGCCCGCACCGATCCCGAATGGCGCATCTGGCATCCGTTCAACGATCCGGAGATTGCGCGTGACGAGACGCTGCAACAGGCGCTGCTCACCGCATCGGACCATTTCCCCAGTGCGGTGCGGCTTACCTTCAGCGCAGGATCGTGAGCGCGCCGGACGGGGCGATCAACACGGCGCGGCGTCCCTTGCCCTGACGCAGGATCGGCTCGGCTTGCTCGGGCGCGGCGGCAGCGATGGCGGTGGAAAGCGCATCGGCCCTTGCCGCGCTCGATGCCTCGACGGTGACGCTGGCCCAATGTGGCCCCTGCCCGCTGGGCGTGAGGATATGCCCGCTTTGCCCATGCTCCCCGAGCCGCATGGCATTGGGCTCGGAAGTAGCGATGCCGCCGCTCTCAAGCGCGAGCACATGCCGGATCTGAGCGCTTTGGGGCTCTGCCACCCCGATCCGCCAGCCGGTGCCATCGGGCTTTGGTGCCTGGGCGGCGAACTCGCCGATATGGGCGAGGCTGGCGCGGTAGCCATGCGCGCTCAGGATCACCGCCGCCTCATCACTGGCGATCCCTTGCGCGATGCCGTTAAGGGTGAGGGCAGTACCGGGGGCGAGCGTAATCCTGTCCTCGCCGCGCGTGATCCGGCGATAATCGACCAACGCACGCGCCGCTTCGATATCAGCGCCCCTCGCCAGCGCCTGCCAGAGCGGTTGGACAGTGGGATCGAAGGCGCCGCCGCTGGCCTTGGCAATCTCGATGGCCAAATCAAGCGTGCGGGTAAACAATGGATCGGGCGCGCGCAGCGCACCCTCGCGGTTGAGCCGCACCAGGGCACTGTCGCCGCGATGAAGGCTGAACAGAGCCTCGACCCGCGCCAACATCGCCCGCACCGCCAGGATGGCCGCGTCCGCCGCGGCGCGATCGCCCCCGAGCAGGGTCAAGCTGGCTTCGGCCCCGAGCGCTTGCCCGCGCCAGAGCGTCCGATCCTCGGCGCGCGCTGGCATCCGGGATGCGCCGATCGCCGCCGCGCTCAGCATGATCATGCGCCGCCGCGAGAGCCGGGCTGGTTTCATCATGCTCCCTCCAAGATCGGCTCGCTCTTCGAGACCGATGCGCTGCGGTCGATCTTGGCGCGGCGTTTATCGGCGAGCACCAAAGGCACGCATTGTTTGGTGTCGTGATAGATGGTCACGCAGTCAAGACATTGAAAACATTCGTCATAGTCGATCCGCCCGGAGCGCTCGATGGCGCCATAGGGGCAGCGGACCTTGCAAAGCTGGCACGGGCTACCGCATTCGGCCCGCCGCTCGATCCAGTCGAGCCGCCGCGCCTTGCCTCCCAGCGCCAGAAAGGCACCCAAGGGGCACAGATAACGGCAGAACGGCTTGAAGATTACAAGGCCCAGCACCAGCCACAGGGAAGCATAGGCGACATAGAACCATTCACGCTGAAATCCGACGGTGATCGCGGTCTTGAATGGTTCGATCTCGACCATGCTGTCCATCAGCGGGCCGGAGTAAAGCGCGGCACCGATCAAGGCGGCAAGGGCGGCGTATTTCACCCATTTGAGTGCGCGATCGAGCCGCTCGGGCACCTTGATCTGCCTGAGTCCCAATCCGCGGCCGATCCGGTCGGCAAATTCCTGCATCGCACCAAACGGGCACAGCCAGCCGCAAAACAGCCCGCGCCCCCACAGCACCAGCCCGATGATCGCCGCCAGCCAGATCAGCAGCGAGAACGGATCATAGAGCAGGAAATTCAGCGATCCGCCCTCGATGCTCGAACGCAAGACCCCAAGCGGGGTGACAATCGAGAGCTGGCCTTGTGCCCAGTAGCCGACAAAGCCGGTGGTGATCGCCAGCACGCCGAGTCGGAAGGCCGGGAACCAGCGCTGGCGGGCGAGCGCGTCGAGCCGCCAGCTCAGCGCACCGAGCAGCCCGATGAGCAGCGCCCCGGCCGCGATCAGATCGACACGCCGTTCCTTGATCGCCGCGAGCCAAACCGGATCGGGTTCCGTGACTTTGGGTCGGCGAAAAAACCGCTCGGGCGTTTGCACCTCGATCGGCAAATCGACGCTACCAATCGCAGGCATGAAGATGCCCTTCTCGCGCAAGGCACGAATGCTCAGGGTCCAGGGGCTGGCCGGATCGAACCCCAGCCGACGATCAACGCGCAGGATGATCGCCTCGTCGAAATCGGGCGCATCGGCGCTCAGATCGACGAAGATATCGGCATCGCGCAAGGCAAGCGGAAAGCCGTTCTGGCTGGCCGAGAGCCGGTCGGGGGCGGTGTTGCGCACGAAATCCGGGGCCAGCAACGCATGACGGCCCTGTGAGAGCACGAGGATCGGCTCGGAATGCGGATCCACCGCGCGCATCGCCTCGATCTCACGCAGCGCATCGGCGGAGAGGGCGGCGCGGGCGATGCTCGGCGGTCCGAGGTCCAGCACGGTCATCTGGGTGTAGAGCCCATCGGGATCGGCACGCGCCTGCGGGTCTTCATCCGCCCAGTCGGTACCGGCAAACGCCGTCTCGACATCGCCATTGAGCACCCGATATTGCACGGCGATCCCGCTTTCGAGCAGCGAGGGCCAGTCGAGCGGCTCATCATGATCGGTATCAGGCGCGGCGGCGGGCTGAGTCTTGATGCCTTGCAGCCGCTCGCGTGCCACGGCCAGTGAGGCGGCGAGGATCGTCTCATTGGCGATGCGCACCGAGGCCGTCGCCTTGGTCACGCCATCGAGATACACATTGGTCGAGGCCGAACCGCCATGGGCGCCATAAGGCACACCGACGGTGATCGGGTCGGAAAGCGCATGACCGCGATACTGGGCGACAAAGGCGTGGAACGGCGCCTCGCCGAGGCCGGATACGAAGACCGGCTCGTTCTGAGTAATGATCTGCGCATCGAGGAACTGGCCCTCGCGATCGATCACCACCAGCACATTGATCGGCGCACCGGAGAAACCCGGGATCGGTGCCAGCGGCTCGGTCTCGAAGGCATAGCCGGCAAACTCGCCGCCGGAGTTTTCGATTTCCCAGATCGCCTCGCCGATGCGCTGCCCCGGCGCCATCGGTGGCGGGATGCGGCGAGCGAGTTCTTCGGCGCTGATCTCGGCACGGGCATCACCGCCGAGCGCGAATACCCCGAGCAGCCCCGTCAGCAAAGCGAGGACCAACAAGTACCAGAACGCGCGTGCGAGCGAAGGCGTGGGGGGAGGCGATGCCGACAACATGCGAAATAGCGTTTCAATACCCGCCCCTGCGGAGCAATTGGGCTTTGGTCGGACTTCCCTCCACGGGATGTCGATTTGGCGGTGATCTTGGTGCCCGTGCGCCTTGCAAGCGCCGCGTTTCTCGGTCAATCCCGCGCGCAGGCGGCGCTTGGGAGTGCCGCGCCGCAGCGATGGGGACAGGGATGGCAAAGACAGGCACGATGATCGCTCTTTGGGCCATTGCGGCCCTTGGGACCTTAAGCACATTGGGGACCGTTGGGGCCGGGGCATTGGCATTTGTCACGCTTTCAGCCATTCAGGCCGGAGCGCAGGACATCGCCGCTCCGAAAGCAAGCGAAACAAGTGCGAGCGAGGGAGCACACATCGACCCTGAGGCGCCGGTTGATGCGGAGGCGGGCTTTCCCGCTGACGTGATGGCTGCGGTCTGCATCCCTTACGTGACGATCTACAGCACCCGCGTTCAACCAGGGCTGGCCTTTCATCTCGGCATCGGCGAGCACCGCGTATTGCTCAGCGCGATCGGCAATTTCGGGCCGATCAGTGGCTTTACCGATCAGCTCTCGACCGAGCAGCTCATGATCAATCTCACGAACGGCGCCTGCGTGTCGCTCGAGGAAGGCAGGATCGAGCCAATCGGCAAGCAATTCGGGCTGCTCAATGCCGAGCCGCTCGCGACCAATGGCAGCGGGCTTGACGCAGTGGCATTCGAGGCGAAGGCGCACGATGAGGCGGGGCAAGCCTTGCCGCGCCTTGGCGTTTCGAGCGAGCCGCTCTCGATCGGTGCATCCCTGTGGGTGCTGGCACCGGTCAGCGATGAGGCAGGGCAGAGCGCCGCGCATGGCGGCACGATTGCGCAGATGAATGCGCATGTCTTCGCGGTGCTGATGACCGATGAGGTCGATTTGCGCGCCAGTGCCGGGGCGCCCGTGGTCGATGCCAACGGGAAGGTGGTCGGGCTGCTCGCAACCACCCGCTCAGTCGGGGCGGCCCGGTTCGCCTATGTCATGCCAATCACCCGCGTCACCGAAGCCATGGGAAGCATCTTGCTCGAGCATGAACCGCCCGCAGCACAGTAGCGCGCCGCCGCCTCTGCGGATACTTGCGAGAACCGGCTTTCTCTTTGTGCGATCAGCGACTAAGTTGCGCCCCTCTCCATCATCCTCCAATCGCAGGAGCCCCCATGAGCGCAGATCTGATTGATGGCAAGGCCTTCGCCGCCACCATCCGCGAGAAGGTGGCCGGTCATGTCAGCCGCCTTGCCGAGGATCACGCGCTCAAGCCGGGGCTGGCGGTGGTGCTGGTCGGCGAGGATCCGGCCAGTCAGGTCTATGTGCGCAACAAGGCGCGCCAGACCGCCGAGGTCGGCATGGCGTCCTTCGAGCATCGCTTGCCGGTCGAGACCTCGGAGGCGACGCTGCTCGGGCTGATCGCGCAGCTCAATGCAGCGCCGGAGGTGCATGGGATCCTCGTGCAATTGCCGCTGCCGGGCCATCTTGATAGCGATCTGGTGATCAATGCCATAGCGCCGGAAAAGGATGTGGACGGGTTTCACATCTCCAATGTCGGGCTGCTGGCGACCGGGCAAAAGGCGATGGTGCCTTGCACGCCGCTCGGCTGCCTGATGATGCTGCGGGCACGCTGCGGTGATCTGTCGGGCAAGCGGGCGGTGGTGCTGGGGCGCTCGAACATCGTCGGCAAGCCGATGGCGCAATTGCTGCTGCGCGATAGCTGTACGGTGACAATCGCCCATTCGCGCACCCGCGAGATCGAGGCCGTGTGCCGTCAGGCCGAGATCCTGGTGGCCGCCGTCGGGCGCGCGCAGATGGTGCGCGGCGACTGGATCGGCGAGGGAGCGACGGTGATTGATGTCGGGATCAACCGCATCGCCGCGCCGGAGCTTGGCCTGCGCGAGGATGGTGCGGTCAAGACCCGGCTTGTCGGGGATGTCGCCTTTGATGAAGCCATCGAGCGCGCCGGGGCGATCACGCCCGTGCCGGGCGGGGTGGGGCCGATGACCATCGCCTGCCTGCTCGCCAATACGGTGACGGCATGCTGCCGGATGAACGGACTGCCCGAGCCCGAAGGCTTGACCGCCTGAGGATCAGGCCCTCCCCCGATCAGGCCCGCGCGGTAAGCGATCCGATCAAAGTGGTGGTCAGGAAGGCGAAAAAGGCCGATGTCACGATCATCGGCCCGGCTGGGGCGTCGATCAGGAAGGCGAGGACCAGCCCGATGACGGTGCTCAGCGCACCGATCCCCGCCGCCATCATCGCCATCGCTTCGGGTGTGCGGGCAAGCGCGCGGGCTGCCGCTGCGGGCAGGATCAGGAGCGCGGTCACGAGCAGCAGCCCGGTCACCTGCATCGCCAGCGCCACCGCCAGTGCCAGCGCCAGCATGAAGCCGAGCCGCAGCCGCTCGGGGCTCAGCCCTTCGGCTCGCGCCAGAGGCTCGCTCAGGGTCGCGGTGAGCAAGGCGCGCCAATGCCAGATCAGCAAGCTGCCGAGGATCGCCGCCGCCGCCCAGATCAGCGCCACATCCTGCCGGCTGACCGCGAGAATGTCGCCGAAGAGATAGCCCATCAGATCCACGCGCAGACCGGGCAATTGGCTGATCGCCACCATCCCGAGCGCCAGCGCGGCGTGGGACATCACCCCGAGCATGGTATCGGCGGCAAAGCCGCTGCGCCGGGTCAGTTGCGCCACCACCAGCGCCAGCGCCGAGGCCACCAGCGCCGTCCCGAACAGAATCGGCAGGTCGAAAGAGAGGCCCAGCGCCACCCCGAGCAGGGCCGAATGGGCGGTGGCGTCACCGAAATAGGCCATGCGCCGCCAGACCACGAAACAGCCGAGCGGCCCGGCGATCATCGCCACGCCGATCCCGGCCAGCGCCGCGCGGATCATGAAATCGGCGGTGATCAGCTCCAGCATTGGCGGCCCCTATCCGTGCGAGTGATCATGATGATGCTGATAGACCGCCAGCACCTCGTCATCGCCGCGGCCGAACAGGCGCCGATATTCGGGATGCACCGCCACCGCTTCGGGCTCGCCAGCACAGCAGACATGGCCATTCAGGCACAGGACGTGATCCGATTGCGCCATCACCACATGCAGCTCATGGCTGACCATCAGCACCCCGACACCCTCTTCCCGGCGCAAGGTCTCGAGCAGCCGGTAAAAGCCGACCGTGCCCTCCTGATCGAGCCCCTGGGTCGGCTCATCGAGCAGCAGCAGATGCGGGGCGCGCAGCAGCGCCCGGGCGAGCAGGGCGCGTTGTAGCTCGCCGCCCGAGAGCGCCGCCATCTGCCGCCCGGCGAGTGCTCCCGCGCCGACCCTTTCCAGCATCGCGAGGCGCGTATCTCGGCTGGAGGCCCCCGACATCGCGAGAAAGCGTGAGACGGTTAGCGGCATGGTCTGGTCGATGGCGAGCTTTTGCGGCACATAGCCGATGCGCAGGCCGGGTCGGCGGGTGATGATGCCGCTGGTGAGCGGGAGGTCTCCGATCACCGCGCGCAGCAGCGAGGTCTTGCCGCCGCCATTGGGGCCGACGATGGTCACGATCTGCCCCGCATAAAGCGACAATCCCACGCCGGAGAGGATCTGCTTGCCCCGCACCGCAACCCCGACGCCGCTGAGGCCGAGAAGCTGCCCATCCGGCCAGCGGGTAGGCCCGGACGTTTCAGGGTTCGACGCGGCATGGTTCGACGCGGCATGGGCCGTATCATGGACCTTGGCCGACGCGGCATGGGCGCAGCAGTTTTCAGACATCTGTCAGACGCTCGCGAAACCGGGGCGCGGGTCCTTTGCCCGCGAAGGCTTCTTGATAAAACTGTTACAATGTAACGTCAAGGCCCGAGGCTCTGCTTGCGTGCGCAGGCGATAGGGCGGGTCACTTGCCCAAACAGAGCCCGCCCATCGCCCCCTCGTGAGTTGCACGGCTCCGCCCCTGAGGTATAACGCAGCAGGCGAGGGCCTGATCATGGATCCAAGGCGAGGCGGCAACGATGTATCCCCACAATCATCTGCTCGGCATCGACGGGCTGACGGCAGCGCAGATCGAGACCATTCTCGCGCGCGCCGATGAATACGCCGATCTCAATGCACGACGCGAGGTGCCCGAACAGGCACTGGCCGGACGCACGGTCATCAACCTGTTTTTCGAGCCCTCGACCCGCACCCAGGCGAGCTTCGAGCTGGCGGCCAAGCGGCTGGGCGCGACGGTGATGAACATGGCGATGAAAAACAGCTCGATCACCAAGGGTGAGACGCTGCTCGATACCGCCGTCTCGCTCAATGCCATGCTGCCCGACATGCTGGTGATCCGGCACAGTCATTCGGGGGCGGCGGCGCTGCTCTCGGCCAAGGTCAATTGCGCGGTGGTCAATGCGGGCGATGGCTGGCACGAGCATCCGACCCAGGCGCTACTCGATGCGCTGACCATCCGACGCGCGTTTCGCGAGCAGCGCGGCGAGGATCGGCTCAGCGGCCTGCGGATCGCGATTTGCGGCGATGTCCAGCACAGCCGGGTCGCCCGCTCCAACATCTTCCTGCACCGCGCGATGGGCAATGAAGTGCGCGTCGCCGGGCCTTCGACGCTGATCCCCTCCGGGCTCGAGGCGCTGGGCGTGCGCGTTTGCGGCTCGTTGCGTGAGGCGATCAACGATGTCGATGTGGTGATGATGCTGCGCCTGCAAAACGAGCGCATGAACGGCGCCTTCATCCCTTCGGCACGCGAATATTTCCACCTCTACGGGCTCGACATGGACGAGCTGAAGGAGGCCAAGCCCGATGCCCTCGTCATGCATCCGGGACCCATGAACCGCGGGGTCGAGATCGACAGCGAGATGGCCGATCACGAAGAGCGCTCGATGATCGCGGCGCAAGTCCAGATGGGTGTGGCAGCGCGCATGGCGGTGCTGGAGATCCTGGCGCGCAACCTGCCCTATCAAGCACCCAAAAGCACCCGCCTGCCCGGCAGCGGTCCGCGTCGGCGCTATTTCGCGAGCGCCGTTGCCGAGAAGTCGCGCCCGGCGCGCACCCATCTGCATAATGCGCGGCTCATCGACCCCGAAGCCCTGAGCGAGACCCCGGGCGGTGTGCTGATCGAGGAAGGCCGGATCCTCGATGTCGGCCCGCATCTGCTCGACCCCGATACGGTCGCCGAGGCCTGGCGGATCGATTGCACGGGCCATGCGGTCGCCCCTGGCGTCATTGATCTGCGGGTGCATGCGGGCGAGCCGGGCGAGCGCCACAATGAGAGCTTCGGCACCGTTGGCGAGGCGGCGGTGGCCGGCGGCGTTACCACCATCGTCACCCGCCCCGACACCAATCCGGCGGTCGATGACCCGGCTCTGCTCGACTTCATCGCCAAGCGCATCGGCGAAGAGCAACAGCAACACGCCATGCCGCGGGTCTATTCGATGGCGGCGCTGACCAAGGGTGTCGCCGGGGAATTGATGGCGGAATTCGCCTTTCTCACCCAGCATGCAAGCTGCGTCGGCCTGTCGAATGGCCAACGCTCGGTGGCCAATGCGCAAGTGCTGCGCCGCTGCCTCGCCTACGCGGCCGATCTGGGCGCGCTGGTCTCGCACCACTCGCAGGATCCGACCCTGACCGGAACCGGCTGCGCGACCTCCGGCGCCTTTGCGACGCGGATGGGGCTGCCCGGCCCCGGCCCGCTCGCCGAGAGCATGGCGCTCGAGCGCGATCTCGCCCTCGCTCTGGCCGCCGGGGTCGAGTATCACGCCGAGCAGATCTCGGTCGCAGCCTCGCTGGAGGTGCTGCGCCGCGCCCGCGAGCGCTCCGGCCGGATCTCCGCCGCGGTCTCGCTGCCGCATCTGCTGTTCGATGAGGCAGATATCCAGGACTACCGGACCTTCTACAAGATGTTCCCGCCGCTGCGCGCTGGCGCGGATCGGGCGGCGATGGTCGAGGCGCTGCGCGGCGGGTTGATCGACTGCATCACCTCCTCGCACCGGGCGCGCAACGAGGAGAGCAAGCGCCAGCCCTATGAGGCCGCGGCCACCGGCGCCGTGGGCGTCGAGACGCTGCTTTCCGGCGCGATGGAGCTGGTGGCGCAAGGCGCGCTCAGCCTGCCGCAATTGTTCGAGAAACTCTCCCTGAACCCCGCCCGCCGCCTGTCGGTGATGCGGCCGCAGATTTTTAGCGATCTCGGCCGGCTGTCGCGCGGGGCGCGGGCGGATCTGATCGTGTTCGATGACGGTTTGAGCTGGCAGCTCGATCGGCGCTGGCTGCGCTCGAAGAGCAAGAACTCGCCCTTTGACAAGGCGATGATGCGCGGGCTCGTGCGCCAGACGCTGGTTGACGGCGCGGTGGTCCATACCGCCGAGCCCGAGCCGCAGGGCGCGCCGTGATCCCGGAGATCATGGGCTGGGAGCGGGTCTGGCCCTGGCTGCTCGGCGCCTTTCTCGTCGGCTTTGCGCTCGGCTCGGTGCCGGTGGCGGTGCTGGTGAGCCGAGCACTGGGCCTGCCCGATCCGCGCAGCTATG
Organism: Neomegalonema sp.; assembly: GCA_022760435.1. GTDB lineage: Bacteria > Pseudomonadota > Alphaproteobacteria > Rhodobacterales > Rhodobacteraceae > JALEFY01. The sequence continues at coordinate 142,414 of JALEFY010000005.1, forward strand.
GCTCGCGCAATGTCGGTGCCTCCAATGTGCTGCGCTCGGGTCATAAGGGCGCGGCGCTGCTGGTGCTGGGGCTGGATTTTCTGAAAGGCTGGCTGCCGGCGGTGATCGGTTTTCTGTATCTCGGCCCGGTTGCCGCCGCCTGTGCCGGGCTTGGCGCGTTTCTGGGCCATTGCTTCTCGCCGCTTCTGCGCTTTCGCGGCGGCAAGGGAGTGGCGAGCGGCGCGGGAGCCCTCTTCGGCTGGGTCCCGCTCGCCGGATTGGCCGGGCTGATCGGCTGGCTCGCGATGGTGTCGCTGACCCGCCGCTCCTCGCTCGGCGCCTTTGCAGCCGCCAGCGCTGGCATGCTCGCGCTCGCGCTGCTCGATGAATGGACCTATTTCTGGGCCTTCGCCCTGATGAGCCTCGTCATGCTGATCCAGCACCGCGCCAATATCCGCCGACTGCTGCGCGGTGAGGAGCCGAAAATCTCGCTGGGCAAGCGCTCGTGAGCGCGCTGTTCGAGGCCCCGGCGCTGGTTGCGCCCGAGAAGGTGCCGCAGAGCCCGGAGGAAAAGCGCGCCTGGCTGCGGCTGCTGCGCTCGCAGAATGTCGGGCCGATCACCTTCTTGCAGCTCATCAACCGCTACCCTTCTGCGACCGACGCGCTCGAGGCGCTGCCGGAGCTCGCCGCACGGGGGGGGCGCAGGTCGATCACCCTCGCCTCGCGGGAGAGCGTCGAGGCCGAGATCGCCCGCGCGCAGCGGGTCGGGGCGCGGATGCTGTGCCTCGGCGCGCCGGGCTATCCGCCGCTGCTCGCCCAGATCGACGCGCCGCCGCCGGTGCTCTGGTCGCTCGGCACCCCGCCCGCGCCCTCGAGCTGGGCGGCGGTGGTGGGGGCGCGCAACGCCTCGGCGCTCGGGCTCAAACTCGCCGAACAACTGGCGGCGGATCTGACGGCGCAAGGCTATTGCATCGTCTCGGGGATGGCGCGCGGCATCGACACCGCCGCCCATCGCGGCGCCCTGACCGGCGCGGCAGGCACCGTCGCGGTGCTGGCGGGCGGGGTGGATGTGATCTACCCGCCGGAGAATGACGCGCTCTACCGGCAGATCATCGAGCGCGGGCTCGTGGTCTCGGAGATGCCGATGGGCGCCGAGCCGCTCGCCCGCCGCTTCCTGCGCCGCAACCGGATCATCGCCGGGATGGCGCAAGGGGTGGTGGTGGTCGAGGCGGCGCTGCGCTCGGGCAGCCTCTCCACCGCCCGCCATGCCGCCGAGCAGGGGCGCGAGGCGATGGCGGTGCCGGGCAGCCCGCTCGATCCGCGCTGCGCTGGCTGCAACGGGCTGATCCGCGACGGTGCCGCCCTGATCCGGGATGCCGCCGATGTGATCGAGGCGCTGTCGGGCCAGCGGGGTCTGCTGCGCGAGCCCTCCCCTGCCTTTCTGGCACGGCCTGCCGATCCCGCCGCGGATCTCGACGCGCTGCGGACGCGGATGCGCAACTTGCTCGGCCCAAGCCCGGTCGCGATTGATGAGCTCATCCGGCAAAGCGGCGCCGCACCCGAGGCGATCGCCCAGATCCTGCTGGAGATGGAACTGGCTGGCACCGCCCAGCGCGAGCCCGGCGGGCTGGTGCGTGCCTTGCGCTCGCTCGATCATTGACAGGCGCGGATCTACCGACCATGTATCGCGGCTTGAGTGAGCCCAAAGCGAAAGAGTTCTGCCCATGGCCGTTGTCGTCGTCGAGTCGCCCGCCAAAGCCAAGACCATCAACAAGTATTTGGGCAGTGATTACAAGGTGTTGGCCTCCTACGGGCATATTCGCGACCTGCCAGCCAAGGATGGCTCGGTCAATCCCGACGAAGATTTTGCGATGCAATGGGAGGTTGATTCCAAAGCCGCAAAGCATGTCAAGGCCATCGCCGACGCGCTCAAGGACGACGATAAACTGATCCTCGCGACTGACCCGGATCGCGAAGGGGAGGCGATTTCCTGGCATCTGCTCGACACGCTGCGCAAGCGCCGGGCGGTGAAGAAATCCACGGCCGTTGAGCGGGTGGTGTTCAACGCCATCACCAAATCCGCCGTCACCGATGCGATGAAGAACCCGCGCGATATCGACCAGCCGCTGGTCGATGCCTATCTGGCCCGCCGCGCGCTCGATTATCTCGTTGGCTTCACCCTCTCGCCGGTGCTGTGGCGCAAGCTGCCCGGCTCACGCTCGGCCGGACGGGTGCAATCGGTCGCCCTGCGCCTCGTCGTCGAGCGCGAGCAGGAGATCGAGAAATTCAAGCCGCAAGAATATTGGTCGGTCACCGTCACCTTCGCCACCCCCAAAGGCGAAGAGTTCGAGGCGCGGCTCACCCTGCTCGACGGGCAGAAGATCGACAAACTGACCTTGTCCGACCAGGGCGCCGCCGATCATGCGGTGGCGATGATCGCCGATCGCGCCTTTGCGGTGCAATCGGTCGAGGCCAAGCCCGCCACCCGCAACCCCTGGCCGCCCTTCACCACCTCGACGCTCCAGCAGGAGGCGAGCCGCAAGATCAGCCTCTCGCCCGCCCAGACCATGCGCGCGGCGCAAAAGCTCTATGAGGAAGGCCACATCACCTATATGCGGACCGACGGCGTCGATATGGCACCCGAGGCGGTGATGGCGGCGCGCGGCACGATCAAGGCGCTGTATGGCGAGGCTTATGTGCCCTCGAGCCCGCGCATGTATAAATCCAAGCAGAAAAACGCGCAGGAAGCGCATGAATGTATCCGCCCGACGGATATGGATCTGCACCCCCAGCGCCTGCCCGCCGGGCTCGGCTCGGATGAAAAGCGGCTCTATGATCTGATCTGGAAGCGCTCCATCGCCTGCCAGATGGCCAGCGCCCGCCTCGAGCGCACGACGGTCGAGATCAACGCCCCCGATGGCAAGGTCGGCCTGCGCGCGACCGGTCAAGTGGTCAAGTTCGACGGCTTTCTGAAACTCTATCAGGAAGGGCGCGACGATGAGCAGGACGAAGACAGCCGCCGCCTGCCAGCAATGGCGGCGCAGGATGCGCTCGACAAGCGCAAGGTGAACCCCGAGCAGCACTTCACCCAGCCGCCGCCGCGCTTTTCCGAAGCCTCGCTGGTCAAGCGGATGGAAGAGCTCGGCATCGGCCGCCCCTCCACCTATGCCTCGATCATCTCGGTGATCCAGGACCGCGAATATGTCTCCAAGGACAAGGGGCGGCTGGTGCCCGAGGACAAGGGCCGGCTGGTCACCGCCTTTCTGGAGAGCTTTTTCGAGCGCTATGTCGAGTACGATTTCACCGCCGAGCTCGAGGAGAGCCTCGACGATGTCTCGGGCGGGCGGGCCGATTACAAGGCGCTGCTGCGCGCGTTCTGGGACGAGTTCTTCCGCAAATGCGAGGAGACCAAGGGCCTGCGCAATGCCGAGGTCATCGACCGGCTGAACGAGGAGCTGGCGGACTTTCTGTTCCCGCCGCGTGAGGATGGCTCGCCGCCGCGCCAGTGCCCGCTATGCTCGATGGGCGAGCTGTCGCTCAAACCCTCCAAGACCGGCGGCTTTATCGGCTGCTCGAACTACCCCGAATGCCGCTATACCCGCAGCCTTGACGCCGACCCGAACGCACCGGCGGAAGCGGCAAGCCCCGATGGCAAGATCCTCGGTCAGGACGAGAACGGGGTCGATATCTCGCTGCGCACCGGGCGCTTTGGCCCTTACGTGCAGCGCGGCGAGGCGGAGGGCAAGGAAAAGCCGCCCCGCGCCTCATTGCCCAAGGGGGTCTCTGCCGAAGCGGTCGATCTGGCGCTGGCGCTCAAGCTGTTGAGCCTGCCGCGCGAAGTTGGCCCGCATCCCGATGACGGCGAGATGATCACCGCCGGGCTCGGGCGCTACGGGCCCTTCGTCAAGCATGGCAGCACCTATGCCAATCTGCCCGACGCCAATGAGGTGTTCGAGGTCGGGCTCAACCGCGCCGTGGTGCTGCTGGCCGAAAAGCGCGAGAAGGGCGGCGGGCGCACCCGCACTGCGGCCAAGCCTCTCAAAGTGCTCGGCGATCACCCCGAGGAGGGCGGGCCGATCGAGCTCTATTCGGGGCGCTACGGGCCTTATGTGAAGCATGGCAAGATCAACGCGACGATCCCGAAAAGCCAGGATCCGGAAGCCTTGACGCTCGAGGCCGCAGTGACCTTGATCGCGGAGAAAGCGGCGAAGAGCGGCAAGAAACCGGCCGCGAAAAAGAAAGCGGCGCCGAAAAAGAAGAAGGCGGGCAAGTCCGACGATAGCGACGCGTAAGCGCGCGGCGCTGCCGGACGCTCCCGCAGAGATCCAGACGCTCCCGCATCGTTTCATGCGCAAAGCTTGGCCCGCCTGTTTCAGGCATCCGGCCTTGTGAGAACAAAAGCCGCCGCCGCGCTCAGGCAGAAAGCCTGGATCCCGAGCACATAGAGCGGCAGACCGGCCAGAGCGCTCAAGGCAATCGTGGCGAGCATCATCACGCAGGCCAGCCGCTTGACCGGGCGCGCGATCGCGCCGCGTTGCTCCCAGTCTTGCAGGGGCGGTCCGAAGCGCGGATGCTCGAGCAGCCAGCGATGCAGGCGCGGCGATCCTCGGCTGAAAGCGAAGGCAGCGACGATCATGAACGGGGTCGTGGGCAGCAAAGGCAGCAGCACCCCGAGCAAGCCCAGCGCGACGCAGATCCAGCCGAGGCCGAGATAGAAAAGCGAGCCTGCGCGCTCCTTGACGGATCTGCGCGGCGCTCCCGGCACATGGCCGGAAGGGCGTCTGATCTGCGTTGCATCAGCGCTTGTTTCGCCCTCTGCCTCGCTCTGCCTGCGCGGCTCAGCCGCCATTGTGCCTCTCCATTGTGCCTCTCCTTGGGGGCGCCATGAAGCGGGCACCCGCTCAACGTCCCTCGACCCGCCAGGCCAGAACCGCCAGCGCTGCGGCCAGAGCAAAGAACAACCAGGCCGGGGCCACGCCCCCCAGGCTCACACCGGTCACCGAATAGGCACCGCGCCGCTGCAAGCCGATCCAGCTGCGCCCCGATGCCGAGCGATTGAGCGCCACCCGGCGCACGGCAGGCTCCGTCTCGCCCACCCGCAACAAGCCGCCGCCACTCGCCGCGACGAGCGGCCCCAGATACTCACCGGTCGAGATCGGGTTGACGAACTCCGCCGGATTGGGCGGGCCGACCACTGCGACCGCCGTCAGCGTCTGCTCTGCGATCATGCTGTCACTGGCATCGGTGAGCCGGTGAATGCCGAGCATGTCGGTCTGCACCCGGCCGCGCCAGACGCCGGGCTCGCTGAGCTCGAGCGTCACTGACTGCACCGAGCCATCCGGGGCGGTACTCTCGATCGTTTTGGGCCCCTCAACCAATGAGCGGCGCACGATCAGGAACCCGTCGGGCGCGGGGGCGGTGGTGAGCGCCTCTTCCTCAAGTTCTGGCTCACGCATGAGCCAATGCGCGGTGCGCCGGAGCAGCTCCTTTTGCGGCCCGCCGCCATCATAGCCGCGCGCCCAGAGCCAGGGATGATCCGAGGCGATCATCGCCACCCGCCCCTCGCCGACCCGGTCGAGCACCAGCAGCGGACGATTGCCGCTGCCCGACATGATGACATCGCCGCCCAGCAGCTTGATATCGACATGCCTGAACCAGCGCCCCCAGGCCGCCTCTTCCTCCAAAGCGCTGTTGCGCCCCTCCAGAACCCGCGTGATCGGATGGCGCAGGCCAAGCTCGGTGAGTTTGGGCCGATAGGCTTGCTCGATGATATCGCCGGAGGGGCGCGCGGGCAGGATTTCGGCGAGCGGCGAGTTGTACAGGCTCTCCACAGTGGCAAAGGCAGGCCCGGTCGAGACCAGCACCGCCCCGCCGCCAAAGACATAGTTCGAGATATTCTCGATATAGAGCCGATCCAGTAGCCCGGCGACATTGCGGTAGCGATCGAAAATGATCAGGTCGAATTCTTCGATCTTTTCGTCGAACAGCTCGCGGGTTGGGAACGGGATCAGTGACATCTCGCGGGTCATGTCGATCGGCAGCGATTTGCCGGGCGGGCGCAGGATGGTGAAATGGACCAGATCGACCGAGGCGTCGGATTTGAGCAGATTGCGCCAGACCCGCTCGCCCGCATAGGGCTCGCCGGAGATCAACAGCACCCGCAAACGATCGCGGATCCCGTTGATGGTGACAGCGGCGCTGTTATTGCGATCGGTCAGCTCCCCGTTCAACGCCTGCGCGCGGATCTCGACGACATTGCCCCCCGCATGCTCGATCGGCACGTCCAGCTCGAGCGGCTGGCCCACGCCGATCTCCCAGCGCCCCAGCGTCTCGCCATCGATCTGGATCTCGATCAATGAGCTGGGCAGCGCGGCGGAAACCGTGCCGCTTTGCTCGATCCGGAAGCGCACCGGCACCGACCCGCCGACCAGACCGAAGCCCGGCGCTTTTTCGATGATCAGACGGCGGTCGAACTCATCCTCGCGCCCGGTCAGCAGCAAATGCACCGGCGGCGCGTTTTCAGCATCGAAAGCCTCGAGGGTCAGATCGGCATCGGCGATGGCGCCGTCACTGACCACGATGACCCCGGCGAGTTGATCTTGCGGGATGTCCGCAATCGCCTGCCCCATGGCTGAAACGAGCCGCGTGCCCTCGGCGCCGCTATCGCCGATCTCTACCCGGCGCACCTCAAGCGGCGCATCGCCAGCTTCGCGCTGCAACTGATCCAGTTGCTCGGCCAGAGCGGCCTCGACCCGGTCGGTCTGCGCATCGCGGCCATCAATGCTCTGACTGGCGGAGCGATCGATCAGCACAAGAGCGATATCGGGGCGGGTCTCGCGCTGCTCGCGCACAAAGGCCGGATCGAGCAGCGCAGCCATCAATACCACGAGCGCGGCAAGACGCAGCCAGGCACCCTTGAGCCCGCGCCAGAAGGCCACGCCGATCAGACACAGCGCCAGTGCTGCCAACGCCCACAAGATCCATTCGGGCAAGGACGGGCGCAGAATGATGTCGGAAATGCTGTTCACGGCCAGCCTCGCTTTCTCAATTGCCCAGCCGCTCGACGATGGTCGGCAGATGCACCTGATCGCTCTTGTAATTGCCGGTATAGACATACATCGCGAGATTGATGCCGAAGCGGAAAGCGAACTCGCGCTGCCGTTCGGAGGTCATCGGCAACAAGTCGCGCCCTTGCTCGTCCACTGCCCAGGCGCCCGCCCAGTCATTGCCACCGATCAGGATCGGCGAAACGCCGTCATTGGCATTCACCGCGCCCTCATGGCTTGGGGTGATCGCCTCGACCCAGATATTGGTGCTGCGATGACGCCCGGGGAACTCGCTTAGCAGATAGAAGGAGCGGGTGAGGGTGTGATCATCGGGCGGGTTCATCAAGGAGGGCAGGTCAAGCGCGCCGACGAGACGACGCAGATGCGGCGCGTTCGGCCCGTCTGAGCGGCCAATGCTCTGATGCGCATCGCGCGTATCCACCACCAGCATTCCACCGCCGCGAATGAAAGCGTTGAGCTTGCGCACCGCTTCGCTGGAAAGATCGGGCTGAGTTGCGGTGATCGGCCAGTAGATCATCGAATAGAGCATGATCTCATCGCGATCGATATCGACCGCCGCCGGCTCGCCCGGCTCAATGGAAGTCCGACTGCGCAGGATGAGGCCAAGCCCGCGCAGGCCAGCTTCGCTGATCCGATCAACATTGCGATCACCCGTGCGCATATAGGCAAGCACGGTCTCGGTCGCGGCGCGCCGCTCGGCTGGATCAATGTCGAGCAAGGAGGCCGCGCCCGGCTCTTCGCGGTCTTGCGCACGGCTCGGCTCGGGGATCGAGAGGACCGGCAACGCGATCATCATCGCCAGAGCCGCCGCCGCGCCAAGATTGCCGCGCAAGCGCCCGGCCACGAATAGCGCCGCGAGGATATCGAGAATAAGAAGCCCCAGCCCCAGCGCCAGCAGCGGCGGTTTGAGGATTTGCTCACCGGTCTGCGCCAGTATCTGTGCGCGCACACCGCGCGGCGGCGCCGGACGCGGGGCAAGGCCCTCACCCTCTTGCATCGCATTGAGCGCCAAAACCGCCTGCTCGCTCTCATAGCGGCCCGGCGCAAGGCCCGGACGCACACCGGCGGAGAGTTCTGCTCCGGTTACAGGTGCCGCGGACGGATCAGCAGGCGAAAGCGAGCCATCGGCGGCCAAGAGCGAGACCGGGCGCCACGCGCTCAGATCCTCGGCCAGCACCGCCTCGCGCGCGCTGAGCGCCGGGGTCACCGCGATCAGCCTTTCCATCATCTGCACGAACAGGCCCGAAAGCGGGAGCGAAGACCAGGATGCATTGGCGCTGACATGGAACAAGACGATCTGTCCCTGCCCAAGCGGTGCAGCGGTCACGAGCGGCGTGCCATCGGCAAGGCTGGCCCAGACCTTTTGCGCAAGCTCTGGCTCGGGTTCGGCAAGAACCTGGCGCGACACGCTCACCTCCTGCGTCACGGGCAGGCCAGCAAAGGGGCCTTCAGGCTCGAAAGCGCGCAGGCCCTGCGGCTCAGACCACGACAAGGCGCCACCAAGATCGCGCCCACCGCCGCGCAGGATCACCGGCAGCAGCGGATCGCGCACTTGCCGCAAGCGCCGATCCAGCGCTCGCTCGGCGGCATAGGCGGCCAGTTGCGGACCTGCAAAACGCACCAGCAGCCCACCGCCTTCGACCCATTCGCTCAAGGAACCTGCGGTCTCCTCGTCCATCCGGCCAATATCCGCCATAACGATCCCGTCCACATCGCCGTCCAGCGCCTGGGCCAAGGACATTTCCTCATAGGCGGCATGCGGATCGAGGGCAGCGCGCAGGTAATGCAGGCTCGAGAGCAGAGCGGCGGCTTCCGACTGGCGCTCTCCCGAGACCAGCGCCAGACGGCGACGCTGGAAGCGCTCGTCGAAAAGCTGCACGGCACCGGCATGGGGCTCACTGGGGATCGAGAGGCGCGAGAGCCCGTTGCGCAGCTCCAGGGGCAATTCGATCTGTGCCATCGTCTCGGTCTCATCTTCGGCAAAAACGGCTTCGGCGCGGGTGAGCAACCGCTCCGGCCCGCCATCGCGCGCGCCATAGGCACCGACGGCGATCGTCTGCTCGCTGCCCGCCTCCGCTCGCAGGACCGGGACACGCAATGCGCCCTCCTCGATCACCGCCGGGCCCAGCGCCATCGGCAGCGCTTGTGGGCCATAGAGCGTCACCTGCCCGCGGGTATCGAGCGCCTCGAGCAGTGCCTCAGCCCCCGGATGGTCGAGACCGTCATGCAGCCAGACCGTGTCGAAGGCGCCGATCTGCGGCAGGCGCGCGATCAAAGCCTGCGGATCGGGGCGCCAGGGCCGGGGATCCAAGGCCGCGAGCCTTTCCTCAATTGCCCCGGCCTCGCTGAAGCTCACCGGCGCAGAGCGACCCGCTTGCCCCGCTGGCTCGGCCAGAATAGCCAAGGCAACCGGACGATCGGCATGCTGCGCCTGATCGATAATTTCCAACGCCGCCGCGCGTCGCAAGCGCCAGTCGGGGGCGCTGCCCCAGCCGCCATCCATGACGATGAGCAGCGGGTCCGACCCGCTCAGCCGCTCCTTGGGGTTGAGCACCGGCTGCGCGAAGGCTAGGAGCAGGGCGGCGGCGGCAAGCAAGCGCAGCAGCAACAGCCACCAGGGCGTGCGCTCTGGCGTGCGCTCGCGATCCTCGAGCCCCAGCAGCACCCGTACCGCCGGAAAGCGCTCGGTGCGGGCCGCAGGCGGTGTCGCACGCAGCAGCCACCATAGCAGCGGCAGCGCCAGAAGCCCGATCAGAAACAGCGGCTGCAAGAAGGCGACGGGTCCAAAGCTCAACATCATGCCATCCTTTGCGACAACCCACCGGCCAGCCAGAGCAGCGCCGGCGCCGCGCTTTGATCGGTGTGGTGGATCGAGAACCGCCACCCGGAGGCGGCAGCGAGGCGCTCAAGCCGGTCGCGACGCGCGGCGAGGGCATTGCGGTAATCCTCACGCAGCGCATCGGCCCGGTCGGTCTCATAGGTCAGTGCCCCGCCCATGCTCTCGAATCGCACCCGGCCCTGGAAGGGAAAGCTTTCCTCACTCGGATCGGTGATCTGCAACAACAATCCGGTAACCCCGTGATTGGCAAAGGCGGCCATGCTCTCTTCCAGCAAGGCCAGATCGCCGAAGAAATCGGAGATGAAGACCGCGCGGCCGCCGCCGGTCGTCTCGACACTGGGCGGCGCTCCGGCATCGGCGGGATCCTCGCGACCCAGCGCGGCCAGCACCCGCTCAAGATGCGCGGCCCCAAAGCCGGGATTGCCTGCATCGGTGCCCATCGCCGCGATCCGCTCACCGCCGCGCCCGAGCAGGATGGCCAGCGCCGCACTCAACACCGCCGCGCGCTCTCGCTTCGAGCATAGCGCCAGCTTGGAAGCATAGCGCATGGAGGCAGAGCGATCGCACCACAGCCAGACGGTCTGCGCCGCCTCCCATTCGGTCTGCCGAATATAAAGGTGATCCGAACGCGCCGAGTGCCGCCAGTCGATCGCCGCGAGACTGTCGCCCGGAGTGGCCGGTCGGTACTGCCAGAAGGTTTCCCCCATCCCGGCCCGTCGCCTGCCATGCGCGCCCATCAGCACCGTCGCAGCCAAACGCTCGGCCTCGGCAAGAAAGGGCGGGAAGGCCGCCGCCGAGGCTTCGGCATCGGCCCGCAGACGCTCCGGAGAGAAGGGGAGGATCTTAGCCACAGACGGCCTCGACCAGATCATCAATCACGCCGGGAAGGCTGCGCCCATCGGCACGCGCAGCAAAGGACAGCGCCATGCGGTGCTTGAGCGCCGAGGGTGCCAGCGCCCGCAGATCCGCGATGCTCGGCGCGAGGCGTCCATGCAGCAGGGCATGCGCCCGCACCGCGAGGCTGAGCGCCTGCGCCGCCCGCGGTCCCGGCCCCCAGGACAGGGCCGAGGTCGAGGGATGCGCCTCCGCCTCACCCGGGCGCGCCGAGCGCACCAGCGACAAGATCGCCTCGACCACGCTCTCGCCGACCGGGATCTCGCGCACCAGCCGTTGCAGCGCCATCAGCTCCGCCGCATCCATGAGGGTCGCGACCGTCACATCATCGACCCCGGTGGTGGAGAGGATAATGTCACGCTCGGCATCACGGTCGGGGTAATCGACATCGATCTGCACCAGAAAGCGGTCGAGCTGCGCTTCGGGCAGCGGATAGGTGCCCTCCTGCTCAATCGGGTTCTGGGTGGCGAGCACATGGAAGGGCGCTGGCAGATCGCGCCGCGCGCCAGCGATCGAGACATGATGCTCCTGCATCGCTTGCAAAAGCGCCGACTGGGTGCGCGGGCTGGCGCGATTGATCTCGTCGGCCATCAGCAACTGGGTGAAGATCGGCCCCTCAATGAACCGGAAATGCCGACCGCCGCCCGCATTCTCCTCCAGCACCTCGGCGCCGAGGATATCGGCGGGCATCAGGTCTGGGGTGAACTGCACGCGCTTCGCATCGAGCCCGAGCACCGCGCCCATCGCCTCGACCAGGCGCGTCTTGGCGAGACCGGGCGCACCAACCAGAAGGCCATGCCCGCCGCACAGGATCGCGATCAGCGCCAGATCAACGACCGCCTCCTGACCGATCACCCGCTTGCCGATCTCGGCCCGCACCGCAGCGAGTTTCTCTGCCGCCGCTTCCACCGCACCCACGGCGTCGCGCGCCCCGTCATTCGCCGCTACCTGGACCATGATCGCTCCTGTTTGTCCTGCCGGCCTGAAGGCGCCGGGCTCATGCGGCCCGACAGCTTCTGTTGCGCCGCGCCATTTGAGTTCTATTCTGTGTCATAAGGGCCCGGTTTGGCCAGTTTCCAATGCGTGCCTCGCGAAAAGCTGATGCGATTGCCTGAAATTTCCAGCGCTTTGGGCCCGATCCCCTTGGTCTGCGGAGCAATGGGGGCAAGATTAGGGACATGCTGGTTTTGGGTTTTGCTGGTTTAGGGATTTGCCGATGAATGCCGATACGAAAAAAGATCCGCCCACAAGCCAAACGCCCGACACGAACCAAGCGCCCGAGAAGGCAAGCCCGAGCATGGACGGGCTCGCGGCGCAGATCCGTCAGAACGCAGCGCCGTCACGCCGTCCGGGCGGCGGGGCGCCGGTGCATCTGTGGAACCCGCCCTATTGCGGCGATCTCGATATCCGCATCGCCCGCGATGGTCAGTGGTTCTATCTGGGCACCCCGATCGGGCGCGAGGCGCTGGTGCGCCTGTTCGCCTCGGTCCTGCGCCATGATGAGGATGAGCGCTATTATCTGGTGACGCCGGTCGAGAAGATCGGCATCACCGTCGAGGATGTGCCCTTCGTTGCGATCGATCATCAGGTGAGCGGCGAGGGCGCGGCGCAACAGGTGCGCTTCACCACCAATACCGGCGATCAGATCACCGCCGGGCCCGACCATCCGATCCGCCTTGGTGCCGACCCGCAGGATGGCGCCAGCGTTCCTTACATCCGCGTGCGCGGCGGGCTCGAGGCGCGGATCGACCGCAAGACCTATTATCGCCTGGTGGATCTGGGCGAGATCACCCAAACCGAAGCCGGTGCGCGTTTCGGCCTTTGCTCAAGCGGTCTATTTTTTCCGCTTGCCAGTGCCGAAGAGACGGCAGCGATGCTATAGGAGCGTCATGTCGACGATCGATTTCGAGAATCTGAGCAGGGCCCAGATCGAGGCCGCTGTCTGGGTGCCCGAGCCGGAGCGGGCGCGCAGCGATTTCGACCTCAATCCCGAGGCGCGCGCCCATCTGCCCCCGCATCGCCGCCTTCGCCCCGCAGCGGTGCTCTGCGCGGTGATGGAGCGCGAGAGCGGTTTGCAGGTCGTGCTCACCCGCCGGGCCGACCATCTGAAGAAACACCCCGGCCAGATCGCCTTTCCCGGCGGCAAGGTCGATCCGGGCGACCCCTCCCCGCTCGGCGCGGCGCTACGCGAGGCCGAAGAGGAGATCGGCCTGTCGCGCGAGCAGGTCGATATCACCGGTCCGCTCGATCGCTACGAGACCAGCACAGGCTTTCAGATCACGCCCTTTGTCGGCTTTATCGAGGGCGGGTTTCACCCGATCACCGATGATGGCGAGGTCGCGGAAGTGTTCGAAGTACCGCTTGGCCATGTGCTTAACCCGGTCAATCACGAGCGGCGCTCGCGAGATTGGCAGGGCACGAGGCGCTGGTTCTGGGCGATGCCCTATCAGGATCGCTATATCTGGGGCGCGACCGCGGGCATCCTGCGCGGGCTGTGCGAGCGCCTGCACCGGGCGCATGATCTAGAGCCGAGCGAGTAAGCCGTGAGCCAACAAGATCTTGTGACGATCAGCCCGGACTGGCTGCGCGATCCGGCCATTCAGTCAGTTCTGCTCGCCCTGTGCGCCAAGGGGGCGCGGGCGCGCTTTGTTGGCGGCTGCGTGCGCAATGCGCTGATCGGCGCGGGCAGCACCGATATCGACATCGCCATTGACGTACCGCCCGACGAGACGGTGAGCCTGCTGAAAGCCGCGGGCCTCAAGGCAATCCCGACCGGGATCGAGCATGGCACCATCACCACCCTGGCGGGCGAGCTGCCGCTGGAGGTCACCTCGCTGCGCCGCGATGTCGAGACCGATGGCCGCCGCGCCGTCGTCGCCTTCACCGATGACTGGGCCGAGGATGCCGCGCGGCGCGACTTCACCATGAACGCGCTTTATGCCGATGGCATGGGGCAGGTTTTCGACCCTCTGGGCGGCGGGCTACCGGATCTCGGGGCGCGCCAACTTCGCTTCATCGGTGTCGCCGAAGACCGGATCCGCGAGGATTATCTGCGGATCCTGCGCTATTTCCGGTTCTCCGCCTGGTATGCCGAGCGCCCACCGCTCACCGCCGATCTCGCCGCCTGCGCCGCGCTGAAGGACGGGATCGCGCAGCTCGCGCGCGAGCGCATCGGGGCGGAGTTGCGCAAGCTGCTCGCCGCCCCCGATCCGGGCGAGGCGCTGGAATGGATGGCGCAGACTGGCGTGTTACGCGCTTGCCTGCCCGGCGCGTCGCTGGAAGGCTTTGCGGATCTGATCGCGCGGGAGCGTATGGCCGACGTGCCTGCGCATTGGCCGCGCCGCCTGCTCTGCTTGATGGGCGGCAATGCCGAAGGTCTGCGCACGAGCCTGCGTCTGTCGAATAACGAGGCGCAGGCGCTGGCCCGGATCGCGCGCGCCCTGCCGCTCGCAGCGCATGAGGCCGGGTATCGTTGCGGGCTCGAGGCGGCGCGCGATGCGCTCTTGCTGCGCGGTGAGGCGGTGGATCCGGGCGCCCTGCAACACGCCGCCGATGCGCGCCTGCCGATCAGCGCCGCCGACCTGCTCAAAGCCGGGATCGAGCCGGGCCCGGCACTCGGGGCAGCGCTCAAACGCGCCGAGGATGCCTGGGTCGCTGGAGGTTTCGCCGCCACCCGCGCGGATCTGCTGGCGATGCTCACAGCGCAATGACGACGCAATTGTCTCCCCGACAATCGCGCCATGGACAGCGCCGCCGCGCAGCGCGATCTTGCCACCACCACCAAGCACGGAGCCCAATGTGAGCGACCTTCTCGACCCGGAGCGCCTCATTGCCCTGGTCTCGCTGGCAATGACCACGCTGTGGACGCCCGGGCCCAACAACATCATGCTCGCCAATTCGGGGGCGAGCTTTGGCATGCGCCGCACCCTGCCCCATGCCTGGGGCGTGGCGCTCGGCTTTGCATTGATGTTCTTTCTGGTCGCGCTTGGCCTTGGCGAGATCTTCGAGCGCTATCCGCTGGTGCGCGAGGCGCTGCGCTGGGCGGGCTTCGCCTTGATGCTCTATCTCGCCTGGCGCATCGCCACCGCCGGGCGCAGCAAGGATGCCGCGACCCGCGCCCGCCCGTTCCGCTTTCACGAGGCAGTGGCCTTTCAATGGATCAACCCCAAGGCCTGGACCATGTGCATCACCACCGCGGCCCTGTTCGTGACCGGAACAGCCCCCACGCGCGAGGCGCTGCTTTGTGCCGGGGTCTTCGCGCTGATCGGGCTGACCTCCTCGCATGGCTGGACGGCCTTCGGCGCCGGTATCCGCCGCTTTCTCTCCTCGCCCGAGCGGCTGCGCCTGTTCAACGGCGTCATGGGCGCGCTGATCGCGGCTTGTGCGGTGCTGCTGGTGCTCGAGTAACGCGGATCTCGACGCGCCCGCTCGCGCGCCCTATACCCTGCCGATCATGACCACGCTCTATCACCTGCCCTTCTCGCCCTTTTGCCGCAAGATCCGCCTGGTGCTGTCGGAAAAGCGGATCGAGGCGGCGCTTGTCGAGGAAAAGCCCTGGGAGCGGCGGCGCGACTTTCTGGTGCTCAACCCCGCCGGGCTGGTGCCGGTGCTGCGGCTGAGCGAGCCGGCCCTTACCCTCGCCGACAGCACGGCCATCGCCGAATATCTCGACGAGACCCACCCGGAGCCGCCCCTGATGCCGCAAGATCCGGTCGAGCGGGCGGAGGTGCGGCGTCTGGTGGGCTGGTTCGATGGCAAGTTCCACGCCGAGGTCACCGCCAATCTGCTCTATGAGCGGCTCTACAAGAAGATGAAGAACAGCGGCTATCCCGAAGGCCCGCGCGTGCGCGCCGGGATGAACAACATCAAGCTGCATCTCGACTATATCGCCTGGCTGGCCGAGCGGCGCACCTGGCTCGCGGGGGAGCGCATGAGCCTCGCCGATCTGGCGGCGGCAGCGCATCTGTCGAGCCTTGATTACATGGGTGATGTGCCCTGGGATCATGCCGAGCCCGCCAAGGACTGGTATCTGAAGATCAAGTCCCGCCCGTCCTTTCGCGATCTGCTCGCCGATCGGGTGATCGGGCTGCCGCCGGTCAAGCACTATACCGAGCTCGACTTTTGAGCGCCCGCGTGCCCCACAACGCTCGCCCCAACGACGATCTGGCCGAGCGCGTCAAGCGCCGGGCCAGAGAGGAGGGGTTCGCCGATGTTGGCATCACCACCCCCGATGCGATCGCGGCGGCCGGGCGGCATCTGCACGCCTTTATCGACGCGGGCCATCATGGCCAGATGATCTGGATGGAAGATCGCCTGGCCTGGCGCTCGAACCCGCGCGCGCTCTGGCCGCAAGCCCGCTCGATCCTGATGCTCACCGAGGCCTATACCCCGGCCCATGACCCCCGCGCCATCCTGCAAGAGCGCGAGCTCGGCGCGATCTCGGTCTATGCCCAGAACCGCGACTATCACGACATCGCCAAGAAGCGGCTCAAGCGGCTCGGGCGCTGGCTGGTCGAGCAAACGGGCTGCGAAATCAAGGTCTTCGTCGACACCGCCCCGGTGATGGAGAAGCCGCTGGCACAAGCCGCCGGGCTCGGCTGGCAGGGCAAGCACACCAATCTGGTCTCGCGCGCCGAGGGCTCATGGTTCTTTCTCGGCGCGATCTTCTCGACGCTGGAGCTGCCGCCCGATCCGCCGCACCCCGATCACTGCGGAGCCTGTCGACGCTGCCTCGATATCTGCCCGACAGCGGCCTTTCCCGCCCCCCATCAGCTCGACGCGCGGCGCTGCATCTCCTACCTCACCATCGAGCACAAGGGCCTCATCCCCCGCGCCTTTCGTCCCTTGATCGGCAACCGCATCTATGGCTGTGACGATTGCCTCGCCGTCTGCCCCTGGAACAAGTTCGCCCGGACCGCGCGCGAAACCGGCTACTGGGCCCGCGCCGAGCTGCAAGCGCCCTTGCTCGGCGATCTGGCTGCGCTCGATGATCCCGGGTTTCGCGAGGTCTTCTCGGGCTCGCCGATCAAGCGCATCGGGCGCGACCGCCTGATCCGCAATGTGCTGATCGCGATCGGCAATTCCGGCTCGGCCGATCTTGCGCGAGCGGCAAGCGCGCTGCTCGCTGATCCCGCCGAAGAGGTGCGCGGCACCGCGGTCTGGGCGCTCTCGCGGCTCATTGGGCGCGAGGCGCTGGCACGGCTGCGCGATCCCGATGAGCGCGCTCCGGCGGTCATCGCCGAATGGCAGGCCGCGCTACTGCCCGAGAACGAGCTGCTGGAGCTGGATGCGCGCCATCTCGCCAGCGGTTCCAGCCGGATCGAGCGTTGAGGCCTGCAAAAAGCTCTCCTGCGCGTCGATGCGAAGCCCGAGCGCCAGCTCGGCCGAGCCGCGCTCGAACCAGGCGAGCGCATTATCCGCTTTCAGTTCCGTCGCCAGCCGCGCATCGGTCAGGGCGTTCTCCAGATCCCCGAGCCGCCGCCGCGCCGCCGCCCGCAAGGTCAGGATCTGCGGATCCCCGGGGCTGAGCGCCTGCGCGTCACTGAGATATTTCTGCGCCTGATCATATGCCCCAAGTGCTGCCGCGGCCCGCGCCATCCCGATCAAGGGCGCGGCATCGCTCGGCGTCAATTTGTAGGCAGCGGCGAAAGTCTGCTGCGAGAGCTGCGGCTGGCCGACCTGCAACCAGAGTTGACCAGCGGTGCGCAGCGCAGCCGCCCGATCCGGCGCCGAAAGCGTGCCCTCTGCGGTACCAAGCTCGGTGAGATACTGCGCCGCCTGCTTGTCGGCCCCGAGCCCCATCAGCGCCATGGCGCTGCAATGGCGCGCATGCACCCCGCCGCCGATCGCCTCCCAACGCGCCGCCGCCTCGCGCGCCGTTGCTGGGTCTTCCTCGGCCAGGGCCAGACATTTGCGGTAATCCTCGAGCTCATCGCCCAGCGCGAAGCTGAACAGGACAAGGACGATGCTTGAGGCAATGAGCGTGAGGACAGGCGCTTTCAAATCCAAATCTCCGCAGGTTTCGCTTTGCAATTGTCTACGCCGATAGGCGAGAAACAGGGTTCTGGCCAGCGCCGAGAGCGCCTCAGGAGGAACAGGATGACCGGCACGCTGTTTTGTTTTGGATACGGCTATTGTGCGGCAGCGCTGGGCTCGGGGCTCATCGCTCAGGGCTGGCGGGTGATCGGCACGACCCGCGATGCGCAAAGGGCCGCAACGATGCGCCGGAATGGGATCGTGGCACTGGCTCCCGACGACGCGGCCCTTCCCGAGCAGCTCGCGCGGGCGGATCATCTGCTGATCTCGGCGGCGCCCGATGCCTCCGGCGATCCGGTTCTGCGGGCCCATGCACAGCTTGTTGAGGCCGAGGCCAAGCACATTCGCTGGGCGGGGTACTTGTCCACCACCGGGGTCTATGGCGATTGGCAAGGCGCCTGGATCGACGAGAGCGCCGAGCGCCGACCGGTCTCAGCGCGCGGCGCATGGCGGGTTGCGGCCGAGGATGCCTGGCTCGAACTGGGCACAAGCAGCGGCTTGCCGGTTCATGTCTTTCGATTGGCCGGGATCTACGGACCGGGGCGCGGCCCGTTCGAAAAGGTGCGCGAGGGATCAGCGCGACGGATCATCAAACCGGGGCAGGTCTTCTCGCGCATCCATGTCGAGGATATCGCCGCTGTGCTGCGAGCGTCCATGGCGCGGCCCGATCCCGGCGCCGCCTTTAATGTCTGCGATGATGAACCCGCCCCGCCTCAGGATGTCATCGCCCATGCCGCCGAGCTACTCGGTCTGCCGCTGCCGCCGGAGCTGGATTTCGAGACCGCAGACCTCTCGCCCATGGCGCGCAGCTTCTACGGCGAGTGCAAACGCACCCGCAACGACAAGATCAAGCGCGATCTCGGCGTCAGCTTGCGCTACCCGACCTATCGCGAAGGTCTGGCAGCGCTGCTCGCGTCAGAAGCCGATTAGGCTCCCATTTACGCCCCCTTGCCACCGATGGTCAGCCCGCCGATGCGGATTGTCGGCTGGCCCACCGTGACCGGCACGCCCTGACCGGCCTTGCCGCACATGCCGATCCCCGGATCGAGCGCCATGTCATTGCCGACATGGGTGACGCGGCGCAGGGCCGAGGGGCCGTCGCCGATCAATGTCGCGCCCTTGACCGGGTGGAGGACCTTGCCGTTCTTCACCCGATAGGCCTCGGTGCAGTTGAAGACAAATTTGCCATTGGTGATATCCACCTGCCCACCGCCAAAGCCGGTCGCCCAGATCCCGTCCTCGAGCGAGGCGATGATCTCTGCCGGATCGTCTTTGCCGCCGAGCATATAGGTATTGGTCATCCGCGGCATCGGCGCATGGGCGTAGGATTGCCGGCGACCATTGCCGGTTGCAGCCATGCCCATCAGCCGCGCATTCTGCCGATCCTGCATGTAGCCGACCAGCTTGCCATCCTCGATCAGCACATTGCGCCCCGAGGGCGTGCCCTCATCGTCAATGGTCAGCGAGCCACGCTTTTCGGGCAAGGTGCCGTCATCGACCACCGTCACCCCGGGGGCGGCCACCATCTCGCCCATCAGCCCGGCAAAGGCCGAGGTTTTCTTGCGGTTGAAGTCGCCCTCGAGCCCATGGCCGATCGCCTCATGCAGCAGCACGCCCGGCCAGCCCGGCCCGAGCACCACATCCATCACCCCGGCGGGGGCTTCCCTGGCCTCGAGATTGACCAGCGCCTGGCGCAGCGCCTCGCGGCCCAGATCCTTGAGCCCGTTCTCACTGATCCAGTCGCCATAGAGCATCCGCCCGCCGCCGCCCGAGCTGCCGGTCTCGCGCCGCCCGTCCTTCTCGACGATCACCGAGACATTGACCCGCACCATCGGCCGCGCATCGCGCAGGCGCTGGCCGCCAGGGCGCAGGATCTCGACCTCCTGAAGGCCGCCCGCGATCGAGGCCGAGACCTGCACCACGCGCGGATCCTCGGCCCGCAGCCAGTCATCGAGCGCGCGCAGGGCCTCGACCTTATGCGCGAAGACCGAATGCTCGATCGGGCTCTCATCGCCATAAAGGGATTGATTCGTCGGCTGAGGCCCCGGCGCCATCACGCCGCCACCCCCACGCGCGGCCAGCCGGGCCATATCCGCCGCCCGGCGCAATGCGCTCTCGCTCAGTTCGGGCGAATGGCCATAGCCCATCGCCTCGCCGCGAACCACGCGCAGCCCGAACCCTTCCTCGGCATCGTAGGACGCGTTGCGCAGCTTGCCATCATCGAAGCTCAACGCCTCCATGCGGCGACGCTCGAGAAAAAGCTCCCCATCATCAGCGCCTTGGCAGGCGTGTTCGAGGACAGACAGGCTCGCTTTTTCATCCAGAGCGGTCTCAAAAGGCGCGAAGGATTGTTGTGACGCAGGGACCATAGTCGTTCTTGCCTTTCTGACTTTGACAAAAATTGCACAATCTTCGAGGCAATTGCGGCGCTATGCCGCCACGAAGCCATTGCGACGGTGAGAGATTTTGATCTAGGTCAAGTGTAAGAAGTTTGGCAATGGGTGCGCGTCGATTACCGCGGCGCTCAATTGAGGTAGGAAGATGCTCTGGAAAGTGAAGACAGCTCTTTTGGGAATGGCAGCGAGCGCTGCAATGTCGGGAATGGCCTTCGCGCAAGAGGCTGAGGCGGTTTACGGTCGCTCGGTTCCCGGACAACTGGATATGCAGACCCCGGTGACCCAGGTCGCCCGTCAGGTGCAGGACCTGCACACGGGCATGCTCTACACGATGATCGCAATCTGCGTCTTCGTTCTGGCGCTGCTGGCGATTGTCGTCTTGCGTTTTAACGCCAAGTCCAACCCGACCCCGGCGAGCTGGACCCACAATACCAAGCTGGAGATGGTTTGGACCTTCGTGCCGGTGGTGATCCTGTTCATCATCGCGATCCCGTCCTTCAAACTGCTCACCTTGCAAGAAGATTTCGAGAAGGTGGAGCCGGATCTGGTGATCAAGGCCACCGGCTATCAGTGGTATTGGGGCTATGAATATCCTGATGCCGACATCGTGTTCGACAGCTACATGCTCGGCCTCGGCGCCACTCAGATGAATGATGACGTGCGCGACGAGCTGGCCGAGTATGGCCATGCGCCGGAGCTGTGGAAACTCGCCGTCGACAATCCGATGGTGGTGCCGGTCAACAAGACCGTGCTGGTGCAGACCACCGGCGCCGATGTGATCCACTCCTGGACCGTTCCATCCTTCGGCGTGAAGGCAGACTCGGTGCCGGGCCGCCTGAACCAGACCTGGTTCAATGTCGAGCGTGTTGGTACTTTCTATGGCCAATGCTCGGAGCTTTGCGGGGTCAACCACTCCTACATGCCGATCGCCGTGCGCGTTGTGCCGCAAGAGCAGTATGACGCTTGGGTCGCCTGCGTGCAGGAAACCGATGAGCCGGCAGAATGCGTCCGCTCGGAGCTGGATGAGGCAACCGCGTCGAGCGGCGCAATCGAACTCGCACAGCAGTAAATTGTAGAGACAGACCCAGGGAACTCCCATGCAGTCGACCAAGGCCATGGCCCCGGCAGCAATCCTTACCGGCCTGGAAAGCGGTAAATCCGCCTTCCAGGGACAGGCAGCGATGCAGCCCTTGCCGAGCTTTCGCGATTATTTCGATCTGCTCAAACCGCGCGTGATGGCCCTCGTGGTCTTCACGGCCTTTATCGGCTTGCTTGCGGCGCCTGATGCCGTGCATCCGGTCGTCGCGCTCGCGGGCTTGCTCTGCGTCGCAATCGGTGCCGGGGCGAGCGGGGCGCTCAATATGTGGTATGACGCCGATATCGATCGGCTGATGGATCGCACCAAGGGTCGTCCTATCCCCAGCGGGCGGGTCGAGGCTTGGGAAGCGCTGGCGCTGGGCATCGTCCTGTCAGTGGCCTCGGTGCTGCTTTTGGGCCTGTTCACCAACTGGGTCGCAGCATTGATGCTCGGCGTCACCATCGCCTTTTACATCTTCGTCTATACGATGTGGCTCAAGCGCTGGACGTCGCAGAATATTGTGATCGGCGGCGCTGCGGGCGCATTCCCGCCGATGATCGGATGGGCGATTGCCACCGGCGGGATCTCCGCCGAAGCCATCATCCTGTTCGCGATCATCTTCTTGTGGACCCCGCCGCATTCCTGGGCGCTGGCCCTGTTTCGCAATGCCGATTACACGCGGGTCCATGTGCCGATGCTGCCCGTGGCCGCAGGCGATGCGGAGACCCGGCGTCAGCTGATGATCTACACGGTCCTGCTGGTTCCCGCCGCACTCGCGCCGCTGGCGACCCCGATCGGCGGCCTTGTCTATGCTGCCATCGTGGTTCCCTTGACCATAAAGCTGCTCAAGGACGCATGGTCGGTTGCAAGACGGCAGGAAAATCAGGCGCGTGAGGACAAATTCCGGGCGGAGAAGAAATTCTTCGGCTTCACGATCCTCTGGCTGTTCCTCGTCTTTGTCGCGCTGGGCTGTGAGGCGCTGCTGCGCATGGCCGGTATCGCCACGAGCCTGGTGGGGTAGGGGCAAGAATGAGCGAGCCGCAGAACAGTCCGCAGAGCGCCGAGCTGCCGCAAAGCGAGCATGAGGCGTTCGAGCAAAGACGCAAGGCGCGCAACCGGGCGACGCTCTGGATCGCGTTTCTCTTTGTCGCGCTGCTCTTTGCAGTGACGATCGTAAAACTGAGCGAAAACGTCTCGCAGGGCCTCTAGGGGCCGGAGACCCGAATAGGGAAAGTGAAGGAAAGCCGGATGTCGGGCGAAAACGGATCGAACCAGCAGAACACCGAGCAGCGCCGCGCTCAGAACGTGCGCCGCACGACCTTGCGCGCTGTGGGGCTGGTCCTGTTCATGGTCGGGCTCTCCTTTGCTTCCGTCCCGCTCTATGACGCGTTCTGCCGCGTCACCGGTTGGGGAGGCACGACCCAGCAAGCCGATAGCGCGCCAGAGCAAATGTCCGAGCGGACCGTGATCGTGCGCTTTGATGCGAATGTGAACCGGGCGCTTCCCTGGAAGTTTGAGCCGGTCCAGCGCCAGATGACCGTCCATATCGGGGAAACCGGGCTGGCCTTCTATCGCGCGACCAATAACAGCGATCAGCCGATCACGGGAACGGCGGCCTTCAACGTCACCCCCTATGAGGTCGGCAGCTATTTCACGAAGATCGACTGCTTCTGCTTTACCGAGCAGACTTTGCAGCCGGGCGAGACGGTCGAGATGCCGGTGACCTTTTATGTCGACCCGGAAATGCTTGATGACCCGGAGCGGCGCGACACCTCTGTCATCACCCTGTCCTACACGTTTTATCGTCAGGACAAGCAGGCGGCGGTTGCGGAGTAGTCGAGAGAAAACCCCACCCCGACAACGCGGCGCGTTCGGGGCGGGCGAGAGTTTGGAACTGACAAAAGTTGGGACTGAGAGTTTGGCGCAAGAAAAGCTGCATCAGCGGCAAACAATGCGCGTAACTGGTTAGGCGGAGGACGCAAATGGCGGACCATAAACAACACGACTATCATATCGTTGACCCGAGCCCCTGGCCGATGCTGGCATCGCTTGGCACCTTTGCCATGCTGGGCGGCATGGTGCTTTACATGCATGGCAGCGGCCCCTGGGTCGCGCTGGCCGGCCTCGCGCTCATTCTCTACGTCATGTATGCGTGGTGGGCCGATGTGGTGAAGGAATCGCATGCTGGCGAGCACACCCCCGTAGTGCGCATCGGCCTGCGCTACGGCGTGATCCTGTTCATCATCTCCGAAGTGATGTTCTTCGTCGCCTGGTTCTGGAGCTATTTCAAACACTTCTTCTACCCGATGATGGGAGCGGACGGCTTCTCAGGTGTCGGCGGCGTCGACGGCGTGTTCCCGCCGGAAGGGATCCAACTGGTCGACCCGTGGCATTTGCCGCTGCTCAACACCTTGATCCTGCTGACTTCGGGCTGCGCGGTAACCTGGGCGCACCACGCGATCATGGAGAATGACCGCAAGGGCCTGATCAACGGTCTTGCGATCGCGGTGGTGCTCGGGATGATCTTCACGGCTGTTCAGGCCTATGAATATTACGAGATCGCCTTCTCGTTCAGCGAGAATGTCTATGCCAACAACTTCTTCATGGCGACGGGCTTTCATGGCTTCCATGTGATTGTCGGCACGATCTTCCTGGCAATCTGCCTGATCCGGGCGATCCGCGGCCACTTCTCGGCCGAAGCGCATGTCGGGTTTGAAGCGGCAGCCTGGTACTGGCACTTCGTTGACGTGGTGTGGCTGTTCCTGTTCTTTGCGATCTATGTGGGTAGCTGGTACGCCTGATCGCGCGCAACGCTATGCACGAAAAAAGGAGCCCCGCCGCTGCGCGGGGCTTTTTCATGACAGCCGAGGAGCATTGCCATGCAAGGGCTTGGCCGGTGGGTATTTCTGGTTTTGGTGGGCTTGGGCGGGACCGCTGTCCTGGTCTCTCTGGGCCTTTGGCAAGTGGGTCGCCACGAACAGGCGCTTGAGAAACAGGCGGCGCTGGAGGAGCGGATGAGCGCGCCTCCCGTCACGGTCACCGGCGCCGAGCGCGAGCAGACCGACCATTTCCGCCGCGCGCAGGCCGTCGGGCGCTTCATCCCCGAGGCAGAGCCGATCCGGTTCTTTGCCTCGCTCAAACCTTTCGGCCCCGGCGAGCGCCTCGTCGCGCCTTTCGTCCTTGAGAACGGCACCAGGATCCTGGTCGATCGCGGCTTCGTCCCGCAATTGAGCAAGGAGAGCTTCACCCCGCCCAGCGTCGAGCAGCGGTTGGAAGGGGTGCTGCGCTGGCCGAATGAAGCCTCCAGCTTCACGCCCGCGCCCAACCCGGCGCAAAGGCTGTGGTTCGCCCGCGACGTGCCGAGCATGGCCGCGGCGCTGGATACGCAGGAAATTTTGCTGGTGCTCTCGCCCAGCCCGCAAGATGAGGGCTTCCCGCGTCCGATGGCGGCGCAGATCGGGCAATCGGTCGATCATCGCGGCTATGCGATCACCTGGTTTTCGCTGGCGGTGATTTGGCTGGCCATGACGGTTTATCTGATGCAAAGAACCGCGCGTAGATCCGGATAGCGGCGGTAACGGGAGAGCCTCATGCACTATGTCAGCACGCGCGGCACGGCGCCGGTCCTGAATTTCGAAGAGACCATGCTCGCCGGTCTGGCGCGCGATGGCGGGCTCTATGTGCCGCAAAGCTGGCCGGTCCTGTC
This sequence comes from Neomegalonema sp., assembly GCA_022760435.1. Taxonomy (GTDB): domain Bacteria; phylum Pseudomonadota; class Alphaproteobacteria; order Rhodobacterales; family Rhodobacteraceae; genus JALEFY01. The sequence continues at coordinate 167,408 of JALEFY010000005.1, forward strand.
CTTTGAGACCATCGCCAGCTTTGCCGGTAAAAGCTATGAACAAGTCGCACAGGCGGTGATCGCGCCCTATCTGGCCGAGACCTATGACGCTGCGACGCTCGAGCGGTTGATCCGCGATGCCTACGCGCATTTCGAGCATCCCGCGCGCGCCCCGCTGATTCAGATCGGCAACAATGAATGGGTGATGGAACTGCATCGCGGCGGGACCCTGGCCTTCAAGGACTTCGCGATGAAGCTCATCGGCCAGATGTTCGAGGAGACCCTGACCCGGCGCGGCGAGCGGGTGACGATCATCGGTGCCACTTCCGGCGATACCGGCTCGGCCGCGATCGAGGCGTTTCGCGGGCTCGATGCGGTGGATGTCTTCATCCTGTTTCCGCATGGCCGGGTCTCGGAAGTGCAGCGCCGGCAGATGACGACGCCCGCCGATGCCAATGTGCATGCGCTGGCCATCGAGGGCTCGTTCGACGATTGCCAGGCGCTGGTCAAGGCGATGTTCAACGACCATGCGTTTCGCGATGCGCAAAAGCTGGCGGCGGTCAACTCGATCAACTGGGCGCGGGTGCTGGCGCAGGTGGTCTATTACTTCACCGCCGCGGTCTCGCTGGGCGCGCCGCATCGCAAGGTCAGCTTCAGCGTGCCGACCGGCAATTTCGGCGATATCTTTGCCGGCTGGGTGGCCAAGCAGATGGGCTTGCCGATCGATCGGCTGATCATCGCCACCAATGAGAACGACATCCTGCATCGCTGCCTGAGCACTGGCGAATATGCGGTGAGCGGGGTCAAGCGCACCTCGGCGCCGAGCATGGATATCCAGGTCTCGTCGAATTTCGAACGGGCGCTGTTCGACGCTTATGGCCGCGATGCGAGCGCCATTCGCGGCTTGATGGAGAGCCTCAAGCAAAGCGGCGCCTTCACCCTGAGCGAAACGGCGCTGGCCACGCTGCGAGAGGATTTCGACAGTGCCCGCGTAAGCGAGGATGAGGTGAGCCACACCATCCGCGACGTGCATCACGCGGCGCATTATCTGCTCGACACCCATAGCGCGATCGGGGTGCATGCCGCCCGCCAGCGCCGGGCTTCCGGAGAGCTCGACCCGTCTGTGCCGATGATCTGCCTTGGCTGCGCGCATGCCGCCAAGTTCCCCGACGCGGTGGCTGCCGCGACCGGTATACGCCCGGCGCTGCCACCCGCGCTTGCGGATCTGCTGGAGCGCGAGGAGCGGATGCAGGTCCTGCCCAATGATCTTGCCGCGCTACAGTCCCATATCAGCGGCAAAACCGAAAGCTGACGAAATCGGCTCGACTTTGCCAAATTTGCGTAAAAAGATACTGGGCCAGGCATTTACCACCTGATCCGAAGACGAAGAAGTGAGAGAAAGAGTGACAACCGAGCCGTTCCTGCCGCCCGAGCCGCAGATCCAGATCACCACGCTGCCTTGCGGCGTGCGGGTGGTGACCGACAGCATGCCTGGCCTTGCCTCGACCACGCTGGGGATCTGGGTGGCGGCCGGATCGCGGCATGAGACGGAGCCCGAAAACGGGCTCGCGCATTTTCTCGAGCACATGGCCTTCAAGGGCACGCATCAGCGCAGCGCTCGGCAGATTGCCGAAGAGATCGAGGATGTCGGCGGCTATCTCAACGCCTATACCTCGCGCGAGGCGACGGCCTATTACGCACGGGTGCTGGCCGAGGACAGCCCGCGCGCGCTGGATCTGCTCGGGGATATCCTGCGCAACCCGGTCTTTAACGCCGAGGATATCGAGGTCGAGCGCGGCGTGATCTTGCAGGAGATCGGCCAGTGCCATGACACGCCCGACGATGTCGTCTTCGACTGGGCGCAAGAATGCGCCTATCCCGATCAGGCGATGGGCCGCCCGATCCTCGGACCCTCGACCAATATCGCAGCATTTCAGCGTGATGCGCTCGAAGGGTTCATGCGCCGCCGTTATGCGCCCGATCGGATGATCGTCGCCGCCGCCGGCGCCATCGACCACGACAGCTTTGCCGCGCTGGTCAAGGAGCGCTTTGCCGGGATCGGCTGCTTCGATGGTGGCGGCTCGGATGCGGCGCGCTATGTCGGCGGCGAGCACCGGGTCGAGAAAGACCTCGAACAGGCGCATCTGGTGCTTGGCTTTGAGGCGCCGAGCTATCGCGACCCGGATTTCTTCGCGGCGCAGATCTATGCCACGGTGCTGGGCGGGGGCATGTCCTCGCGCTTGTTCCAGGAGGTGCGCGAGCAGCGCGGGCTCTGCTATACGATCTCCGCCTCTCCGGCCCATTACGCCGATACCGGGATCCTGAGCATCTATGCCGGAACCGGCGGCGACCAGTTACGCGAGTTGATTGATGTATCGCTCGATCAGATGCGTAGCGTGGTGGATACGGTCAGCGATGCCGAGATTGCCCGCGCCCGCGCCCAGATCCGCGCCGGGCTGCTGATGGGGCTTGAGACGCCGTCCTCGCGGTGCGAGCGCCTGTCGCGCAGCCTCATGGCCCATGGCCGGATCGTACCGGTCGCCGAGTTGCTCGAGAAGATCGACGCCGTCGACAAGGCCGCCATCGCGCGCTTTGGCGAGCAACTTCTCACCGGCAATCTGCCGACCCTAACCCTTTACGGACCGGTCGCCGCGGCGCATGGGGTGGAGGAAATCCAGGCTCGGCTCGCAGCGTAACCGGCGGCAGGGAGGCGAGATCGTGCTGTTTGCGAGGATCGCGCCGCCGATGCTCTATACCGAGCGGCTGCGCTTGCGCCCGCTGCGCCAGAGCGATTTCGCGCAATGGACCCGGCTGAGACGGAGCAATCAGAGCTTTCTGGCGCCCTGGGAGCCTGCCTGGCATTCCGATCACCTGAGCCCGGGCTCCTTTCGGCGTCGTGTGCGCTGGGCGGGGCGCGAGATCTCTGGCGGGCGCGCGGTGCCGCTGGGGATCTTCTATCACGAGACCGGGGCTCTGATCGGCGGGATCACCCTTGAGCATATTCGCCACGGGGCCGCGCAATCGGCGGCCTTGGGTTATTGGCTCGGGCGCGAGTTTACCGGCGCCGGGTTCATGACCGAAGCCTTGCAGGCCAGTGTTGCCTATGCCTTCGACGATCTCGATCTGAGTCGGCTGGAGGCCGCCTGCCTGCCCGAAAACGCCCCCTCGCGCCGATTGCTCGAGCGCTGCGGCTTTCACGAGGAAGCCACGCTGAGCCATTATCTGCAAATCAACGGGGTCTGGCGCGATCATGTTCTCTATGAGCGGCGCCGATCCGACCGGATCTGAGCCGCGCTACAAGATCCCGATCTCGCGCGCGCCGTCATGCAGGCTGTCGGCAATCACATGCGCCAGCTCCCGGATCGCATCGCTCGGGGCAAGCAGATCGGGCACCTGCACCACAAGCATCCCGGCGGCATGAGCGGAGCGCACGCCGTTCTCGCTATCCTCGAAGGCCACGCAAGCCGCCGGATTGACCCCGAGCCGCTCGGCCGCCAACAGGAACACATCCGGCGCGGGTTTGCTGTTTTCGACCTCATCACCGAAAGCCATCGCCCCGAACACGGTCATCATCGCTGATGTTTCGAGCTTGGGGATCGCCTTGTGCTTGCGGCTAGAGGTGGCCAGAGCCAGCGGGATTTGCCTGGCCTGCAAGCTGCCGAGCAGATCATGCGCGCCGGGTTTGGTCGGGATGCCCTTCTGGTAGAGCGCCTCACAAGCCGCATCCCAATGCGCCTCGAAGGTCTCGACACCGACGCGCCCCGCAAGCCCTTCATCCAGCCGCGAACGCCCGGCAACGCGATTGAGGCCCAGCAGGCTCTCGAAAAGCGCTCGCTCATGGGGCAGATCGAAGGCCGCGCAGGTTTGCTCGAAGGCGAGCCCAGCCAGCCGCTCGGTATCGAGCAGCGTGCCATCCAGGTCGAAAATCACCGCCTCGAATTGCATGGAGATCCCTTTCGTCAACGCCGTTCCGGGCTGGCCGGGTAAACGCCGAGCACCTTGAGATAGCTGGTGAAAAAGGCCAGTTCCTCCAGCGCGCGGGCGACCGCCGGATCATCCGGATGGCCTTCGATATCGGCATAGAACTGCGTCGCGGTGAACTGGCCGTCGATCATGTAGCTCTCGAGCTTGACCATGTTCACGCCATTGGTGGCAAAGCCGCCCATCGCCTTGTAGAGCGCCGCCGGAATGTTGCGGACCCGAAAGACGAAGGTGGTGAGCGCAGGCCCGCCGAGCCGGTCCGCCTCGATCTTCTGCCGCGACGCGATCAGGAAGCGTGTCGTGTTGTGCTCGGCGTCCTCGATGTCATGCGCGAGGATCTTCAGCCCATAGATCTCAGCCGCCAGCGCCGAGCCGATCGCCGCCAGCCCCGGCTCTTTCGTCTGCGCGATATGTTTGGCCGAGCCTGCGGTATCGGCTGCCGCGTGCGGGGTAATGCCGAGCTTCTCCAGAAAGCCCCGGCATTGTCCCAGCGCAACCGCGTGGCTCTCGGCGGTCTTGATCTCGTCGAGCGTCGCCTCTTGCTGGCCCATCAGTTGCAGCCGGATCCGAACGAAATGCTCGCCGATGATGTAGAGCCCGCTTTGCGGCAGCAGCGAATGGATATCGGCGACCCGACCATAGGTTGAATTTTCCACCGGCAGCATCGCCAGTTTGGCCTCGCCCTTTTGCACGGAGCGGATCGCATCCTGAAAACTCGCGCAAGGCAGGGGGGTCATGTCCGGATAGCACTCGACGCAGGCTTGATGCGAGAATGCCCCAAGCTCACCCTGAAAGGCGATGGTGGTATCGGGCGTTGATCCGGTTGGTGACACGGTCATGGCGTTTCCTGCAGCTTTGGTCATGGCTCGGCGGAGAGGCGCGTCAGCGTGGCAAGGCGAGGCAGGGCAAGGGAGGGCATGGGGGCAGAACCGAGCCCTTGCCCCGTTCGCTCCCCCCCTTGCCCCCCTCGAAGCCCCCTCGGAGTCCCTTTGCCCCCCATGCGCGTTGACTTGTCGCAGTTTGCCTCACCGCTTGAGCAATATTCCGCGCTTATATGGATTGATGCGACGGGGGGGAAGTCGATAAAGACGTCTCGAGCAGAGCGCATCCGGGCGGATTCGCGCTTACTGAGACGATTCGTAACGCGAGGCGGCAATGGACGGCTTTGAACTCAACAAATTTTTCGGCGCAATCTTCGGGGCGCTGATGCTGTTTTTCGGCCTGACCTTCCTGGTCGAAGGCATGTATTCCGACGGTCATCACGGTGGCGACCATCATGAGGCACTGGCCTTCGCGATGGAGATCGAGGGCGGTGAGGAAGAAGCCGTCGCCGAGGAAGCTCCGAGCCTGCCGGAACTGCTGGCACAGGCCGATGCCGACAAGGGCAAGAAGGTCTTCAACAAATGCAAGGGCTGCCACAAGGTTGAAAAGGGCGAGGGCAATTCCGTCGGCCCCGAGCTCTATGGCGTGATGGGACGTGACATCGCCTCCCATGCGGGCTTTGGCTATTCGGGCGTGCTCAGCGATAAGGCCGGCAACTGGACCTTTGAGGCAATGGACGCCTTCCTGACGGATCCGAAGGGCTGGGCACCGGGCACCGCGATGAGCTTTGCCGGCCTTTCCAAGCCAGAGCAACGCGCTGATCTGCTGGCCTTCCTGAACAGCAAGTCGGATGCGCCGATCGCCCTGCCTTCGGCTGATGCGGCTGAAGCGCCTGCGCAGAGCGAGACCACCGATCACGAAGCGCCGAGCGAGCACTACGACGGCGCGCATTAAACGCGATCGACTGTGATGATCTTTGAGGGCTGCGCGATGGCGCGGCCCTTTTCTTTTGCGCCAACCGCGCCAACTTAAAACCCGAATGTGCCGGCGATGTTTATCGCGGCCCAAGTGACTGATCGAGTGGCTCACCATGTCGCTCACGCAGCTTTGCGCGATCGGGTCTCGACCGCGCCGCAATCGCGCGGTTAATCTGGAGCGAATTTGCGCATTGCAACAGCCCAGAGCCCGGACCGGGCGCGGGGCGGGCCTGCCAAACAGGGATTCCCGCCAGACAGGGATTGAGGAGACCGGAATGGGACTTGACCGCCGACACATGCTCAAACTGGGCGCCGCGAGTTGCGCCTGGGCGACGCTGCCGCAGAGTATCGCCTTGGCGCAAAGTATCTCGGAACAAGGCTCTTCGGGCGAGAGTATGCCCCATGCTCTGCGCAGCCACGCGTCCTCGCTGATCGGGGCGCCGAAATACCCCGACGGCTTCACCCATTTCGATTATGCCAATCCCGATGCACCCAAGGGCGGCACCGCAAAGCTGAGCTATCCGGCCGCCTTTGACGGGCTCAACCCCTTCATCAGCAAGGGGACTCCGGTCTCGGTAATCCGCACCCTGGTCTTTGAGACCTTGATGAAGACGCCCTATGATGAAGGCTCGACCATGTACGGCCTGATCGCGGAATGGGTCGAGCATCCCGCAGATCAAAGCCAGGTGAGCTTCAAGATCCGCGAGCAAGCGCGCTGGCAGGACGGTCGACCGATCACCGTTGCCGATATCAAGGCCAGCTTCTCGCTGCTGGTGGAAAAGGGCCAGCCGCTCTGGCGCTACTATTACCAGAACGTGCGCGAGATCCGCGACGACGGCAATGGCATCGTGACCTTCCTGTTCGACCAAACCGGCAATCGCGAATTGCCGCATATCATGGGGCAATTGCCGATCCTGCCCGCGCATGACTGGGAGGATCGCGATTTTGAGAATGCGTCCCTGACCCCGCCGCTGGGTTCGGGCCCTTATCGCATCGGCGCCTTTGAGGCCGGGCGCTTCATCGAATTCGAGCGCGTTCCCGATTACTGGGGCGCCGATCTGCCCGTGCGCCGGGGTCAGGACAATTTCGACACCTTGCGCTTTGAGGTCTTCCTCGATCGCGACGCCGCCTTTGAGGGCTTCAAAAAGGGCGTGATCGACTATTGGGACGAGAACAGCGCCTCACGCTGGGCGGAGAAATATACCTTTCCGGCGGTCAAATCCGGCAAGATCGTCAAGCAGGAGGTCACTCAAGAGGGGCCCAAGCAGCTCCAGGGCTTCGTCTTCAACCTGCGACGCGAGAAATTCGCCGATCGGCGCACCCGTGAGGCGATCAACCTCGCCTTTGACTTTGAATGGACCAACCGCGCCGTCTTCTTCGAGCAATACGCGCGCCCGAGCAGCTTTTTCCAGGGCAGCCCGGGCCTGATGGCGTCGGGCGTGCCGGACGCAGCGGAGAAGGCGCTGCTCGAGCCCTTTGCCGCGGAGCTGCCCGCCGGGATCTTCGACAAACCGTTTGAAAACCCGGTTTCGGATGGCTCGGGCCGCAATCGGGGCAATCTGCGCAAGGCGACCCGGCTGCTGGCCGAGGCTGGTTGGGTGCTCGATGGCAGACGGCTGAAAAACGCCGCTGGCGAGACCTTCACGCTCGAATTTCTGAACACCTCGGCGTCTCAGGAAAAGCTGATCGGCCCGTTTATCCAGAATCTCGAGAAACTCGGCATTGATGCGAGCTTTCGCCAGATCGATACCAGCCAGTATATCAGCCGACTGCGCGAGCATGACTTCGATATGGTGATCAATGCGTGGTTCAATTCCGAGAGCCCGGGCAATGAGCAACGCGAGTATTGGGGCTCGGCTTCCGCATCGGCGCCGGGCGGGCGAAACCTGTCCGGTGTCAGCAGTCCGGTGATCGATGCGCTGATCGACAAGATCATCCTCGCCCCCGATCGCGACGCGCTGGAAAGCGCCAGCCGGGCGCTCGATCGGGTGTTGCTCTGGGAGCATTACGCGGTGCTCGAGCTCTACACGCCCTATGAGCGCATCGCCTATTGGGATCGTTTCGGCGCCCCCGATCCGCTGCCCGCGCGTGATATCGGCTTTCCGTCAGTCTGGTGGTTCGATCAGGAAAAGGCGGCACGACTGTGAGAATTGCGACTGTGAACTTTGTGACTGTGAACACTGCGACCTTGAGACATTTCGGCATCCTGGCCGTTCTTGCGCTGCTGAGCCTTGTCGGCGCAGCCTCATCAGTGCAGGCCGATGAGGCGCTACCGGAGCCGGTGCATGGCATCTCTGCCTTCGGTGCGCTCAAATACGAAGCCGATTTCAAGCATTTTGACTATGTGAACCCCGATGCGCCCAAGGGCGGGGAACTGTCGATGCGGCCGACCATCGCCAATCGCACGTTCGACAGTTTCAACCCCTTCATTCTCAAGGGCGACGCGGCGGCCGGAACCCATGAGTTCTATTACGATACTCTGATGGTGCGCGCCTATGACGAGCCCGATGCGCTCTATGGGCTGGTGGCGGCCTCGGTGCAGATGCCGCCCGATCGTGCCTGGGTGATCTTCAACCTGCGGCCCGAAGCGCGCTTTGCCGATGGCTCACCGCTCACGGCTGAGGATGTCGCCTTCTCGCTCAACGCGCTCAAGACCGGCGATAACCCGCGCTTTGCCGTCGCGCTGGCGCAGGTCGCGCATATCGAGCCGCTCGCCCCGCATCGGCTGAAGGTGAGCTTTGCCGAAGGCGCGCCGACCCGCGATCTGCCAGCGGTTGTGGCGCAGATGCCGATCTTCTCCAAAGCCTATTACAGCACCCGCCCGTTCAGCGAGCCGAGCATCGAGCCGCCGCTCAACTCGGGCCCCTATGCCGTGGAAAGCTTTGAGGCCGGGCGCACGATCATCTATCGCCGCCGCACGGATTACTGGGCGAAGGATCTGCCGGTGATGGTCGGCCAGTTCAATTTCGACCGGCTGCGCTATGAATATATCCTCGACAGCGAAGCCGCGCTCGAAGCGTTCAAGGCGCGGATCTTTGATCTCAACGAGGAATATCTGTCGAAGAAATGGGCGACCGAATACACCTTTCCGGCGGTGACCAATGGCTGGGTGCGGCGCGAGACCATCCCCGATGGCAGCCCCTCTGGCACCCAAGGCGCTTTCATCAACACCCGCCGGGCGCATTTGTCGGATCATCGGGTCCGCGCCGCGCTGGGGATGATGTTCGACTTCGAATGGACCAATCAGCGGCTGTTCCACAACCTCTACACCCGCACCGACAGTTTCTTTGAGAATACCGATCTTCAGGCCGAGGGCATGCCCAGCCCGCAGGAACTGGCGCTGCTCGAGCCGTTTCGCGCGCAATTGCCCGAGGCGGTGTTTGGTGAGGCCGTGAGCCCGACCACGACCAATGGCGATGGCCGCATCCGCCGCCAACAGCGCGCCGCTGGAAAATTGCTCGATGCTGCCGGTTGGACGGTCAAGGACGGCCGCCGCGTCAATGCTCGCGGCGAGGCGCTGGAGATCGAGTTTCTTGATCGTGCGGGCTCGGCTTCGGGGCGGATCATCGATCCCTTTATCCAGAACCTGGCCAGTATCGGGGTCACGGCGATGCAGCGGCAGGTGGATCCGGCGCAATACGAGCTGCGGGTGAAGAATTTCGACTTCGACGTGGTCACGGCCCGCTTTCCGCTACCGGTGACGCCGGGGCCGACCTTGCGCGGCTATCTCGCCTCCAGCGTCGCCGATCAGCCGGGCAGCTATAACCTCTCGGGGATCAAGTCGCCCGCGATTGATGCGATGCTCGATGCGATGGCGGCGGCAAAGACGCGCGACGAACTGCGCGTCGCGGCGCGCGCGCTCGATCGCATCTTCCGCGCCGAACACTACTGGTGGCCCCAATGGTACCGCCCGTTCTATCCGGTTGCCTGGTGGGATGTGTTTGCCCGGCCGCAGGATCTGGGCCTATCGCAGCCCGAGTATGACCGCGCGATCATTCGCACCTGGTGGTATGACCCGCAAAAAGCGGCGGCCCTGCAAGAAAAGATGAGCCGGTAAGCATCATCGCACCCGCCAACCCTCTCGCATCACGGACGCACAGGGTATAAAAGCGGCGCGCGTATCGCTCGCCCGCCCCAACTAGCTGAGGTTCTCGCGTGGCCGCCTATCTCGTTCGGCGCATTTTGCTGATCATCCCGACCCTGCTGGGGATCATGCTGCTCAATTTCATCGTCATCCAGTTCGCACCGGGCGGGCCGGTCGAGCAGGTTCTGGCCCAGCTCGAGCAAGCCGGGGGCGCAACTGACCGCTTTACGGGCGGAGCCGGAGATGCCGGTGCTGGAGGGGGCGGCGGCGATGGCAATTATCGCGGTCGACAGGGGATTGACGAGGCTTACATCGCCCGGCTCGAGCAGCAGTTCGGCCTCGACAAACCGGCCCATGAGCGGTTCTGGATCATGATCTCGAACTACGCCCGGCTCGATTTCGGCGAGAGTTTTTTCAAATCCAAGGACGTGGCCGAGCTGATCTGGGAGAAGCTGCCGGTCTCGCTGACCTTGGGCTTCTGGACGTTCGTGTTGTCCTACGCGATCTCGATCCCGCTCGGCATCCGCAAGGCAGTAAAGGACGGCACCCCGTTTGATGCCTGGACCTCCGGCGTGATCATCATCGGTTATGCGATCCCGAACTTCCTGTTCGCGATCTTGCTGCTGATCTTTTTTGCCGGTGGCTCCTATTTCCAATGGTTTCCGCTGCGCGGGCTGAACTCGACCGGCTGGCAGGAGATGAGCTGGGGCGCCTATATCCTCGATTATCTGTGGCATATCGTGCTGCCGGTGCTCTCGCTGGCGGTGAGCGGCTTTGCGACGCTGACCCTGCTCACGAAGAATTCCTTCCTCGACGAGATCAAGAAACAGTATGTGACCACAGCCCGGGCCAAGGGCCTGACCGAGAGCCGGGTGCTCTATGGCCATGTGTTTCGCAACGCCATGCTGATCGTGATCGCGGGCATTCCGGCGGCGGTGATCGGCATATTCTTCGGCGGCTCGCTGTTGATCGAGACGGTGTTCTCGCTCGATGGGCTGGGGCTCCTGGGCTATGAAGCAGTGTTGCAGCGCGATTATCCGGTGGTGTTCGGCACGCTGTTCATCTTCTCACTGATCGCGCTGGTCTCGCATATCCTCACCGACATCACCTATACGCTGATCGATCCGCGCATCGACTTTGGCAGCCGGGAGACCTGAGCCGTGATCCGTATGCCAGAACTGTTCACCGATCCGCTCGCCCGGCGCCGCTGGGCGAATTTCAAGGCCAATCGCCGTGCCTACTGGTCGCTATGGATCTTCCTGGCGCTCTATCTGATCTCGATCTTTGCCGAGATCGTCGCCAATGACAAACCGCTGCTGGCCTCCTATCGCGGCGAGATCCTGACCCCGGCCTTCGCCTTCTACCCGGAGACCAAGTTCAACGGCGATTTCGAGACAGAGGCCGATTACACCGACCCGGTGGTCAAATGCCTGATCATCTCGGGCGGGCAGGACGCCTGTTTCGATGATCCGGAGGCGCAGATCGCGGATGAGGCCGCGCGCTCTGGCTGGATGGTCTGGCCACTGATCCCCTGGAGCTATGACACGATCAACAAGGATGCGCCCAAGCATCCCGGCCCGCCCTCGCTCGACAATTGGCTTGGCACGGATGACCGGGGCCGCGATCTGGTGGCGCTGACATTGTACGGGTTCCGGCTCAGCGTGACTTTTGGCTTGCTGGTCACGGTGGTCTCCTCACTGATCGGGGTGCTGGCTGGCGCCGCGCAGGGCTATTTCGGCGGCTGGGTGGACCTGTTCTTCCAGCGCATTGTCGAGATCTGGAGCGCGACGCCGTTTCTTTATGTGATCATGATCGTCACCTCGGTGATCGCACCGAGCTTCTGGGTGCTGGCCGGGGTCTTGTGCTTTTTCAGTTGGGCGAGCCTTGTCGGTGTGGTGCGGGCGGAGTTCCTGCGGGCGCGCAATTTTGAGTATGTCCAGGCGGCCAAGGCACTTGGCGTCGATGACTGGACGATCATGCGCCGCCATGTGCTGCCCAATGCGATGGTCGCGACCCTGACCATGCTTCCCTTTGTGCTGACCAGTGCCATTAGCACCCTGGCGATCCTCGATTTTCTCGGGTTTGGTCTGGCGGATAGCTACCCCTCGCTCGGCGAGATCGGCCTTCAGGGCAAGAACAACCTGCAAGCGCCCTGGCTCGGGCTGACCGCATTCTTCACCCTCGCGATCATGCTCTCGCTGCTGATCTTCATCTTCGAGGGCGCGCGCGATGCGTTTGATCCGCGCAAGACCTTCAATGTCGATCTGGATGAAGACACCGCACAGGAGGGCAAGGCATGAGCAATTCCCTGCTGGAAGTGCGCGATCTCGAGGTCGGCTTTCGCAATGCTGGCAAGCTGACCCGGGCAGTGCGCGGCGTCTCCTTCTCGGTCGAGGCCGGGGAGACGGTGGCGCTGGTCGGCGAGTCCGGCTCGGGCAAATCGGTCACTGCCCTTTCTTGCCTGCAATTGCTCCCCTCTCAGGCGCATACCGACGGCTCGATCCGCTATCGCGGCCGCGAGATGATCGGCGCCGATGAAGCGAGCTTGCGCGAGATCCGCGGCAATGAGATCTCGATGATCTTTCAGGAGCCGATGACCTCGCTCAACCCGCTGCACACGCTCGAGAAGCAGATCAATGAGAGCCTCGAGCTGCATGCGGGGATCACCGGCAGCGCGGCGCGGGAGCGGGTGATCGAACTGATGACCCAGGTCGGCATTCGTGATCCGCAAACCCGGCTTGGCGCTTATCCGCATCAGCTCTCGGGCGGGCAGCGCCAGCGGGTGATGATCGCCATGGCGCTGGCCAACAATCCCGAACTGCTCATCGCCGACGAGCCGACCACCGCGCTCGATGTGACCATCCAGGCGCAGATCCTGCGGCTGTTGAAGGATCTTCAGCGCGAGCGCGGCATGGGCATGCTGTTCATCACCCATGATCTGCAAATCGTGCGCAAATTCGCCGATCGGGTCTGTGTGATGAAGGATGGCGAGATCGTCGAGGCCGGGAATACGGGGCCGATCTTCTCGGCGCCCAAACACTACTATACCCAGAAACTGCTCTCAGCCGAGCCGCATGGGCTCGCCGAGCCGCTGCCCGCCGATGCGCCGCAGATCATGGCCGCGCGGGATCTCAAGGTCTGGTTCCCGATCAAGACCGGCCTCCTGCGCCGCACCACCGGCCATGTGAAAGCCGTCAATCAGGCGAGCCTGTCGATCCGCGCTGGCGAGACCTTGGGCATTGTCGGCGAATCGGGTTCGGGCAAGACGACGCTGGCGCTGGCGATGCTGCGCCTGATCGGCTCGCAGGGCGAGATCATCTTTGATGGCCAGCAGATCCAGGGCAAGAAGAGCCGTGAGCTGCGCCGCCTGCGCAAGGACTTGCAGATCGTCTTTCAGGATCCCTATGGCTCGCTGTCGCCGCGCATGACCATCGGCCAGATCATCGGTGAGGGGCTGGATGTGCATGGTCTGGCCACCGCGCGCGAGGATCGGCGGGCCGTGATCGCCGAGGCCCTGCGCGAGGTCGGGCTCGACCCGGCGATGATGGACCGCTACCCGCACGAATTCTCCGGCGGCCAGCGCCAGCGCATCGCCATCGCCCGGGCGGTGATCCTGAAACCGCGCCTCATCGTGCTCGACGAGCCGACCTCGGCGCTCGACATGACGGTGCAGGTGCAGATCGTCGAATTGCTGCGCGGGCTTCAGCGCAAATATCAGCTCGCCTATCTGTTCATCAGCCATGACCTGCGGGTGGTGCGGGCGATGGCGCACCGGATCCTGGTGATGCGCGGCGGCGAGATCGTCGAGGAAGGCCCGGCCGATGCGCTGATCCGGGTGCCCAAGACCGACTACACCCGCACGCTGATGGCCGCCGCCTTCAATCTGGAGGAAGTGCGGTGAGCACCACCGCGCTGCTCGATCGGGTCGGAGTGCTGAAAGTGCGGCTCGACGCCGCCCGCCCGCTGACCCAAGCCGAGTTGGCGGCGCAGAGGACTGGCGACGCGCTTGGCTATCAGCGCTTCATGCGCGAGCGATTGGCGGCATCGGTTGAGACATATCTGTCCTTGTTATCGCCGCCGACGTGAGTGCCACGCCGATCAATGGCGCCGGGGCAACACTCCTGTGTGGCCAAACCGTGGCTGGCACGCCTCACCCATGCCAGAGGGTACGCGATACTGGACACAGGTTCTTTCGTTTCCATAGTAGGCCCATGCTGAGATTGCGACTGCGCCCCTTGGGCAAGGATTATTGGCCAGATGATGAACGGCACCCCTGGCTGCGGCTGGTGCTGGCCTTTATAGGTGCGCCGCTCCCCTTTGCGGCGACCTCCATCGCGCTGATCTGGTGGACCTATGCGGGCACTGAATCCGACCCGCGCGAGGCGCTCAAGCTCACCCAGCAGATGACGGTGATGCTGCTGATCCTCACCTATGGACTGGTGCTGGGCGGCGGCGCGATCGCCTTCCCGCTGCTGTGGAGCCTGCGCCTGCGCAGCGCTATCGCCTATTTTCTGACTGGCGCCGGGCTCGGCTTTCTGCTCGCTGGCGCATTGATGATGCAAGGCGGCGAGCAAAACCGCGTCGCCATCGGCTTTCTGGGCATCATGGGCGGGGTCGTTTTCCTGCTGTTTCGATGGATCGCCGGGATCCGCCGCGATCCCGATGCTTTTGATCTCGATCTTGAAGCCGAACACGAGCTTTGAAGGCTCTGCGGCCCTGAAGGGCGGCAAAGTGCGGTCGCGCGGTTCCGATGCTGAAAATCCGAACCTTGTGCGGCCCGGGTGTGAACCGTAAGACTGCCCGAAAAGAGAGGGATCATGACGGTTCATTTGCATGTGGGCGATCTGCCCGAAGGTCTGGATTTTGGCGCATCGGTGGCGATCGACACCGAGACGATGGGGCTCAACCCGCATCGTGACCGGCTATGCGTGGCGCAATTCTCCGCAGGCGATGGGGTCGCCCATCTCGTGCGTTTCGAGAAAGGGCAATACGCGGCGCCGCGGATCAAGGAAGTGCTGATCAATCCGAATATCGAGAAGATCTTCCACTTCGCCCGTTTCGATGTCGCAGTGTTCCAGCAGTATCTGGGCGTGACCACCGCGCCGATCTACTGCACCAAGATCGCCTCGAAACTCGCCCGCACCTATACCGATCGCCATGGGCTCAAGGAAGTGGTGCGCGAGCTGACGGCGAACGAGATCTCCAAGCATCAGCAAAGCTCGGACTGGGGCCGGGCCGATCTGAGCGACGCGCAGCTCGAATATGCGGCATCGGATGTGCTCTATCTGCATGATGCCAAGAAGCGGCTCGATGAAATGTTGGCGCGTGAAGGGCGCACCGAGATCGCGCGGGCCTGTTTCGATTTCCTGCCCCACCGTGCTGCGCTGGATCTGATGGGCTGGGAAGAGACCGATATCTTCGCCCATTCGTGATGCCGCCGATCAGATATCCTTCACCCGCCTGCCTCGCGCCCTCTGCCTCGCGCCCTCTGCCTCACGCCCTTTGCCTCACGCCCTTGGCCCCTTGCAGCGCCGATGCGCGCGTGACTGACCGGAACCTGCCTTCATGCCCGATACCTTGACCCAGACCGCCACCAGTCTCGAAAGCGCCCGCAAGGTGCTGCGCACCGAAGGCGAGGCGCTGTTGGCCTTCGCCGATCAACTCGATGCGCGCTTCGAGCAAGCGGTGGAGACGATCCTGAAAACCGAAGGCCGGGTGGTTGTCTCAGGCATGGGCAAATCCGGCCATATCGGCAAGAAGATCGCGGCCACCTTCGCCTCGACCGGCACACCGGCTCAGTTCGTTCATCCGGCCGAAGCCAGCCATGGCGATCTGGGCATGCTGACCCAGAAGGACGCCGCCCTGGTGCTCTCCAATTCTGGCGAGACCCCGGAGCTGCATCACCTGATCGAGCATACACGCCGCTATGAGATCCCGTTGATCGGGGTGGCCTCGCGGCCCGAAAGCACGCTGCTCAAGGCCGCCGATATCGCGCTGGTGCTGCCTGATGCGCCCGAAGCCTGCCCGATGGGCCTCGCGCCAACGACCTCGACCACCACCACGCTCGCGCTTGGCGATGCGCTGGCGGTGGCGCTGATGGAGCGGCGCAACTTCACGCCTGAGCATTTCCGCGCCTTTCATCCGGGCGGCAAGCTCGGCGCGAAGCTGCTGCGGGTCGAAGCGCTCATGCACGGCCCTGAAGCACTGCCGCTGGTGCATGAGGGAGCGCCGATGACCGAGGCGATCTTGCAGATGACCAACAAATCCTTCGGCGTGGCCGGGGTGACGGATGCCAGCGGCGCGCTCATCGGGGTGATCTCCGATGGCGATCTGCGCCGCAACATGGCCGGGCTGCTGGAGATGAATGCGGGGGCGGTCGCGACCTCCTCGCCCAAGACGATCCACGCGGATGCGCTGGCAGGGGAGGCGGTGGCGCTGATGAACCGCTACAAGATCACCTGTCTTTTCGTCACCGCCCAAAAATCGCCGCAGGCGCAGATCCCTGTCGGCCTCATTCACATTCACGATTGCCTGCGCGCGGGCGTGGTGTAAGCCCGCCCTTTTTCGGCATTGATTGAGGAGAGCCCAGAGCGGATGGCCGACACGCCGAGCACGCAAACACCAGGCACGCAAGCGCCAAATTCATCGCCAGCGCCGCAGCGCCTGACCCGTCGGCAGCGCCGCCAGATGGAAACACGCACCGATTCGATCAGTCAGGGCGCGATGCGCCAGGTCGACCCCTACTCCGCAGCGGTGCGTTGGCTGAAGATTGGCCTGCCGGTCGCGGCGCTCTGCGTGACCGTGGCCTTGTTTCTCAACTCACGTGGCGGTTCGGACCCGGCCGAGGCGATCTTCATGCGCACCGGTGAGGCCGTGAAGCTCGGTGCCGGAATGCGCCTCGACAATCCCAGTTTCACCGGTGCCACCTCCACGGGCGAACCCTTCATCATCCGCGCCGCCTGGGCCCAGCCCGATGGCCCCAACCCCAAGCAGGTCGAGATGCGGACGGTGGAGGGAAATTTCACCCTCGCCAATGGCAATGCGCTGACCGCAACTGCCGGTCTGGGCGTGCTCGATATGCGTAGCAAGCGCATGGCGCTGAGCGAAGGGATCGAGCTGTCCTCCTCGGATGGCTACACAGTCCGCGCCCCGTCGGGCACGATCGACGGCGATGAGAAGATCGTCACCCTCGCCGATGGGATCGATGGCGAAGGCCCGCTGGGCCGGTTTGTCGCCGGATATGCCGAGATCGAAAATTTCACCGATCAGGAGAGTCTGATCGGGCGCTTCTCCGGCGGTGTGCAGGTCGAGATCCGCCGAATCGTGGAGCCAAAGGCAAAGGCGCAAGATCAACCGAAGATTTCGGCTGAATAGAGCTTTAAAGCCGGGTAAAAAAGTTTGATAACGATTGCAGGGGATCGTCGGCGGGGCCGCGTGCAATGGGTAAGGGTGCAGTATGCAGTGTTTGATGGGCGCTTGGGCAACGCGCAAGATCGCGCTGGCAGCCGCGATCGTGTTTGTCGGCTTGTCGGCTGGCGCGCCGGCCTTTGCTCAGGGCGCAGAAACACCCTTTGGTGGCTTCTCGCATGACACGACTCAACCGATCCAAGTTTCGGCCGATAGTCTCGAGGTGCGCAATGCCGATCGTGTCGCGGTCTTTACCGGCACGGTGCAGGTGCAGCAGGGCAAGATCCGCATGGAGGCCGATGCGCTCGAAGTGCGCTACGCCGAAGGCGCGAGCGGCGGTCAGGGCGCCATCGACCGTCTCAGCGCGCAAGGCAATGTCCTGATCTCCAGCGGCACCGAGGGCGCGCAAGCGGAGCGGGCCATCTATGATGTTGCCAGCGGCATGATCGAGATGCAGGGCAATGTTACCCTGGTGCAGGGCGAGAAGAACTCGCTGCAAGGCGGGCGCCTGCGCATCAATCTCAACAAGGGCACGGCCCGGATGGATGGTGGGCGCATCGGCGTGACACTGACCCCGCAACAAGGCGGCGCGTCGCAAACTCAATAACCGGTGAGCGCTTGGAGAGGGGAAGCAAAGAGCGCAAGTCTCACCCAATTGGATGACAAGACGATTATGGCGGATCACTTCCCACATCTTGTGCAAAATGAGGACGCGGCAGTTCCGGCAGCCGCCAAGGGCGAGGGCCTGCTCGTTTCCGGGATCGGCAAGAGCTATCGGCGGCGCCCGGTTGTGCGCAGCGTTTCGATGCAGCTCAATCGTGGGGAGATCGTTGCTCTGCTTGGGCCCAATGGCGCGGGCAAAACCACCTGCTTTTACATGATTACCGGCCTGATCCCGGTCGATCGCGGCACGATCTCCGTGGATGGTCAGGACGTGACCAACCTGCCGATGTATCGCCGCTCACGGCTCGGCCTGGGCTATCTTCCGCAAGAAGCCTCGATCTTTCGCGGCCTCACCGTCGAGGCCAATGTTCGCGCAGCGCTGGAGCTGGTCGAAACCTCTCGTGACAAGCGCGAGCGCCGCCTTGACGAATTGCTGGCCGAGTTCTCCGTCACCCATCTGCGGCGTACCCCGGCCATCGCCCTTTCGGGCGGCGAGCGTCGGCGGGTCGAGATCGCCCGCGCACTGGCTACCAATCCAAAATTCGTCTTGCTCGATGAGCCGTTTGCTGGCGTCGATCCGATCGCCGTTGGCGATATTCGCCAACTGGTCTGGCAGCTCAAGGATCGGGGCATCGGCGTCCTGATCACCGATCACAATGTGCGCGAGACGCTCGGGATCGTCGATCGTGCCTATATCCTGCATGATGGCGGCGTTCTGATGGAAGGCACGCCGCGCGATGTGATCGGCGACGAAAATGTCCGCCGGGTTTATCTCGGCGAAGGATTTCGGATCTAGAATATCGGTCAAAGGCCCTTCGCAACTGCACAACAGCTTTGCCGGGGCGATAAAATGATATTCGAACCGGAGCATTGAGGCCGAGATGGCATTTGCACAACGACTAGATCTGCGGCAAGGCCAGCAACTGGTGATGACGCCCCAGTTGCAGCAGGCCATCAAGATGCTGCAAATGTCCAATCTCGAATTGCGCGATTTCATCTCCGAAGAGCTGGAACGCAATCCGATCCTCGAAGTGGCCAGCAGCGACAGCAGCGGCGAAGATACTGGCGGCGCCGAAGCCGAGCGCCCTGCCGAGCGGCTTGAGCAGATCCTCTCCGATGATCGGCTGGGCCGGACCGAGGACACTTTCGATACCGGGAACGAAAACCTCTATGCCGATGAGGCCCATGCTGATCGTCAGGATCGGGCGGAGCACGCTCCCGCCGCCGCGCTTGATGGTCCCCAGGGCGCTGATAGCGGCAACTGGAGCACCGTAGGCAAGGGCGGCGCCTCGAATTTTGAGGATGTCGAGCAGTCCCTCGAAAACACCCTCTCGAGCGATCTGACCCTGCGCGAACACCTTCTGGCGCAATTGGGCACGGCAACATCGGACCCGATCGTGCATTTTCTGGCGGGCGAGCTGATCGAGCATATCGATGAAGCCGGATATCTGCGCGCCAACCTTGCCGAGATCGCCGAGCGCCTGGGCGCGAAACCTGCCGCGATGGAGCAGGCGGTGGCCCTTGTCCATCGCCTCGAGCCGACCGGCATCGGCGCGCGCTCGCTCGGCGAATGCCTCGCCCTGCAACTGGCAGAGCGCAACCGCTTTGATCCGGCGATGCAGGTTCTGGTCGACAATCTCGCCATGCTCGCGGGCCGCGAATACGCCAAACTGTCCAAGCTGTGCGGCGTCGATATGGACGATCTGCGCGAGATGATCCACGAGATCCGCGCGCTTGACCCCAAACCCGGCAGCCAGTTCGATCACGACGTCACCCAGACCGTTGTCCCGGATGTCTTCGTCTATGAGAACCGCTTTGGCGGCTGGAATATCGAGCTCAACACCGACACCCTTCCGCGTTTGATCGTCAATAACAGCTATGCGGCTCAGGTGCTGCGGACCGCGAATGGCTCGGGCGATGAGGTCCGCGAATACATCTCCGAATGTCAGCAAACTGCCAGTTGGTTGATGAAAAGCATTGATCAGCGGGCGAAAACGATCCTGCGTGTCGCCAGTGAGATCGTGCGCCAGCAGGATGGCTTTCTGGCCTTTGGGATCTCGGCCCTGCGCCCGCTCAATCTCAAGGCGGTTGCCGATCGGATCGAGATGCATGAGTCGACCGTGAGCCGGGTGACCTCCAACAAATATATCGCGACCCCGCGCGGGGTATTTGAGCTCAAATATTTCTTCACACCTGCGATTGCCTCGACCGATGGACAAAATACCTATTCGGCCGAAGCGATCCGGCACCTGATCAAATCTCTGATTGATAAGGAAGAATCGACCGACATCCTGTCCGACGACAGAATCGTAGCGATTTTACGAGAGCAGGGCATTGATATCGCCCGCCGGACAGTGGCTAAATATCGGGACGCGCTGAAACTTCCTTCGTCGGTCCAACGACGCAAGGAAAAGTCATCGCTGGTTTCGATGTAGCAATCGCGGTTTTGCATAGGCCCATGCCTTGCACAGCGCCGCTCCAAGTGCGAAGTATATCATATGAGAATTGAAATCACAGGAAAGCAAATCGACGTCGGCCAGGCCCTGAGCAGTCACGTTGAGGAAAAGCTTCTGGAGGCGATCCGGAAATATGCCGAACGACCTGTTGAAGCACTGGTCAAATTCTCTAAGGACGCGCATCTGTTCGTGTGCGATTGCTCGGCGCATCTGAGCACCGGTCTGACGGCACAGGCTTCGGCCAAGGAAAACGATGTCTATGCAGCCGCAGATCAGGCGATCGCACGGCTCGAGAAACAATTGCGGCGCTATAAGCGTCGGCTGAAAGACCATCACCAGCAACGCAAAGAACCGATTGCATCTCAGATGGCATCAAGCTATGTCCTCGCTGACCATGACGAAGATGAGATCTACGCGGCTGACAGCGGGTCGGCTAACGGGGTTTGGGAACCCGTTATCATTGCGGAAACCCAATCCGCGATACCTTCTCTCTCGGTCGGCGAAGCCGTCATGCAAATGGAACTCACCAGCGCGGCCTTTTTGCTGTTCAAGAATGACAAGCAAGGCCGGTTGAACGCAGTCTACCGCCGTGAAGATGGCAATGTGGGCTGGATCGATCCGAGTGAAACGCCCAAATAGAGCAGCGCTCCGACAAAGCGACGCTCAGTAAAGCAAAGACCATGTGACGGTGCCCGGATTGAGTGTGATTCAGTGGAGTAGCAGTATGGATTTGACAGATCTGATTACCTTGGATCGCATTCATCCGGACCTCAAAGCGTCTAGCAAGAAGCAGCTCTTGCAGGAACTGGCGGATAATTCCGCCAGTCACGCCGGGATCGAGAGCCGAGCATTGTTCACCGCCCTTCTGGAGCGTGAGCGGCTTGGCTCTACCGGCGTCGGCCGCGGGATCGCGATCCCGCATTGTCGCTCCACGGAGATCGAGCAGATCCAGGGCCATCTGGTCCGTCTGGTCAAGCCGGTGGACTTCGATTCCATCGACGGCGCGCCGATTGATCTGGCGGTGCTGCTGATCGCGCCGGAAAGCGCTGGTTCTGACCATCTGAAGGCGCTTGCGCGTGTCTCTCGCGTGCTGCGTGACCCCGCGATCTGCGCCAAGCTGCGCGGCGCTGAGAACGCGATGGCGATGCATGCGATCATCGCCGACATGCAGCCCTCCCGCGCCGCCTAAGCGCAGGCGAGAGCTTGAACGAAAAAGCCTGCAAAGAAAAAGCCCTGCCAATCGGCAGGGCTTTTCTTATGATCGCACCGGTCTCGAAACCGACGGTGTTCAGTGACGGGTAACGATGTCGAGATCATTCTCGCGCGCCGCTGCGCGGGCGGTGCCCTCATTCGCGAAAACCGCGAGCGGATTGCCGTTTTCGTCATGCAGCGCCACAAGCTCGCTCGTATCCACATCCGCCGACCCGGGAGCAATCTCTTCGGGACGAACCGGGCGCAAATAGACGATCCCCTTCTTGGCGGGATCTTGCGCTATCGCCTGCATCATATTGTCAGCCATAGTCCTTCCTTTCTGCTCGAGAAGCGATACCGCGACGCAATTCGCAGGCGCACTTCCAGTCATTTCTTTGATCTCAAGACAGATGCGGC
The DNA here is from genome assembly GCA_022760435.1 of Neomegalonema sp. GTDB lineage: Bacteria > Pseudomonadota > Alphaproteobacteria > Rhodobacterales > Rhodobacteraceae > JALEFY01. The sequence continues at coordinate 189,385 of JALEFY010000005.1, forward strand.
ATGAAAAAGCGCCGATTGTCCGCCGACAGATCGTCAAAAGGTTTGGCTCCCTCTTCATAGTAGCTAGGAAAAGAGAACAGGACTTCAAGAGCTTGAGTTAATGGATATTTTACGCACGACCGCATCGGGTTTGCGCCGCTCGAGATCGACATGGAGCAGACCGTTCTCCATACTCGCGGCACCGACCTCGACGCCTTCTGCCAGAACAAAGGATTTCTGGAACTGCCGCGCCGCGATGCCGCGATGCAAGTAAACACTCTCATCATCGCGTTCGGCGATCCGCCCGCGCACGACAAGCAAATTATCTTCGACGGTGATCTCCAGATTATCTTCGGAGAACCCGGCCACGGCCAGTGAAATGCGATAGCTGTTCTCGCCCCGTAATTCGATATTGTAGGGGGGAAAACCGTCAGAGCCCGATTTTGCCGCACGCTCGACCATGCGTTCTACCTGCTCGAACCCAAGCAGGAAGGGATGTCCAGTCAGGGAAACCCGCGACATTCACAAACTCCTGTATTCGCCTGCCATTAGCCTGGCTAACGGGCCCCGCAGGCACCCGTATAGAGCACATGGGCGCTCCCGCCCGAACTTCAAGAGCCGCCCTTCGCGGCCATTCTCTCCTCGAACAGCGCGCATTTCAAGCGGACAACAGAGCGGCAGCGCCCACCGCCAGGCGCAGCACGCAACAAAAAGCCCCATCGCGCTGATGGGGCTTCTTTATTCTTGAGCAGATCCATTTCGATCATCAATTCCAGCTTTCGCCGTTCGCGCCCTGTCGAGAGGGGAAGACAGGGCGCGGGCGCGCTTTCATTGCGATTAGAGGAACTGCGAGCCTTTGCCGAATTCCGGATAGGCTTCGAGACCAATCTCGGCAGCGTCGAGGCCAGCGATTTCGTCCTCTTCGGAAACCCGGATGCCCATGATGGCAGCAAGGAGAACCCAGAGCACAGCACTGACGACGAAGACAAACACACCGACAACAGCGATCGAGATGAGCTGGCCACCGATGGTTGCATCCGAGTTGGTGAAGACCACCGCAATCGTGCCCCAGATACCGCAGAACAGGTGAACCGGGATCGCGCCGACAACGTCGTCGATCTTCAGCGCATCGAGCAGCGGAACGGTGAAGACGACGATCACACCGCCCACGGCACCGATCAGCGTTGCTTCGCCCAGGGACGGGGTCAGCGGCTCCGCGGTGATCGAGACCAGACCGGCCAGCGCGCCGTTGAGCACCATGGTCAGGTCGACCTTACCATAGAGGATCTGGGTCAGGATCATCGCAGCGATCGCACCACCAGCAGCGGCAGTGTTGGTGTTGGCGAAGATACGGCTGACATCAGCCACGTCGCCCACCGACCCCATGGCGAGTTGTGATGCACCGTTAAAGCCGAACCAACCGAGCCACAGGATGAAGGTACCCAAAGTCGCCAGCGGCATGCTCGAACCCGGGATCGGAACGGTCTTGCCGTCCTTGTACTTGCCGATCCGTGCGCCGAGGATGATGGCACCGGCCAGAGCCGCCCAGCCACCAACGGAGTGCACAACGGTCGAACCCGCGAAATCGAGGAAGCCGTACTGGCTGTCGAGGAAGCCGCCGCCCCATTTCCAGGAAGCCTGGATCGGGTAGATCAGACCGGTCAGGATCACGGTGAAGATCATGAACGGCCACAGCTTGATGCGCTCGGCCAGGGTGCCCGACACGATCGAGGCGGTGGTGGCGCAGAACATCAGCTGGAAGAAGAAGTCCGACCCGGTCGAGGCGTAGCCCAGATCATCGGCCGCTTCCGGCGCAACGCCGACTGCTTCCAGAGCGGCGAGAGCGAAGGCGCCCAGATAGCCACCGGTCTCATCGGTGCCCACGCTCCAGTTACCCAGCGGATACATCAGGTTGTAGCCGATCAGGTAATACATGATCGCGGCGACAGCGAAGAGAGCAATGTTCTTGGTACATTGCATCGCCACGTTCTTGGTGCGCACCAGGCCAGCTTCGAGCATCGCAAAGCCCGCTGCCATCCACATCACCAGGAAGCCGCCGATCAGGAACAGCAGGCTGTTCAGGATAAAGACCGAATGGGTCGGCACGGCGACCGGAGCTTCCGCCTCCTGCGCCAGGCCCAGCGAGGGCAGGGCGATCACGGCTGCCAATGCAGCGCCCGCCCAGAGTTGCCGAGTTTTCATCATACTCATCTCCAAACTCTCAACAGATTGAAAGGATCAACGGGCGCTTAGATCGCGTCCTCGTCACGCTCATCGGTCCGCACACGCACCGCTTGCTGCACATCGACAACGAAGATCTTGCCGTCGCCGATCTTGCCGGTACGGGCCGTGTTGGACACGGTTTCGATGGTCTGCTCGACCATGGTGGCCGGCACGACCATCTCCAGCTTGATCTTCGGCACGAAGTTCACCACGTACTCCGCACCACGATAGATTTCGGTGTGGCCGCTTTGGCGCCCATACCCTTTAACTTCTGAGACCATCAGCCCCTGGACGCCAATCCCACTAAGCGCCTCGCGGACTTCCTCCAATTTGAAGGGTTTGATCACGGCAATGACGAGCTTCATTTCGTCGGGCCTTCCCTGTTCAATGACATCACGAACACCTGACCTGCTGCCAAGTGCTACGGTTACCATTTCAAGAACGGGGCCAGTTTCGATTAATTTTTTAAACTCTTGTTTTATATGAGATTTAAGGGTTTTGACGCCATTCACTCCGACTGGAAAGATGGCAGCAATGTGCGCAGTTCTTAACAAATGCTCAATTTTTTGGCAAAATCTGATCAGGTGAAATGATGCCAAAACAGGCATTGTGATGGCCAGAACAGGCTTTCGGCGCCTCAGATCGAGCCCAAAGCCGGGTTCCACTGATCCGCAACTTGTTCTAAAGGTTCAGGGGTCATGCGCTCTGGAATTTCGCGGCATCACTGAAAGGGAAGCAGTGTGAACCCGCCCCGCCTTGCACAATCTGCACGCGCCGCCGCACTACTCGCGGCACGGTGGTTGCTGGCTGCCGGTTTCGGGCTTGCGGCGCTGCTGGCGGTGCCGCTCGCGGCGCTGATCGGGGCGAGCGCACAACGGGCGATGGAACTGCCCAGCGTGCAGAGCCTGTATGACGGGCGCGATCTGGGCTCGATGACCGCGCTGGACGAAAGCGGCACTATCATCGGGGTTCGCGGACAGCGCTACACGCCGATCAAGGCCGAAGATGCAAGCCCGGCCCTGATTGATGCTGTTCTCGCCATCGAGGATCGCCGGTTTTACTGGCATATGGGGGTCGATCCGATCGGCCTGGCCAGAGCGCTCATGGTCAACTGGCAAAGCCGTCGCTATGCTCAGGGCGGCAGCACGATTACTCAACAGGTTGCCAAACTGGCCTTTCTGAGCCGGGCGCGCCGGCTCAAACGCAAGCTGCGCGAAGTCCCCTATGCGCTGGCGATGGAATTCTCCTACTCGAAGGACGAGATCCTCTCGATCTATCTCAATCGCGCCTATCTGGGCGCTGGTTCCTACGGCTTTGAAGCCGCCGCCCAGACCTATTTCGGCACCTCCGTCCGCGATCTGAGCGCCGCGCAATCAGCGATCCTCGCTGGCCTGTTGCGGGCACCCTCGCGCTGGTCGCCCAGAACCGATACGGATGGCGCGCGCAGCCGGGCGGAAATCGTTCTGGCGGCGATGGTGGAGGCGGGGCGGCTCTCCGACACCGAACATCGCGCCGCGCTGGCCGAGCTCGCGAACTGGCAACAGCCCCATCAGGCCGATCTCGCCCCCTATCTGGTCGATTACGCACAGGACGAAGCCGCCCAGATCGCCGAGAGCGCCGATCCGCAGGGCCATTGGCCGAGGGACCTGTTCGTCCAGACCACACTCGATTTCACCATCCAGCACGCGGCCGAGCAGGCGATCGAGACCATATTTGCTTCCCGCGTGAAAGAAGGATCGCAAGCCGAGGCGGCGATGGTGATCACCGATCCCGAAGGCGCGGTGAAAGCCATGGTCGGTGGCCGTGACTACGCCTTGTCGCAATTCAATCGCGCGAGCACCGCCCAGCGCCAGCTTGGCTCTTCCTTCAAGCCGATCATCTATGCAGCCGCGCTGGAGGCGGGGGCGGCTCCCAATGACTGGGTCCATGATGCCCCCGTCGTCGTTGATGGCTGGAAGCCGCGCAATTACACACGCCGATATCGCGGCTGGATCCCCATGTCGCAAGCGCTGGCAATCTCCTCGAATGCCGCAGCAGTGCGCTTGTTCGAGGGGGCGGGCGCCGAGCGCGTCGCCAGTCTTGCCACGCAATTCGGTTTCGAGCGCCCTGAGCCCTTTCCCTCCTTGTCGCTCGGCGTTCTGGAAGCCTCTCCGCTCGAGCTCGCGGGAGCCTATGGGGTGTTCCTGCGCAGCGGTCTGAGCGGTCAGAGCTATGCCGTCACGCGGATCAGCGACCGCAAGGGGCGCGTGCTCTGGGTGCGCCCCTCACCCGGTCGCGAGCCGGTCATTCGCGCAAGTACGGCTGAAAACCTGATCACGATGATGCAGCAAGTGGTGATGTCGGGATCGGGGCGGCGCGCGCAACTGGGCACGCGGCCGGTTGCCGGCAAGACCGGCACTTCGCAAAAGGCCCGCGATGCCTGGTTCGCCGGCTTTACCGCTGATTATGTCGGCGTGGTCTGGATGGGCTATGACGATAATCGCGAGCTTACGGGCGTGGTTGGCGGCGGCCTGCCCGCCGATATCTGGCGCGAAGCCATGACACCCTTGCACGCGGAGAAACCCGAAACCGCCCTGCCCGCGCGCCCCATTCCGCCACCCGGCCCCAAACCTCATTACGCGCCGACGGATCGGCGGGTCGCCACGGGTCAGGCGCAAAGGCAGCAGAAAAAGAAGAAGAAAAAGCGCTTCAGTCTGCGCGATCTTTTCAAGCGGGGAAGCAGCACCGGCAGGCGCGACAGCTCGTTTTTCGAGCGGCAACGGCAGGAGCGGTTCGATCGCTGATCGGGTCAGGACGCCTCATCATGCTCCCCGCGCAAGCGATAGCGATGCAGATCATTGCCGTTCAGCCGCAACCAGTTGCGCTGCTCCTGCCAATCAGGCTGGCGCCGCGCCACATGCGCCCAGAATCGGGGCGAGTGGTTCATCTCGAGCAGGTGACAGACCTCATGGGCCGCGACGTAATCAAGCACTTCTCTGGGCGCCAGGATCAGCCGCCAGGAATAGGAAAGCGCGCCGCGACTGGAGCAAGACCCCCATCGGCTGCGCGTATCGCGCAAGGTAATGCGGGAAAATTCGACGCCAAGCGCGGCGGCATGATAGCTTGAGCGGGCGAGCAGCGCCTCTCGCGCCTGTTCCTTGAGCCATGCCACCAGAATCGCTCCGGCCCGGTCGGTCCTGCCGCGAACGATCAAGGCCGCTGGCTCGACGCTCACCGACGCACGGCGCGCAGCGTGATGCAGGATCTCTCGGCGCTGTCCCTGAAAAGGTATGACCGCGCCCGGCTCAAAGAAGACCGGCGCGCAGCTTTGCGAAACCGCCCTTTCCAACCAGTCGCGATGCTGATCGAGGAACCGGCGGATCTCGGCCAGCGAGCAATGCCTTGGCGCAGAAACACGGGCCGAGCCATCAATCTTTGACACCGAGAGCGACAAGCGCCTCGCGGCTCGACTGCGCCGCAAGGCTACCGGGATCCCCAGTTCCTCCAGGTAGATCTCATTATGGGCAAGCGACGCCGATGCGTTGCTTCGCCCAGTTCTTCCATCAGACAAATTGCATGGCTCACCGTTGTGACAACAGGAACTCAGCAATACGCGGTTGGATCTCAGAACGCCAGCGGCTGCCGTTAAACACGCCATAATGGCCAACTTCCGGCTGGATGTGATGCATCCGATGCGAGCTCGGCAGCTTGGAGCAGAGCGTTTGCGCCGCTTCGGTCTGCCCCATACCGGTGATATCGTCCTTGCCGCCCTCGATGGTCATGAGGCCCACATCGCGGATTGCGGCCGGCTTGACGATCCGGCCATGCACCGCGAATTGGCCCCTTGCCAGCTCGTGCTTCTGGAACACCCGCTCGACCGTCTCGAGATAGAATTCAGCGGTCAGGTCCATGACGGCCAGATACTCGTCATAGAACTTGCGATGCGCCGCAGCGGAGTCGCCATCGCCCTTGACGAGGTTGTTGTACTGCTTGAGATGCGCATCCATGTGGCGGTCAAGGTTCATCGCCATGAAGCCCGACAGCTGCAAGAACCCCGGATAGACCCGGCGCAGGAACCCGGCATGCGGCCAGGGCACCGTCACGATGACATTGTCGCGGAACCAGGAGATCGGACGGGTCGTTGCGAGCTGATTCGGCTCGGTCGGGCTGATCCGTGTATCGATCGGGCTGCCCATCAGGACAATCGCCGAAGGGCGAGCCGGATCCTTGTCTTCCGCCATCAGCGCCGTCGCTGCGAGCAGTGGAATGCCCGGTTGACAGACACCCATCGCCGCGGCGCGCTCGCCATGACGCTCGTGCAGCGCGCTCAGCAGGTCGATCAGGGTGTCGACATATTCATCGAGACCGAAGCGCCCCTCGCTCAGCGGCACATCGCGCGCATCGATCCAGTCGGTGATATAGACGTCATGGTTTTTCAGCATCGCCGCAACCGTGCCGCGCAGCAGGGTCGCAAAATGCCCTGACATCGGCGCGACGATGAGGACCGGCGGATCCTTGCGGGCGACGGCATGCGGATGGTCGCGCTTGAAGTGGATCATGTCGCAAAACGGACGACGCTCGACAATTTCTTCGACGATCGGCACCGCAACGCCGTCGACTTCAACGCTTTCAATCCCAAACTCGGGCTTGCCATAGCGCTTGGTCGCGTTGAGGAACATCTCGCAATAGGCGGCGGCGGCCCGCGCAGGCAGCGTCGAGGCGAACGGATTCGCCGGACTGCGCAACATATCCCGACTTGCCCCGACTGCGTGCCGCAATGGCGCAACAGCTGCGTGGCCGATTTCGTAGAATTGATACAGCATTGGGTCCACCACCTCTAATTTTTCTACAAAGCGTACGCAGTCGCGTCATTCAAGGCAAGTTCCGCGCCCTCGAACATATCGCCCTTTGACAAAGCCAACCAACCTGTGGCACTCGCTAGCTTCATTTCCCTTACACTCGAGAGAGCAGTATAATGGCTAAGCCCGAATGGGGTATTAAGCGTATTTGCCCGAGTTGCGCCGTTCGCTTCTATGATCTGATGCGCGATCCGATCGAATGCCCGAGCTGCGGCGTCCAGATTGACACCGAGGTCTTCAGCAAGCCCCGCCGCGGCAAGGCGGCAGCACCGGCGAAAGTCACCGAACAATCCGCGGCAGCGAAGGCCAAGGCCAAGGCAGCCGAGACGGAGGAGGATGACGACGTCCTCGATCTCGATGATGATGACGCCGACGCTCTGCCGGACGCCGATGAGGATGATGATAACGATACCGCGCTGGAGGGCATCGATGATGAAGATGCGCTGCCAGACGATGATGATGATACGCTGATCAACAGCGACGACGATGATGAAGTCAGCCTCGAAGCGCTCGGCGAATCCGAAGTCGAATCCGAGGATGACGACGACGACAACTGAGCCTGCTCTTACGGCAAGGACGGTCCATCGGCCCCTGTCGATGGACCCGCCCGCTTGGCATTTCAGCATGCGGGCACATCACCGGCCAGGCACATAACCCGGTAGGCAAATCAGCGGCCACGCAAATTACCGGCGCAGCACCGCGACCATCTCCACATGCGGGCTCCACAGAAACTGATCGATCGGGGTAACGGTGCCAAGCCGGAACCCGCCCTCGACCAGAATCGCCGCATCACGGGCAAAACTGACCGGGTTGCAGGAGATCGAGACGACGCGCGCAATGCCGCTGGCCGCGATCTGCGCCAACTGTGCCTCGGCTCCGGCCCGGGGCGGGTCGATAATCACCGCATCGAGCCCGGCCAGCTCCTCAGCCAGTAACGGACGGCGAAAAAGGTCGCGCTGCACTGCCTTGAGCGTCTTGAGCCCCTTTGCCTCACGCCAGCCGCGCTCCAGAGCCGCGACCAGCGCCGCTTCCCCCTCGACCGCCAGCACCTGCGCCTGCCTTGCCGCTGGCAGGGCAAAGGTCCCGCAGCCTGCAAACAGATCCGCAACGCGGCGCGCGCCCGCGATCCCCTCCAGAGCCAGCGCCCGCAAACGCGCCTCCCCTTGAGCCGTTGCTTGCAGGAACCCGCCCGAGGGCGGCATGACCGCGATATCGTCGAAATGCTGCACCGGCGGCAGGCGCTGGGCGAGTGGCTCGTCATTCCAGGCCAGACGCGCGATACCATGCGCCTCGACCCAGGCGAAGGCACGCTCGCGCAGCTCCAGATCGAGCTCCTTGGCCTCGCGCACGGCGATATCGAGCCCATTGCTGCACAAGGTCACGACGATCGAGATGCTGCGCTTGCGCGGAGCGGCGATCAGGGCCAGAGCACGCAAAGCTGGCAGCGACGCCATGATCTCCGGCCGGGCCACCACGCATTCGGCGAGATCGACGATCTCCTCACTGCCTTCGCGATGAAAGCCGAGCAGCACGCCCTTCTTGGTCCGGCTGGCGGCAAAGGCGACGCGGCGGCGGGAGCCGGGCGGCGAGGTCTCGGTTGGCGCCACCTCCGCCTCGATCCCGCGATGGCGCAAGGCCGAGGCGACGAGCGCCTGTTTCCACTGCGCCAGCGGCGCGGGTGCCAGATGTTGCAAGCGGCATCCGCCACAGCGCGCCGCATGTCGGCACGCCGGTTTGATCCGCTCCGCGCTGGGCTCGAGGATCGCCCCAAGCGCGCCATCCGCCTCAAGACGGACCCGCTCGCCGGGCAGCGCGCCGGGCACGGCATGGCCTTGCGCGCTCATCCCATCGCCAAGACGCCCCAGATGGGTAATGGCAATACCCTCTTCCTTGCCTTCTTGCGTGGCCTCTTCCATCTTCCTTCGCTCTCTCAAACCATTTGCGCGGTCAGCAGGAATTCGCGATTGCCATCCCCGCCCAGGATGGGACTTTCGCACCAGCGCAGCCCCTGCCCGCCCTGCGCCTCGATGAAGGCGCGCGCCCCGTCCAGCGCCGTTTGCTGCGCCGCATGGTCGCGCACGATCCCGCCCTTGCCGATCAGATCCGGGCTCAGCTCGAATTGCGGCTTGACGAGCACGACGATCCGCGCTGGGCGCGAGAGGAGGGCGAGGGCGGCGGGCAACGCCTTGTGCAGGGCGATAAAGGAGACATCGCAAACCAGCCAATCGGCGGGCTCGGGCAGATGCTCGGCGCTCAGATCCTTTGCGTTGAGCCCCTCGATCACCGTGACCCGCGCATCAGAGCGCAATGTGTCATGCAGTTGATCGCGGCCAACATCCATCGCAATCACCCGTCGCGCGCCGTGCGAGAGGCAGACCTGCGAAAAACCGCCGGTCGAGGCGCCGATATCGAGCACACAATCGCCTTGCGGGCTGAGCTCGAAATGATCGAGCGCGTGGGCGAGCTTCAGCGCAGCGCGTGAGACCCAGGGGCAGGGATCGGCGATCACCCGCAGCGCCGCGTTCGCCGTCACCATCTGCGATGCCTTGCGCGCCGGAGCCTCATCAACGCGCACCACATCCGCCTTGATCAAGGCCTGCGCCCGCGCGCGCGAGCTCGCCAGTCCGGCATCGACCAAAGCCTGATCCAGACGTTTGCTCATGAAAGGATCACAACGCGCCGCATCAAGCGCGCCCCGCCCGCAGGCCGAGCGCGTCGCGCACACGGGTAATGGCGGAGAGCTGCACAGGCGAGGCGCCGCCCCCCTCTACCGCCGCGATCCGCTCGCACATGGCGATGAAATCCTGATGCGCTTCTGCGGGCGCTTGATCGCGGATCACCCGAACCAGGCGGCGCAGCGTGTCATCGGGGGTGTTCGACTGATCAGCGAGCCATCGGCCATAGGCGGCAATCTCATCGGCCTCGGCTTGCGGCACGCGAAAGCTGGCGCGTGCCTCGACCCGTAGCGCATTCACCTGAGCCTGAGTCAGCGCCCCATCCATCCGGGCCAGCGCCGCCAGACATCCGGCAGCGGCCAGGCGCGGATCGGTGACGGTATCGGCCGGATGCTGCCCGGCTTTGCGCGAGAACCCGAAGCGACGCACCGCCGCGCGCACATCATCGGCGACATCAACAAGCTCATGAGCGGCATGCGCCGCATTGCGCGCGCGAAAGACCCAATAAAGAACGGCGCCGACGACAGCGATGAGTGCGAGTAGGATATGCATGTCTCTCCCCCTGAAAGATCACCACCATGCGTAACCTCTCAGCCCGGCTTCAGGCAAGGTCCGGGTAGCGAGGTGTTGGCAGCGTGATCTTGGCAGCGTGATCTTGGCGGGAAAGGACCCGACCGCCCTAGGCTCGCACGCCGCGCGGACGCAGCCCGGAGCCGTCTTGCGCATCCAGAGCCGTGAGAGCCGCGCCGACAATGCCGCTCGCATCGAGCCCCGCTTGCGCATACATCTGATCGGGGCTGTCGTGATCGAGGAACTGGTCCGGCAAGCACAATGGGCGGATCTTCAACCCGCCATCGAGCGCCCCGCGCATCGCCAGCAATTGCAGCACATGACTGCCAAAGCCGCCCATCGCGCCTTCCTCCACGGTGATCAACACCTCATGTTCGCGGGCCAGACGCAGCACCAGATCCTCATCCAGCGGCTTGGCAAAGCGCGCATCGGCCACCGTGGTGCTCAGCCCGCGCGTCTCGAGATCCTCTGCCGCGATCAGCGCCTCAGCAAGCCGACCACCAAAGGAGAGGATGGCGACCTTTGTGCCTTCACGCAGGATCCGGCCCTTGCCGATCTCCAGTGGCACGCCATGCTCGGGCATGTCGACCCCGGCGCCCTCACCGCGCGGATAGCGGAACGCGCAGGGGCGATCATCGAGTGCCGCCGCGGTCGCCACCATATGCACAAGCTCGGCCTCATCGCCGCAGGCCATCACCACAAAGCCGGGCAGGTTGGCCAGAAAGGCGGTATCGAAACTGCCCGCATGGGTCGGCCCATCCGCCCCGACCAGCCCGGCGCGATCAATGGCAAAGCGCACGGGCAGGCCCTGGATCGCCACGTCATGCACAACCTGATCGTAGCCGCGTTGCAGGAAGGTCGAGTAGATCGCACAAAACGGCTTGAGCCCTTCGGCAGCCATACCGGCGCAGAAGGTGACCGCATGCTGCTCGGCGATCCCGACATCGAAGAACCGATCCGGATGCGCCCGATCAAACAGATCGAGCCCGGTGCCCGACGGCATGGCCGCGGTCACCGCAACGATCTTGTCGTCACGGGTCGCTTCATCAACGAGGCTGCGCGCAAAGACCTTGGTATAGCTCGGCGCGTTTGACTTGGCCTTTTTCATCTCGCCGGTCACGACATCGAACTTGCTGACGCCATGATACTTGTCGGCGGCGGCCTCGGCCGGTGCATAGCCCTTGCCCTTCTGCGTCACCGCATGGATCAGCACCGGCCCATCGGCACGCGCCTTCACATTGCGCAGCACCGGCAACAGATGGTCGAGATTGTGCCCATCGACCGGGCCGAGATAGTAGAACCCCATCTCCTCGAAGAATGTCCCGCCAACGGCCATACCCTTGGTGTATTCCTCGACCCGCCGCGCGCGCTTTTCGAGCGCTTCGGGGAGCACGGCAGCGACCTGCTTCATCACATCGCGAAAAGTGGTGTAGGTGCCGCCCGACCACAGCTTGGCCAGATAGGCGCTCATCGCCCCGACCGGCTGCGCGATCGACATGTCATTGTCATTGAGGACCACGATCAGCCGCTTGCCCAGCGCCCCGGCATTGTTCATCGCCTCATAGGCCATGCCCGCCGACATCGCGCCGTCACCGATCACGCAGATCACATCGCGATCGCTTTGCTGGATCTCGCTGGCCACGCGCATGCCGAGCCCGGCCGAGATCGAGGTCGACGAATGCGCCGCGCCGAACGGATCATAGGCGCTCTCGGCGCGTTTGGTGAAGCCTGACAGCCCGCCAGCCTGTCGCAAGGTGCGGATGCGCTCGCGCCGCCCGGTCAGGATCTTATGTGGATAGGCCTGGTGGCCGACATCCCAGATCAACCGATCGTCGGGCGTGTCGAACACCGCATGGATCGCCACCGTCAGCTCGACCACGCCAAGCCCCGCGCCCAGATGCCCACCCGTGACCGAGACAGCCGAGATCGTCTCGGCGCGCAGCTCATCGGCTACCTGCCGCAGCTCTTGATCGCTCAATCCTCGCAGATCCGCCGGTGCCGCGATCTGATCGAGCAGCGGCGTGGCGGGGCGGGGGGAGAGCGGGAGGGCGCTGTCAGAACTCATGCTGTTTCCTTGACCAGATCGGCTCGGACCAGATCGGCTCGCCTGGATCATATATCGCGCGGCCTCGTCCCAGCTCGGGCCGGGGACGGGCGCCTTCGTTCAGTAGCACATAGCGCAGAAGGCCGGTTTGCGCAGGTCCAAATCGTCGCAAAAACGTCGCAAGCGGTCAGGATTTCCCGCCTAGCGGTCGATTTTTGCCGCCTCTACGGCTTGCGCCTGACCATCCGCGTCCTGCACGATCTGCTCGACGCGCATTTCCGCGGCCTTCAATTTCGTCTCACAATGGCGGCGCAATTGCGCGCCGCGCTCGTAGAGCGAGATGGACTGTTCCAGATCCACACGTCCATCCTCGAGATGCGAGACGATTCGCTCCAGCGCCGAGAGCGCTTCCTCGAAGCTCATATCCTCGACCGGTTTTGCGGCCGGATTACCCTGATCTGCCAAACTCGACTCCCCTTTGCTGGCTGGAGCGGCCAACTAGACCGCCATTCCCGCTTTTGCAACCGCTTGTTCCATCAGGGTGCGAACATGGATGGCGGAGCTGCTCGCAAGGCTACGCAGATCATAGCCGCCCTCCAGGGTCGAGACGACCCGCCCCGAGGCAAAGCGATGGGCCAATTGGCATAGCTCGCGCGTCATCCAGGCGAAATCACGATCGGTCAGGCGCAGATTGGCCAGGGGGTCGCCATCATGAGCGTCGAACCCGGCTGAGATGATCACAAGCTCGGGCTTGAAGGTCTCGAGCCGGGCGATGATGCCGATCTCGAACGCCTCGCGAAACTCGACGGACCCGGTGCCTGCGGGCAGGCAGACATTGGCGATGTTACCAACCCCGCGCTCATGCACGGCTCCGGTATGCGGATAGAGCGGCCATTCATGGGTCGAGCCATAAAACACCTGCCCATCGCGCTCGACAATATCCTGGGTGCCATTGCCGTGATGCACGTCGAAATCGACAATCGCGACGCGGGAGAGCCCATGCTCTGCAATCGCGTGCAAGGCCCCGATCGCTGCATTGGCCAGAAAGCAAAAGCCCATCGGGCGTGCGGCCTCGGCATGGTGACCGGGCGGGCGGATCGCGCAAAAGGCGTTATTGACCTCGCCGCGCATGACCAGATCGACCCCCTCGACCACCGCGCCCGCGGCGCGCTGCGCAGCCTCCCAGGTGCCCGGACTGATGAAGGTATCGCCATCGATCTGATCAAAGCCGTGATCGGGCAGATGGTCAGTGATCCGCTTGGTATAGCCGGGCACATGCGCGCGATCGATCGCGGCGGCGCTCACCCTTGGCGCCTCGACCCGGATCAGATCCTGAAACGCCTCCCCCTCCAGCGCCCGCAGCACGAATCGCAGGCGGTCGGCGCATTCAGGATGGCCGAACGGGGTTTCGTGATAGAGGCAATCGGGATGGGTGATCAGCGCAGTGGTCATGGGTCTTCCCTAGGAAACGGGACCATCCGGAGCGAGCATGTAGCCAGAGCCGCGAACGGTCTTGAGATAACGCGGATTGCGCGGGTTTGGCTCGATCTTCTTGCGCAATCTGGTGATCTGCACATCAATCGCCCGTTCCTGCGGCGTTGTCTCATCATCACCGCCTCCGAGCTCGGCGACAAGCTCCGCGCGGGTCACAGGCTGGTTCATGCGCCGGACAAAAAAGCGCATCAGGGCAATTTCTGCGGTGGTCAGGCGCAATTCCACCTCGCCGCACCACAATTCGCCCCGCTCGACATCAAAGCGATTCTCTCCAAGCTGGATGCTGACCGCCTTGGCCAGTTGCGGCACCGCATTGGCGCGGCGCAAGATCGCCTCGATCCGCAACAGCAATTCGCGCGGTTCGAAGGGTTTGGGCAGGTAATCATCCGCCCCCGCCTCCAGCCCGGCGATGCGATCCTCGGTTTCGGTTCGCGCGGTGAGCAACAGCGCTGGCATGGATCCGCCAATCCAGCGGGTCAGCGACAACCCGTCCTCGCCGGGCATCATCACATCAATCACGGCAAGATCGAAGGATAGCGAGCCAAGCAGGCTGCGCGCATGCGCGGCGTCGCGCGCTTCGGAGACCCGGTAGCCCTGTTTGGTCAGGAACTTCTTGAGCAGCACCCGGATCCGCGCATCGTCATCGACGACGAGAATATGGGCATCCGGATTCTCCAGGCGCCCCAGACTGCGTGTTTCCGGGCGTTGATCGCCTGGCTGGATGGTTTCGGCCATGATCCTTCGCGTGACCTCCCTTGCCCTCAATTCATGTTCTTCTTCTTCGGACCGCGCGCCCGGGCTCAGGGCTCAGGGCTCGCGCGCAATGAAATCGGCCAGATCCTCGCGGTTCTCGGGATCGAGCAGACCCTCCATCACCCGCCTGAACCCTGCCACGGAATCCGAGCCCGCTTCAAGAAAGGCGCGGCGGACCCGTCGGCGCTGCGCCTCCGCCAGCGAGCGCTCGAAGGCGGCGCCCTCCTCTGTGAGGCGCAACAGGCGCTGCCGACGGTCTTTCTCCCCTACACGCTGCTCGACCAGCCCTCTATCAATCAACTCGCGCAGCACCCGGTTGAGCGATTGCTTGGTGACGTCCAGGATCTCGAGCAGCGCCGCGACCGTCAGATCCGGGCATCCGCCGATGAAATGCAGGGCGCGGTGATGGGCACGCCCGAATCCTCGCTCCTGCAGCAATTCATCAGCATCCCGAGTGAAGGCGCGATAGGCAAAGAACATCAACTCGATCCCTTGCCGGAGCTGCGCGTCGGTCAGAAAAAGCAATTGCTCGCCACTGCTCGAATGTTTTGCGGAGGAAGTTTTCATAACCGTCCCTGTCATCGCCCGTTTCATCACCGTTTGCGGGCCAGCATCCTGAGGCCATGCAGAGCATTCGGCGCCCGAAAGCGCAAGGATGCGGAATGAATTTTAAGTCAGATATGTTGACATAGTAAGAGGGGTGGATTACGCATATCCCCCATGAAGAGCAGCAATATTTCAATTCGCAGGCGCAAAAAGCAAGATTTATAATTTCAAGCTCAGGCAGAGCGTGCAAGCTCAAGCCAAGCGTGTAAGAGGAAGTGTGACAATGGCGGATATGAGCTATTCCGACCGCGATGGGTGGATCTGGATCGACGGCGAAATGGTGCCCTGGCGCGACGCCAAGGTGCATCTTCTCACCCATGCGCTGCACTACGCCTCCTGTGTTTTCGAGGGCGAGCGCGCTTACGAGGGCAAGATCTTTGAAAGCCGGAAGCATTCAGAGCGCCTGGCCGCCTCGGCCAATCACCTCGGCTTCGAGTTGCCGATCAGCATCGACGCGCTGGAGGAGGCGAAGCTTGCGGTCATGCGCAAGAACGAGCTGCATAACGCCTATGTGCGTGCGGTTGCCTGGCGCGGCTCGGAGATGATGGGCGTCTCGGCTCAGAACAACACCATCCATGTCGGCATCGCCGCCTGGGAATGGGCCAGCTATTATGGGGATGCCAAGCTGAAGGGCGCCCAGCTCGATATCGCCGAGTGGCGCCGCCCCGATCCGCTGACGATCCCGTGCAAGGCCAAGGCGGCAGGTCTCTACATGATCTGCACGCTCTCCAAACACGCCGCCGAGCGCAAGGGGCTGTCCGATGCGATGATGCTCGATTATCGCGGCTATGTGGCCGAGGCGACCAGCGCCAATATCTTCTTCGTGAAGGATGGCGTCGTGCACACGCCGCTGCCCGATTGCTTCCTGAACGGGATCACCCGTCAGACGGCGATCCGCCTGCTCAAGGAACGCGGGATCGAGGTGCAGGAGCGACATATCATGCCCGATGAGCTCGAAGGCTTTGAGCAATGCTTCCTGACGGGCACCGCCGCCGAGGTCACTCCGGTGGCAAAGATCGGCGAATACAGTTTCGAGGTCGGCGCCCTGGTGAGAGATCTGGTCCAAGCCTATGACGAGCTCGTGCGCAGCCATGTAACGGCGGACTAAGGACCAGCTCCGTCCGATGATAGAAAGCTCTGTGGGCGCTGGTTTGGCGCCCCTGGAACGCGAGCGCGCAGATGAGCACGGACTACTCCGTGCTTGTCTCCGAACGCAAATTCGACATAAACTTTGTGCATCGGCTGACGACAGGTGGCCCCCATGACAATAATGGCCCCGAGCCAGCCATGGTTCCAAGCCAGCCCTGCGGCAATTGCCGTATCAGACCTGATGTAGGAGAAAACCAATTCCTGACCCTGCCACTGCCAGCGGCGATGCGCGTGCAACCGTGGTCCAAGACGACGATCTTCTGACACTCGTTCTTGAGTCTCTTGATGATGACAAGGCCGAGGATGTCGTGACGATTGATCTGCGCGGGAAATCGTCCTTGGGCGATTACATGGTGATCGCTTCCGGGCGCTCGTCGCGCCATGTCAGCTCGATCTGTGACAAGCTGCTGGAAAAGCTCAAAACCAAGACGGGTTACACCCCGCGAGCAGAGGGCCTCGACCAAGGCGACTGGGCTCTGATCGACGCGCGGGATGTCATCATTCATGTCTTCCGCCCGGAAGTGCGCGAGTTCTACGATCTCGAAAAGATGTGGGTCCCGATCGCAGAAGGCCGGATCCAGGGCGATGGCTCGGAAGGCAGCGGATCGGCGGCGTGAAGCTGCTGATCGCGGCGATCGCGCGCCTGCCCAAGAGCCCTGAAACGGCGCTGGTCAAGCACTATGCCGACCGTATCAACGGGCTGTCGCGCAGCGTGCGCCTCGGCCCGGTTGCGCTGCGCGAGCTCGAAGACAAAAGCCGCAAGGGGCGCGAGGCTGAATCCAGCCTGCTCCTTTCGGCCGCTCAGGAGGCTGAGCGCTATGTGGTGCTTGATGAGCGGGGGCGCGCGCTCTCAAGCATGCAACTTGCAGGCAAGTTGGGGGATTGGCGCGATGAGGGCGTTGCGCAAACCGCTTTCTTGATCGGCGGCGCTGACGGGCATACGGACGCTTTGCGCGATCGCGCCGATCTGCTGCTTAGTTTTGGCGCACTGACATGGCCGCACGGCCTGGCGCGGGTCATGCTGCTCGAGCAGCTCTACCGCTGCGCCACGATCCTCGCCGGACACCCCTATCACCGCGAAGGCTGACGCCGCAGATCGGCGCGCCTGAAGCTGGACGATGCCCGGGCCAGCTTGTAGGGTCCGGCTCGAAAACTGGACCTTGCAACGCATGAGAGCCCTATGACCGACCCGCGTACGCCCGTAGTTCTTTGCATCATGGATGGATGGGGCCTGCGGGCCGAGACCGAGGCCAATGCGGTTGCGCTCGCCCACACCCCGTTCTTCGACAAGATGCGCGCCGAATGCCCCTCCGTGAGCCTGCGCACCAGTGGCCAGGATGTCGGCTTGCCCGATGGGCAGATGGGTAATTCGGAAGTCGGGCATATGAACCTGGGTGCTGGACGGGTGGTCTGGATGGACCTTCCGAAGATCGACAACACCATCGCCGATGGCAGCTTTGGCCAGCGCCAGGCGATCACCGACTTCATCCAGAAGATGAAAGCCTCCGGCGGCACCGCGCATCTGATGGGGTTACTCTCGCCGGGCGGCGTGCATTCGCATCAACGCCATATCGCCGCCGCAGCCCGCGTGCTCAGCGAGGCTGGGGTGCCTGTGGCCTTGCATCTGTTCCTCGACGGTCGTGACACTCCGCCGCAAAGCGCTGGCGGCTATCTGGCTGATTTTGAACGGGATATTGATGGGCTGACCAAGGTCCGCATCGCCTCGGTCTCTGGCCGTTTCTTCGCCATGGATCGTGACAATCGCTGGGAGCGGGTCGAAAAAGCCTATGACGTGATCGTCGGCGCCTCGGGCGAATGGGCCAATAGCGCCGATGACGCCATCGAGCTCGCCTATGGCCGGGGTGAGACCGACGAATTCGCCGCCCCGACCGCGATCGGCGAGTATAACGGCGTCAAGCCCGGCGACGGGATCTTCATGGCCAATTTCCGCTCTGACCGCGCCCGCGAGATCCTGCTCGCCCTGCTCGATCCGCAATTCGAGGGCTTTGCGCGCTCGACCCAGCCCGACACTTTCGCCGCGGCGCTGGGCATGGTCGAATACTCGACCCGGCATAATACCTTGATGGACACGGTCTTCGCCCAGGAAGAGATCAAAAACACGCTCGGCCTTTGGGTCAGCGAGCATGGCAAGACGCAATTTCGCCTCGCCGAGACCGAGAAATACCCGCATGTCACGTTTTTCTTCAATGGTGGGGTCGAGGAGCCCAATACCGGCGAGGAACGCTACATGGCGCCCAGCCCGAAAGTGAAGACCTATGATCTGGCGCCCGAGATGTCCTCGGGTGAGGTAACAGAACAACTCGTCAAGGCGATTGCCAGCCGCGCCTATGATCTGATTATCGTCAACTATGCCAATCCGGACATGGTCGGCCATACCGGCGACCTGGCGGCGGCGATCAAGGCGGTGGAGAGCGTCGATCGCGGTGTCGGCGCGGCTTGGAAGGCTCTGGAGAATGCTGGCGGCTCGATGCTCGTCACCGCCGATCACGGCAATTGCGAGATGATGATCGACCCGGCGACCGGCGGCCCGCACACCGCGCATACCACCAATGTCGTGCCGATCTCCTTGATCGATTTTCAGGATCATGGCGGCGAGAAATGGGGGCTGCGCGATGGCGGGCGCCTCGGCGATGTCGCCCCGACCCTGCTCGCGCTCATGGGTCTGCCGCAACCTGAGGAAATGACCGGAGAATCGCTGCTCAGTAAGGTCGGTTGATCGGATGCTGCGCCGGGCGAGACACTATCGGACCGCCTTGATCTGCCTGTCGCTGACCGCGGCAGGTTTTGCGTCGGTGCCCGCTTTCGCCCAGAACATCTTCCAGGAGCGCGACGCGGCGGAGGAAGAGGCACTGCGCGCCGCCGAAGCTGCCTCTGCCGAGCAGATCCGCGCCGCAAGGCTTGAAGCCGAGCTAGAGACCCTTTCGAGCCAATTGGCCGAGCTCGGGCTTCAGATCGTCGATCGCGAGCATCTGCTGCTTGAGGCCCGCGAGCGGCTGGCAAGCTTGCGCATCGAGGTCGATAATGCGCGCGCCCGCCTGCGCCAGACCCTGAGTAAGCTCGAGAAACTGACGGGCGCCATTCAGCGTGCTGCGCGAGAGCCGACGCCCTCGCTGCTGGTCCATCCGGATCGCCCGGTCGAGGCTGCGCGCTCGGCCCTGTTGATGCGCCGCCTAACCGATGACCTCAATCGCGCAACCTTGAGCGCTCGTGAAGATCTTGCCCGGATCGCCGAGGCGACGCAGGCCGCGCGCGCGGTTGAGGAGCAGGCCCAGCAGGATCTGTCGGCGCTGCAACGCGACGAATCGAAGGTGCGAGACCTGCTCGCCCGCAAGCGAGAGGCGCTGACCAACGCCTCCGAAGCGGTGGCCGCCGCCGCGCGCTCGGCGCAGGAGGCACAAAGCATCGCCGAAAACCTTTCAGAGCTGGCCAGCGCGCTCGATGCGATCAAGCCACCGAGCATCCGCCCACGCCCGAAAGGCAAGCGCGAAGGCTCGTTCAAACTGCCCGAGCGCCCCAAGCCCAAGCGTGAGAAGCAGCGCCTCGCCTTTAGCCGAGCGCGCGGGGAAGTGCCCTTCCCTGTTGCCGGCACAATGACCAAACCCGACAAGCGCGCCTATGTCGCCGAGCTGCCGCCCGGCGTCTTCTTCATGACCCGCCCCTATGCCCGCGTCATCGCCCCATGGGATGGGGTCGTCCGTTTTGCCGATGACTTTCCCAATTACGGCAAGATCGTCATTATCGAGCCGCAGCCGGGCTATCAGATTTTGCTGACCGGTCTCGCATCTGTTGATCGAAGGGTAGGAGAAGAAGTGCTACAAGGGGAGCCATTGGGCCGGATGGGCGGTCCTCGCCCCACCAGCGTCGAATTCTTGTTTGAAGTATCGGAAGAAACGAGCGCAGCGCGCGAAGCGCTCTATGTGGAAATAAGGAAAGAGGGCAACCCGGTCGCACCCGCCGCCTGGTTCTCCCGAAGATCACAGAAGGTCAGCGGTCTATGAAGAAAGTGATTGCAGCTATCATTATCGGCGCCAGCTTTGGCGGTGCAATCACCGCCCAGGTGATGAACAGCGGTGCCAATGCGCAGGGTGCCTACAAGAATCTCGATCTGTTCGGCGATATCTTCGAGCGGGTGCGCGCTTCCTATGTGGAAGAGGTCGAGGAAAAGGACCTGGTTGAAGCCGCGATCAGCGGCATGCTGACCTCGCTGGATCCGCATTCAAGCTATCTGCCGCCGCAAGGCTATTCGGACATGCAAGAGCAGACCCGCGGCGAATTTGGCGGCCTCGGGATCGAAGTCACCATGGAGGATGGTTTCGTCAAGGTCGTGACCCCGATTGACGAGACCCCCGCCGCGCGCGCAGGCTTGCAGGCGGGCGATTTCATCACCCATCTCGATGGCGAAGCGGTGCTGGGCCTTACCCTCTCCGAAGCAGTGGACATGATGCGCGGCCCGATCGGCTCGGATCTGACGATCACGATCGTGCGCGAAGGCGCCGATGAGCCCTTCGATGTCACCCTCACCCGCGATCTGATCAAGATCAATCCGGTCCGAAGCCGGGCAGAGGGGGATATCGGCTATTTGCGGATCACCACCTTCAATGAGCAGACCTTCGACAATCTGCAACGCGAGATTGATCGGCTGCGCGAAGAGATCGGAGCCGATGCCCTGCGCGGCTATGTGCTTGACCTGCGCAACAATCCCGGCGGCCTGTTGCGCCAGGCGATTGCGGTCTCCGATGCCTTCCTAGAGGAGGGCGAGATTGTCTCGACCCGAGGACGGGACGCGAACAATGCCGAGCGTTACAACGCCACCGAAGGCGATCTGACCGGCGGTCTTCCGGTGATTGTGCTGGTGAATGGCGGATCGGCTTCGGCCTCGGAGATCGTTGCAGGCGCTCTGCAAGATCACCGCCGCGCCATCGTCGTTGGCGAGCGTTCCTTTGGCAAAGGCTCCGTGCAAACCATCATGCCGCTGGCCAATAACGGTGCCATCCGCCTGACGACCTCGCGCTATTACACCCCCTCGGGCCGCTCGATCCAGGCGCTGGGTATCGAGCCGGATGTGGTGGTCGAGCAACTGAAGGTCGAAACACCGGAAGGCCCGGCGCGGCGACGCTCGGAAGGCTCGCTGCGCAACAGCCTGAGCAATGACGCATCCGAAGAGGGTGAAGCCGAGCGCGCGCGCAAGGGTGAGGAAAACGCCGCCCGCAAGGAACTGCGCGAGAAGGACTACCAACTGTCCTACGCGCTCGATCTGCTGCTTGGCCTCTCGGCGATTTCGGTGCTGGACGAACGCTGACCCAGACCCGACCGATCAACGGTTCAGGAGCGCGCCCCCGGCAACGGGGCGCGCTCTTTTGTTTGGTAATTCTATCGTAACCAAGCTTGCCTAATCCTCAGCGCATGAGCGCCCGCGATCCCGGCAGGGCGCATCGAATCTCGCGGATTGGTCATGGCGCTTGTGGATCCTCTAAACGATATCGCTCGAAACGCCGTCGACTGCCGGCCTTCGGTCAATGAGCGCAAGCGCTGGCTGGTGGGCGGATGCCTGGCTCTGCTCGCCGCGCTGGCCGGGCTCCAAACAACGCTGGCACCGGCGGCACAGAACGCCGATGAGCGCGCGGCGATCCGTGTTTTTGCCGAGCAACAAGTGATGGTGCTCCCGACCGATGCGCAAACGCTCTGGACCGGGAGCACGTCCCGACATGGGCATCGCAGGCCCGCGCCTGAATGGGCGACGAACCTCGCCGATCTGCGTGATTATGGCAGCAAGCCGATCTACCCGGCGCCGGTCTGGTCGCCCTATCTTGCCGAGCGCAGCGCCGATGATGCGGCTCAGGTCGCAATGGGCCCCGGCTTTGACGCGCTGTTCAGCGCGCCCCTGCCCCGACCGCGCCGCCATGCGGGCTATCTGCCCTTGCCCGTTCCCACCGTTCGGCTGGATATCGACACAGCCGAGATCCCGAAGACCGAACGACCAAGTGCCGAGATCCCGTCTGCGATCACCGCGACGCGCGGGGATGGGCCGCAAATCTCTCTCGTGCTGACCGCTGTCGGCGTGAACGCCCCCGCAAGCAAGGAAGCGCTGAGCCGATTGCCGCGCGAGGTTGCGTTGGCGATTGCCCCGATCGCCAAGGACCCGGCCGCCTGGGCCCGCGCCGCCAAGCTTCAGGGGCGCACCGTGCTGGCGGAATTGCCGCTCGAGCCGCGCCACTATCCGCGCATCGATCCGGGCCCGCTGACCCTGCTCACCGCTGCCAGCGAGGCGGAGAACGCAGCGCGGCTCTCCGAAATCCTCGCGCTGGTTCCTCAGGCCGATGGCGTCGCCACCTATCTCGGCGGACGCTTCAAGACCGATACCCAGGCGACGACGCAGCTCATCGATACGCTCAAAGCGCGCGGCCTGATGGTCTTTGAAAACGGCGCGGCGGCGCGCAGCCAGCTCCAACAGATCGCCGCCAGTCACGATGTGCCGAGCGTGGGCGCCGCCATCTCGCTCGATCGCGAGGGCCGCCTTCAGGATATCGCCGATGGCCTGCAACGGCTGGAGGCGAAGGCGCGCCGCGAAGGGCGGGCGGTCGGTGTCGCCGTGGCACTGCCGGGTACGGTCAATGCTCTGAGCGAATGGATCAGCAACGCGCAGCGCCGGGGTATTCGGATTACCGCGCTCGGCTCCTGACTGGATCGAAGGGCTTGGCAGTGACGCGCGCCGCGCCTAAAGCTGCTTGCAACGCGCTTTGAGGAGGGCCGTGCGATGGATGTTTCAAACCTGCCTTATCGCCCCTGTGTCGGGCTGATGGTGCTCAGCCCGCAGCGCCTGATCTTCGCCGGGCAGCGCATCGACAATACCGCGGAAGCCTGGCAGATGCCGCAGGGCGGCGTCGATGAGGGCGAAACGCCGATTGAGGCCGCCTTGCGCGAGCTTGGTGAGGAAACCGGGCTGGCGCCCGATCATGTCAACGTGCTCGGTGAGAGTCAGGATTGGCTCACCTATGATCTGCCCGCCGATCTCGTGCCCCGTCTATGGGGCGGTCGCTATCGCGGGCAGAAGCAAAAATGGTTTGCCCTGGAACTGACCGCCGGGGACGCCGCCATCAATATCGCCACCGCAGAGCCGGAGTTTTCGCAATGGCGCTGGCTGGATGCGCCGACGCTGATGGACAAGATCGTCCCGTTCAAACGCGCTCTTTATACGCAGGTATTCGAGGAATTCAGCGCGCTGCTCAAGCGGTGAGCTCGCAAGAAAAAAGCGGGCCTGCGCCCGCTTTCACTGATTCATGCTGTCAGCCGCCTCACGCCTGCGCGCGGTAGCTCTTCAGCGTCCGCAAATCGAGCAGATGCTGGGCGTGGCGGTGGACGTCATCATCGTCGCTGGTCGCAACAGCCTCTTCCGCATCCTTGATCCGCTCCTCGAGCGTGTGCGGCTCGAGCTCGCTGAACGGATGAACCTCTTCAGCCAGGACACTGACGCTGGAGGGTGAGACTTCGACGAAACCGCCAAAGACCACAAAGCGCTGCTCAGCACCATCGACGGTCGCGGTGACGATACCCGGACGCAGGGTGGTCAGATAGGGCGCATGGCCAGGCATGATCCCCAGTTCGCCATCGGCTCCGGGGACGACAACCAGAGTGGCAACCGCTGAAGCCATATTGCGTTCGGGCGAGACGAGGTCGAATTGAAGGGTTGCCATCGCGGCTCTCTTTCCTCAATCGTTGCGTGCCTGATCGGCGCGTCTGCCGCGCCGATCGGTGTAATGGCCGGGCGGAGCAAAGCCCGCCCGCTCGGATCAAGCCGCTTCCGCAGCCAGTTTCGCAGCTTTTTCCTGCACTTCGTCGATGTCACCGACCATGTAGAAGGCGGCCTCGGGCAGATGGTCGAACTCACCGGCAACAACGCGCTTGAAGCTGTCGATGGTTTTTTCCAGCGGCACCTGGATGCCCGGCGAGCCGGTGAAGACCTGTGCCACGTCGAAGGGCTGGCTGAGGAAGCGCTGGATTTTCCGGGCACGTGCCACGGTCATCTTGTCTTCTTCCGACAGCTCGTCCATGCCGAGGATGGCGATGATGTCTTGCAGAGCCTTGTAGCGTTGCAGGATCGACTGAACGTCCCGCGCCACCTGGTAGTGCTCTTCGCCAACGATCGACGGATCCATGATCCGCGACGTCGAGTCGAGCGGATCCACCGCCGGGTAAATGCCGAGCTCGGCGATCGAGCGGTTGAGAACCGTGGTCGCATCAAGGTGGGCAAAGGAGGTCGCCGGTGCCGGATCGGTCAAGTCATCCGCAGGCACGTAGATCGCTTGCACCGAGGTGATCGAGCCCGAGCGGGTCGAGGTAATGCGCTCTTGCAGCGTACCCATATCGGTCGCCAGGGTCGGCTGGTAACCCACCGCCGACGGGATCCGGCCGAGCAGCGCCGACACTTCCGAGCCGGCCTGGGTGAAGCGGAAGATGTTGTCCACGAAGAACAGAACATCGGTACCCGACTGATCGCGGAACTGCTCGGCCATGGTCAGACCGGTCAGCGCCACACGCGCACGCGCACCCGGAGGCTCGTTCATCTGGCCGTAAACCAGCGCCACTTTCGACTTTTCCAGATCGTCCGGCATGATAACGCCCGATTCGATCATCTCGTGGTAAAGGTCGTTCCCTTCACGGGTCCGCTCACCCACACCCGCGAACACCGAGTAACCCGAGTGCACTTTCGCGATGTTGTTGATCAGTTCCATGATCAGAACGGTCTTGCCCACGCCAGCGCCGCCGAACAGGCCGATCTTACCGCCCTTTGCGTAGGGGGCGAGCAGATCAACGACCTTGATACCTGTGACCAGGATCTCGGTTTCGGTCGACTGTTCGCGGAACTCCGGAGCAGGCTGGTGGATCGCGCGGGTCTCGGAAACAGCCAGCGGAGCGCCTTCGTCAACCGGCTCACCGACCACGTTCAGGATCCGGCCGAGGGTTGCATCGCCCACAGGAACCGAGATCGGAGCCCCGGTATCGGTCACTTTCTGACCGCGAACCAGACCTTCCGAGCTGTCCATTGCGATCGTACGCACGGTACTTTCGCCAAGGTGCTGCGCGACCTCGAGAACGAGACGATTGCCCTGGTTCTCGGTTTCCAGCGCGTTGAGGATTTCCGGCAGGTCGCCGTCGAACTGAACGTCGACGACCGCGCCGATCACTTGCGTGATTTTTCCGACATTTTTATCGGCCATTGGGGTCTCCACCATGTCGCGGACCGAGCGCCGGCCCATTGTTTGAGGGTTAGAGCGCTTCTGCGCCCGCGATAATTTCGATCAGTTCGGTCGTGATCGCAGCCTGACGCGCGCGGTTATAGGTGAGCGTCAACTTGCGGATCATCTCGCCGGCATTGCGCGTCGCATTGTCCATGGCCGCCATCCGGGCACCTTGCTCGGAAGCACCATTCTCGAGCAGGCCGCGGAAGATCTGAACCGAGACCGAACGGGGCAGCAAATCCTTGAGGATTTCCTCTTCGTCCGGCTCGTATTCGTAATTGACGGCACCCTCATCCTGCGATTGCTCGCTATCCTCGAAGCTCGCCGGGATAAGCTGAGCCGCTGTCGGGATCTGCGCCATGACCGATTGAAAGCGGGCATAGAACAGCGTGCAGACATCGAACTCGCCAGCGTTGAACATCGAGATCACCTTGGCGCCGATCTCGTTGGCATTGGCATAGCCGACCGTTTTCACGCCCGACAGATCGACATGATCGATCATCAGGTCGCCAAACTCACGCTGCAACTGCTCGCGGCCTTTTTTGCCGATGGTGATGATTTTCACCGTCTTGCCAGCGGCAAGCAGTTCCTGGATCCGGGTGCGCGCCAGCTTCACAATCGAGCTGTTGAACCCGCCGCAAAGCCCGCGCTCTGCGGTCGCGATCAGAAGCAGATGCGTTTGTTCAGAGCCGGTTCCGCGCAGCAGCAGCGGCGCGGAGGGGCTGTCCTTGCCGGCCACCGCCAGATTGGACAGCACCGATTCCATCCGCTCAGCGAACGGGCGCGCCGCCTCGGCCGCATCCTGCGCCCGGCGCAGTTTCGCGGCGGCGACCATTTTCATCGCCGACGTGATCTTGCGGGTCGATTTGACCGACGAGATCCGATTTTTTAGGTCCTTAAGGCTCGGCATCTGCCGCTCCTTTCTCTAAGCGTCGTCGACAAATCAGGCGAAGGTCGATTTAAAGGCTGTGATGGCGCCTTTAATCTTGTCTTCCATCTCGCCTTTTACTTTCCCATCGTTGTCCCGAATGAAATCGAGCACGTCGCGGGCATCGCTGCGCAGATGGGCGAGGAAACCACGCTCAAAGCGCACGACATCGCGGACAGGAACGTCATCAAGATAGCCGTTCACGCCAGCATAGATCACGCAGACCTGCTCAGCATTGGTCAGAGGCGAGTATTGCGGCTGCTTGAGCAGCTCAACGAGGCGTGCGCCGCGGTTGAGCAGTTTCTGGGTCGCAGCATCGAGATCCGAGCCGAACTGTGCGAAGGCCGCCATCTCACGATACTGCGCCAGCTCCAGCTTGATCGAACCGGCGACCGATTTCATCGATTTGGTCTGGGCGGAGGAGCCAACACGGCTCACCGACAGACCGACATTCACCGCCGGGCGAACGCCCTGGTAGAACAGATCGGTTTCAAGGAAGATCTGACCATCGGTGATCGAGATCACGTTGGTCGGAATATAGGCCGAGACGTCCCCTGCCTGGGTTTCAATGATCGGCAGTGCGGTCATCGAGCCCGAGCCGTAATCTTCATTGAGCTTCGCGGCACGCTCAAGCAGGCGCGAATGCAGGAAGAAAACGTCGCCCGGATACGCTTCGCGGCCTGGCGGACGGCGCAGCAGCAGAGACATTTGGCGATAGGACACGGCCTGCTTGGACAGATCGTCATAAACGATCACGGCGTGCATGCCATTGTCGCGGAAGTATTCGGCCATCGCACAACCGGCATAAGGCGCGAGATATTGCATCGGCGCCGGCTCGGACGCGGTTGCAGCAACGACGATCGAGTATTCGAGCGCGCCGGTTTCTTCGAGCTTCTTCACCAGTTGCGCCACGGTCGAGCGCTTTTGACCCACAGCGACATAGACGCAGTAGAGCTTCTTGTGCTCATCATCGCCTGCGACGTCGTTGTAGTTTTTCTGGTTCAGGATGGTATCGAGCGCGATCGCGGTCTTGCCGGTTTGACGGTCACCAATGATCAGCTCGCGCTGGCCGCGGCCGACCGGCACCAGGGCGTCAACCGCCTTCAGACCGGTTGCCATCGGCTCATGCACCGATTTACGCGGAATGATGCCGGGGGCCTTACGGTCGGCGCGGATACGCTCAGCCGCTTCGATCGGGCCCTTGCCGTCGATCGGGTTGCCCAGCGCGTCAACAACACGGCCAAGCAGGCCCTTGCCAACCGGTACGTCAACAATCGATTGCGTCCGCTTGACCGTGTCGCCTTCCTTGATGTCCCGGTCGGAACCGAAGATCACGATACCGACATTGTCGGCTTCAAGGTTCAGCGCCATCCCCATGATATTTCCGGGGAATTCCACCATTTCACCGGCTTGGACACCGTCAAGACCGTGGACACGGGCAATACCGTCACCGACCGACAGCACCCGACCGACTTCGGCCAGTTCAGCCTCTTGGCCAAAGCTCTTGATCTGGTCCTTGAGGATCGCCGAGATTTCCGCTGGCTGGATGCTCATCAGGAGGCCTCTTTCATCGCATGTTGAAGTTTCGACAGTTTCGAGCGGACCGACGCATCGATCATCGTGCTGCCCATTTTCACTACGAGGCCGCCGATCAGATCCGGATCGACCTCGACACTCATATGAACGGTCTTGCCTGCCGACTTGGCGAGCGAAGCGCTCAATTTCTGGATTTGCCCATCGCTGAGCGGCTCGGCGGTGGTGACAAAAGCGGTGACTTCACCGCGCTTGGCCGCAGCCAGGGCGCCAAAGGCGCTGGTCATGCCC
Source organism: Neomegalonema sp. (assembly GCA_022760435.1). Lineage (GTDB taxonomy): Bacteria > Pseudomonadota > Alphaproteobacteria > Rhodobacterales > Rhodobacteraceae > JALEFY01. The sequence goes on from JALEFY010000005.1 coordinate 217,725, forward strand.
GGCAGCACGCTCAGGCGGCGTTTTTCCGCCATCAGCGCCAGGGTATTCGTGGTCAGGCTGTTGAAGCCCATCTTCTCGGCGATGCCGAGGATCGCGCCTTTGAGCTCGCCGCGGCTGGCGGATTGATCGGCCAGGGCGCGCGCAATCTCCGGCTGGTCGCTCAGCGCCGAGCCAAGCGCGGCAATATCGGCAGAAACCGCATCCAGCGCGCCGCTTTCATCGGCCAGTTCAAACAATGCAGTGGCGTAGCGCCCCGCAACCCCTGAGACAATGTTGGCCGTGTCTGACACGCTGTTCTCCCATGAAAGCCCGGTCGGGCAGGCCTAACAGATCGAGCGATGACCGCAGGACCCGAGAGCCAACTGCCCCCGATTGCCGCACGCTTCTCGCCCCGGGGGCAAAAAGTGCCCTCGGGTCGCTCACTTCGCGCGGTGGAGTAGCATAGCGATTTGCAGGCGGCAATACGCTCAGCGCGACCACACACCGCCTAAAAGCGGCCTCATTGTCGCAATCGCACAAATTTCCGCAAAGTTTAGGGTGAATTTAGCGAAAGATACGATCGCTCAGAAAAATGTCTGCGGATCAATGTCGTAAACGACGCGCACCCCGCCGCGCTGGCGGATCCGCGCATCCCAGGCCCGGATCGCTGGCTGAACGGCGATATTCTTCGGCGCCTTGAGCAGCATGCGCACCCGGGACTTGCCGCGAATGCGGGTGATCGGTGCGGGCGCAGGTCCCAGAAGCTGGATCCCGGCTTCGCGCAAAGGCCCGCTGGCACGAGCGAATTGTTGCGCGATATCCCAGACTTTTGCCTCATCGGGGCCACTGAAAATCACGCCGACATAGCGCCCGAACGGGGGCGCGCCGACCTGCGCCCGTCCACGGCTCTCGATTTGCAGAAAACCGGTCTCGTCATTACGCACCAGCATCTGCATGACCGGCTGATCGGGGGCGACGGTCTGGAGCAGCGCCTTGCCCGGCTTTTGCGCCCGCCCGGCCCGCCCGGCCACCTGCCGAATCAACTGGAAGGTGCGCTCGGCGGCGCGAAAGTCCCCGCCTTGCAAGCCCAGATCGGCATCCACCACCCCGACCAGCGTGAGATTGGGGAAGTTATGCCCCTTGGCCACGATCTGGGTGCCGACGATGAGATCCGCCTCCCCATTGGCAATTACAGAGATCTGCTCGCGCAACGCGGCCGCCGAGGGCGCCATATCCGAGGACAGGATCGAGAGCCGCGCCTGCGGAAACCGCGCCGCCGCCTCTTCGGCAAGCCTCTCGACCCCCGGACCACAAGCGGCGAGTTCGTCCGAGCCGCATTCGCGACATTTGGGCGGCTCTTTCTCTGTATGCCCGCACATATGGCATTGCATGATGCCGGTGAAGCGGTGGCTCACCAGCCAGGTGTCGCAATGCGGACAATTGAACCGCTCCCCGCATTTGCGGCACAAGGTCAAGGGCGCATAGCCGCGGCGGTTGAGAAACAGCAGCGCTTGCTCGCCTCGGCCAAGCGTCTGCGCAATCTCGCGCGCCAGCGTCGGGGTGATCCATTGATCCTTGTCGGGCTTGTCCGCACGGATATCGATGGCGCCGATTGTCGGCTCCACCGCCGCCCCGAATCGCACCGGCAGGTTTACATTGCGATAGCGCCCGGCCTGAGCATTGGCCCAGGTCTCCATCGACGGCGTCGCCGAAGCCAGCACGATCGCCGCCTTGCTCAGCGAAGCCCGCAAGACCGCCATGTCGCGCCCATGATAGATCGCGCCCTCTTCCTGCTTGTAGCCGCCATCATGCTCTTCATCGACGACGATCAAGCCCAGATCCCGAAACGGCAGGAACAGCGCCGAGCGTGCCCCGACCACCACTTGCGCCTTGCCTTGCGCGACCGCACGCCAGCAACGCCGCCTTTCGACCCCGTTGGCGGCCGAATGCCACTCCGCCGGTCGGGCGCCGAATCGGTTCTCCATCCGGCTCAGAAACGAATCAGTCAGCGCAATTTCGGGCAACAGCACCAAAGCCTGCCGCCCCTGCCGCAAACATTCCGCCACCGCTTCGAGATAGGCTTCGGTCTTGCCAGAGCCGGTCACCCCGTGCAGCAGCACCGGCTCGAAGGCATGGCGCCGCACCGCCTCCTGCAATTCTTGCGCGGCCTGCGCCTGATGCTCGTTGAGCTCGGTGCGCGGGCGATCAGGATCGAGACGGCGATAGCTCGGGTCGCGCGCCGCCAATGTCTCGCGCAATGCCCCGGCCTCGATGACGCCGCTCACCACCCCGGCCCCGACTTCGGCTGCACGGGCCAGCTCCATGCGGGTGATCGTGAAATCCTCGCGCCCATCGGCCAGATGCCTGAATATCTCGAGCACCTTTGCGCGTGCCTGCGTGGCTTTCTCGAGCACCAGGGAGCCTGCCACGACCACGCGTTTGGTCGGCGCAGGCTCGGCCAGATCCGGCGCGCGGGTCGCCAGCCGCCCCATCTCGCCGAGCGGTGTCATCGTGTAATCCGCCGCCCGCACCAGAAACTGACGCATCGGCTCCGGCATGGGCGGCAGGTCGAGCACCTGCCCGATCCGCTTGAGCTTTTTGAGCGGCACCCCGCCCTGCCCCTCGCCCCAGACGATCCCGATCACCTCGCGCCCGCCGAGCGGCACGGTGACATAACTGCCCGGCTGAACCGCCTGCGCCTCCTCCTGATCGGGCAGCAGGTAGTCGTAGGGGCCTGGCACGGGCGCACAAGGAACCACGGAAATTGTTTGCGGATTGTGATCCTCCAGCTTTTCCTCGCCGAACAGATCCATTACAGCGCTCCGTCATCAGTGTCGCACCGACGTAGCGAAGCCGGTCCGGTTTCGCTAGAGTGCGCGCGCAAAGACCGGCCGGGCCTTGCGCCAGGGAGAAGCGAGAGAGACATGAAATTCTTCATCGATACCGCCGAGATTGACCAGATCCGCGAGCTTGCCGATACCGGCATGGTCGACGGCGTCACCACCAACCCCTCGCTGATCGCCAAATCGGGGCGCAATTTCATCGAGGTGATTGCCGAGATCGCCGAGATTGTGCCCGGCCCGGTCAGTGCCGAGGTCACCGCCACCGATGCCGATGCCATGATCGCCGAAGGGCGCGAGTTGGCGAAGATCGGCGACAATATCGCCGTGAAGGTGCCCCTGACCTGGGCGGGTCTGAAGACCTGCCGCGTGCTTTCCGATGAAGGACGGATGGTCAATGTCACGCTGTGTTTCTCGGCCAATCAAGCCTTGTTGGCAGCCAAGGCCGGGGCCAGCTTCATCTCGCCCTTTATTGGCCGACTGGATGATATCGGGCTCGATGGCATGGAGCTGATCGCCGATATTCGCGAGATCTACGATAATTACGACTTTGAAACCGAGATCCTCGCGGCCTCGATTCGCACCGTGAATCACGTTCAGCAATGTGCGCAAGTCGGCGCAGATGTGATCACGGCGCCCCCGGCAATCATTAAAAGCCTCGTCAAACACCCTTTGACCGATAAAGGGCTCGATGCCTTCCTTGCGGATTGGGCGAAAACCGGTCAAACCATCCTCAAAGGTTGAGTTGAAGGGCCAGATCTTGGACGCCAAACGTAAACGCTCAGCAAGCTCGCGCGCCTTGTCCATCGAGGCAACGGTGCGCGAGTTTATCAGCAAGAACCCCGATTTCGTGCTCAATGATGCCGAGATGATGCGCGCCCTGCTGTCCTGCGGTCAAAAGGAAGGGCGCAATGTCGTCGATCTGCGCGGCGCGGTGATCTCGCGCCTTGAGGAACGGCTGGGCCGGCTGGCCGAAGCCCATCGCGACATGATCGAAGCCGCCTGGGACAACATCACCGGCATGGAGCAAGTGCATCGCGCTGCGCTCGAGGCAATCGATGCCCAGACCTTTGAGCGGTTCTGCGAGATCGTCACCGAGGATTTCACCGAATTGCTCAATGTGGACTGGGTGCGGTTCTGCCTATCCAGCGCCCATGAGCTTGCGGTTGGCGATAGCGCCTTTGTCATTCTGAGCGTCGAGCAGATGGCGGCGCTGATGGCGCGGCACCGCACTCCCGGCCAGCCGCAACGCGTGCTGCTCCACGGGCATCTGGGCAGCGATGCAGGGCTGGGAACATCCATCGCCGACCCGGCAATCTATGGCGCGGATGCGCCGCTGGTCGGCTCGGAAGCTGTGATCCGGCTCGATTTCGGGCGCCACCTTCCCCCGGGCCTGCTGGTCTTCGGAGCGCAGGATCCCGAGCGCTTCCATGAAGAGCAGGGCAGCGAGCTCTTGAGCTTTCTTGGCGCGATTTTGGAACGGGCCATGCGCGGCTGGCTCAGCCTCACCCCCGCATTGTGAGCGAGACGCCGCCGGGCTCGGTCTTAGCCAGCGACCTGCTCGGCCACTGGCTCGAGCATCTGCGCGGCGCGCGCGATGTGAGCCCGCGCACGCTGGAGAGCTATGGCTTTGCCGTCCAGGATCTCATCGGCTTCTTGCGAGACTATCATGGCGACGACCCGGATCTGGCCAGGCTTGCCCAGCTCGGCGCGGTCGATCTGCGCGCATGGCTGGCCAGTCTGCCCGAGCGGCGCGGGCTCTCGAGCCGGACGATCAAGCAGCAACTTTCCGCGGTAAAGAGCTTTTATCGCTGGCTGGCCGAGAGCCGTGGCCTCGATGCCAGCGTTGTGCTCAATGCCCGAGGCCCGAAAGCCCCGCCGCGCCTGCCGCGTCCGTTGTCGGTCACTCAAGCCGAAGACATGCTGCACGCGGTGGAAGCCGAGGCGCTGGGCGATGACAGCACCCCGCCCTGGGTCGCCGCGCGTGATATCGCCGCGCTCACCCTGATGTGGGGCTGCGGCCTGCGCATTTCCGAAGTGCTCGCGATCAAAGCCGGGCAATTGCCCCTGGGTGAGAGCCTGCGGGTGATCGGCAAGGGGCGCAAGGAGCGGTTGGTGCCGGTCATCGAGCCCGCCCGCGATGCGCTCGACGCCTATGCGGCTGCACAGCCCTTTGGCCTGTCAGCCGATGAGCCGCTGTTTCGCGGCGTGCGCGGGGGGGCCTTGCAACCGGCGCTCTTGCAACGGGCGATGCGCCGGGCACGCGCGCAACTTGGCCTGCCCGACAGCGCCACGCCGCACGCCTTGCGCCACTCCTTCGCCACCCATCTGCTGGAGGCCGGGGGCGATCTGCGCGCAATCCAGCAACTGCTCGGCCATGCGCAACTGACCACGACGCAGGTCTATACCGGGGTCAATGAGCAGCATCTGATGGCAGCCTATCGCGCCGCCCATCCGCATGCGAAAAAGGACTGAACAGCGCCGATAACAGCGAAGGAGCACCGGGCGGGCCCGATGCTCCTGGTCTTGATCAGGCGTGGATCGCCGCGCCATTGGCGGCGGCCAGGGCCGCCTCGCGCACCGCTTCGGAGAAGGTCGGGTGCGCATGGCAGGTGCGGGCGATATCCTCGGACGCCGCGCCGAACTCCATCGCCACACAGATCTCGTGGATCAGATCGCCAGCCGCCGGGCCGATGATATGCGCGCCGAGCACCCGGTCGGTGTCCTTGTCGCAGAGCAGCTTGACGAAGCCCTCGGAGGCGAAGTTAGCCTTGGCGCGGCCATTGCCCATGAACGGGAATTTGCCGACCTTGTAGGCCTGCCCGCGCGCCTTGAGCTGCTCCTCGGTCTCGCCGACATTGGCGACTTCCGGCGTGGTGTAGATCACGCCCGGGATCACCCCGTAATTGACGTGGCCATGCTGGCCAGCAATGCTCTCGGCGACCGCTACACCCTCTTCCTCGGCCTTGTGCGCGAGCATCGGACCGGCAATCACATCACCGATCGCCCAGATGCCTTCGACATTGGTCTTCCAGCCATTGGTTTCGATGACGCCGCGATCGGTGACCTTGATCCCAACCTCTTCGAGGCCCAGACCGGTGGTGTAAGGCCGACGCCCGGTCGCCACCAGGACCACATCGGCATCGATGCTGTGCTCGCTGTCATCCTTTTTCAGCTTGTAGCCGATCTTGACGCCCTTCTTGCCGGCCTCGACCGACTGCACCGCTGCGCCCAGAGTGAAGGTCATGCCCTGTTTGGCGAGGATCTTCTGGAACTGCTTGGCAATCTCGCCATCCATGCCCGGGGTGATCGCATCCATGTATTCAAGCACGGTGACTTCGGCGCCCAAACGGCCCCAGACCGAGCCGAGCTCGAGCCCGATCACGCCAGCGCCGATGACCACCATCTTGCCCGGCACCTTTTCGAGCGCCAGCGCGCCGGTGCTGTCGACGATCTGCTTCTGATCGACCTTGGCGAAGGGCAGTTCCGACGGCTCGGAACCGGTGGCGATCACGATATTCTTGGTCTCGAGGGTCTGATTGCCACCATCGAGCAGCGCGACCTCGACCTTGCCCTTGCCTGCGATCTTGCCCCAGCCCTTGACGTAAGTGACCTTGTTCTTCTTGAACAGGAACTCGATGCCTTGGGTATTGCCGTCGATTACGCTCTGCTTGTAGGCGTGCATCTTGGTGATATCGACCGAGACATCCTTGGCGATGATGCCCATATCGGCAAAATGGGTGTTGGCCTCGTTCACGAGTTCCGAGCTGTGCAGCAGGGCCTTCGAGGGGATGCAGCCGACATTGAGGCAGGTGCCGCCCAGCGCGCCGCGCCCTTCGACGCAAGCCACTTTCAACCCGAGCTGCGCCGCGCGAATGGCGCATACATAGCCGCCGGGGCCACCGCCGATGACCACGACATCAAAATTGTCCGACATGAGTGTTCTCCCTTGAACGAGCGACGCTGCCTTGCGCGATCTGCCGCTCTGTGGTCCGGGCGCCGCCGAGCGTGACGCACCCCATGTGCTGCCCGGCAAAACTGCCTCCAAAGAAAAGACCCCGCAACCCGAGGATGCGAGGTCGGCTGGTCTGCCCTTTTGCACGCGTGCAAAGAGCGCGGCGCAACAGGGCAGACCGCCGCTTGTCTTACAGATCCATCAGCAGACGGCGCGGATCTTCCAGCGCTTCCTTGACCCGCACCAGGAAGGTCACGGCGCCAGCGCCATCGACGATCCGGTGGTCATAGGACAGTGCCAGATACATCATCGGCCGCGCGACGATCTGACCGTTCACGACCATCGGGCGCTCCTGGATCTTGTGCATCCCGAGGATCCCCGATTGCGGGGGGTTCAGGATCGGCGAGCTCATCAGCGAGCCATAGACGCCGCCATTCGAGATGGTGAAGGTGCCGCCCTGCATATCCGCGACCGAGAGTTTGCCGTCACGAGCGCGCTTGCCCAGATCGGCGATGGTCTTCTCGATCTGCGCAAAGCTGAGCATGTTAGCATCGCGCACGATCGGAACCACCAGACCGTTCGGGGTGCCGACGGCGACGCCCATGTGGTAGTAATCCTTGTAGATCACGTCGGTGCCGTCGATCTCGGCATTGACTTCCGGCACTTCATGCAGGGCATGCACGCATGCCTTGACGAAGAACGACATGAAGCCAAGCTTGGTGCCGTGCTTTTTCTCGAACTGGTCTTTGTACTCTTTACGCAGTTCCATGATCGCGCCCATATCCACCTCGTTATAGGTGGTGAGCATCGCCGCGGTATTCTGGCTATCCTTGAGGCGCTTGGCGATCGTCTGACGCAGCTTGGTCATCCGCACGCGTTTTTCGCGGCTCGCATCATCCGCAGCGATCGGCGCGCGCGGCGTCTGAGCGGCAACCGGCTGCGCCGAGACGCCACCGGCAAGCGCGGCCTGCACATCGCCCTTCATGACCCGGCCATCACGACCCGAGCCCGAAACCTGATCGCGGCTCAGGTTGTTCTCGGCCATCATCTTCTCAGCCGAAGGCGCGTCCTTCACATCGCTGCGCGAACCGCCAGCGGGCGCGGAGGCGGCAGCCGCAGCCGGGGCCGCCTCTGCCTTGGCTTCCTTCTTCGCAGGCGCGGTCGCCTCGCCACCCTCAACCACAGTGGCCAGCAGAGCATCGAGCTCGACCGTCTCGCCTTCCTTGGCAACGATCTCCTCAAGCACACCGGCGACGGGCGACGGGACCTCGACGGTCACCTTGTCGGTTTCCAGCTCGCAGAGCATCTCATCAACCGCGACAGCCTCTCCAGGCTGCTTGAACCAGGTGGCGACGGTGGCTTCCGTCACCGATTCGCCCAGGGTTGGGACCCGAACTTCCGTGGCCATATCTCAAAACTCCCTATCGGACCTTAAATGCTGAGCGCGTCGTTGATCAGCGCTTCCTGTTCATGACGGTGACGGCTCGCCAATCCGGTCGCCGGCGAAGCCGCAGCGGCGCGGCCGGCATAGCGAGCCCGGGTGACCTTGTGCCCCATCTCGGTGAGCACCGCTTCGATCTCCGGCTCGACAAAGAACCAGGCGCCCTGGTTCTTCGGCTCTTCCTGACACCAGACGATATCGGCATTCGGGAAGCGCTTGACCTCTTCTTTCAAAGAGAAGCTGGGGAACGGATAATACTGTTCGAGACGCAGCAGATACACGTCGGACGCCCCACGCTTGTCGCGCTCCTCGAGCAGGTCGTAATAAACCTTGCCCGAGCAAATCACGACGCGTTTGATGTCCTTCTCCGCCGCGAGCTTCATTGGCGCGTCCGGCAGCCGCTCGGCATCGTCGCGCAGAATGCGGTGGAAGCTCGAGCCCGGCCCCATCTCATCGAAGCTCGACACGCATTTCTTGTGACGCAGCAGCGATTTGGGCGTGAACAGGATCAGCGGCTTGCGGAAGGAGCGGTGAAGCTGCCGACGCAGGATGTGGAAGTAGTTCGCCGGGGTGGTGCAATTGGCAACGACCCAGTTTTCCTCCGCCGAGTTCTGCAAGAAGCGCTCGATACGCGCCGAGCTATGCTCTGGCCCCTGGCCTTCGAAGCCATGCGGCAGCAGCATGACCAGCCCGGACATGCGCAACCATTTCAGCTCGCCCGAGCAGATGAACTGGTCGATCATGATCTGGGCGCCGTTCACGAAATCGCCGAACTGCGCCTCCCACATCACCAGCGCATTGGGCTCGGTGAGCGAATAGCCGTATTCAAAGCCCAGAACCGCATATTCCGAAAGCATCGAGTCGATGACTTCAAAACCCAGCGGTTTGTCCGACAATTCACGCAACGGGAAGTAGCGCTCGTCGGTCTCCTGATCGTTATAGGCGGCATGGCGCTGAGAGAATGTCCCACGCACCGAGTCCTGCCCCGCGAGGCGGACGGCATAGCCTTCCTTGAGCAGCGAGCCATAGGCGAGCGCTTCGCCCGTCGCCCAATCGATACCCTTGCCGGTATCGAACATCTCCTGCTTTTGCTTCAGGAGACGGCCAACCGTCTTGTGGAGGGAGAAGCCCTCGGGGACCGTGACGATGGCCTTCCCGATCTGCTTGAGCGTTTCGAGCTCAACCCCGGTATCGCCGCGCTGATAATGCTCCGAGCGCTCTTCGAGCCCCGACCAGCGGCCATCGAGCCAATCGGCCTTGTTGGGGCGGAATTCGGTCGCCGCATCAAACTCTTGCGAGAGCTGCTCCTGGAAGTTGGTGCGCGCCTCATCGAATTCGGAGCTATCGATCAAGCCCTCTTCGATCAGCCGCTCGCCATAGAGCTGGAGAGTCGTTTTCTTCTTCTTGATGTTCTTGTACATCCGCGGCTGGGTGAACATGGGCTCATCGCCCTCGTTATGCCCAAAGCGGCGGTAGCAGAACATGTCGATGACGACATCTTTCTTGAACAGTTGACGGAACTCGGTGGCCACCTTGGCGGCATGCACCACCGCTTCGGGATCATCGCCGTTCACGTGGAAGATCGGCGCATCCACCATCAGCGCCACATCCGAAGGATAGGGCGAGGACCGCGAGAAATGCGGCGCGGTGGTGAAGCCGATCTGGTTGTTGACGATGAAATGGATCGCGCCGCCGGTGCGGTGACCGCGCAGCCCCGACAGGCCGAGACATTCCTGCACGATCCCTTGTCCGGCAAAAGCCGCATCGCCATGAAGCAGAACCGGGATAACCGTGGTCCGGTCGACATTGTCGCCGAGCTGCCATTGCTTGGCCCGCGCCTTGCCCAGAACGACCGGGTTGACCGCCTCCAGATGCGACGGGTTCGCCGTCAGCGACAGGTGGACCTGATTATCGTCGAAGGAACGATCCGAAGATGCACCCAGGTGGTACTTCACATCCCCGGAGCCGCCGACATCTTCAGGCTTGAACGAGCCACCCTGAAATTCGTGGAAAATCGCCTGATAGGGCTTGGCCATCACATTGGCCAGCACGTTGAGGCGGCCACGATGCGGCATGCCGAACACGATCTCGCGGGCGCCGAGGGCACCGCCGCGCTTGATGATCTGCTCGAGCGCCGGGATCAGCGCCTCGCCGCCATCGATGCCGAAGCGCTTGGTTCCCATGTATTTGACATGCAGGAACTTTTCAAAGCCCTCAGCCTCGATCAGCTTGTTCAGGATCGCCTTGCGCCCTTCGCGGGTGAAGTGGATTTCCTTGTTATAGCCCTCGATGCGCTCCTTCAGCCATGACACCTGCACAGGATCGGAGATGTGCATGAATTGCAGCGCGAAGGTGCCGCAATAGGTGCGCTTGAGGATGTCAAGGATCTGCCGCAGCGGCGCGTTCTCGAGCCCGAGCACGTGATCGATGAAGATATGGCGATCCATATCGGCGGCGGTGAAGCCATAGGTCTGCGGATCGAGCTCGGGATGCTCTTCGCGCTCCTGCATGCCCAGCGGATCGAGATTGGCAACCAGATGGCCCCGGATCCGATAGGCGCGAATCAGCATCAGCGCGCGGATCGAGTCGAGCACGGCCTGGCGCAGCTCAGCTTGCCCCATCGCCGCGCCGTTCTCCGACACAGCCTTGCTTTGCAGCTTTTCCTTGATCGCTTTGGGTGACGGAATGTCCTGCCATTGTCCGTCAAAAGCAGCGACCATCTCGTCGTTCTTTTTCGGCGGCCAGTCCTGACGCGACCACGGCGCACCCGCGGCTTCGGTCACCACATGGTCCGGCGCGTCGCCGAGCTGGGAAAAGAATTCCTGCCATGACGGATCGACAGACAATGGATCGCGCGCAAAGCGCTCATACATCTGCTCGACATAGACAGAATTTGCGCCCTGCAGGAACGAGGACGCCTGGAAAATCTCGTTAACGGAGTTGCGGCTCATGATACCTGCGCAGGGCTTTCCCACTGCGCCCCTTCGTAATGAACGCTGCACCCATAGCGGCAGATGAGCCCGAGGTCGAGAGAGCAAAAGACAATTTTCTGGTGAATTGCCTATCAATGCGTCTGACGGACCCAGACTGAAACCGTTTTGCCCGGCCCGGCCCGCATCCCTCTCTTGCCGCGCAGTCGGCGATCAAGAGATTGGACAATAGGCGATGCTTGGCATGATTTGCTGAGCGGGCTTGCACCGCACTCATCCGCCCGCGCCATGTCGCATCGGTGCTCGGTTCGAAGTGCAATCTTCACAGCGCCGCTCCCAAATCCAGGACCGCGGCGTTGCAGATAAAAAAAGAGGCTGCCCCGACAGGGCAACCTCCAACTGGCTGGATCAGCCGATGGCCTTGACGATCGCTTCGCCCAGACCCGCCGGGCTGTCAGCGATGACCATGCCGGCCGAGCGCATGGCTTCGATCTTGTCTTCGGCGCCGCCTTTGCCACCGGCGATGATCGCACCGGCATGGCCCATGCGGCGGCCCGGAGGAGCCGTACGGCCCGCGATGAAGCCCGCCATCGGCTTCTTGATCTTGTGATTCTTCACAAAATCGGCTGCATCTTCTTCCGCAGAGCCACCGATCTCACCGATCATGATGATCGCCTGGGTCTCGTCGTCATGCAGCAGCAGATCGAGCGCGTCGATATGCTCGGTGCCCTTGATCGGATCACCGCCGATACCGATACAGGTCGATTGGCCGAGACCCACAGCGGTGGTCTGATGCACCGCCTCATAGGTCAGCGTACCCGAGCGCGAAACGATGCCGATCGAGCCACGCTTGTGGATGTGGCCCGGCATAATGCCGATCTTGCAAGCATCCGGGGTGATGACACCGGGGCAGTTCGGGCCGATCAGACGCGAGCTCGAGCCTTGCAGCGCGCGCTTCACCTTCATCATATCCATCACCGGAATGCCTTCGGTAATGCAGACGATCAGCTCCATCTCGGCGTCAATTGCCTCGAGAATCGCATCGGCAGCGAACGGGGGCGGTACGTAGATCACCGACGCATTGGCTTCGGTTGCCGCTTTTGCTTCGCCGACCGTGTCAAAGACCGGCAGGCCGACATGGCTGGTGCCGCCCTTGCCCGGGGTCACGCCGCCGACCATCTTGGTGCCGTAGGCGACGGCTTGTTCGGTATGGAAAGTGCCTTGCGAGCCGGTCAGGCCCTGACAGATCACTTTGGTGTTTTCATCGACAAGTACTGCCATTGGGGTCCACTCCCTGTCTTCCTACCCCCGGGGGACATCCGCGGGCTTTGCTGATACCTGAATGAGACGGCGACTACGCCTTGATGCCGAGCACCACGTCGTAATAGATCTTGCCGCCTCCCGAACTTTCGCGATGGAAATGCGACGCGCGGTACTTCTCGAGCAGCGCGCCGCTACTGATCTTCTCGTTCACCCAGTCATTGAGGGCGATGCATTCCGGATCGGGATCCTGCGGCTTGACATGGAAGATGAACCAGCCGCCACTTTCGAGCAGCGCGAAGCCCTGCTCAAAGCCCGCGACCGGGATATGATTGCCCCAGCCTGTCGCCGAAGCCATCCCCACCACGTTGAACTTGCCGCCCTCCAGCACCGCGCGCGATGATGGTTCCAGCGCCGTGAGATCCGCGACCAGGTAATCCTCATAAAGGCCCGGGCGATCCCGCTCTGCTGCCAGCTTGGCATTGGGCTCGATATCGAGCCCGACCAGATGCGGCACTTTTAGCGTGTTCTTGATCTCATGACCGAAAACACCGCTGCCGGCACCGAGCTCCAGAAAACGCAACTGGGACGGATCGACCCCGTTTTGCTCCCACACACCCTTGATCGCCGCCGACATCTCCGTCGGGGTTTCGCAGGAAAGCGTGTGATAGAGGGCGATGTCATAGAGCCACGGGACGGCATAGAGCGACTTGTAATCGTGGATATTGAACCGAGTTGGCTTGCCATCGATATCCGCCAGGAAAAACTCTTCGGACTGCTTGCCGCCCTCCGGGGCCTCAAAGCGGACATTGTAGAGCTTAGGAATATAGTCGTACGCGGACATAGAAGCGGGCTCTCCAAGTACATAGCGCGCGCTGCGCCGTCATCGCGGCGCAACAGGAAACAGGGTCGCTCGGATTAGGTCCAGAGCGACCCTCGATCAGATCAGGCCAGTTCCTTGACCGCCTTGACGATCTTCTCAGCCGCATCGGCCAGGTTGTCGCCGGCGATGACGTTGAGCCCGGAATTGGAGATGATCTCCTTGCCCAGCTCGACATTCGTGCCCTCGAGGCGCACGACCAGCGGCACTTTCAGGCCAACTTCCTTCACCGCAGCAATGATGCCTTCTGCGATGATGTCACAGCGCATGATGCCGCCGAAGATGTTGACGAGGATGCCTTTGACCTTGTCATCGGAGGTGATGATCTTGAACGCCTCGGTCACCTTCTCCTTGGTCGCGCCGCCGCCCACATCGAGGAAGTTGGCAGGCTCAGAACCGTAGAGCTTGATGATATCCATGGTCGCCATCGCGAGACCCGCACCGTTCACCATGCAGCCGATTTCACCATCGAGTGCGATGTAGTTCAGGTCATATTTCGATGCGGCGAGTTCCTTGGCATCTTCCTCGGTCTCGTCGCGCAGATCGGCGAGCTCGGGGTGGCGATACATCGCGTTGCCGTCAAAGCTCATCTTGCAGTCGAGGCATTTGAGATTGTCTTCGCCGTCGATGATCAGCGGGTTGATCTCGACCATGTCGCAATCTTTTTCGATGAACAGGCGATAGAGCGTATCGACCAGTTTCACGCATTGCTTGATCTGCGCGCCTTGCAGGCCGAGCGCAAAGGCGATCTTGCGGCCATGGAAGGGCTGGATGCCCGATGCCGGATCAACCGAGAAGCTCAGGATCTTCTCGGGGGTCGAGGCTGCGACTTCCTCGATATCCATGCCGCCTTCGGTCGAGACCACATAGGAGATGCGCGAGGTGGCGCGATCGACCAGCAGGGACATGTAGAGCTCGTTCTTGATGTCCGAGCCGTCCTCGATATAGACGCGGTTCACCTGCTTGCCGACCGGGCCAGTCTGATGGGTGACCAGCGTGTTGCCGAGCATCTGGGTGGCGAATTCGGCGACTTCTTCAACCGATTTGGCAAGGCGGACACCGCCCTTTTCGCCAGCAGCGGCTTCCTTGAACTTGCCCTTGCCGCGCCCACCGGCATGGATCTGGCTTTTGACGACCCAGAGCGGACCGCCGAGTTCTTCGGCCGCCTTCCAGGCTTCCTCGGCATTGAACGCGACGACGCCGCGACCAACAGGTGCGCCAAACTCGCGCAGCAGTGCCTTAGCTTGATACTCGTGGATGTTCATGGTGGCTCCCGTCTTAGCTCTTGCCCGGCGGCAAGGTCGTCCCTAGCGAATTCTGGGGCCCTTGGTGCGGCGATAGGACGTCGCCAGGCTCCAGGCTGTTTTCAGTCCGCGGTTGTCATCGTCAGCCCTTGCAGGCGCGAGCCGCGCGGCAGGCTCCCCGGTCCCGGCGATGCCGGATAAACCGGCACCGCTCTGTTGGGGCTCATCCTTTCAGGCGAGGCTGTTGTCGAGGTTCTTACAGGCCGCAACCAGCTCTTTCACCGCGTCGACGGAGACATTGAACATGCCCGTCTCGGCCTCGTTGAGATTGATTTCGACAATCTTCTCGACGCCGCCTTCGCCGATGATGACCGGCACGCCCACATAGAGACCGTCAAGGCCATACTGGCCGTCGCAGAAGGCCGCGCAGGGCAGCACGCGCTTTTGGTCTTTGAGATAGGCTTCTGCCATCTGGATTGCCGAGGCAGCCGGGGCATAGAAGGCCGAACCGGTCTTCAGCAGCGCGACGATCTCGCCGCCACCCTTGCGGGTGCGATCGACGATCGCGTCGATTTTTTCCTGAGTCGACCAGCCCATCTCGATCAGATCCGGCAGCGGAATACCGGCAACGGTCGAGTAGCGCACCGACGGCACCATGGTATCGCCATGGCCGCCCAGCACGAAGGCGGTGACGTCCTTGACCGAGACCTGGAATTCTTCGGCGAGGAAGTGGCGGAAGCGGGCGCTATCGAGCACACCGGCCATGCCGCAGACCTTGTTCGCCGGCAGGCCGGAGAACTCGCGCAGCGCCCAGACCATCGCATCGAGCGGGTTGGTGATGCAGATCACGAAGGCGTTGGGGGCGTATTGCTTGATGCCTTCGCCGACCGATTTCATCACCTTGAGGTTGATGCCCAGCAGGTCATCGCGGCTCATGCCCGGCTTGCGCGGCACGCCAGCGGTGACGATGCAGACATCGGCGCCCGCGATCAGCGAGTAATCATTGGTCGAGCCGCTCATCTTGGCGTCGAAACCGTCCACCGGGGAGCTTTCGGCGATGTCGAGCGCCTTGCCCTGCGGAATGCCCTCGGAAATGTCGAACAATACGACATCGCCCAACTCCTTCAAGCCAGCCAGATGTGCCAGCGTCCCACCGATTTGACCGGCGCCGATCAGAGCAATCTTGGGTCTCGCCATCGCGTGAACTCCCCTTAGGTTATGCGTGGATATCTGCGGTGTTGACGCAGGGCCTATAGGAGAAGAATTGACGCCGCAAGAGCGAGATGCGGACAAAGCGCGTTCTGCGACACTCTCCCCGCCCAAAAATGGCGCGCAGGCGCTGTTCACGGCGATTCTTATGCGTTAACGGCAGCGAAGGCCCGGCGCCCCGTTTCCGGATGCGGCAGGCGTTGCGCGCTTCCGGACCCTTTCCGAAACCGCCTCACCAGCGCCGAGCGCGCGGATCGTCTAACATTGAGTCTCTCGCGGATGCGCCGCATCCTGGGGACCAAGCTGCCCCGCAAGCGTCAGGGACAGGCGCGCAGACCGCGGCAAACAATGTGCAAGACACTGTCGAGATCACCCTGCACCTTTTCGATGCCATGACGCGCAACAGCATTGGGAATGAAAAAGAATTTCGTGCTTAGATGCACCGCGCGCGACGCAGCTTCGGGGTCTTCGACATCGAATTCGCCAGACTGCGCCCCGTCGCGGATCACCGAAGTCAGCAATTTCAGGCGCTCTTCGACATGGCGAGAGATGATCGAGCCACCCTCATCACAATCGCAGACCATATCAGCAAGCTCGAGCAATTTGGGCGTCTGGCGCAGGTGATCGACCATATTCATAACCCCATGATCGATCATCGCACGCAAACGGGCCTCCGCGCTGGGATGGGGCGCCCGCATCGCCTGCGCCATGCCTTCCGTCTCTTGCTGCATGAAGTCTTCGACCACCGCGAAACCGATTGCCTGCTTGTTCTTGAAATACCGATAGATGTTACCGGCAGACATCCCGCAAGATTGCGCGATGTCGCCGATATTGGTTTTCGAGTATCCGTAGTGGCAAAACAGCTCGCCCGCCTTTTGCGCGATCTCTTGGCGGATCGGGTTCGTAGTCGTGTCGGTCTGAAGTTCATCAGTCAACGAAATGTGCTCTCCAAAAGGGTCAGGCGGCTTGACGGCGAGGCGGTTTTGGGATCAGGCGGCGCGCGCAAAGCACCGCCCTTTGTATCAGCCTACCAGAAATAGGACAATTTCATACGAATGAAACTGTCATCTTGCAGCGCGGACTCGATCTCCTCCTCATCGACATAGACAAAGGCCTGACCTTCGATCTCGGCCTTCCACCCTTCCATGATCCGCCGCTCCGCCTCCAGACGCAAGGCGGTGGAGCCGCTGACGGCATCGGTGCTCGCGGTGAACAGGAGGGCCGTATCCGCTTCATCATTGAGCGACAGGCGCGCACCGGCGATGACATCCTCCTCGAACGGGGTCAATGCATCGCCGCCGCGACTGTCATAGGCAAATTCGAGAACCAGCCCCAGATCAGCCTGAGTGCCCGCAATCTGATAGAGCGTGTGCTCGAGCCCGCCGGTGGCAGCGATGTAGTTCTGGCGCTCGAAATTGCGATCGCGCTGGCCCTCGCGCCCGATCACCTCCAGCTTCCACAAGGTCGCGTCGCTGGTGTATTGTCCGTCAAAGCCGAGCTGGGTGATGGTGTCATAGACCACGGTCAGCTTGCTATCGGGCCCGAGCACGGTGCCAGGCGCAAAGGGCGCGATGGCGCCATCACGCGAGACGCCGTGAAAGGCACTCACACCCCAGTCGAAAGCCTCATAGGAGCGCGCCCAGCGCAGGGCGAAGGATTGGGCGAACTCCTCGCCACTGGCATCGATGCGGGCGTTATCCGCATCAACCGGCAGGGCAGCGCGCAGCCGCCCACCAAAGCCCGGCGCGGTCGGCTTGCGAAAATAGGGCAGCCAATAGCCGGTAAAGGTGCCGATATCGGTCAGCCGCGAGACCCGCAGCATCGGCTGGCCGAGCTTGTCCTCGCCATCGAGCCCCTCGACCGCATCGGCCGAGTTGATGATATCGACCAGATGCACGGCTTCGGTCTTGCCCCAGAACACGGTGTCGATACCCACCGTGACGTCCCAGTCGCCGGAGCGATAGTCGATCTTGGCCTCGCGCAGATCAGCATGGGTGCGCGCATCATCCGCCGCGTCCCAGCGCAAGAATGGCGTGAGCGTCAGCGCCAGATCGCCATCCTGCCATTCCATGAGCAGCGAGGGCTGCGCCGCAAAGGAAAAGTCATCGCGCTCTTGCTGCGCAAAGCGCTCTTCCTGAGCAAAGAGCGTTCCCTCGAATTCGACGAACCCGTAGAATTCGACCGCTTCCTGGGCGCTGGCGCTGCCGGCCATCAGCAAGCCGAGAGCACCGCCCAACACCGCCTTGATACCCTCGTCGATCGGGCCCCGCCCGCTCGATCGGCGCTCAGCGCGCCAGGCGAGCCAGTTTCTGCGCATTGAAATCTCCCTCGCCAAGACCGGTGCGGAACGCATAGTCGCGCCAGATCAGATCGGTCTCCTTGCCGGTTTGCAGATTGACCATGGTGAATTTTTCTGCCCGCCAATACTTACCCAAATATTGAGAATAGCCGTGGAAGGTCAGGCGTTTTTCCAGATTGCCCCGACGGTTGTAAAATTCGACCTGATCGAGCCGATACTCGGCAGTGTCGATCCAGCTCACCCGCTTGGAATAGCCGGATTTGGCATTTTTCGGATAGCTCTCGACCACAAAGCACTGCTGGCCCGCCAACACCTTGCACGGCTCTTGAGCGATGAACTTGTAGTCGTAATCGGCGACCTCGTTCGAGCCCAGATCCTCATAGGAAAATTCGGAGCTGACGAACTTGCCGGTACGGTTGGAGGAGGAGATCCGCTTGGTTTTCTTGATCGCTGGCAGATAGAGCCATTGATCATCATCGGCGGGCTCGATCTTTGAATGGGTGAGCAGGGCGGTGCCGCGAATGTCGCGCGGCGAGTCAAACACCGTGACCGACTTGTCACCGTTCTCCGCCCGCTCATCCTCAAGGCTGAGGAACTGGAAGGAGCGCGAGTTTTCGTTGCCATTGGCATCGCGCAGGATCATCTCGCCCTGGACGGTCTGATCACCCCAGCCAAGGTCGCGCTTGTCGGCCTCTTGCGTGATGGCAAGGCCCTTTTCCTCGGCCGATTGCGCCCAGGCTTGCGAGCCGAGCGTCATCGCGGCGCCGCCACCCAAAAGGGCGATGGCAATCAGGGCGGCGGCAGGTTTCATCGGCATTCCGGTTACCTCCTTTTTTTCGGAAAACTTGTCGATGGCGATCAGCAGCGGCGGCAGCAGCAGAAAATCGGCCAACAGGGCAAAGGCGATGGTGATCGCGGTGAGTTTGGCCAGATCGCCATTCACCGCAAAGCCAGATTGGGCAAGGATGCCAAAGCCGGCCAAGAGCGCGATGGTCGTGACGAACAGCGCCATGCCGACATTGCGAAACACATAGCGCACCGCATCCTCCGGCGAGTGGCCCTCGCGCCGCGCCTTGACGTATTTGGACAGGAAATGGACCGTGTCATCGACGACAATCCCCAAGGTCGCCGCCAGCACCACCGCGATCGCGAGGGTCACCGCACCCACCGAGTAGCCCCAGAGCCCGAAAGCCATGACCGCAGGCACCAGGTTGGGGATCAGTGAGATCAGGCCGATCTTCCAGTCCCGCAGCACGATCAGGAGCACCGCCGAAATCAGCACCAGCGCCAGCACCGAGCCGCTCAGCATCGCGCGCACATCGCGATGGGAGATCAGGTTGAAGACATGGACCAGCCCGGTCGGGGCGGTGTCGAGCTCGGGCGCATTGGCGCGCAGCCAGGCTCTCGCATCCTCGGTGAAGACGCGCATATCGGCAGTGGTCACATTCGCCAGAAACACCGAGACCCGCAGGGTCGAGCGATCGACATTGATCTGATCGGTCAGGTCCATGCCGTAATTGAGCGAGAGCTCGTAGAGAAACAGATATTGCGAGGCCTCGTCACGCGCATCGGGCAGGCGGTGATAGCTCGGATCATCGCCATGCATGTTCATGTTGAGCCGCGCCACGGTATCGGTGACCGAGCGCACGGCCGTCACTTGAGGATGCGCGCGCATCCATTCGACAAAGCCCGCCACTTTCTTGAGATAATCGGGATCGTTGACCCCCTCTGCCTCGCCGCTATTGAGCGGCCATTCGAGCGCGTTGATCCCGGTCAGATTGGCTTCGATGAAATCGGCGTCGCGGCGCATCTCGAAACGGGTATCGAAATAGCGCAGAAAATCATCCTCGAGCTTGAGCTGCGGAATGCCTGCGATCAGAAGCGCCACCAGCAACCCCATGCCCGGCAACAGGATCTTGCGCCGCGCGATCACGAACTCTCCGAGCCCCACCATCGCCCGGCTGGTCATCGCAGGCTTGAGCTGGCGACGGATCGGCAGGAAGGTGATCAGCGCCGGCACCAGGGTAAGGGTGAAAAAGCCCGCGACCAGCACGCCAAATCCGACAACGCTACCCAGCTCCTGAAACGGCGGCGAGATCGAGAAATTCAGCGAGAAGAAACCGATCGCGGTCGTCACGCAAGCAACCGCGATGGCAACCATGTGATCGCGCAAGGCGCGCCGCGCCCATTCCTTGCGGTCCGCCGTGTCGACCATGCTCTGGCGCACGCTGGCCAGAATATGCACCGCGCCCGCCACCGCCAGGGTAAAGATGTAGAGATAACTCAGCACCGTAACCGTGTTGAGCGGCACGCCCGACCAGCCCAGCGCACCGAGCGCGGTGACCGCAGAAAGGATGACGAGCAGCAGGGTGATCAGCATCGCAAACACGCTGCCGAGCGAGAGCGCCACGACCAGAAGCACCGCCAGGATCATCAGCGGCGTGAGCAATTTGCCATCAGCCTCGCCAGCGCTGGCGAACTGATTGTTGATGATCAAGCTGCCGCCCAGGCGCACCTCGACATCCTCGAAAGCAGCCTGGACCTGATCGCGCAGCGCGAAGGCTTCCTGCGCGGTCATCGGGACTTCATGCGCCTTGTCGGTCTCGGGGAATTTGAACAGCGCCTGCACCTGGACCACACGGCCATCGGCGGAGACGGTGCTGTTGGCGAGCTCGACCCGCGTCGTCGCCACAGCGCGCGCGTTTTGCGCAGTCTCGAGCGTCACCGCTGCCGGATCGATCGCAAGATCACAGGTTCCGTCCGGCATTTCCTGCCCATAAGGCAAGTCGGGCACCAGATCCTGCACCAGAAGATCATCGCCCTGAGCCGTGGTATTTTGAAAATTGGTCACCGAGTTGACCCGCCGCACGAAAGGCAAGCGCCACATGCATTCGGTGATCCTGCCTTGCAGGGCCAGCATGCGGGGGGTGAATACATCGCCACCCTTGGGCACCAGGACGAACATCAGATTGTCGTCCTTGGCGAACTCGGTCTCGAACTGATCGAGCGCGATCCGGTCCGGATTGGTCTCGCCGAAGAACACCCGCGCGGTCGGGTTCATGCTCAAACGCCCGAGCCCAACAACCGACACCGCCAGAATGACCAGGGTCAAAACGACCCAGACCCATCTGAGCCGCACGATCTGCTCAGCCAACCGCGCTGACATTCGGTCTTGTCTCTGATCTTCCATCTCCGCGCCCCTCATTTGAACCCTTCATTTGAACTCTTCGGCAAGTGACAAAATTCACCGCATTTTGACCCCGATGCTGGCGTCGAAATGATTTGAATGAATTTTTCCTTCTTTTTTCATTTTTATCCCGCTGGCGCAAGACCCCTTTTCCGATCACGAGCAGTCAAGCGATCACAGACGCGTGAGAGGGCTGCAATGCCACAACGGCGCGGCGCGAAACACGCGGATGGGCCAATTGCCAATTGATCAAGCGCGGCAGCTCTCCCAATAAGAGTTTCCATCCGCCCAACTCGCGCAAAGCCGGAGCGTGCCATGACGCAGGACGCCGCCCTTCCGCCCGCCCCCGACAATCTGATCCGGAGGCTTGTCGAGTCAGCGGTCTTTCGCTGGCTGATCATCGTCCTGATCGTGATCAATGCCGCTATCCTTGGCATGCTGACCAGCGGCAGGATCGAGGCCGCGTATGGCGATCTGCTGCACAAGATCGATCAGGTCATCCTCTACATTTTCGTGGCTGAATTGCTGGCACGGTTCGTCGGCGCGCCGCGAGAGAGCTTGCGCTCGGGCTGGTTCTGGTTCGACACCATCATCGTCTCTGTCTCCTTCCTGCCCTCCTCGGGCGATCTGGCGGTGCTGCGCACGATGCGGGTGCTGCGGATCCTGCGCCTGCTTTCCGTATCCAAACAGATGCGGCGGGTGGTCGTGGGGCTCCTGACGGCCATACCGGGGATGATGACCGTCGTCGGCGTCCTGTTGATCGTGTTTTACGCCTTTGCCGTGCTGGCGACGAAGACCTTCGGCACCCATCCCGACCCGACGGCACAGCAATATTTCGGCACGCTTGGCGATACATTCTTCACATTGTTCCAGGTGATGACGCTGGAAAACTGGGCCGACGGGATCGCGCGCCCGATGATGGAGCTGTTTCCCTGGGCCTGGGCATTCTTTGTTGTCTTCGTCGTCGTGACAGCGTTTGCAGTTCTTAATCTCTTCATTGGTATCATTGTTGATGCGATGCAGGATGATCGCGATGAGGCAATGGAAGAACAGCGCGAGGGTCTGGAACGCTTTGAACAAGAGCGCGCCGATGAGATCCTTGCCGAGATCCGGCAGCTCAGAGCCGAGATTGCGGCCCTGAAGCCACCTTCCAGCCTTCATTAACGCCGGGAATCGGCCACTGCGGCAATATTGCGACGCACAAAGCCTTAGTGCCATGCGCTCACGGCAACGCCCCCTTGCAGCCTTCGCTCTCTGTTGCAGCGCAAAAAAAGCCTATATCGGCTGCAACGAGGAATCAGGCCGTAAGGCATGAGAGGACAAGATGAGCCATATGTTTCCCACCGCTGGTGCGTATCGCACGCTTTGGTCGTCGGAAAAGGCTGTATACCTGAGCCACTTGCGTCGACTGTCGCTGAACGATCGCCGGCAGCGCTTCCATTGCGCGATGGGTGATGATGGGCTGGCACGCCATGTTGATCGGGTTTTCGATCAAAATTCCCACGTGATCGGCTGGTTTGTCGATGGCGTTTTGCGCGGCGCTTGCGAAGTGGCGCTGATCGATATGCCGGACGGCCGTCGCGAGGCCGAGGCCGCCTTCGCGGTTGAGGGCAACCATCGTGGCAAGGGTGTCGGCAAGGAGCTGATGCACCGCGCCGCGCTGTTCGCTCGCAATCACGGTGCGCAGGCCCTGCATATCTGCACCGAAATGAACAACAAGCCGATGCTGCATCTGGCAGAGACGCAAGGGGCAACCTTCACCGTCTCCTTCGATGAGGTGGACGGGGTCGTTCCGGCTGAGCCGCGCTCGATCTACTCCATCTGTCTTGAGGCCGCGGAGGAAGAGGTGGGCCTGATGATGTGGCTGGGCATGTGTGCCCGGAGCTGGTGGCGCTCGGCCCTGTTCGGCTCGCCAAAACCGGCCAATGCAGAAAGCTGAGTTCACCAGCTAAAGGCCTCGCAGCATCGAAGATCGCTTGCACCCCGCGCAATCTTGGCTAGGGTGCAGCGCAACAATCTTTCGTTGCGAGGCCCTTAAATGAACGATACATCACCAGCCACCGCCGCAAGCGACAGTGCCGCCCGCCCGCGTCGTTCGGTCCTGTACATGCCAGGCTCCAAGGAGCGGGCATTGGAAAAGGCGAAGGCGCTTCCCGCAGACAGCCTGATCCTCGATCTCGAGGACGCGACCGCGCCGGCGGAAAAGCCGGCCGCGCGGGAGCTGGTGTCGAAATTCGTCACTGAGGGCGGTTACGGCAAGCGCGAGCTGGTGGTGCGGGTCAATGGGCTCGACACGCAATGGGGTGAGGAAGATCTTCGCGCCGTCGCTGCCATGCCTGCCGATGCGGTCCTGATCCCGAAAGTGAATTCCGGCGCGCAGATCGAAGAGATCGAGGCGATGCTCACCCGGCTTGGCGCGCCCGAGAGCCTCATGATCTGGGCGATGATGGAGACCCCGCGCGGGATGCTCCATGCCGAGGCGATCGCCGCCTCGACGCCGCGTCTCGAGGCTTTCGTGATGGGCACGAATGATCTGGTCAAGGAACTGGGTGCCGCGCATACCGAGATGCGCCTGCCAGTGGTGACATCGCTCGGCCTGTGCATGCTCGCGGCCCGCGCCTATGGGATCGCCTGCATCGACGGCGTCTATAACGCCTTTCAGGACGAGGAAGGCCTGCGCGCCGCCTGTATTCAGTCCAAGGAGATGGGCTTTGACGGGCGCACGCTGATCCACCCCAAACAGCTCGAGATCGCCAATGAAGTCTTCGCCCCCTCGGCCGAAGAACTGGACCTGGCACGCCGCTATATCGAGGCTTATGAGGCCAGCATTGCCGCCGGCGAAGCTGTGGCGGTTGTCGATGGCAAGATCGTCGAGAACCTGCATGTCGAGACTGCCAAGAAACTCTTGGCGCAAGCAGCCCTGATCGAAGAGCTGGCGAGCTGATCGCCCCTTGCGGCCCGGATCACCCCGGGCCGCTCTTCCTTTCGGACCGGCACAACGGCGCCGGGGCTCACCATTCCTTCATCGCCGCCCGTTAAGAGCAGCGGGCGCGCAAAGTCAGGGGCAAGCCAATGAGTAATTCCGCATCCAAAACCAATCCCGGCAATTTCTTCGAGGATTTCTCGGTCGGGCAACTGATCGAGCACGCCACGCCGCGCACGGTGAGCGAGGGCGACCGCGCGCTTTATCACGCGCTCTACCCGAGCCGCTTCGCGCTGCATTCGGCCGACACCTTCGCCCATGCTTGCGGCCTACCGGAGAGCCCGATCGACGATCTGGCAGCTTTCCACATCGCCTTTGGCAAGACGGTCCCGGACATCTCGCTGAACGCGGTGGCCAATCTGGGCTATGCGGAGTGCCGCTTCATCGCGCCGGTATTCATCGGCGATACGCTGAGCACCACCACCGAGATCATCGGCCTCAAGCAAAACTCGAACGGCAAGACCGGTGTGGTCTATGTCCGCTCCTTCGCGCGCAATCAGAACGACGAGACCGTGCTCGAATGGGTGCGCTGGGTGATGGTGCGCAAGAGCAATCTCGAGGCGCCCACGCCAGAGACGAGCATTCCGGATCTGGCCTCGGTGGTCGAGCCGGCCTCGCTGGTCGTGCCGGAAGGGCTCACCTTCGAGGGCTACAACACCGCGCTGGCGGGCCAGCCACATCTTTGGGGCGATTACGCGATTGGCGAGAAGATCGACCATGTCGATGGCGTCACCATCGAGGAAGCCGAGCACATGATGGCGACCCGGCTGTGGCAGAACACCGCCAAAGTCCATTTCAACACCCAGGCACGTGAGGATGGCAAGCGGCTGATCTATGGCGGCCATGTCATCAGCCTGGCGCGCGCGCTCTCCTATAATGGCCTCGCCAATGCGCAGATGCTCGCGGCCATCAATGCTGGCGCCCATGCCAATCCGTGCTTTGGCGGCGATACCGTCTATGCGTGGTCCGAAGTGTTAGACAAAGCCGAGACAGATACGGCATCGGTTGGGGCGATCCGGCTGCGACTCGTCGCGGTGAAGAATGCGCCCGCAAGCGATTTTCGCCTGAAGGGAGAGGACGGCAAATATGCGCCGGATGTCTTGCTGGATCTCGATTACTGGGCGCTGATGCCGCGCTGATCGCGGGCACGGCAAGATTTGGCGCGCCGCAGCAAGGTTTCGCGAAACATTGTTGCGACGCCTGTCAAGTGTTTTTGTTGTCCTGCGTCACGCAGTCCCTATGCCCGACCTTCAAGCTCTGCTATGCCGCTGCGTAGCAGATAATGTCCAACATCCATGCGCGAGTGAACACGATGTCTGACGTCAATCGCGGTGATCGGCCGCTCTCCCCCCATCTTCAGGTCTACCGGCCGCAAATCACCTCGGTGCTCTCGATCCTGCACCGCGCGACCGGGGTTGGTCTGACCCTGGCAGCCTGTCTCATCGTCTGGTGGCTGTTTGCCGCGGCAACCTCCGCCGAGTATTTTGCCTTTGCCGATGACATCCTGACCAGCCTGATCGGACAGCTTATCCTGATCGGCTCGCTCTGGGCGCTGATGTATCACAGCTTCAACGGTATCCGGCACCTGTTCTGGGATGCGGGTTACGGCTTTGAGCTGAACAGCGTGACCAGCTCGGGCTGGATGGTGGTGATCGCCAGCTTCGTTGCCACGGCCTTGATTGTCCTGATCGCGTGAGGGGAACTGAGATGACTTCTGCAAATTCGGATCTGCGTACCCCGGCCAATCGCGTTCTGGGACTGGGCTCGGCGAAGGACGGTGTGGGCCATTGGTGGGCGCAGCGCCTTTCCTCGGTGGCCCTGATCCCGCTGACCTTTCTGTTCGTGATCCCGCTCGCTGGTGTGATCGGCGAAGGTTTTGACGCCGTGCGGGCGCTTTACCAGCAGCCCTATCACGCGATCATTGCGATCCTGTTCCTCGCGGTCACCTTCTGGCACCATCAACAGGGCTTGCAGGTCGTAATCGAGGACTATGTTCACGGCAAGGGCAGCCGCACGATCATGCTGGTGCTCAACTCGCTGGTGACGGTCGCTCTTGCTGTTATCGGTATTTTCTCGGTCGCCAAGATCGCCTTTGGCGGCTGAGACTTGGCGGCGCTCGCGACTGGGCGAGCGGCTGGCCCGGATTGAACATTTCGCCGCGTGATCGGATCCAGGCTCGGTGCCGCCCGGTCACGCAATCGCAGGCACGCTCGGCGCGCGGCGCTGGCGGACCCATCCATAAGGACGATATGATGAGCGCTTATGAATATGTGGACCACCATTACGATGTGGTCGTGGTCGGCGCGGGGGGCTCGGGCCTGCGCGCGACGCTGGGGATGGCCGAACAGGGCCTGAAAACCGCTTGCGTAACCAAAGTGTTCCCGACCCGCTCGCACACCGTGGCCGCGCAGGGCGGCATTGCTGCGAGCCTCGGGAATATGGGTCCCGATAGCTGGCAATGGCACATGTTCGACACCGTCAAGGGCTCGGACTGGCTCGGCGACATGGACGCGATGGAGTATCTGGCGCGCGAAGCACCGCAAGCGGTCTACGAGCTCGAACATTACGGCGTGCCCTTCAGCCGGACCGAGGAAGGCAAGATCTATCAGCGCCCGTTCGGCGGCCATACCACCGAATTCGGTGAAGGCCCCCCGGTGCAGCGCACCTGTGCCGCCGCTGACCGCACCGGTCACGCGATCCTGCATTCGCTCTATGGTCAGTCGGTCAAGAACAACGCCCAGTTCTTTGTCGAGTATTTCGCCACCGATCTGATCATGTCCGATGATGGCGTCTGCCAGGGCCT
Source organism: Neomegalonema sp. (assembly GCA_022760435.1). Classification (GTDB taxonomy): domain Bacteria; phylum Pseudomonadota; class Alphaproteobacteria; order Rhodobacterales; family Rhodobacteraceae; genus JALEFY01. Next base: position 244,735 of record JALEFY010000005.1, read on the forward strand.
GATCGCCTGGAAACTCGATGACGGCACCATCCACCGCTTCCGCGCGAAAATGGTCGTCCTCGCCACGGGTGGCTATGGTCGCGCCTATTTCTCGGCGACCTCGGCCCATACCTGCACCGGCGATGGCGGCGGCATGGTCGCGCGTCAGGGTCTGCCCTTGCAGGATATGGAATTCGTTCAGTTCCACCCCACCGGCATCTATGGCTCGGGCTGCCTGATCACCGAAGGTGCCCGCGGCGAGGGCGGGTATCTGACCAACTCCGAAGGCGAGCGCTTCATGGAGCGTTATGCGCCGACCTACAAGGATCTGGCCTCGCGCGATGTGGTGTCGCGCTGCATGACCATCGAGATCCGCGAAGGTCGCGGTGTGGGCGAGCGCAAGGATCATATCCATCTGCACCTCAACCACTTGCCGCCCGAAACGCTGGCCGAGCGCCTGCCGGGCATCTCGGAAAGCGCCAAGATCTTCGCCGGTGTTGACGTCAACAAGGAGCCTATCCCGGTTCTGCCGACCGTGCATTACAACATGGGCGGCATCCCGACCAATTACTGGGGCGAAGTGCTCAACCCGACCGAGGATAACCCGGATAATGTCGTCCCCGGCCTGATGGCCGTTGGTGAAGCGGGCTGCGCGAGTGTGCACGGTGCCAACCGCCTCGGCTCGAACTCGCTGATCGATCTGGTGGTGTTCGGCCGCGCCGCAGCGATCAAGGCCGGTGAAGTGGTCTCGCCCGAGGGCGCCGCGCCCGAGCTGAACCCGGCCTCGCTGGAAGCGGCAGTCTCGCGCTTCGACGGGATGCGCAACGCGAGCGGGTCGACCCCGACCGCCGATCTGCGCGATCGCATGCAGCGGGCGATGCAAGAAGACATGGCGGTGTTCCGGACCGAAGAAACCATGCAAAGCGGCGTCAATCGCATCAAGGAGATCTGGCAGGCCAAATCGGACATCCAGGTTACCGACCGCTCGCTGATCTGGAACTCGGACCTGATGGAGACCCTCGAATTCGAGAACCTGATGGCCAATGCGCTGTGCACCGCAACCTCGGCTGTAGCGCGCAAGGAAAGCCGCGGCGCGCATGCGCGTGAGGACTACCCGGATCGCGATGACGTGAACTGGCGCGTCCATAGCCTCGCCTGGATCAATGGCGAAGGCGATCATCGCCTTGGCTATCGTCCGGTGCATGTGAACCCGCTCTCCAACGAAGTGCCGATGCCGAAAATGGCACCGAAGGCTCGGGTTTACTGACATGTTCCGGGCGCTTGGACGGCCCGCCCGCCGGGTGGCCGTCCGCACCGCGACCTACATTGCGCCCGGACCGGGCAAGCAGGCGCGCCGCTGGCTGTTCAACCGGGCGGCGCGCCGCGGGGATACGCAAGCGATGCTGGATCTGTTGTCAACGCCGTACAATGACGAACCGGTTGACCGGTTCGGCCTGTTTCGTGCGGTCGATTTCTGGCTCTCCGAGGAGCGGTCCGGTCTGGGCAGGCGCGCCGGGGACGTGAGCCTGTCCGATCTGGCCCCTCTCGCGCCGCTTTTCGCTCATTACGACCAGCAGATCTTCGCCGCTCTGAGCCAATTTCACGGCGGCGATCCCGAAGGCGCGCTCTCGCGACTTGAGGCGCTGAGCCGCGATCCCGAGCAAAGCGCGCAGGCGCGGCGCGGGCTTGGCGCCTGGCATTTGTTCCTTCAGCTTCATCGGGGTCGGCACGCAGATCCGCTGACATCAGCAAAGCCCGGCGAGCCGTTAGGTCCGCTCATCCAGTTCTGGGACAAGGACACGCCCGGCGATGTTCAGGCCGAGATGGATCGATGGCGGGCGCTGGCTGGCGACAGTTCCTATCGCTGCTTCGACGATCGCTCGGCGAAAGACTTCATCGCCAACGCGATTGGCAAGCGCGAAGCCGATATCTATGCCAGCGCCCGACATCCGGCGATCAAGTCGGATCTGCTGCGTCTATGCGCCCTTCATGAGCTCGGCGGACTTTATATCGACGCCGATGCGCGTCCGCAGCCGGGGCTTCGGGCCATATTGGCGCAGCTGCGCGCCGTGCCGACACTGTGGTTTGACACTGCGATCCCGGAAGCGAAGATCATCAATGGCATGATCAGCGCCCCGGCGCGAGCACCGTTCCTGCGCGCCGCGGTCGAGGAGGGCTTTCGCCGGCTGGTCGATGCGCCGGCCTTGCCGCTCATGGCGCTTGCCGGGCCGCTGATGCTCACCGAAATCGCGATCACCCATCTGAATGGGAGCGCATTACATGGCTGGCGCGCCGTCCCCAATGCCCTGGGGCAACGGCAGATCTTTCGCCAGATCGAGGCCAACTACAAGCGCGATGCACGCAACTGGCACCTGCATGAGCGCCGGTTGGACGCGTCGCAACAGGGCGGCTCTGGCGCGGCCGAGCCGCCCTCATTTCCACTTTCATCACCGCAAAATCACACCGGACATCCCGGTCTCGCAAAAGGGTTCGAAAATGGCTAAATTTGCACTTCCCAAGAACTCCCGCATGGTCACCGGCAAGACCTGGCCCAAGCCCGAGGGTGCCAAGAATGTCCGGGCCTTCAAGATCTACCGCTGGGATCCGGATACCAAGGCCAATCCGCGCATCGACACCTATCATGTCGATCTTGATAAATGCGGGCCGATGGTTCTGGACGCGCTGATCAAGATCAAGAACGAGATCGACCCGACGCTGACCTTCCGCCGCTCCTGCCGCGAAGGGATCTGCGGTTCTTGTGCGATGAATATCGACGGGACCAATGGTCTGGCCTGCACCACCGGTATCGACGAGATCAGCGGTGCCGTGCGCATCTATCCGCTGCCGCATATGCCGGTGGTCAAGGATCTGGTGCCGGATCTGACGCATTTCTACGCCCAGCACGCCGCGGTTCAGCCCTGGCTCGAAACCAAGACCCCCGCTCCGCAGGGCGAATGGCGCCAGTCGATCGAGGATCGCAAGAAGCTCGACGGGCTTTATGAATGCATCATGTGCGCCTCCTGCTCGACCTCTTGCCCGAGCTACTGGTGGAACGGCGATCGCTATCTCGGCCCAGCCGCGCTGCTGCAAGCCTATCGCTGGCTGATCGATAGCCGCGATGAAGCAACGGGCGAGCGTCTCGATGATCTCGAGGATCCGTTCCGCCTCTATCGCTGCCACACGATCATGAACTGCGCCAAGACCTGCCCGAAGGGCCTCAACCCGGCCAAGGCAATCGCCGAGATCAAGAAGATGATGATCGAGCGCCGGGTCTGATCGACGCGCAAACCGCCAAGAGTTGCATGAGCCCGGAGCGATCGCTTCGGGCTTGCGCCGTTTCTGAGCATGATTGCATGGCTGCGCCATAGTGCTGCCCCAGCTTTGAAAGAGGTTGATCGCTCTTTCCCCACCGAGCTTAATGCCTCTCATGATCGCCCGAATGATGCTCTCTCGCTTTCTCATCCCGCTGATCTGCCTGCTCGCTGGCAGCGCGCTCGCCCAGCCGACGGGGCGGCTCCTGTTTGTCGAGGAAGCGCCCGGCAGCGCGGCCTTGCGTCTGCGCTTTTTGCCTGAAGAGAACGGGGTGATCGACGATCTGCCCCCCGGGGCATTCGAGCGCCTGCTGGTGACGGGCACCTATTCGAGCGGCGATGATTTCCGCCCGGAGGGCTTCGTGATTCGGCAAGGCGATCCGACCAGACCCTATCCGCAGGGCTGGGACGGACTTTTGCTCGCCTATGCCGATGGCAGGGCCGATATCTTCGAGCTGGGTGCGGTGCGGCTTGGGGATGAGGTCTTCGATCTGCGCGACAAGGCGGCGAAATGGCGCTTTGTCGAGCTCGCCCGGCTCGCCGGTGTTTCAGCGGTGCAAAGTCATCTGCTGATCCGGGAAGGGGTGCTGGATCTGCGCCCGGTTGAAAATGCCCGCCGGTTTCACCGCCGCATCCTGTTTCAGCTCGAGGATGGTCGGCTCGGGATCTGGGACAGCCGCCCGCAGACGTTGACACTCTATGAGGCAGCGCAGGCGTTGCAGAAGATATTGCCGGTACGCATGGCGCTCAATCTCGACATGGGCGCCTATGACTTTTGCGAACGGGCGACGGCGCAGGCTGCGGAGAATTGCGGTCTGCTCGATCGCAGCCGGATCGGGCCTTTGACCAATGTCATAGAGGTCAGTGCGCCGAAGCTCCTGCCCGAAACGGTGTCTCAAGCTGCCGAGATGGAGCCGGCCAGGTAATCCTTGCTCTGCATTTCCATCAATCGGCTGACCGTGCGCTCGAACTCGAACGCGCCCTCACCCGCCTCGTAAAGATGTTCGGGTGCCGCCGCCGCTGAGCAGACCAATTGCTTGCGGCCCTCATACAGAGCGTCGATCAGGGTCACGAAGCGCTTGGCCTCGTTGTTATTGGCGCGCGAGAGGCGCGGGATCTCATCAATGAACAGGGCTTTGACCGCCCCTGCGATCGCGAGATAGTCGGCCGGGCCGAGCGGGCGCGCACAGAGCTCGGCAAAGCTGGCGCGCCCGACGCCGTTGCAAAAGCGCGGCAAGGTGACGGTGCGCCCCTGCACCTCGATATCGAGCGCAGCGGCTCTGCCACCGCCTGTGACATCTTCCCAAGCCGCATCCATCGCGCCGCGCGCAGTCTCGTCCAGCGGACTGTAATAGACTTGCAGGCCGCGCAGACGCGCCAGGCGAAAATCGGTCGGGCCATCGAGATGGTGCAGATCGAGCCGCTGGCAGATCATCTCGATGAACGGCACGAAGCGCTCGCGTTGCAGGCCGTTCTTGTAGAGATCGTTGGGGTGGCGGTTGGAGGTGGTGACGATCACCACATGCCGCTCGAAAAACGCCTCGAACAGGCGGCCCAGGATCATCGCATCGGCGATGTCCGTCACCTGCATCTCGTCAAAGCAGAGCAGTGCCGCCTCATCGGCGATCTGCCCGGCAACCAGCGGGATCGGATCCTCGACACCGCTGGCGCGGGCGGCGTTGAGGCGCTTGTGCACGTCCTGCATGAAGGCGTGGAAATGCACCCGTTTCTTCGGCTCGATCGGCGCGGTTTCGAAGAACAGGTCCATAAGCATAGATTTGCCGCGCCCGACCCCGCCATACATGTAGAGCCCGATCCGCTCGGCCACCTGCTCTTCGCCTCGGCGGGTGAAGCCGAACAGGCCCCAGATCCCGCGCGCCGAACGCGGGGCGTAGTCCTTCAGGCGCATATGCAGGAGTTGCAGCTTCTCGACCGCCGCGCGCTGGGCATCATCGGCGCGCAGGGCGCCTTCGGCGACGCGGTGGCGATAAGCGGTCAGGGGGCCGTCGGGCATGGCGCGGGCTCAACTCAATCGGGGGGTGGTTCTCGCACGCGCGAAGCGGGCACCTTTGTTCAACAATATCGAACAGTGATTTCAACCGATTTAATGCCCCTTTGGCCGATAAAATGCGTACCCTGCGGGTGAGTTTCTCAGGAGCCCGCCATGAGCATCGATTCGACCGCCACTCCCCCCGCTCGTAGCGGTCAGTCCATTGGCATCATCATCGCCGCAGCTGGCTTCGTGCTGGCGGTGTCTTTTGGCCTGCGCTCGGTGTTCGGGATCGTGCTCGAGCCGGTAAGCGACGAGTTCGGTTGGCCGCGCGAGGTCTTCTCGTTGTCGCTGGCAATCCAGAACCTGGTCTGGGGCGCGGCGCAGCCGTTCTTTGGTGCCATCGCCGACCGATGGGGGGACCGAAAGGCGCTCTGGCTCGGCTTTGTCTGCTATGCGCTCGGCATGGGGTTGTTTCTGGTGGCAGGAACCCCGCTGGGTCAGCATCTGGCGAGCGGGCTGCTGGTCGGCGCCGGGATCTCCGGCACCGCTTTCGGGCTGGTGCTCGCCGTGGTCAGCCGCGCCTCGAGCGATGAGCGGCGCAGTCAGAATCTCGGGATCGTCTCGGCGCTCGGCTCATCGGGGCAGGTGGTGATCCCGCTGCTGCTCGGCTGGATGCTGGCGCATGATTTCGACTGGCGCGAATCGATGGCGCTGCTGAGCCTGCTGCTGCTGCCAATGGCGCTGTGCATCCCGCTGCTCAAAGCCGAGACACCGCGCGCGGCGCAGCCGGGCAATGTCGCCCCGCCGCAGGAAGTCGCGCTGATGAAGATGCTGGGCCGGGCCGCCACCCATCCAAGCTATATCCTGCTCGTATTCGGCTTTTTCGTCTGCGGCTTTCATGTCGCCTTCATTACCGTGCACCTGCCGGCCTTCGCCTATGAGCGCTGCGGCGATCCGTCCTTGGGCGGGATTGCGATTGCGGTGGTCGGCGCGATGAACGTGCTCGGCACGCTCGGCGCGGGGCAACTGGGCGCGCGCTTTCCCAAGCAATATCTGCTCTCGGCGATCTATGCCCTGCGGGCGGTGGTGATCTTCCTGTTCATCTCCTTCCCGGTCACGCCGCTGAGCGTGATCCTGTTCGCGATCGGCATCGGCCCGCTCTGGCTCTCGACGGTGCCGCTGACCTCGGGGCTGATCGTGACCATGTTCGGGCCCAAGACCATGGCGACGCTGTGGGGGATCGTGTTCTTCAGCCACCAGATCGGCAGCTTCCTCGGCGTCTATCTGGGCGGACGGTTCTACGACATGTATGGCTCTTACGACATCATCTGGTGGGCGGCGATCGCGCTCGGGATCTTCTCGGCGCTCGTGCATCTGCCGGTGCGCGAGGCTGCCTGGAGCGCGCGCGAGCCAGCATAACGCCGCTTGCGCTCGCGCCCCTTCCGGCCCTATTAAGACTGCATGCAACGCTTCTTCTGGATCACCGATGAGAAGACCCGGATGCCTTGGCGCTTTTTCGCCGAGGCCGCGCTGCTGGTGCGCGCGCGCTGATCTTTCCGATCCCTCCCGGCACCGCCGCGCGGTGAGCACTGCCCCTGCGCGGCCATTCCCCTATCTCGCATGAAATGAGCCCAACCATGAGCACTCAGCCCAAAACCCTCTATGACAAGATCTGGGACGCGCATGTCGTCGATCAGGCCGAAGACGGCACATGTCTGCTCTATATCGACCGCCACCTCGTGCATGAGGTGACGAGCCCGCAAGCCTTCGAGGGGCTGCGGATGACCGGGCGCAAGGTGCGTCGGCCCGAGGCGACCTTGGCCACGCCGGACCATAACGTGCCGACCACCGACCGCTCGGTCGGCATCGAGGACGAGATGAGCCGGATTCAGGTCGAGGCGCTGCGCAACAACGCCCATGAATTCGGCATCGAGCTGTTCGACGTCACCGATGTGCGTCAGGGCGTCGTGCATATCGTCGGCCCCGAGCAGGGTTTGACCCAGCCGGGCATGACCATCGTCTGCGGCGACAGCCATACCGCGACCCATGGCGCTTTCGGCGCGCTCGCGCATGGCATCGGCACCTCGGAGGTCGAGCATGTGCTCGCCACCCAGACGCTGATCCAGAAGAAATCCAAGAACATGAAGGTGGAGATCACCGGCACGCTGGCGCCGGGCGTCACCGCCAAGGACATCACCCTGTCGGTGATCGGTGAGACCGGCACCGCGGGCGGCACCGGCCATGTGATCGAGTATTGCGGCTCGGCGATCGAAGGGCTCTCGATGGAAGGCCGGATGACGGTCTGCAACATGGCGATCGAGGGCGGCGCCCGCGCTGGCCTGATCGCGCCCGACGAGAAGACCTTCGAGTATCTCAAGGGCCGCCCGAAAGCGCCGAAAGGCGCCGCCTGGGAGATGGCGGCGTCCTACTGGTCGAGCCTCAAATCCGATCCGGGCGCCCATTACGACAAGGTGCTGACGCTGAAGGGCGAGGACATCGCGCCGGTGGTGACCTGGGGCACCAGCCCCGAAGACGTGCTGCCGATCACCGCTGTCGTGCCGAACCCGGAAGACTTCGCCGATGCCGGCAAGCGCGCGGCGGCCAAGCGCTCACTCGAGTATATGGGCCTCGTCCCCGGCACCAAACTCGCCGATATCGCGATCGACACGGTGTTCATCGGCTCGTGCACCAATGGCCGGATCGAGGATCTGCGCGAGGTCGCCAAGATCATGGAAGGCCACAAGGTCAAGGAAGGCCTGCGGGCGATGATCGTGCCGGGCTCGGGCCTGGTGCGCGCGCAAGCCGAGGAAGAGGGCATCGCCGACAAGCTGATCGAGGCGGGCTTTGAATGGCGCTTTGCCGGTTGCTCGATGTGCCTGGGCATGAACCCCGACCAGCTCAAGGCCGGCGAGCGCTGCGCCTCGACCTCGAACCGCAATTTCGAGGGCCGTCAGGGCAAGGGCGGCCGCACCCATCTGCTCAGCCCCGCCATGGCCGCCGCAGCCGCCATCACCGGCCGGCTGACCGATGTCCGCGAGATGATCTGAAGCGCCCGCCAAGGAGAGAAAGACATGGATAAATTCACCACCCTGGAGGGCGTGGCCGCGCCACTGCCGCTGATCAATATCGACACCGACATGATCATCCCCAAGCAGTTCCTCAAGACGATCCAGCGTTCGGGCCTCGGCGTGAACCTGTTCGACGAGATGCGCTACAAGGATGACGGGTCGGAGAACCCCGATTTCGTGCTCAACAAGCCGGCCTATCGCGAGGCCAAGATCCTGATCGCGGGCGATAATTTCGGCTGCGGCTCCTCGCGCGAGCACGCGCCCTGGGCGATCGCCGATTTCGGGATCCGCTGCATCATCGCGCCGAGCTTTGCCGATATCTTCTTCAACAACAGCTTCAAGAACGGCATCCTGCCGATCGCGCTGCCGCAAGAAGAGGTCGACAAGCTGCTCGAGGATGCCGAGCGCGGGGCGAACGCGACCCTGACCATCGATCTCGAAGCCCAGGAGATCCGCGGCCCCGATGGCGGGGTGATCAAGTTCGAGGTCGATCCGTTCCGCAAGCATTGCCTGCTCAACGGGCTCGACGATATCGGCCTCACCATGGAGAAGGCGCCGTCGATCGACGGGTTCGAGGAGAAAGCCAAGCTCTCCCAACCCTGGTTGTTCGAGAGCGCCAGCTAATGCGCCGGGGGGGATTGGCGGCGCTTCTCATGATCCTGAGCTGCTGGGGGGCGGCGGCACAGGAGAACGGTCCGTCAAGGATCGAAGCGCAACTGGCCAAACCGCCCCACAGCTTGCGGATCGCAAGTTTCAACATCAATCTTGCCCGCGGTGAGCCGGGCAAGACCATCGCCGCCCTGCGCTCTGGCACGGATGCGCAGGCGCTGGCTGTGGCCGAGATCATCCAACGGGTGCGGCCCGATATTCTCTTCGTCAACGAGCTTGATTTCGACCCCGAAGGCACCGCGCTGGCGCTCTTCGCCGATCTGCTGCGGCGCGGGCAAAACGGTGCGCTCGGCATCGACTACCCGCATGAGCTGAGCGCTCCGGTCAATACCGGCTCCCCAAGCGGGCTCGATCTCGATCGCAACGGCAAGACCTATGGTCCGGGCGATGCTTTCGGCTGGGGCCTGTTCGAGGGTCAATTCGGCATGGCGGTGCTCTCGACGGCCCCGCTCAGCCTCTCCCACAGTTTCCAGCATCTGCGCATGGCCGAGGCGCCTTGGGTGCAATGGCCGAAAAATGCCGATGGCAGCGCCTTTTACTCGGAGGAGGCGGCGAGCCTGCTGCGCCTGTCCTCCAAGAGCCATTGGATCGTCGAGACTGCTGGTCTGAGCCTGCTGCTCTCACACCCGACCCCGCCGGTGTTTGACGGGCCGGAGGATCGCAACGGGGTGCGCAACGCCGCCGAGATCGGGCTCTGGACCGCGCTGCTCGAGGGTGAGGCGCTGCGCGATGATGCCGGTGCGCTGGTGCGCCTGCCCGAGGACGCCCGGCCGGTGGTGATGGGTGATCTCAATGCCGATCCGCTCGATGGCGATGGCCGACAAGAGGCCATAGCGGCGCTGCTCGCCCATCCGCTCTTGCAAGATCCGCTGCCGCGCTCCGAGGGCGCTGCGCTCGCCGCAACGCTGCAAGGCGGGGTGAATGCCGAACAACTCGCCCCGCCGGACCATGACACAGCCGATTGGAAGGACAGCGGCAAGCACGCCGCCGGGAATCTGCGGGTCGACTATGTGCTCCCCGCCGCAAGCGAAAAGGTTTTGGGCAGCGGCGTGTTCTGGCCGACGCAAGAGGACCCGCTCTTTCGGCTGGTCGGGGAGGGCAAGCCGGTGATCAGCTCCGATCATCGGCTGGTTTGGGTGGATATTGCCATCGATTGAGGCAACAGACCGGGGGAAGGTCGTATGGGATTGGACGGGTATGATGCCGGTACGGTGGTGCATTTCGATTTCTCGGAGATCGGCGCCATCCACCCGGAGATGACCGGAAAGCACCCTGCGGTCGTTGTCTCGCATAAGCGGATGCAGCAGGGCGGCTCGGTGATCCTGGTGCCGCTGACCTCGAAGATCAATGGTAATGCCGGGCGCGACTATGTTGTCGAGATCACCAACCAATCTTTCCTGCGCTACAGCCCATCGGGCCGCAGCTTTGCATTGTGCGACAAGCCGACCTCGGTCGCACTGAAGCGTCCCTCGCTCGATTACTACGAGATCAAACCCCGCGAAGGCGCCAATCGCGGCGAGCGGTTCCGCATCGGGCGCGATGACCTGAAAATGATCCGACTCGCGGTGCTGCGTTGCATGCTGCCAGATCGCGAGCTTAAAAGCCTGCTGACCGAGGACAATTCGGACGAATTGACCGAGTTGCGCGAGCGCATCAAGCAATCGGCCAAGCGCAAGAAGGGCGCGCGCGGCTTGAGCAAGCGCGGATCGGCCAAGAAAGGCAGAGGCCGCAAATAGGCCACTGAAATCGAGCCTTGCCCGCTTGACCGGTACCGCTGCGGGCAATAGGCGGAAGCATCATCAAATTCAAAGAGGACCTGCGACGATGACCCATTCCCTGTTGATCCTGCCCGGTGACGGTATCGGCCCTGAAGTGATGGCCGAAGTGCGCCGGGTCATCGACTGGTTTGGCGCGCAGGGGCTGAGCTTTGAGGTCTCCGAGGATCTGGTCGGCGGCGCCGCCTATGACGCGCATGGCAAGCCGCTCTCGGATGCGACCATGGAGAAGGCACAGGCGGTGGACGCCGTGCTGCTCGGTGCCGTCGGCGGACCGCAATATGACGATCTCGATTTCTCGGTGAAGCCCGAACGCGGGCTGCTGCGCCTGCGCAAGGAAATGGATCTATTCGCCAATCTGCGCCCGGCGGTTTGCTTTGACGCCCTGGCCGCGGATAGCTCGCTCAAGCATGACGTGATCGCCGGGCTCGACATCATGATCGTGCGCGAGCTGACCTCCGGCGTCTATTTCGGCGAGCCGCGCGGTATCACCGAGATGAATGATGGCAGCCGCGTCGGCGTGAACACCCAGCGCTACACTACCGACGAGATCCGCCGCGTCGCCCGCTCAGCCTTTGAACTGGCGAAGAAGCGCGGCAACAAGGTCTGCTCGATGGAGAAGGCCAATGTGATGGAAAGCGGCATCCTCTGGCGCGAAGAGGTGCAGTGGGTGCATGACAACGAATATCCCGAGGTCGAACTCAGCCATATGTATGCCGATGCCGGGGCCATGCAGCTCGTGCGGTGGCCCAAGCAGTTCGATGTGATCGTCACCGATAACCTGTTTGGCGATCTGCTCTCGGATGTCGCGGCGATGCTGACCGGCTCGCTGGGCATGTTGCCTTCGGCCTCGCTCGGGGCACCGATGGCGAATGGCAAGCCCAAAGCGATGTATGAGCCGGTACATGGCTCGGCCCCCGATATCGCTGGGCAGGGCCTTGCCAACCCGCTGGCCTGCATCCTGAGCTTCGCGATGGCCCTGCGCTATTCCTTCAACGAAGGCGCGGCCGCCGATCAGCTCGAGGCGGCGATCCAGCGCGTACTCGCAGCGGGAATTCGCACCAAGGACATCGCGCAAGGCGGGGCCTTCGTCTCGACCAGCGAGATGGGCGATGCGATCCTCGCGGAACTGGGCAAAGGCGCGTGAGCCTGTCGGCCCCGACTGTCCCCGATCTCGTCGGCGTGGTCGGGGCAATATGCGTGCTTTATGCCTATTGGGCGGTCAGCAATGACCGCCTGAGCGCCAAGAGCGCGACCTTCCACGCGATCAACGCACTTGGCGCAGTGCTGTTGCTGTTTTCATTGCTCTTCAAGCCCAATCTCGGCTCGATCGTTATTGAGCTGGTCTGGCTGACCATTGCCCTGTTTGGCCTCTACCGCGCCCGCCATCGGCGCTAACGGGCATTACTCCACCTGCTGGTCGCAGAGCTCGACAGAGAGCGGCGCGCTCGAATACCCGTGCACCTTGTCATGGCCACGCACCATCACCATGCACAGATCCTCCGGGATCGCGATGCCCGAGAGCGAACGGGTGAAGGGCTGCTCGTTCTCATGCGGATGATGCAGCACCCTTGTCGCCAGGATCTCGCCTTGCGGGGTGAGCACCTCCCAGGCGTCGGCATAATGCTCCCATCCGGTATCGCCATGGCGCAGGGTCACATCGAAGGTCCAACTCGCCCCATCGGCAGCCAGATGAGGCGTGACCGCGACGACCTCGACATCCCCGGCAAGGGCACTGGCCCCACAAACAGCTATTGACGCGGCGCAAAGGCCAAGAAAGAAACGGCGCACTTGGTTCCTCCTGACAGATTTGCGGATGGTATAGCACAAATCACCCATGGTGATTTGACACGAAGATGCGAGCTTGCGAGAGGAAACTTCGCACTGATGAATGGGTGATACAGATGGGTTATCGAGTCGTCGTCGCCGGCGCCACGGGTAATGTGGGCCGCGAAATGCTGAATATTCTTGCCGAGCGCGAATTTCCGATCGATGAGATCGCCGCGCTCGCCTCGCGCCGCTCGCTCGGCACCGAGGTCAGCTTTGGCGACAAGACACTCAAGACCAAGGATATCGATGATTTCGATTTCAGCGGCTGGGACATCGCGCTGTTCGCGATCGGCTCGGGTCCGACCAAGACCTATGCCCCGAAAGCTGCGGCAGCCGGCTGTGTGGTGATCGATAATTCTTCGCTCTACCGCTATGATCCGGATGTGCCGCTGATCGTGCCCGAATGCAATCCCGATGCAATCGACGGCTACGCGAAGAAGAACATCATCGCCAACCCCAACTGCTCGACCGCGCAGATGGTGGTGGCCCTCAAGCCTTTGCACGACCGGGCAAAGATCCGCCGCGTGGTGGTCTCGACCTATCAATCAACCTCGGGCGCGGGCAAGGAGGGGATGGACGAGCTCTGGATCCAGACCAAGGGCATCTTCGTCAATGACGAGCCGACCCCGCAGAAATTCACCAAGCAGATCGCCTTCAACGTGATCCCGCATATTGACGTGTTCCTCGATGACGGGTCCACCAAGGAAGAGTGGAAGATGGTGGTCGAGACCAAGAAGATCATCGATCCGTCCATCAAGGTCACGGCGACCTGCGTGCGGGTGCCGGTGTTCGTCGGCCATTCGGAGGCGGTGAATATCGAGTTCGAGGAGGAGCTGTCGGCGGATGAGGCGCGCAAGATCCTGCGCGAGGCGCCGGGCTGCATGGTGATCGACAAGCGCGAGGATGGCGGCTACGTCACGCCGGTCGAATGCGTGGGTGATTTTGCCACCTATATCAGCCGGATCCGCGACGACTCGACCATCGAGAACGGGATCAACATGTGGGTGGTCTCGGACAATCTGCGCAAGGGCGCGGCCTTGAATGCCGTGCAGATCGCGGAGCTGCTCGGGCAGCGGGTGCTCAAGAAGGGCTGATCGGCAAGGGTGAAAGGGGCAGGCGAAAGGGGGCGAGTGATGGATCGAACGGTTCGGGTCTCCTTTCGCATCTCGGCGCAGCAGGCGGAGCGGCTTGCGGAATGCGCGCAGGCCGAGGGCTTGCCTTTGGAGCAGTTTCTGGATCTGGCGCTCGACAAGGCTCTGCGATCTTCGGAGCGCTCGCGCAAGGCGAAGAACCGCGCAGGCGGTGATGAGCCGCTCCTCTCCCGCCTGCGCGTGATCGTCGCTCAGGCCATCGATGGCGCACGGGACTGGCAGCATTTGCAAGACCGCCTGGCCGCGGAGGGCCTTCGCTTCGCGCCCGCGGGCGCCGGGTTGGAGCTGCGCAGCCTCTCCCCCGATCGGCGCCTGTTCAAGGCATCGGAGGTCGGCCCGTCCTATAGTGCCCTGATCCGACGCTTCGGCTGCGGCTTTCCTGGCCACCCGCACCCTTGGCTGGTACCACAGGCCCTTGGATTTCTGGATGGTTCCGACGACGGAAACCGCCCGCCGACCCGTTGAAGAACCAAACACCAACCGGGAGCGCGCCACCATGACCCGCCCGATCCACTCGGCCCTTGTCTTGCTGTCCTTGCTCCTGAGCGGCGCGATCTTCGGTTTTTTCTACGCCTGGGTCTGCTCGACGATGTGGGGCCTCGATCAGATCGACCCGCGCGCCGCGATCGAAGCCATGCAGGGCATGAACGCCTCGGTGCGCAATTTCGTCTTCGCCCCGGCCTTTTTCGGCACACCGATCATACTGATCGCCACCGGCCTGCTGAGCTGGCGACAAGGCGCGCACACCTCGGCGCGCCTGTTCATCGCGGCGGGGCTGCTCTATTTCTTCGGTGCGCAGCTTCTGACCATGACCCAGAACGTGCCAATGAACGAAGCCCTCGCCCGGATCACCATCCCCACCGATCGCGCCGAAGCCGCCGCAATCTGGCAAGCCTATTCGCAGGAATGGCAGCTCTGGAACATCACCCGCACCATAGTCAGCGGCATCGTTCTGCTGCTGAGCGGTCTGGCGATCTGGCGCTTGCCACGACCTGCCTGACCGCCCTCTCCCACCTGCCGTTCAGATGTCGAGATTCTCGACCTGCAAGGCATTGGTCTGGATGAATTCGCGCCGCGGCTCGACCGCATCGCCCATCAGCTTGGTGAAGATCTCGTCGGCCTCATCCATATGCTCGACCTCGACCCGAAGCAGCACCCGGGCTTCGTGATCGAGGGTGGTCTCCCAGAGCTGGTCGGCATTCATCTCGCCAAGACCCTTATAGCGCTGCAAGGAGATGCCGCGCTCGGCCTCGCGCATGATCAACCCGACCATCTCGCTGGGCGTGTGGATGGGGTATTCCTTCTCCCTGCGCACCAGCACCGCCGGCGCTCCGAACACCTCGCGCAGGCTCTCGGTCATCCCGGCGAGCCGCTTTGCCTCGGCCTGACGGGAAATCGTCGGATCGAGCGACACCACTTCGGCCACCGAACGCACGGTGCGCACGAAACGCAAGCCGCCCTCCTCGGTACGCGTGCCCTGCCAGCCGCGCTCAAACTCATTGGCCAGAATATCGAGCCGCTCCGCGATCTCATCGGCCGCCGCTTGCGCTTTCTCGGCATCGGTCAGCAGATCCTCGCTGAGCGCCCCGACAATCGCTGCTTGCTCGACGATCGCGCGCGGATAATGGGTCGGGAGCGCGCGCAGCAGCGCGGTCGTCGCCCGCGCCTCGTCGACCACACGGCGCAGATCGGGCCCGGCGAGTTCCGAGCCATCCGCAAGCCGCAGGGTCACGTTCTCAAGGCCCAGTTCGATGAGATAATCATCCAGCGCCTGTTGGTCCTTCAGATAGACCTCCGAGCGGCCCTTGGCGACCTTGTAGAGCGGCGGCTGCGCGATATAGAGATAGCCGCCCTCGATCAGCTCGGGCATCTGCCGATAGAAGAAGGTCAGCAGCAGAGTGCGGATATGGGCGCCATCGACATCCGCATCGGTCATGATGATGATCTTGTGATAGCGCAGCTTGCTGATATCGAATTCGTCGCGCCCGATCCCGGTGCCCAGCGCCGTGATCAGCGTGCCGATCTCCTGGCTTGAGAGCATCTTGTCAAAGCGCGCCCGCTCGACATTGAGGATCTTGCCGCGCAGGGGCAACACCGCCTGCGTTGCCCGGTCACGGCCCTGTTTGGCCGAGCCACCCGCAGAATCGCCCTCGACCAGGAACAGTTCGGACTTGGCCGGATCGCGCTCCTGACACTGGGCGAGCTTGCCGGGCAGCGAAGCGATGTCGAGTGCGCTTTTCTTGCGGGTCAGCTCGCGGGCCTTGCGCGCCGCCTCGCGCGCCAGCGCCGCCTCGACGATCTTGGAGACGACGATCTTGGCCTGTTGCGGATGCTCCTCGAACCATTCGGTGAGCTTTTCATAGACGAGGCTCTCGACCACCGGACGCACTTCCGAGGAGACAAGCTTGTCCTTGGTCTGGCTGGAGAATTTCGGATCGGGCACTTTCACCGACAGCACGCAAGTCAACCCCTCGCGCGCATCCTCGCCGGAGAGATTGACCTTTTCCTTCTGGGCGGCGGCCGCGAAATGGTTGTTGATGGTCCGGGTCAGCGCGCCGCGGAATCCGGCCAGATGGGTGCCGCCATCGCGCTGCGGGATGTTATTGGTGAAGCACAATACGTTTTCGTGATAGCTGTCATTCCACCACAGGGCGACATCGACGGCGATGTCATCACGCTCGCCGCGAATGACCACCGGCGCCTCCATCACCGCTTCCTTCGAGCGATCGAGATAGCGCACAAAGGCCTCGACCCCGCCCTCATAGAACAGCTCCACGCTCACCGGCTCGGCTTCGCGATTATCGGCAAGCAGGATCCGCACCCCTGAATTGAGGAAGGCGAGCTCGCGCAGCCGATGCTCGAGCGTTTTGTAATTGTATTCGGTCATGGAGAAGGTCTTGTCCGAAGCATGGAATGTCACTTCCGTGCCCCGCCGACCATTGGCATCGCCGACCTCCACCAGCGGCGCCGCGGCCTCGCCATGCTCGAAACGCACGTAATGCTCCTTGCCCTGCCGCCAGATCCGCAACTCCAGCCAATCCGAGAGCGCATTGACCACCGAGACGCCGACCCCGTGCAGGCCGCCGGAGACCTTGTAGGAATTGTCATCGAACTTGCCACCGGCATGCAGCTTGGTCATGATCACTTCGGCGGCGGAGACCCCCTCCTCGGGGTGAATATCGACCGGGATGCCGCGACCATTGTCGCTGACCGACACCGACCCATCGGCATTGAGGGTGACGGTGACCAGATCTGCGTGTTTGGCCAGCGCCTCATCGATGGCATTATCCACCACCTCATAGACCATGTGATGCAGGCCCGTGCCGTCATCGGTGTCGCCGATATACATGCCCGGCCGCTTGCGCACCGCATCGAGCCCGCGCAAGATCTTGATCGAAGACGCGCCGTATTCGGTGCCGGCGTTCTCGCCCGTCGATCCGTTGTCCTGCGACGCTGGCGTTTGCTCGACCATGCTCACTCCTTTCATGCGCCCGCCCGGCAATCGCTGCCAGGGCAAGCGCGTGCCGTCACGACAGACGGCCTTGCGAATCCAAAGCGATGCTGCGGGCGCGTGTCCCGAGAGCATCAAACAATTCCGCGCCGGTGCCGGTCATCCAGGCCTGCACTTCGAGCGCGCATATTTCATCATAGAGCGCCGCGCGTCGCTCCTGATCGAGATGCGCGGCCACCTCATCGAGCAGGAGCAAGGGGGGCGCGCCGGTCTCCTGCCTGAGCGCCCGAGCCGCTGCCAGCACCAGGCTGATCAGCAACGCCTTTTGCTCCCCGGTCGAGCACTGCGCCGCCGCGCATTCCTTGACGGCATAGATCGCCGAAAGGTCATGTCGGTGAGGACCGATCAATGTGCGGCCAGCCGCCAAATCGCGCGATCGCGTCTTCTTCCACACTTCCTGCAAGGCTTGCGGATCGGCAAAAAAATCGGTGTTCGGCGCCGTGCTTTCCTCCGGATCGACAATAGCAATTTTCGCTAGCGGGAACAATGTTTTAGCGCGCGCCTGCGCTTCCGACAGACGGGTGACGCACCGCGCCCGCGCCCGCAGGATTTCGATCGCGAATTCAGCCATTTGCCGCTCGAGCGCGCCGAACCAGGCCGGATCGTTCACCCCATCCTTGAGCAAACGGTTGCGCTCACGCATCGCCTTCTCATAGCCCAGTGAGTTGGGTCCGTGCTCCGGCTCGAAAGCCAGCGTCAGCCGGTCGAGAAATCGCCGCCTCTCGGCCGCCCCTTCAATCCAGAGCCGGTCCATCGCCGGGGTCAGCCAGAAACCGCGCACAACCGCGCCCAGCGCCGCCTGAGTGGCGGCCTCGCCGTCAAGAACGGTACTGCGCCGCCCCCCGGCACGCAGGTCACAGGAAGTCTCGACGAGAAACCGCGTCCCCTGCCGCTCGATGCGCGCCTCAATGGCCCAGCCGATGGCACCCTGTCGCCGCGCAATCTCATCCGCTCTGGCGCCGCGCAGGCCTCGCCCGGGCGCAAGCAGCGAGATCGCCTCCAGAATATTGGTCTTGCCCGCGCCATTAGGGCCATGGATCGCCACTGGCGCCGTATCGAGCTCCAGCGTCAGGCGTTCATGCGAGCGAAACTGACGCAGATCGAGATGCCGAAGAAAGGTCATGGCTCACGCGCACGCAGCATCGTCGATCGAGGCTTCAGGCACAGGCGAAACCGGCGCCAGCACGAAAGAGAATCGGACAACAGCGGTCAGACCCGCATCGGCATCACGACATAGATGGCGCTGGCGTCATCATTCTCGCGCACCAAAGTCGGAGAGCCGGGGTCGGAGAACAAAAACACAGCCTGCTCCCCATCGATTTGCTGAGCGATATCAAGCAAATAGCGCGAATTGAAACCGATCTCGATTTCGTCACCGCCATAATCGACCTCGATCTCCTCGGTAGCGCTGCCGCTATCGGGGCTGTTCACCGAGAGGGTCACCTTATCGGGCCCGAGCGACATCTTGACCGCGCGTGTGCGCTCAGAGGAGACGGTTGAGACCCTGTCCACGGCGCTCGCGAACCGATCCGCCTCCACTGTCAACGCCAGCGTGTTGGCGGTCGGGATGACCCGCGTGTAGTCCGGGAAGGTCCCGTCGATCACTTTCGAGGTCAGCGTCACGCCATTGCAGGCAAAACGGATCTTGGTCTCCGAGACCGAGATCGTGACGATGTCATTGTCGTTTTCGAGCAGCTTGCGCAGTTCGCCGACCGTCTTGCGCGGGACAATGACATTGGCCATCCCGCTCGCGCCATCGGGCATCTCGGCATCGACCCGCGCCAGGCGGTGCCCATCTGTCGCCACCGCGCGCAGATGCGTTGCGCCCTCCTGATCGGCGAGATGGAAGTAAACGCCATTGAGGTAATAGCGCGTTTCTTCGGTCGAGATCGCGAACTTCGCCTTGTCGAACAGACGGCGGATCACCGCGCAGGGCGCTTCAAAACTGGTCTCGAACTCCGCCGTCGCCATGACCGGGAATTCGTCCTTGGGCAGCGTCGCCAGCGCAAAGCGCGAGCGCCCGGCGGAAACCGTGATCGCCCCATCGCCGTCCGCGGTCAGGCTGACTTCCGCGCCCTCAGGCAGCTTGCGCACAATTTCGTGCAGCATATGCGCCGAAACCGTCACCGCGCCGGGCTCGGCAACATTCGCGGGAATGGCATCGATGATCTCGATATCCAGATCCGTCGCCTTGATCGACAACGCGCCATCGGCGGCATTGATCAGCAAATTGGACAGGATCGGAATGGTATTGCGTCGCTCGACGATGCCCTGAGTCCGGCTCGTCGATTTGAGAAGCGCGCTTCGTTCAACGAGGACTTGCATAAGGCGCCATTTCCTAGCGGGTGTGATTCGGGGCCTACAAAATAGCGTCAAGGCGTGTTTGGGTCACTCTAAATCGAGTGGCGCCCCGCCAGAGCGGGGGGAATGCTTTCAGACAGCCTCCTCGCGCGAAAAAGCCGCGTATTTCGCAAATATCGCGAACAACAGCGCAGATATTGACCTTATGGGAAGATTGACTGCCGTGGGTCTTGGGCCCAAAAGTCCGACATTTACCTTCATCACGGTCTTAAGGGGGACGACCGTCTTGCGCAACGATGCTGGCGAAAACTCCAAGCGGTTCGAGATCAAGTGGTTCGAGATCCGGACACCGCGGCCCGAGGCGCGCTTGCGGCTGATTTGCCTCGCACATGGCGGCGGTGGACCGCAGGCCTTTCATGATTGGGGCGCCGCGCTGCCCGATTGGATCGAGGTGGTTGCCATCGCCCTGCCGGGCCGCGCCGCGCGCCATCTCGAGACGCCGATCGAGGAGATGGCCGCACTCATCGATGCCCTGCTTGATGAGATCACCCCGATCCTCGATCGCCCCTTCGCCTTTTTCGGCCATAGCGTCGGCGCGATGATCGGTTTTGCCGCGGCATTGGCCCTGAAGGAACGCGCCCTGCCGCCGCCCTTGCGGGTCATCGTCTCGGGCCATGCCAGCCCGCAAGCTGCCCGCGCCGCCCGAAAGTTGCATCTGGATGATGACGACACGCTGATGGCGCAGATCGGTGATCTGGGCCTGCTGCCCGCCGATCTCCTTGCGCAAGACGAGCTGCGCCAATTCATCCTGCCGCCCCTGCGCGCCGATTTTCGCCTTTCGGAGACCTGGGAACCGGCACAGACAGCGTCGCTCGATTGCCCGCTCAGCGTGTTTGGCGGGCGCGAGGACGCCACCGTTCCGCTCGCCGATCTGGAGGGCTGGGCGCGGCACAGCAATGCGCGCTGCACGCAAGACCTGTTCGAGGGTGGGCATTTTTTCACCCAAAGCGCCCAGGCGGCAGTGCTGGAGCGGATCTGGAAACTTCTGGCGCAGGATCTCGCCGATCTGCCGCCCTCGATCGAGCAAGGCCCAAGCGCCGATTTCCCGCGCAACCAATGCCTGCACACGCTGTTTGACGCCGCCGCAGCGCAAGCGGGCGACGAGCCTGCACTCATTGGCATCGACCAGACGCTCAGTTTCGCCGAACTGCAAGCGAGGGTCGACCTGCTCGCCCGCAGATTTGCCGCGCAGGGCTGCGGCCCCGATGCCATTGTCGCGGTGTTCATGGCGACCAGCGTCGATTTCGTCATCGCCATGCTGGCGGCGATGAAGGCCGGGGGTGCCTATTTGCCGCTCGATCCGGCAACGCCCCAGATCCAGCTCGCCGAGATCCTGGCCGCCACCAACCCGGTGGCCATCGCGGTCGATGAGGGCACGAGCGCGCAAGTGCCCGGCGACTGGCAGGGCCGCTGCGTCGCGCTCACCGGGGCTGGCGCCTGGGCCGAGACGCTCGCGCAAGAGCCGCTGGAGATCGATCTGGCAGCACGCGCCCAGCCCGGTCCGCAGAACCTCGCTTATGCGGTGATGACCTCGGGGACCACCGGCAAGCCAAAGGGCATCTTGTGCCCGCATGAAGGGGCGGTGAACTCCTATTGGGGCCGCGCGCTCATCGCCCCCTATGGCGAGGCCGAGCGCGAAGCCTGCAATGTGTTTTTCGTCTGGGAAGTGCTGCGCCCGCTTTTGTGGGGGCGTCCGGCATATGTGATCCCCGATGACATGATCTACGATCCGCGCCGGTTGATCGACTTTCTTCAGACCCATCAAATCACGCGGCTGCTGATGACCCCTTCCCTGTTCGAGCAGGTGCTTGGGGTGGCACGATCCGAGCGCGATGGCGTCGCGCTGGCCGAGCGGTTGGCCTGCCTGCGCTACATCATCCTGAATGGCGAA
The DNA here is from genome assembly GCA_022760435.1 of Neomegalonema sp. GTDB lineage: Bacteria > Pseudomonadota > Alphaproteobacteria > Rhodobacterales > Rhodobacteraceae > JALEFY01. Next base: position 266,274 of record JALEFY010000005.1, read on the forward strand.
GTGGTCAGCCTGCCCCTGATGCGAAAGGCGGCGGCGCTGCTGCCGCATGTGGCCTTGATCAACGATTACTCGATCTCCGAATGCCATGACGTGACCACCGGCATTCTCGATCCGCACGCCTATCCCAATGCGCGCGACTTTGCGCCCGCGGGCCCTGCCATGGCCAATGTGCGTCTCTATGTGCTCGATGAGGCACTGGCTCCGGTGCCTTGGGGGACGGTCGGCGAGGTCTATGTTGCCGGTCCAACCCTGGCGCGCGGCTATCTCGGCCTGCCGGAAATGACCGCCGAGCGCTTCCTGCGCGACCCTTTCCAGCCCGGCGAGCGTATGTTTCGCACCGGCGATATCGGGCGGCTGCTCGCCGATGGTCAGCTCGAGATCCATGGCCGGGCGAAGTTCATGGTCAAGATCCGCGGCTACACTGTGGTGCCCGAGGCGGTTGAGGCGGCGATTACGACCCACCCGGCCATCGCAGCGGCAGCGGTGGTGGCGGTGGAGGATCCGCAGACCGGCCAACCGAGCCATCTCGTCGCCTATCTGAGCGGGCAAGGCGCGCGCCCCGACGCGGCGGCCCTGCGGGCGCTGCGCGCCCATCTGAAGGCACGGGTGGCGCATTACGCCCTGCCCAGCCAGTTCATCGTCCTCGACGAATTGCCGCTCAACAAGGCGACTGGCAAGCTCGATCTGAAAAGCCTGCCAAAGCCGGAAGCCGCCCCGCCCGCACCCTCGGCCGCCTTGCCAGAACAGAGCCTCACCGCGGCCAGCGCCGCCGATCTGCGCGCAAGGCTCGCCTCTGTGTGGGAGCAGGTGCTCGGGCAGGCGCCGCAGGATAGCGAGGACAATTTCTTCGATCTCGGCGGACATTCGCTCAAGGCGGTAGCGCTGGTGGCGGCGATCGAAGCCGCGTTTCCGGTGCGGCTCAATGTGATCGATGTTTTCGCCCATCCGACCCTTGCGGCGATGAGCGCGCGCATCGCCGAGCAACTCGGTGAGAACGCCCCCGCCGCACCGGCGCTGGCGCAAGGTCCGAATGCCTCAGACGGGTCACGCGACATCGCGGTGATCGGCATGGCCTGCCGCTTTCCCGGAGCCGATGATCCGCAGGCGCTCTGGCGCAATCTCGAAGCCGGGCGCGAGAGCATCACCCAGTTCAGCGATGAAGACTTGCGCGCACGCGGCGTTCCAGAAGCGCTGATCGGTGATCCTTCCTACGTGAAAGCCGGGGCGGTTCTGAACGATGTCGCCGGGTTCGAGCCCGCATTCTGGGGTCTGTCCGAACGTGAAGCGGTGCTGACCGATCCACAGCAACGCCTGTTTCTCGAATGCTGCTGGCTCGCGCTCGAGGATGCAGGCCACGCGGCGGGCGATCTTGGCACAGGGCGCACCGGCGTTTTTGGCGGCTGCTATCTGCCGAGCTATCTGATCCACCATCTGGGCGGTCCGGCTCATCTCGATCCCGGCGATCCGACCAGCTTCCATCTGGCCGAGACCGGGAATGACAAGGATTATCTATGCGCACGGGTCGCCTATCATCTCGGGCTGAACGGACCGGCGATCAATGTGCAGACCTCCTGCTCGACCGGGTTGGTCGCGATCGCCGAGGCGGTCGCCGCGATCCGCTCGGGGCGCTGCGAGATGGCGCTGGCCGGTGCCTCGAGCCTGACCTTTCCACAAGCGGGCTATCTGCATGTGCCGGGGCATGTTGCCTCCCCCGATGGGCATTGCCGAAGCTTCGATGCGCAAGCGGGCGGCACCGTGCTCGGCGATGGTGTCGGCGTGGTGGTACTCAAGCGGCTCGATCTGGCCCGCGATGAGGGCGATCAGGTGCTGGCGCTGATCAAGGGCGCCGCGGTCAATAATGACGGCGCGCTGCGCGCCGGGTTCTCCGCCCCTGGTGTCAGCGGCCAGCGCGAAGTGATCCGCGCGGCCCTGCGCGATGCCGGGGTGAGCGCCGAGCGCATCTCCTATATCGAGGCCCATGGCACCGCGACCCAGGTTGGCGATCCGATCGAGATCCGGGCGCTGAGCGAGGCTTTCCGGATGGATACCGATGCGCGGCATTTCTGCGCGCTCGGCTCGATCAAACCCAATATCGGCCATAGCAACATCGCCGCCGGTGTCGCGGGCTTCATCAAGACGGTGCAGATGCTGCGCCACCGCCGCTTGCCACCGCAGATCAATTTCGAGCGTCCCAATCCCGATCTGGCTCTGGAAAGCGCGCCTTTTACGATCAACGCTCAGGGGAGCGATTGGATAGCGCCGCAGGGCGCGCCGCTCATGGCCGGTGTCTCCAGTTTCGGGATCGGCGGCACCAATGCGCATGTCATCGTGCAAGAGGCACCGCAGAGCGAGAAACGTCAGGCGGCTGCGATAGAGGCGCCTGAAATCCTCGTGCTATCGGCCAGATCCACCGCTTCGCTGGCAAAGATGCAAACGGCACTGGCAGAGCGGCTCATGCAGATGCCGACGACCAATCTCGCCGATGCCGCAGCGGTGCTGCAATCGGGGCGCCGCAGCTTCGCGCATCGGCTCGCAGTGGTCGCGCCCGATCCCCAGAGCGCAGCACAAGCACTGCGCACCGCGCCGCTGCCCGGCAAAGTGGCAGGCAAGGCGGCCAGCTCAAACGGGCGCGCCGCTTTCCTGCTTTCCGGGCAAGGCTCACAACATGCGATGATGGGTGCCGGGCTCAATCGCTCGACCCCCGATTTCGCCCGACATTTCGATGACTGCACTGCGCTGTTCGCGCCGCTGATCGGGCAGGACCTGCGCCAGCTCTTCGACCCGGAACGCAGCGCGAGCCTGCTCGGCACGGCGAGCGGTCTGCAAGCGGCGCTGTTCTCGGTCGATTACGCGCTGGCGCAAACACTGATCGGCTGGGGGATCGTGCCGGTGGCATTGGCCGGACACAGTCTGGGCGAGTATGTCGCCGCGGCGCTCGCCGATGCGCTCGATCTAGCCGATGCCGCCAAGCTGGTGGCGGTGCGAGCGGCGGCGATGCAGGCCTGTGCGCCGGGGGCGATGCTGGCGCTCGATTGCGACGAGATCCGCGCGCGGGCGCTCATTGATAGCGTCAGCGATCTGAGCCTGGCCGCGGTCAATTCACCGAGCGATAGCGTGATCGCCGGGCCGCCAAGGGCGATCGAAAGCGCCGAAGCGCTCGCTGCCTCGCAAGGGCTCAGCGCGCGCCGCTTGCATGTCGAGCGCGCCTTCCATTCGGCAATGATGACGCAAGCTGCCGAAGCGGTGGCCGAGGCGGCTGCGCAGATCCACTGGCGCGCCCCTCGCATCCCGATCGCGAGCAATGTGACCGGCGCGCTGATCACCCGCGAGATATGGGCCGATGGCCGGTATTGGCACAAACATATGCTCGAGCCGGTGCGCTTTGCCGCGAATATCCGCGCCGTGACCGCGCTGGCGCCTGTCGCTCTGATCGAGTGCGGGCCGGGCCGAGCGCTGTCTCGCCTCGCGGCCAAGGCGCAAGGGGACGCGCCGGATCCGCTGCCGGTAATCGCCGCCATGCGCCATGCCCGCGATGAGCGTCAGAGCGATGCCGCCGCACTGGCCGAGGCGCTGGCTCAGGGCTGGAGCGCCGGGGTCCAGATCGATTGGCATGCGTATCGTCAGGGGGGCAACCAAGCGGGTGCAGAGCGGCGGCAGATCTCTCTGCCCGGTTACGCCTTCGATCGCCATCGCTGCTGGCCGGACGCCGCCCCTTCGGCACCGATCTCGCGGCATGGCGAGGATACTCCCGGGCCGATGCGGTTTTTCGCGCCGGGTTTTGAGCGCAGCCCGGCGCCGGTCCAACCAAAGCCTGCCGAGCCGAAAGACTTTGTGCTGCTGGCAGACGATGGAGACGCGCGCCCCGCGCTTTTCGAACCGTTGGCGCAGCGGCTCAAATCGGCGGGCCACAATCTGCGCATCGGCGCGCGCGGCCCCTCCTCGCCAGAAGACTGGGCACGCGATCTCGCCGCGCAGTCGCGAAGAGCGGGGAGCGATGAGCGTCTGCGCCTGGTCTATATGAGCGATCTCGACCGCTCGCCAGATGCACGCGCACCCGAGATTGCCGCATCGCGCATGGCGGCGCTGCTGCGCGCGCTCGCGGCACAGAGCCGACATCTGCCGATCGAGCTCTGGGTGATCGGCCACAACGCGCTCAGCACCCAGGGCGAGCCCGCCTGCCCCAGCGCTGCCGGGCTGCTCGGCCCGCTACTGGTCGCTGCGCAGGAAGCCCCTGATCTCGTCACCCGCTACATTGATTGCGACCGGGCGAGCCTTACTGGCGACGGCCGCGCGCTCGCGCTCTGCGCCGATCAGATCGCCGCCGAATGCCTGGCCGATCCGGCGCGGCGCGAACCGATCCTGGCCCTGCGCGGGCGCCGACGCCTTGTCGAAGGATTCGACCCGCTTGTCACCGATCCGGGCGCTGCCGAGCGCGGGCGGGCCCTGCTGGCCAAGGGGCCGCATCTGATCACCGGCGGGCTTGGGCGCATCGGCCTGACCCTCGCGCGTCATCTGATCTCCTTGGGCGCAGATGTGGTGCTGACCACTCGCAGCGCCTTCCCGGACCCAAAGGACTGGCCAGCCCTTGCGCAGCACGATCCGGACCCGCGCCGACGCCAGCAGTTGCGCGAGCTGATCGCGATCGCATCGGGCCCGGCACGCCTGCGCGCCGCCCGCCTCGATGTCACCAGCGCGCTCGATATCTGGAACCTGCTCGAGCAGATGCGTCAGGACCCTTCCGGCCAGCAAGGCGCTTTGGGCGGCGTCTTCCACGCTGCCGGGCTTGCCGATCTGCGTTATCTCGATGAAATTACTCCGGAAATTTTCGCCGCAGAATTTGCCGCCAAAACAAGCGGGACGCAGGCGCTGGCACGGGCAATCGAGACCCAGATCGAGCAACATGGCAGCGCGCCGGGCTTTGTGGTGACCTTCTCCTCGCTCGCCGCCTTGCTCGGCGGGCTCGGGATGAGCGCCTATATGGCGGCAAACCGAGCGATGGATGCCCTTGCGCAAGAGCTCAGCGCAGGCGATCAGACGCGCTGGCTCAATATCAATTGGGATGACTGGGACTTTGCCTATGGCAAGGAGCAGGTCGGCGCTTATGAAAAGACCCGCGCGGGCTTTGCGATGGCACCTTCCGAGGGGCTGTCGGCGCTGGAGGCCCTGCTCGGGAGCGAGGATATTGCCCAGGCGGTGGTGACGACCGCACCGCTCGCCCCGCGCATCGAGCGCTGGCTCTGGCGCGGGTCGGACACGGCGACGCCAATCGGTGGCTTGGCTCCCGCCGAAGCGAGCGAAAGCGAAGCCAGTGCCGCACTGTCGGCCAATGAAAGGGTCGTGCTCAGCGCTTACCGAGCCGTTCTGGGCGGCGCGGCTATCGGGCTCGATGACGATTTCTTCGCGCTGGGCGGCGATAGTCTGCTGGCCGTGCAGGTAGCGCTGAACATCTCCCGCGCGCTGCCCGACCAACCGCCGGTTGCGATTGCCGATGTGTTTGGCCATCCCAGCGTGCGCCAACTCGCCGAGCGTCTGGAGAGCCGCGTGGCAAAGGCCCTGTCGGCGTAAGCGCGCGGCTGGGCCTGCGATCCTATTCGAAGCGCACCGAGCCCGACATCGCGAGGCGCCCGAGCCCATTGCCGCGCGGGGCGCGCACCCAGACATCGGCACCTTCGCGCGTCGGCTCGCCGCAGATCTCGAAGGGCTCGAAATGCATGACCGGCGCAGCGGCCCGGAAGGCGAAATGGGTGATGCGCCGATCCGGCCCGAACTCGCGCAACAGCTCGAGCATCAGGGTCGCGAGCAGCGGTCCGTGCACGACCAGCCCCTCATAGCCCTCGACCCGCTTGGCATAGTCGAGATCGTAATGGATGCGGTGGCCGTTGAAGGTGAGGGCGGAATAGCGAAACAGCGCCGTCTCATCGAGCATCCAGGGCCGCGACCAGATCCCGGTATCGCGCGCTTGCGGGGTCGGGGGCTTGGGCGCGTCGGGCCTGGGGTCTTCGCGATAGACGATATCCTGCTCTTCGACCTCGACCAGCCCGGCCTCGTCATGCACCTCGTGGCGCAGGGTGAGAAAGATCAGCGGCCCGCTACGGCCCTGCTTGGCAGTGATCGCGGCGATGATGCTGGTGAGGCTCACGGCACTCCCGATCATCAGCGGCCGCAAAAATTGCAGCCGCCCCCCAGCCCACATGCGTCTTGGCAGTGGCACGGGAGGGGTGAGGCCGATGCCCTTGGCCGGATGGCCATCGCGCCCCAGATCCGAGCGCCGCACCGCCTGATTGAAATAGAGCCAGCGCCAGAAGGGGGGAAGCGCGTCGCCTTCACGCGGTGGATCGCTCGGCAGATCGAGCGTCGCATGGAGCGCCTGCGCCGGGAAGGGGCGAATCACATCCTCAACCGTCTGACTGCGCCCCTGCCATCGGCAGAGCGCGGGCATGTCGATATCGGCAATGGAAAGGGTCGTTGCGTCAGTCATGGCAAGGCCAGCGAAGAGGCATGTAAAAGACAGGCGTGAGAGCCCAATACAACAGAGCCCAAGAGAACAGAGATTTGGGACCCTGTGTCTCGAGCGTAGCAGAGAGATCTGGCAAGGCCAGACCTATTGCGCGCCGAACAGAGCATAGACCCCGGCCATCCCTTCAATCGCGACGAAAGCCCCAGCAGCGCCGAGCAGCGTACAGGCGAGCCCGAAGGCGACCCATCGACCGATGCCCGTCCGCGGCGCATGCCGATTGTATGGGGGCTGAGAGCGGTGGGGCGGCGATCGGAGGCTTTGCGCGGCGGCATAATCCTCATCTGTCGCCATCGCCACCAGCTTGTCGGCCAGATCCGGCAATTGCGGGCCGAGCCGGCTGAGCCGCAGCGCCGCCGTCCCCAGATCACGCGCAATGGCGGCGGGGCCGAGATTGGCCTTCATCCAGCCCTCCACAACCGGGCGCGCTGCATGCCACATGTTGAAATCCGGATCGAGGCTGCGCACCACGCCCTCGACCACCACCATCGAGCGTTGCAGCAGGATCAGTTCGGGCCGCGTCTCCATGCCGAAGCGCTCGGTGACGTCAAAGAGCTGTTGCAGGAGCCGCGCCATGGAGATGCTCGCCGCATCGCGCCCGAAGATCGGCTCGCCGATCGAGCGCAGGGCCTGGGCGAACTGCTCCAGATCATGCTCGCGCGAGACATAGCCGGCATCGAAATGCGCCTGCGCCCCGCGCCGATAATCGCGGTTGAGATAGGCGAAAAGGATCTCGGCATAGACGCGCCGCGATTTGGCATCGAGCCGACCCATGATCCCGAAATCATAGGCGACAACCGTGCCATCGGCCTCGACCTTCATATTGCCCTGATGCATGTCGGCATGGAAATACCCGTCATGCAGCGCGGTATTGATAAACACCGCCATGATCCGCTGCGCCATCTGCTCCAGATCATGGCCCGCCGCGCGCAAGGCCGGCACATCCCCGAGCCGCGTGCCCTCGACCCAGCCCGAGACCAGCACCCGGCGCGAGCAATGCTCCCAGATCATGGTCGGGGTGCGAAACCCCTCGAATCGCTCGGTGATCTGGGCGTATTCCGAGCCTGCGGCGGCTTCGGTACGCAGATCCATTTCGCGCGTCACCACGCCCTCGAAATGGCGCACCACCTCCACCGGCTTGAGCCGCTTGGATTTCTTCACCAGCCGCTCGAGCAGCCGGGCAACGAAATAGAAGGCGGAGATGTCGCGGGCAAAGGCGCGTTCGATATTCGGGCGCAGCACCTTGACCGCCACCACGCGCCCGTCCTTGAGCACCGCACGGTGGACCTGTGCAATGGAGGCAGCGGCGATCGGCGGGTCGAACTCGGCAAAGAGCGTATCGACCGGCGCTTCGAGCTCTTTCTCGATGGTCTTGCGCGCCAGCGCCATGTCGAAGGGCGGCAGCTTGTCTTGCAGATGGCGTAGATCCGTGCTCAGCGCCTCGCCCGCGATATCGGGGCGGGTAGAGAGGACCTGGCCGAATTTCACATGCGACGGGCCGAGCGCGCTCGCCGCGCGGGCAACCGGCGGCAGGCTCTGATCGCCGCGCGCGCCGAACGGGATCAGCGGCCACAGAACGGCATTGATCACCCGCCGCTGCCCCATGCTGAAGCCATAGGCGTCGCCCAGCAGGACCGACAGCCCACCGGTCCGGCGCAGCGTCGCCGCGATTCGCACCAGTCGAAACAGATCAGAAAACATGCTCATCGGCCTCAGATCCGCCAACCCGAATGCAGCGCGACCACGCCCCCGGCCATGTTCCGCCAGTCCACGCGCGAGAAGCCAGCGCCCTGCATCATCGCGCCAAGATTCTCCTGACTGGGAAAGCGGCGAATGCTCTCGACCAGATATTGATAGCTGTCTCTATCATTGGCCACGATCTGCCCGATCTGCGGGATCACGTTGAAGGAATAGAGATCATAGAGCTTGTCGGCGACCGGCACCTTCACCTTGGAGAACTCAAGGCACATGAAGCGTCCGCCGGGCCGCAGCACCCGGTGCGCCTCGCGCAGGGCCGCTTCTGGCTCGGTCACATTGCGCAGGCCAAAGGCGATGGTGACATAGTCAAAGCTCTTGTCGGGGAAAGGCAGATGCATCGCGTCGCCGCAGATCCAGGAGATCGGCGCGCGGATCCCGCGTTCCTGCGCCCGGCGCCTGCCCTCCATGAGCATGCCATGGGTCAGATCGCAGACCGTTGCCTCACCCATGCCGCCCAGACGTTGCAGGTAGCGAAAGGTGATGTCTCCGGTACCGCCCGCAATATCGAGCAGATGGCTGCCCTTGCGCGGGGCGAGCCAGTCGATCATCGCATCCTTCCACAGCCGGTGCATCCGCGCCGACATGAAATCGTTCATCAGGTCATAGCGCGAGGCGACCCGGGTAAACACGCCCTGCACAAGGCCGGCTTTTCGCTCCTTTTCAACTTGCGTAAAGCCGAAATGGGTGGTGTCCTCACCGGCCTCGGGCGGCATCTGTGGGGCGTTCGGGTCTTGCATGATCTGGTAAGCTCCTGTTCTGAGCCGTATGTAGCGCCATGGCGCGGGGCGGGCCAGCCTTCGCGGGCGCGACAAAGCATGTCTTCGGAAAGGATCGGACGAAATGCCCGAATTGCCGGAAGTCGAAACGGTTCGCCGTGGCATCGCTCCTGTTCTCGAAGGCCACAAGATCACCCAGGCGCTTGCCCGCCGCGCGGATCTGCGCTGGCCCTTGCCCGAGCGCTTTGCCGAGCGCCTCTCCGGCCGCCGGGTCGAGAGGCTGAACCGACGCTCGAAATATATCCTTGCTTCGCTGGCACCCGAAAAAAGCTGCCAGGCGCAGACCTGGCTCATTCATCTGGGCATGTCCGGGCGCATCACCATCGACACTGATCCGCAAGAGTTTCAGGCCGACAGAGTGGTGGGCCGCTTTCACTACCCGGTTGCCAAGGGCACCGACCAGCGCGCCAACGAAGCCGTGGAGGTAGAAGCCACCCAAAAGGGCTTTGGCAAGCATGACCACATCATTGTCACCACCTCAAAGGGGCGGCTGATCTATAATGATGCCCGCCGCTTCGGCGCCATGGATTTGTGGGATACCGAGGACCTTGCCAACCACCCATGGCTCGCGCATCTGGGCCCCGAGCCCTTGGGCAATGACTTTCACGCCCAAGCGCTCGGCAAGGCGCTGGCCGGGCGCAAGGCCCCGATCAAGGCGCTCTTGCTCGATCAGAGAATCGTTGCCGGGCTCGGCAATATCTATGTGTGCGAGGCACTATGGCGCGCCGGGATCGCCCCAACGCGGCCTGGGGGCTCGCTCCTCTCGGAGCATCTGGAGAAATTGGTCCGCAGCATCCGCACTGTTCTGCAAGAGGCCATTGCCGCAGGCGGCTCTTCGCTGCGCGATCATCGTCAGGCTGACGGCTCGCTGGGCTATTTTCAACACGCGTTCAAGGTGTACGGACGGGCCGAAGAACCCTGTTCATCCGAGGGTTGCAGCGCTCAGGTGGAAAGAATCGTCCAGTCGGGCCGCTCAACCTTTTATTGTCCGCGCTGTCAATCTTGACCCCCGCGGCTTGATCCTGCGCAATGCTTCGAGTAATGCGCGGGTCGTCGCAGCAGATGGGGAGGCCATAATGGCCCTTGATGACATCGTCCAGTCAGAGACGCGAGATCACGTAGGTCTGATCACCCTACACAGGCCCGAAGCGCTCAACGCTCTGAATAGCGAATTGATGCGGGCGCTGGGCGTGATCCTGCGCCGGTTCGACGAGGACGAAGGTGTTGGCGCCATCGTAATCACTGGCAGTGACAAGGCCTTCGCCGCCGGTGCCGACATTCTGGAGATGAAGGACAAGTCCTTCGCCGAAGTCTTTCTGGAAGATTTCATCACTTCTGAGTGGGAAGTTATCCGGACAATCCGTAAGCCGGTGATCGCCGCTGTCGCGGGCTATGCGCTGGGCGGGGGCTGCGAACTGGCGATGATGTGTGACTTCATCATCGCTGCCGAGAATGCGAAATTCGGCCAGCCCGAGATCAATCTGGGCATCATTCCGGGCTCGGGCGGCACCCAGCGCCTCGCGCGTTTTGTCGGCAAGTCGAAAGCGATGGAAATGTGCCTCACCGGCCGCTTCATGGATGCTGCCGAAGCCGAGCGTTGCGGTCTGGTCAGCCGGGTGGTGGCGCCCGAGAATCTGATCGAAGATGCGATCAAGACCGCCGCCAAGATCGCGGAGAAATCGGGCATCGCCGTGCGCGCGACCAAGGAATGCGTCAATCGCGCCTATGAGACTTCCCTGTCCGAAGGCGTGTTGTTCGAGCGACGGCTGTTTCATTCCTTGTTTGCGACCGAAGATCAGGCCGAAGGCATGGCCGCCTTCGCAGAGAAAAGACAGGCGCAATTCAAGAATCGTTAGATCGTTCATGGATCCGGCACTTGACCAGAAGCGCAAGCTGAGACACAAACACGTCTTTCCAGATATCCACAGCGGCCTGCCGCTGATCGAACGCAAGAGAGTGTAAGACACATGGCAAACACGGCACAGGCCCGCAAACGTATCCGCCAGGCCGCCAAACGCACCGCGATCAACAAATCGCGCAAGACGATGGTTCGCGGCTTCATCCGCAAGGTCGAGGAAGCAATCGCATCCGGCGATGCGGACGCAGCTAAGGAAGCCCTGCGTGTTGCGCAGCCGCAGATCATCCGCGGCGCGAACAAGGGCATCCTTCACCACAAGACCGCATCGCGGAAGGTTTCGCGCCTGGCGCAGCGCGTCAAGACGATGATGCCCCTCGCGTAACGCAAAGGTTTTGTGACGGTCTCGCTGTCCATGCAGGACCGGCGATGTCAAAAGACTGAAGAAAAATTGTCGCAAAGGTCAAAAACCGCTTCTGACCAAGTTCTGAACAAGAATCAATTCTGAGCGGTTTCTGGATCCAATTTGGCATCGGCACGCGCCGGTGCCTTTTTTGTTCTGTGGCTTCTTGGTCAAAAAGAATAAATTTTTCCGGTACTTCCGAACAGATTGGAACTTTGTTAAGTCTGTCTCCGGAGAGAGTCGAGCGAGGAGAAACCAATGAAATGAACGTGTCGGCACCTTTTCAGGTGATGCCGACCGCTTCGCAGCCGATATAAGGCTGCCACCTTCCTTCTGGACATATTTCGAAAATGCCTAATGCCAGGGAGCAATTCAAACTGCCTGAGCAGCGGCCGGAAAAGCGTCGGGAAACCGATCAAATGTCCCAGCAGGAGGTTTTGTCCGGCAATGTTTTTAACGCCGGATTACGACCCTGAAGCGATGTGAGTGACCTTGGTCCCCGGCGTGTATGCCGTGTTGTTTGTCTGCCGGTCCGGACCTGGTCAACAGAAGCGAGGGATAGCGTCCGCATATAGGCGGGCGATCAGTCCTTGGCTCTGGCGTAGTTTTGAAATCGCGGATGGTTTTGAAGGCGATCTCGGTGACATGGGTCCCAAAGACAACATGGGCGCCAAGGGCAAGCTGTCGGGTGGAAGGCCCACAGTCGGTCCAGTGGCTCATAAATTCAGGCCAGTGAAACTGGCCGATATAAGATGCCCTGCCGAGATCTCGGGCTAATCATAAGAAAGGGAAAAGGGGAATGGGAGAATCCATTACCGGGGTTCAGTATTGGGAAAACGTCAAATCAGCACTGCGCAATGCGGTGGATGAGGGCGCCTATACCAGCTGGATCGAACCGCTTTATCTCGAGCAGTACACCCAAAACACGGCTGTTATCGCGGCACCGAGCCGCTTCATTTCGGATCGGGTCGAGTCCGATTTCGGAGACAAGATCAAGAAACTCTGGCGCGATCTCGACGAGGGGCTTGAGAATCTCAAATTCGCCGTTCGCCGCGATCAGGCCAAGCCGGGTACGGTGCGCAAGATCAGCGCCGCGAGCCCGTTTCGGCTCGATGGTGGCAAGCTCGCATCGCCCAAATTCGGTTCCGCCAAGCTCGCATCTGCAAAGGGTGCCGAGCCGGGCAAAACCGTGCCTGCGCAGCCCGCGCCGGTCAATGATCGCCTGAGCCGAATTCGGTCCATCGCGCTGGATCCCAGCTACACGTTCGAAAACTTCGTCGTCGGCAAACCGAACCAGTTCGCCCATGCCTCGGCCCTGAGCGCTGCCGAGTCGAAAAGCCCGGTCTACAAGCCGCTGTTCCTTTATGGTGAGACCGGTCTGGGCAAGAGCCACCTGCTGCATTCCATCGCCTGGAAGCGGCGGACCCTGTTCCCCGAAGAGCAGATCATGTTTGTCTCGGCTGACACGTTCCTGGTCGAGTTCATCGGCGCGATGCGCCAGCGCGATACGCTCAGTTTCAAGGATCTGTTTCGCAATGTCGATGTGCTGATCATCGATGATATCCACCAGATCCTCGACAAGAAGACGTCGACACAGGAAGAATTCTTCCACACTTTCGACGCCCTCTCCGAGCAGAGCCGCCACATCATCCTGTCGGCTGATCGTAGCCCTCTGGCTTTGGAGGCGCTTGACGAACGCCTGCGCTCGCGACTGGCCTGGGGGCTGCAAGCCGATATCGGCGCGACCGATTACAGCCTGCGGCTCAATATCCTGAACGCCAAGATCGAGGCAGCCCGTCAGACCGCGCCGGGCCTGCAAGTCGATATGAAGGTGCTCGACTTCCTCGCCCACCGTCTGGTGACCAATGTTCGTGTGCTGGAAGGGGCTCTGACCAGCCTGATTGCGTACAGCACGATGATGGGCCAAGCGATCACCATCGAGCTGGCACAGCAGCGTCTGGCGCAGCTCATCAAGATCTCTGATCGCAAGATCTCGATCGAAGAGATCCAGCGCCAGGTTGCCGCCCATTACAAGATCGGGCTCGGCGACATGACCTCGACCAGCCGCGCGCGCTCGGTGGCCCGCCCGCGTCAGGTGGCGATGTATCTGAGCAAACAGCTCACGACGCGCACGCTGGGCGATATCGCCTCTCGTTTCCGCAAGGACCACACAACGGTCATGCATGCGGTGAAGCGGGTGGATGAGCTGCGGCAGGTCGATGCGACCTTCGACGATGATGTCGAAGCCCTGCGTCGCCATCTGGAGGGCAGCTCCGGCGCTGAAAGCCTGAACGGCATCTGACTGGACCAGGTCGGGGCCCCTGTTGTGCGGGGCTTCGACAAAACCGGGCCAGTGCGCGCTTGTGACCGACAGGTAAGCCAGCGATGATCTTCTGGTAAAACGAAACGACAGGAAAGAGGCGGCGCGGCCGCCTTTTTCCATGTTTACGGCTCGCCCTTGCCAAGGCCCAGCAGGCGAGCCCCAAAAAACCCGCGATCACAATCAAATGGCGTGAGATAGGCACCGAGCCCAAAGGGCGAGGCAAGCGCGACGGCTCAATCGACGCGATTTCGCGACCCCGCGATGCGCTATGAATCGCTTTGGCGCCGGGCGGGCAGCCCGCCCCATCGGAGCCATGAGCGAAGCGAACTGGCGTGAGATTGACACCGAGCCCGAAGGGCGAGGCAAGCGCGACCGCGCGCCGGGCGGTCAGCCCGCCCCATCGGAGCCGTGAGCGAAGCGAA
>JALEFY010000006.1 GCA_022760435.1 Neomegalonema sp.
AGGCGAGGCAAGCGCGACTGCGCGCCGGGCCTCTCGCCCGCCCCATCGGAGCCGTGAGCGCGGCGAATTGGCGTGATAAACCACCCGAGCCCACAGGGCGAGGCAAGCGCGACTGCGCGCCGGGCGGTCAGCCCGCCCCATCGGAGCCATGAGCGCAGCGAATTGGCGTGAGATAGAATTTGGAGGCGACGACCGGAATCGAACCGGTGTACACGGATTTGCAATCCGCTGCGTCACCACTCCGCCACGTCGCCTCTGGTATGGTGAGGCGAGGTTGATAGCCTTTCGGGGGGCGCTTGTCCAGTCCTCGCTGTGGAAGGAAGATTGCGGAGCGCAAAATTCAGAGGAGGCGCGGGCTCAGCCGGCCTTGTTCGCCTCTTCTTGCGCCGCGCGCTCGCTGCGGGACAGGCGAATGGTCTCCAGCGTGCTCGGGCGGCCATGCAGGAAGCCTTGCTGCAAGCGGCAGCCCATGGCGATGAGCTGATCGCGCTGGATGCCGGTTTCGATCCCCTCGACGGTCACGGTCATCCCGAGCCGTTTGCCCAGCAAGACAATCGATTCGATGATGTCGCGGACCTTGTCCGGGTCGCTCTCAAGCGCCTGAATGAAGCTGCGATCGATCTTGAGTTTGTCAAAGCCATATTTCCACAGATAGGAGAGGCTCGAAAACCCGGTGCCAAAATCGTCCATGGCGATCGAGGCCCCCAGCTCGCGCAGGGCATCGAGTTGGAAGGCGATGTTGTGTTCATCGCGGATCAGCAGGGATTCCGTGATCTCGAGTTCCAGCCGGTGCGGGGGCAAGCCGGATGCCGCCAGTGCTTGCTGAACCTGGGCTACGAGTTGCCCGCTTTCAAACTGGAGCGGCGACAGGTTGACGGCGATATAGACGTCGGTCACCCAGGAGGCCGCATCGCTGGTGGCCTGTTGCAGCACCCAATTCCCGATCTCGCTGATCACGCCCATTTCCTCGGCGATGGGGATGAACTCCGCCGGGGAGATATAGGTGCCGGTTTGATCCTTGAGCCGCAAGAGGGCTTCAAACCCCTGGATCTCGTCGCGCTCGGCATTGACGCAGGGTTGGTAGTGCAGTTCAAAGCCGCCCCCGGCCAGCGCTTCCTTGATCAGGGCCTTGACTTCGCGTTCGCGCCGCAAGCGGTTGCCCATGCGGTCGTCATAGATCGCGCAATCGTTGCGGCCTTTCGCCTTGACCCATTGCAAGGCCACATCTGCCTCATGCAGCATATCCTTGAGCGCGAGTGCCTTTTCGCTGACCGTGGCACCGATACTGACCGAGGTCGAGAGGGTCGTGCCGCGCTGGGTGACCGGCATGCGGCAAGCCGCCAGAATGCGCTCGATCTTTTCGTTGGTCTGCTCCGGCGTGCTGTTCACGAAGCCGATGGCGAATTCGTCACCGCCAAAGCGCGCGACAAGATCCTCTTCCTCGACACAGCGGAAAAGTTGAGTGGCGACATGCCGCAGGACCGCATCGCCCATATCGTGTCCGCGCGCGTCATTGATCGATTTAAAATGATCGATATCCACGAAGACGAGACCGCAAGTCTTGTTCGCTGCCTTGAGGCGCGCAGTCTGAAAAGCCTGGAGGAAGGTCGGGCGGTTGAGCGCGCCGGTCAGGCTGTCATTGGCCGAGAGGAAATTGGCCCGGTTCTCCGAGTGATCGGCGCGGCGCTTGTTTTTCATGTAAGCCCAGGCGAGGGCGCCAAAGACGACGCTGGCCATGGCGATGATCATGAAAGCCATGAAGGTGAAATTGTGCCGGAAGCCCGCGGCCGACTCGGTCATGTCGATCACGACCTCGGCGACGCCGGTCAGGTTGCCTTTTTGATCGATGACAGGGACAACGGCTTCGGCGAAGACTAGGGGACGGTCGCTGCGTCCGGTGTCCTCCTGAAGGCTGACCATCGGCTTGCGGGTGCGCGCGACCTGAAGCGGCTTTTCATTGACGACGTTGGAGGCCCAGACGATCACGCGGTCATGGCTATCGGATGCGAAGACGAGATTGCCGACCGGATCGAACAGATTGAACCGGTCCACATTGCCGATCTTCACCGCTTGTTCGAGAACCAGTGACTGCGCCGCGGTCGGGCGACCGAAGGACATCAGATAGTCGAGACCAGGCATCTTGCCGGTCAGAAAATCGGCCCAATGCTCGGCACGTGCGGTTGCGTCGGCTTCCAATGCGCGCTCGACCGAGCGGCTCACTGTCGCGCCGACGGCCAGGATGAAGATCACGGCGCAGGCGGCCAAACCGATCCAGTTGCGATGAAAGGCCCGTCTCATTGATGCGCTCGCTCGTTCTCTGGTACTCGGTGAGAATAGCAAGCCAGCGTTACGATGCGCTTAAGCGAACCGCGCGCACGCCCCCCTTATTCCTCGCCAATCTCGGCGATTTCCTCGAGCCGCTCCAGATCGTGCAGCAGGATCTTGCCGCGGGTCATGGTGATGATCCCTTCGTCTGTCCAGCGGGCGACGATCTTGTTGAGAGCCTCCCGCGACATCAGAGCCCAGCGGGCCAGTTCGGCCTGGGTGAGCTTGGTGGTGATGACGACTCCCCCTGCGTCGCCCTCGCCCTGATCCTGGCCCAGATAGACCAGCATGCGCGCAAGGCGCTCGGGGGCGCTGCGCAGGGTGCTGTCCTCCATGCGCGCGCTCACCCAGCGCAGCCGATCGCAAAGGAAGGTGATGATCTGACGCGCCAGCGCGGGATCGGCCTCGATCGCGGCGAACAGATCTGCGCGCCCGATCACCAGCAGCTCACTGGCTGTATAGCCCGAGACACTGGCGCTGCGCGGGCTACCATCGAGCACGCCGATCTCCCCGAGCATGGCGCCGGGGCCAAGGATGTTCAAGGTCACCTCATGGCCCGAATGCGAGACGGTCCAGACCCGGACCTGTCCGCTGATCACCCCGTAAAGCGCATCGGGCGGGTCCCCGGCCTCGAACAGCAAGGCGCCCTTGCCTAGCGGGCGTCGATGGGCGTGGGCGGCCAGTGCCTTGAGCGTGCCAGGGTCGAGATTGGCGAAGAGCGCGAACTCCCCGAGATGTTTCGCAATCTGATCCAAGCCGCATCCCCCAATTGTCCGCGCTCGCGCGATCTGCGGAAAAATTCTGTGCATGTGAACCAGACCACAGAAGCGGTGGCGGCTCTGGCCTAATGCTGAGGCATCGAAACCAATTTCTCGCATGATCAGCTTTCGCCGACCCGCAAGGCGATCTTCGCCCATGCGGTGGAGCGTCAGGAGGACGGCCCGCAAGAGACCGTGCTGCGCCGCGCCAAGCGGGCGGTGCGCGGTCCGCTGTTGGCGGTCGGGGCGCTGAGCCTGGTGATCAACATGCTGATGATGACCGGACCGCTGTTCATGCTGCTGGTCTATGACAAGGTCCTGACCTCGCAAAGCGCGGCCACCCTCGCGGCTCTCTCCCTGATCGCGGTGGTGCTCTATGTGTTTTACGGGCTGCTTGAGGGCACTCGTTCGAAGATCCTGGCCCGTGTCGGGGTGCGCTTTGACTACATGCTGGCGCCGAGCCTGTTCGAAGCAACGCTGCGCCTGCCACTCTATCTGGGCCAGAACACCAAGATCCATGAGCCGCTTCAGGATCTGACCACCATGCGCACTTTCCTGATGGGTCCGGCACCGGCGGCGTTCTTCGATCTGCCCTGGCTGCCGGTCTATATGCTGGTGCTGTATCTGGTGCATCCGGTGCTCGGTCTGGCCGCGGCAATCGGGGCCGGGACCCTGATCGTCTTCGCCGCGCTCAATCAGGTTCTGGCACGGGTTCAGGCGGGCCGGGCCGGGCAAGCGCAGGCTGGCAGTCAGGCGACTCTGGTCGATGCGCAGCGCGGTGCCGAAGCGGCGGCGGCGATGGGCATGGGCGGAGCGCTGCAAGCGCGCTGGGCACAGGGCTACTCGGCCTCGGTCAATGCGCATCGCTCGCTCTCCGATCATGCGGGCATCTTCGGCGCGCTGACCAAGACCACGCGGCTGCTGCTGCAATCGGCGATGATCGCGGTGGGCGCCTTTCTGGTGATCGAGGGACAGATGAGCCCTGGCTCGATGATCGCCTGCTCCATCATCGTCGCCCGTGCCCTCGCGCCGGTCGAGCAGATCATCGCCCAATGGCGCAGCGTGATCGCGGCCCATCACGCTCATAAGCGGCTGAGCAAGCTCGTCGATGCTCTGCCGACCAGCCAGCGCCGCGGTGCCGCCCTTGCGCAGCCGCATCAGAAGCTGGAGGTCCGCGGCCTGACCATCGTGCCGCCGGGTGCGAGCCAGCCGAGCGTGCGCGATATCAGCTTCGAGCTTGAGGCAGGCGATGCGCTGGGGATCATCGGCCCGTCCGGTTCGGGCAAATCGACCCTGGCCCGCGCCCTGACTGGTGCCTGGGAAGTGGCGCGCGGCGAAGTTCGGCTCGATGGCGCAGGTCTGGGCCAGTTCCCGGCCGACACGCTGGGCCGCTCGATCGGCTACCTGCCGCAGAATGTCGAGCTGTTCGACGGCACCATTGCCGAGAATATCGCCCGCTTCCGCCCCGATGCCACCGATGAGCAGGTGATCGAAGCGGCGAAACTCGCCGGTGTGCATGAGCTGATCCTGAGCTTTGCCGATGGCTATGCCACCCCGATCGGCCCCTCGGGCGCCACGCTTTCGCGCGGTGAGCGTCAGCGGATCGGCCTGGCGCGGGCGCTGTTCGGCAATCCCTTCCTGATCGTGCTCGACGAGCCGAACGCCAATCTCGACCCGCTGGGCGAAGAGCACCTGACCCGCTCGATCCAGCGCATCCGCCAGCGCGGCCAGATCGTCTGCGTCGTCGCCCATCGTCCCAGCGCGATCTTTGCAGCGAACAAGATCCTGGCCGAGCGCGATGGCCGCGGCGCGATCATCGTTCCGCAGATCAGTGATGCCGCGCCGAGCGTGCGCGAGCAACTCACCCGATCGGTGGCGATGCAGCAAACCTTGCTGACCGCCAAGCTCTCGGCCCAGCGCAGCCAGCTCGCGCAGATCGAGGCCCGCCGGGCGCAGGTCCAGGCGCAGATCGACGGTTTTGCGCAATTGATCCATGCCCGCCGTGCCGAGCTTGAGCAGGTGAGCGAGGAGTTGGCCGTGCAAGAAGCGCTGGAGAAGAAGCGGCTGATCAAACGCTCGCTGCTGCGTCAGACCCGCAACCAGCACACCCGCCTCAATGCCGAGCTTGACGATCTGGCCTCGCGGATCCGCGCGGGTGAGGCGCAACTGACCGGGCTCGCCTCGCAGGCTGAAGGGCTTGTCGAGGATGCGCGCAGCGAGACCATGGGCCAGATGGCGTCGGTGGATGCCCGGATCTCGGCCGCCGCCGAAAAACTGCGCGCGGCTCAGGACCGCATGACCCGTCTGGAGATTCGGGCACCGATGGCCGGCATGATCCATGAGATGAAACTGCACACGATCGGCGGCGTGGTGCGTCCGGGTGAGACGGTGATGTCGATCATCCCCAAGGGTGAGCCGCTGATCGTGCAAGGCAAGATCGCGCTGACCGATATCGATCAGGTGAGCCTGGGCCAGCAAGTCCGCGTCAGCCTGAAGGGGATCAAGGGCGCCAATGCGCCGGAGCTGAACGGCACGCTGAGCCAGATCTCGGCAGATGCGAGCACCGATCCGGTTTCGGGACGGCAGTATTTCGGGATCAAGGTCGCGATCGACGCGGCGGATCAAGGGCAGATCGCGCAGATGGGCTTGCAGCCCGGCGCACCGGTGGAATTGTTCCTGATCGGCTCGGCCCGCAGCGCGATGAGCTACATCACACGCCCGATCAGCGATGCGATGAATGGCGCGATGCGCGAGGAATAGGAGCCGAGATCTTTGGAACGGGCGAAAGGCGGGGTCACCCCGCCTTTTTTGCTGCGACCAGAAAGGCGCTGCGTTCGGCCTCATTCGGGATCGCCTCTGCCAGGTCCTCGATCAATCCTTGCAAGGAAGCCGCCTTTTTCGCTCTTCGCTCCACCATCACCGCGGCGACCGGGCCGAGCGCTGTGGCGAGAGCGGTCTTGAGGATCGTCAATTGATCGAGCTCAAGGCGCAGTGCTGTTGCTGGCGCTGCGGGTGGCGTCGCCGGGATGGCGCCCGGGCGCGGTTTGATGAGCCGTGCGGTGCGGTCAAGCTCCGCAGCGCCGGGGGGCGGGGCAGGGCGTTCCATCGGTGGCTCGGGGGGTGGATGCGCTATTTCGTTCTGGGCGCGCAGATCGACAATGGCCTCAACCGGTCCGCTGCCATCGGGCGAATAGACCGGTTTTTCCCCTGCCGGGCTCACTCCTTCGGGGCTTGCCGGTGCGGCGCCTTGCGAGACAACCGCATAGGTCAGCACTTGTCGGGGCAGGTTCTTGAGCTTGGGCGCGCCGCGGCGCTCGAACCCGACGGGCACCCGGCTCGCAACCGCATCGACCACCGCCTGGCTGACCAGAATGCCGCCGGTATCGGCCAGCGCCTCAAGCCGCGCAGCAATGGCCAGGGTCTCGCCAAAGGGCAAATCGCCCTCGAACAACACCTCGCCCATATGGATGCCAACCCGGAGCTGCATCGCGCCGACGCCGCTGCTGGCCATCATCCGTTGCTGGATCCCCAACGCGCAGTTGAGCGCGTCGATCGCGCTTTCGAAAATCGCAAAGATCCCGTCGCCCGGCATGCCGAACAGCCAGCCATCGTGAAACTCGAGCTCCTCCTCGGCAATCAATCGAAGTGAGGAGAGATTGCGCAGGGCGCCGGTCTCATTGGTCGAGACATGTCCGGAAAAGCCCGCGACATCGGCGGCGAGGATCGCGCGCAGACGCCGCCGCCGCCGCCGCTCGCGCGCCGGTGGCTCATCACTCTTCTCAGCCTTGTTCTGAGGATCTTGCATCACTCTCGGTTCGGATGGGGGCGGCTTGCGTCGTGCTCTATTCGGGTTTCTCGCGCATGAAGGCTTGCCGTTCGCCGTCATCTAAGATCGCATCGGCCAGGCGCGTGTAAAAATCATCATAGCCAAGTGCGGTCTTGGCCTTCTTGCGGGCGATGACCTTGGCCACCGGCCCGATATAGCGCATGAGGATCTGCGCCGCCTCGTTCTCCTGCCGCTCGGTGATCGCGCTGTCGAGCTGGATCGAGGTCAGGCCCGGATCGGCGCGCAAGCTCGCCTCCATCCGGTCGCGAAACTTCTTCGCCTCTCCTGCCGAAGGGATGCGCTCGGCGAGTTGGTCGAGCAGATTTTGCGGGTCGGTGGCACTCGCGCAGGCTTTCTTGAGCACAACGCGCGCGATCGGCCCGATGCTCTCGGCCAGAGCGCCCTCCAGGCTTTGCATCGTGCTGCCATCGAGGGTTTCTGCCAGGGTCATCGTCATGGATGAGGAGCCGCCTTCACTGGAGGGCTGCGGGGCCATCTCGGTAAGGTCCAGAGGCGGCGGGCCATTGACCGGCAATGTCTCGATCGCCCGTGCAAGATCCTGAGCGAATGCCTCCGCGCGCTGGTAGCGGTCATCAACATTGCGGGCCAGTGCGCGGTCGATCACCCCGTCAAGCGCCGCCGGAGCATCGGGGCGAAACAGCGATACCGGTTTGGGGCGATGATTGAGCAGCATTTCCTTGAGCTCGAAAATGGTGTTCGCCAGGAACGGTTTGGTGCCGGTCAGGAGCTGATAGAGGATCACGCCTGCGGCAAAGATATCCGAGCGACCATCGACGGAGCGGCCGAGAAACTGTTCGGGTGACATGTAATTGGGGGTGCCGATCGCGCCGACCCCGGTCATGGCAGCGGCGGTTGCGCCCAGAGAATCGAGCCTTGCCACCCCGAAATCTGTCACCTTGATCGAGCTGGGGGTGGGGCACAGGATATTGCTCGGCTTCACATCGCGATGCACCACGCCCTTTTGATGCGCGTGATCGAGAGCGAGGAGCAATTGCCCGCCAACCTCGCCAACCTGGCGCAGCGGCATCAGGCCCCCCGAACGGATCACTCCTTCGAGCGTCCCGGCATCGACATATTCCATGATGATGAAGGGCGCGCCGCCCTGTTCGACATAGTCGAAAACCGTCACGATATTGGGGTGCAGGCAGCGCCCGGCCGAGCGCGCTTCGCGCCCGAACCGCTCGAGAAGTTGTTTTTGATCGATATCGGAGACGAGATCGAGCCGGATGGTCTTTACCGCGACCGGGCGGTCGATCTGCTCGTCATGGCCGCGCATCACGATGCCCATGGCGCCCGCACCGATGACACCGTCGATGCGGTATTTGCCCACGCGGCTGGGCAGGCTCGGGAGCCCCGGGCCGCCGGGCACTTCTGTTTTGGGCGCTTCTTCCATGTCAGGACAAATCTTCCAAGTCAGGACAAATCTTCCATGTCAGGACAAATCTTCCATGCGCTCGCAATCCGTCATGCGCTCTCTTCGGTGGCTGTTTTCCCTGCGCAAGAACGCGCGTTACCATGGGCAGCGCAGCGGCATTTGCATCGTCGGCACCCCATTCACGCAGGTTCTTTCGCAGTTGCGATAGCGACCCTTTAGCCTGGCTCGGAATCTTCCAGCATTTTAATGGCATTGTCGAGACTGCGTCGCATCCGGTTGAACGAAACCGAGAGCGAGGCGATCTCGTCCGAGCCCTCACGCACATATTCCGGCGGCGAGGTAGCGTTCCCGAACCGATCAGCGCCGCGAATGAGGAGGGCGCGGACGGCGCTCCGCTGCAAGATGCGTCCGATGCATCGGATCCAGAGATGTCCTTGGCGGGTGAGGGGCCCTTGCAAGATGGGGCACCTTTGCAAGTTGGGGCACCTTTGCAAGATCCTGAAACGATTTCGCCCGAAACGGTCTCCGTCGAGCCTGCGGATCCTGCTGATTTGCCCGAAGATGATGTGCCGCTTGCATCGGTCGAGCCGGGCGCAGTTGAGCCGTCCGACGATGCCAGTGACGGTGAGCCTTCCACCGCCGTTCTGGATGCGCTGAGCGCCGCCGAACCGGAGCAGGCACCCGAGAGCGGCTCGCTCAGCGCGTTGCAAACCCTCGAGAGCTTTCTGGGCAAGCGCCAGCGCCTGCTTCTCCAAAGGCGCCTGCGCGCGCGCGGATATTATCGCGGGCCAATCGATGGGATCATGGGCCGTCTCACGCGCGATGCGATCGAGACTTTCCAGGAGGATCTTGGCGATCCCGGCACCGGCTATCTGACCCCGGCCCAGATGGAAATTCTACTCAACCGTTAGGCGGGCAAATCGCCCTTTATCGGGAATGAGACTGTGCAAAGCCCCGTGGGTCTGATCGCCCTGCGGGGCTAAGTGTTTGTAAAGCAGCCGAAAAATGGCGGCGATGCTGTCGGCTTCGTAGAAATCTTTCGAAAATTAAGAATAAAGCAACCGAGTGTGAACCGGTTCACAGAGCCAGAGCGCTCTCCAGCGTAGGTTGAACTTGTCAGCGGGACAACGGGCTGGCCGGAAAGAGCAACAAACCTTCACCTTCACCGCTCTGCCCGACCAAACCCGCCCCCAAGGCAACAGACTGAAGCAAGCAACCTGAAACCTCGCGGCGCATGAAATCACCAAGGCCGCACAACACTGGAGACTGATATCATGGCTAAGAAAGACTTTTGGTACAACCCCTTCAACAACAGCTACACCGGCACCTCGGGTGCGGATGAAATTCGCGGTTCCAACAATCTCTATGGCTACCGTGACAGCCTGTCGGGCGGCGCTGGCAATGATTTCATCGATGGCCGCGGCGGCGACGACTACCTTTATGGTGGCGACGATCACGACATCATCGATGGCGGCTCGGGTGACGATATCATCTACGGCGACAGCACCAACCGCAACTCGACCTCGATTGTAGGCGATGAGGCGATCAATGCCGGATCGGGCAATGACCGGGTCTATGGCGGTGGCGGTGATGACGAGATCCGCGGCGGTACCGGCAATGACCGCCTCTATGGCGATGCAGGCAATGATGAGCTGCGCGGCGAAGATGGCAATGACCAGCTCTATGGAGGTTCGGGCAACGATATGCTGCGCGGCGACGCCGGCAACGACTACCTCGATGGCGGCACGGGCAATGACCAGGTTTACGGCGGCTCAGGCAATGACACGGTCTATGGCAACTCGGGCGACGACTACGTCTCCGGCGGCTCGGGCAATGACTATGTCTCCGCCGGTTCCGGGAACGACACCGCCTATGGTGGCTCCGGCACTGACACGGTTCATGGCGGCTCGGGCAATGACTTCGTCGATGGTGGCTAGGGCAATGACACCGTCACAGGCGGTTCGGGCTCGGATCGGGTCGAGGGCGGCTCGGGCGATGATGTGATGTGGGCCTATGAGGCAGGCAATTACGGCGGCTCGTCCAGCACCACCGACCGTATGTATGGCGAGGACGGCAACGACTTCATGGGCGGCCATGCCGGTGCGGACATCATGTATGGCGGCGATGGAAACGACACCCAATATGGTGCTGCTGGCAATGACAGCCTCTATGGTGATGCCGGGAACGATGTCATCAACGGTGGCTCGGGCAATGACTATCTCAATGGCGGCTCGGGCAATGACAGCCTCGAGGGCGGCGCGGGCAACGACTACATCTACGCTGGCACCGGCAGTGAACTTGTCTCGGGTGGTTCGGGCAACGACACCATGAACATCTCGGATGGCCGAGCCATTGAGCAGGACACCGTCGACTTCAATCGCGGCAACGACCACGACACCGTCTATGGGTTCCAGGCTGGTGAGGACAAACTCGATCTGCGCAGCTTCAACTACTCGAGATTCAACGACTTCGTGAACAGCGCCACGATCACCAGCGACAGCGCTGGCACCACGATCGACTTCGGCCAGGGCGACATTCTGGAACTGGCCGGTGTCAACAGCCTGGTGGGGGTCGATATCGAGATCTGATCTGCCAGAGGCGAAGGCAACAGTCACTCTTCGATGCAATGGCCGGCGAGACAGGCATGAAAGGAGGCCCAAGACCTCTCGCTGGCGACGACTTTCCCTCCCTTCCATTCTCTCCCCTCGCTTGACGGGCAGCCGATCGCGCTGCCCGTCTTTTTTTGTTTGGCGCAAGGGGCAGGCGGGGGCGCTGACAGCGCGAAACGGGGCGGGTTTCGTTGCGTCTTAGGAGTAAATCGCGTTTCACCTGCTGGAAACCCGTTCCGAATGCCCCCATCTTGATGAGAACACGGGTCACCCGATCGGAAGTGATCGCAGGCTTCCGGCACGCATGACGGCGCGAAGGATGTCTGATGAGCAAACCCATCACCCTCGACGACAAATATCTGGCCACCGAAGGCTCGGTCTATCTGACGGGTAGTCAGGCGCTGGTGCGCTTGCCCATGACCCAGATGCGCCGGGACCGCGCGGCGGGGCTGAACACCGGCACCTTCATTTCCGGCTATCGCGGCTCGCCTCTGGGTGGGATCGACCAGCAATTCCTCAAGGCGCGCAAGTTTCTCGATCCGCTCGATATTGTCTTTCAGCCGGGGGTGAACGAGGACCTCGCCGCAACCGCCGTCTGGGGCAGCCAGCAACTGCATCTCTCGCCCGGAGCGCGCAAGGATGGGGTGCTGGGGATCTGGTATGGCAAGGGGCCGGGGGTAGATCGCTCGGGCGATGCGTTCAAGCACGCCAATGCCGCCGGAACCGCGCGCCATGGCGGGGTGCTGGCAATTGCTGGCGACGATCACACCTGCAAATCATCGACCATCCCGCATCAATCCGATCATGCCTTTATCGGCGCCTTGATGCCGGTTCTCTACCCTTCATCGGTGCATGAGTTTCTCGAACTGGGGCTGCTGGGCGTGGCGATGTCACGCTATTCGGGCTGCTGGGTCGGGTTCAAGGTGATCTCGGAGACGGTGGAGACCACCTCTGTCGTCGATCTGGCGCAAGAGCAGACCCGCTTCGTGCTGCCCGATGATTTCGAGCTGCCGGAGGGCGGGCTCAATCTGCGCTGGCCGGATCCGCCGCTGATCCAGGATGAGCGCCTGCAAGAGCATAAGGGCTATGCTGCCATCGCTTTTGCCCGGGCCAATCAAGTCAACCGGGTCGAGATCGACACCCCCAAGGCCCGCTTTGGCATCGTGGCCTCGGGCCGCGCCTATGATGACGTGCGCCAGGCACTGGCCGAGTTGGGGCTCGGCCATACGGAGTGGGAGGCGATCGGGCTGCGCTTTTACAAGGTGCGCATGCCCTGGCCTCTGGAGCCGCAAGGCATCCGCGCCTTCTCAGAAGGGCTCGAGGAGGTGCTGATTATCGAGGAGCGCCGCGAGATCATCGAGAACCAGATCAAGGAGCAGCTCTTCAATTGGCGCGCCGATGTGCGGCCGCGGATCATCGGCAAGTTCGACGAGCATGACCGGCCCTTCCTCTCGCTCTCGGCCGGGCTCACGGTGTCGATCGTCGCCGGTGCGATTGCCGAGCGGGTCCTGAAGCTCGATCTGCCGGGCGATCTGGCCGACCGGATCCGCGCACGGCTCGGCAAGATCCGCGCGGCGCAAGCGAAGGTGGCCGATTACGCGGCGCCGGTGATCCGCATGCCCCATTACTGCGCGGGGTGTCCGCACAATACTTCGACACGGGTGGTCGAGGGCTCGAAGGCGATGGCCGGGATCGGGTGCCACTACATGGTGCAGTGGATGGATCGCAATACCGAGACCTTCACCCAAATGGGCGGCGAGGGGGTGCCCTGGACCGCGATTGCGCCGTTCACGGATGAAAAGCACCGCTTCGTCAATCTCGGCGACGGGACCTATTTCCATTCCGGCTATCTGGCGGTTCGTCAATCGGTGGCGGCGAAGGCGAATATCACCTACAAGATCCTCTACAATGATGCGGTGGCGATGACTGGCGGGCAGGCGGTCGATGGCGAGTTGTCGCCCGAGCAGATCACCCATCAGATGTATCGCGAGGGCGCGGCGCGCATCGTGCTGATGTCGGACGCGCCGCAAAGTTATCTCGCCGGGGATCTCGCACCGGGCACGAAAGTCCGCCATCGCGACGAGATCGATGTGGTGATGCGCGAGCTGCGCGAGGTGCCGGGGGTGACGGTGCTGCTCTATGTGCAGACCTGCGCCGCCGAGAAACGTCGCCGCCGCAAGCGCGGGCTGATGGAGGATCCGGATCTGCGGGTATGGATCAACCCGTCGGTTTGTGAGGGCTGCGGCGATTGCTCGGTGCAGTCCAATTGCATCGCGGTCGAGCCGCTCGAAACCGAGATGGGACGCAAACGCCGCATCAATCAGTCGATGTGCAACAAGGACTTTTCGTGTCTGAAGGGCTTTTGCCCGTCCTTTGTCTCCCTGCGTGGGGCCACGCTCAAACAGCGCGCCGCGCGCACGCCGCCCGATATCAGCGCGCTGCCCGAGCCGAGCCTGCCGGTGATCGAGCGGGCCTGGAATATCGCGGTGACCGGGGTCGGGGGCACCGGGGTGCTGACCATCGGCGCGATCCTCGGCATGGCGGCGCATATCGATGGCAAGATCCCGATGATCCTCGATATGGCGGGGCTTGCGCAAAAGGGTGGGGCGGTGCTCAGCCATGTGCGCATCTCTGCCCCGGGGCGCCCGATCGCGGCGCCGAAGATCGCGGCCGGAGGCGCCGATCTGCTGCTCGCGGCGGATTCGGTGGTCGCTGCCTCGCGCGATAGTGTGGTGCTCTGCGACAAGGACCGCACGCATAGTGTTTTCAACGCCCATGTCACCCCGGTCTCCGATTTCATCCGCCAGCGCGATTTCGATTTTCGCGAGGCCGGGATCGAGGCGCGGGTGCGCGAGACGGTCCGCGAGGGCGGGCATTTCCACAATTTCACCGCCGCGGCTTCGTCGATCTGCGGCGACGAGATCGCTGCGAATATGATGATGCTCGGCTATGCATGGCAAAAGGGCTTTGTGCCGCTCGGGCACGCTGCGATTGTGCAGGCGATCGAGCTCAATGGCGTGGCGGTGAGCTTCAACCTTGCGGCCTTTGATTGGGGGCGGCTGTTCGCCCATGATCCGGCGAAGGTTCTCGGGCTCATCGAGCGTGAGGAGGGGCCGCGATCGCTGGAGAGCATGACCGCGCAAGACGTGATCGCCCATCGCCGTGCGCATCTTGTCGCCTATCAGGATGAAGCGCTGGCAGAGCGCTATGAGGCCCGGCTCACCCGGCTTTCGGCACGGCTCGATCTCACCCGCGCGGCGGATGAAGCGCTGCTGCGGCTGGCGGCGATCAATCTGGCGCGGGTGCTGGCCTACAAGGATGAATACGAGGTCGCGCGGCTCTATACCGATCCTGACTTTCAAGAACGGCTCCGGGCGCAATTTGACGGTGACCTGCGGCTGGTCTTTCACTTCGCGCCGCCCTTCCTGCCGGGGCGCGATGCGCAGGGGCGGCCCAAAAAGCGGGCTTTTGGTGCCTGGATCCTGCCGGTCCTGCGTCAGATCGCTCAGATGAAACATCTGCGCGGCTCGAGCTGGGATCCGTTTGGGTTCAGCGCCGATCGCAAGCTGGAGCGGCGGCTGATCGATCTTTATGAAGACGATCTGAGCCTTGCGGAGCAGGTTCTGGCCGATGCGCAAATCGGGCAAGAGAAGCGCCGGAGCGTGGGCGAATTGCTCGATCTGCCCGCACAGATCCGGGGCTATGGTCCGGTCAAGCAAGCGAGCTTCGATGCTGCGATGGCGCGGCGCGAGCGGCTGCGCGCGGCTTTGTTATCCGATGAGCCGGTGCGGAGCCTGGCTGCCGAGTGAGCCCGCAAGCGGGACTGTGTCGAAGCCGTCGGGCTTGGGGGGCTTGTGGGACGATGGATCCTCGGGACAAGCCCGAGGATGACAGGGTGTTGGGTGGAGGCGGCTGGCGAGGCGAATGTTCGGCATCATTGTCTCTCTCGCCGATCCCGTTGTCATTGCCGGACTTGTTCCGGCAATCCATCGGGCTGAAAGCGCGGGTGGCAGGGGCCTGCGGGGCGATCTGTGTCGAAGCCGTCGGGCGTGGGGGGCTTGTGAGACGATGGATCCTCGGGACAAGCCCGAGGATGACAGGGTGTTGGGTGGAGGCGGCTGGCGAGGCGAAAGTTCGGCGTAACGGTCTCTCTCGCCGATCCCGTTGTCATTGCCGGACTCGTTCCGGCAATCCATCGAGCTGTAAGTGCGGGTGGCAGGGGCAAGCGCGTCTGGCCGGGGGAGAATGCCCCGCCGCGCTGGGGGTAGACTGACAAAGGGCTTTGCTTGCTTTCGCTATGCGGACATAATTTTCGCAGATGATCGCCCGCGTAACGGTCAGAGTTTTCGGAAGAAAGGAAAAGGTGCCATGTGCCAAGTCTTTGCCGGTCAGGACCCGGACCGATACGCATCGACCACGCGGCGGCTCCGGCTCAATGGCCAGAGTACCAGCATTCGGCTCGAAAACGCGTTCTGGCAGATCCTCGACGATATCGCCGAAGCCGATGGCGTCTCCACCCCCGCCTTTCTGTCGAAACTGCACTCCGAAGTGTTGGAGACGCGCGGCGAGCCGGAGAATTTCACCTCCCTGCTGCGCACGACCTGCCTGCTGTTTCTGAGCCAGCCCGATCGCAGCGCGCATCAGGACGGCCCGGCGCCGCTGGCGGCGGAGTAAGCCCGGCTCGCCTGCGACAAAAAATGCCACTGTAGTAAAACCCTACTACCCGGCCGGGAATCAGGCGGTCCACCCTGAATTGGTTCGATAAACGCACCGATTCAGGAGGAAGCCCGTGGCAAAAGCCATTCACAGCATGATTCGCGTTCTCGATGAGCGGCGCTCGGTGGAATTCTATCGCCGCGCCTTCGGTCTGGAGATCGCGGACCGGCTGGATTTCGACACCTTCACCCTTGTTTATCTGAGCAATGGCGAGAGCGAGTTCGAGCTTGAGCTCACCGTCAACAAGGGCCGCGCCGAGCCCTATGCGCTCGGCAATGGCTATGGCCATCTCGCCGTTTCTGTCGCGGATGCGGCCGCCGAGCATGCGCGTTTCGAGGCCGAGGGCCTGAACCCGCGCAAACTCGTCGATTTCGCCCCGGCCGGAGAGCGCATCGCCCGCTTCTTCTTCGTCGCCGATCCCGATGGCTACGAGATCGAAGTGATCGAACGGGGGGGACGCTTCAAATAATCCAAGCCCACTAAATCAAGCTTGCGGCGCGTCGCAATCACAAAAAATCAGACCGCCGCCTGTCATCAAGGGAGGAAAACCGATGACAATGCCTGCCAGCCCGCGCGGGATGACCCGCCGCCAGCTCCTTTCCCGCGCAAGCGCGCTCGGGGCGTCCTTCATGGTCGGAACCGGCTATATCGCCGCGCCAAGCGGTGCCTGGGCCTATGCGACCAGTCACATCTCCGCGCAAAGCTTCGCAACGCTCGTTCAGATGGCGCGGGACATCTATCCCCATGACCGCATCCCGGACGAGAATTACGTCATCGCGGTCAAGGGCTATGACACCGCCGATGCCGCGCCCGGGGTCGAGCAGGGCGTGGCGGCGCTCGATGCCGCCGCACAAGGCCGCGGCGCCGCTTCCTACTTGCAGACCGGATGGGAGAGAGACCGCGTCGATATCCTGCGCTCGATGGAGCAAAGCGCCTTCTTCCAGCAGATCCGCGGCGGGCTGGTGACCGGCCTTTACAACCAGAAATCGGTCTGGCCGATCTTCGGCTATGAGGGCGAGAGCTATAGCAAGGGCGGCTATATCGAACGCGGCTTCAACGACATCAACTGGCTCTGAGGGAGGACGGCATCATGGCTGCACCATTTGATCTGAACGATGACAGCGTCGTCGTCATCATCGGGACCGGCGCGGGCGGCGGGGTCCTCGCCAACGAGCTCGCACAAAAGGGGATCAGCGTCGTCTCGCTCGAGGCAGGCGCCCGCCACACGCCGGAGGATTTCATCAATGACGAGTGGGAGAGTTTCGGGCAGCTTGCCTGGGTCGATCCGCGCACAACCAGCGGCGATTGGCGGGTGGCCAAGGACTTTTCGGGCCTGCCTGCCTGGATCGTGAAATCGGTCGGCGGCACCACCCAGCACTGGGCTGGCGCGTCGCTGCGCTTTCAGGAGCATGAGTGGAAGGCCGCGAGCACCTATGGCGCGGTTCAGGGCGCCAACCTGCTCGACTGGCCGATTGATGGTGCCGAGATGGCTCCGTGGTACGCCAAGGCCGAAGACAAGCTCGGGGTGACGCGCACCGGCGGGCGTCCGGGATTGCCGGGCAATAACAACTACCTGGTTTTCGAGAAGGGGGCGAAAGCGCTCGGCTATAAGGAAGTCCATACCGGCCGAATGGCGATCAACTCCGAATGGTATGATGATCGGATGTCCTGCCAACAGACCGGTTTTTGTTTTCAGGGCTGCAAATGGGGCGCGAAATGGTCGGCTGGCTATGTCGAGATCCCCAAAGGCGAGGCTACCGGCAATCTCGAGGTCCGCGAGAAGGCCCATGCCGCGCGCATCCTGCATGATGATGGCGGCAAGGTCACCGGGGTCGAGTATTTCGATGCCGATGGCGCGCTGCAAATGCAAAAGGCCCGCATCGTCTGCGTTGCCGGCAATTCCTTCGAGAGCCCGCGCCTGCTGCTCAATTCTGCCTCGGCGATGTTCCCGGACGGGCTCGCCAATTCCTCGGGGCAGGTCGGGCGCAATTACATGCGGCACATGACCGGCTCGGTCTATGCGACCTTCGACAAGCCGGTGAAGATGTGGCGCGGGACCACGATGGCAGGGATCATCCAGGACGAAGCGCGCCATGACCCCTCGCGCGGTTTTGTCGGCGGCTATGAACTGGAGACGCTGAGCCTTGGTATTCCGTTCATGGCGGCCTTCCTCGACCCGGGAGCCTGGGGGCGCGAGTTTACCTCTGCGCTCGACAGCTACGAGAACATGGCCGGCATGTGGATCGTTGGCGAGGACATGCCGCAGGAGACCAACCGCGTCACGCTCAATCACGATGTGAAGGATCAATGGGGGCTGCCGGTGGTCAATGTCCATTTCGATGACCACCCGAACGACATCGCCATGCGAGGCCATGCCTACAAGCAGGGGACCGCGGTCTATGAGGCGGTCGGGGCGACACGGACCTTCCCGACCCCGCCCTATCCCTCGACCCATAATCTGGGCACCAACCGGATGTCGGAAAAGGCCCGCGATGGGGTGGTCAACAAATGGGGGCAGACCCATGACATCGCCAACCTGTTCGTCTCAGACGGTAGTCAGTTCACGACGGGAGCGGCGGAGAACCCGACCTTGACCATCGTCGCGTTGGCGATCCGTCAGGCAGATCACATCGCCGCCGAGATGGCACGGGCCAATCTCTAGGGGGTTGGCCGAGACTATGGCTCAAAACCATTTTGCCCGGCGCTTGGGTCGCCTTGCGCCGGGCATGCTCGCAGGGGCATTCAGCCCAGATCGAGCTTTGGTATGAAGCGATCGGTGTGGGTGAGGATCCAGTCCCGTACCCGCTCGGCGCCCGGACTGCGTTGCAGATCGGGGTGGCTGAGCAGATACCATTGCCGATAGATCGGCACACCTTCGGTGCAGAGCGTCACCAACCTGCCGGTCCGGATCTCATCAGCGACGGTATGGGCAGAGATCAGCGCCACCCCAAGGCCGCAAAGCACCGCTTGCTTGATGGTCTCGTTCGAGGCCATCTCGACGGTCTCAACTTCATACCCTTCGGCCAGATCATCGAGGAAACGGGTGGTGAGGATCCGCGTGCCGGAACCGGGCTCACGCAGGACGAAGCGTTCCTTGATGAGATCTTGCGCGCAGACCTGGCGCTGATGGGCGAGGGGGTGATCGGCGGCGGCGATGATGACATGCGGGTGCTGGCACAGTGATGTGGCCGGTATGAGCGGCTCGCGCGGGGGGCGGCCCATGATGCACAGGTCATATTCGCCGCGCGCCAGCGCCCCGATGGTTGTGGCGCGGTTGCCGATTCTCAAATTGATCGTGATTTCAGGCATTTGCGCACGCAGCTCTGCGACAATTTTGGGCGCGAAATACTTCGCCGTGCTCACCACGCCAAGGATGACGCTGCCGCTTTTACCCTCATTCAGAGCATCGATCACGGTGATGGCGCGCTCGAGTGACGCACGTGCATCGGCATAGGCCACCAGCAGCGCCGCGCCTTGCGGGGTCGGCATGTTGCGCTCGCGTCCTTCGCGCTGGAGGAGCGGGGAGCCGATTGAATCCTCTAAAAGTTTCAATTGGTTATGAACGGCAGGCCCGGTGAGCCCCAGGCGCTCGGCGGCGGCGGCGATGGTGCCTTCATCAACGATTGTGTGCAGTGCACGCAATTGCTTCAGGGTGATCTGGTCAAGGCGCTTCAATTTTTCCTACGGTCAAGTCAGAATTATTAGATTTCATTTAACTTTAGCCCGCGGAATGATCAGGGGGCAAGCGCAACTCGCAAAAAGATGAGGGCGCTGGGGAAACGCCGCAGGGAGGCAAGGCTATGAAGCCAATGCTTGAGATACAGGGCCCCGCCCTTTCGCCGGAAGTGTTTCCGATCATGGAGGCGCTCTGCCAGGTCGCGGCCGGGCTCTCGACAACGATCGCCAATGGTCCGCTGGGTGGCAAGCTCGGCGCTGAGGTTGGCGAGAACAGTGATGGCGACACCCAGAAGGCTCTCGATGTCATCGCCGATGAAGCCTTCACCCAGGCTTTGCGCGGGACCGGGGTGCGCTGGTACGCCTCCGAAGAATGTGACAGCGTGGTCGAGATCGATGGCACTGGCAGCATGGCGCTGGCCATCGACCCGCTCGACGGGTCCTCGAACATCAATGCGAATGTGTCTATCGGGACGATCTTCGGCATCCAGCCAGCGATTGACGACCCGGATGGCACCTTCTTGCGTCCCGGCCGTCATCTGGTCGCCTCGGGCTATTTCATCTATGGCCCGCATACGGCCTTGATCGCGACTTTCGGCGATGGCGTCCGGCAGTTCATCTATGATCGCGAGCGCGGCCAGTTCCGCGAAGCGCCGGGTGCGCCCTCGATCCCCGACGAGGCCAGCGAGTTCGCCATCAACGCCTCGAATTACCGGCACTGGTCCAAGCCGGTGCGCGCCTATATCGACGATTGCATTGCCGGTGCCGAAGGCCCTCGCGGCAAGAATTTCAACATGCGCTGGGTAGCGTCTCTGGTGGCGGAGACCCATCGGATCATGAGCCGGGGCGGCATTTTTCTCTACCCGGCGGATCAGCGCAATGGCTATGGGCGCGGGCGCTTGCGCCTTGTCTATGAGTGCGCGCCGATCGCCTTTCTGGTCGAGCAGGCTGGCGGCAAGGCGACCGATTGCGTGAACCGGATCCTTGATCGCACGCCGGATGCGCTGCATGCCCGCACCCCTTTCGTCTTTGGCACCGCCGACAAGGTCGAGCGCGTCATCAGCTATCACGAGCTGCCTGAGAATGAAGTCGCTGCGCTGTTTGGCAAGCGCGGCCTGTTTCGATCCTGACCTCCGATTGCAAGGGCCTGAATTTCATGTCGAAAAAACATCCCATTATCTCGGTGACCGGTTCGTCGGGCGCGGGAACCACTACGGTCAAGGCGACCTTTGACCAGATCTTTCGCCGCGAGGGCATCCAGACGGTCTCGATCGAGGGCGATGCCTTTCACCGCTACGACCGGGCGGCGATGAAGGCCGAACTCGAAAAGCGCAAGGCCGTGGGCGACGAGACCTTCAGCCATTTCAGCTATGACGCCAATGAGCTTGAAAAGCTCGAGGAGGTGTTTCGCGTCTATGGCGAAACCGGGGGTGGGCAGACCCGTCACTACATCCATAACGAGGCCGAGGGCGCGCGCTATGGCGGCAGCCCTGGCACCTTCACCGACTGGAAGCCGTTCGAGGATGGCTCGGACCTGCTGTTCTATGAGGGGCTGCACGGGGCGGTGGTCAATGACACCGTCAATATCGCGGGTCATGCCGATCTGAAGATCGGGGTTGTGCCGGTGATCAATCTCGAATGGATCCAGAAGATCCATCGCGACCGGGCCCAGCGCGGCTACACCACCGAGGCGGTGACCGACACCATCTTGCGCCGGATGCATGCCTATGTGCACTGCATCTGCCCGCAATTCTCCGAGACCGATATCAACTTCCAGCGCGTGCCGGTGGTCGATACCTCGAACCCGTTCATCGCCCGCTGGATCCCGACCGCCGATGAGAGCCTCGTCGTGATCCGGTTCAAGAGCCCGCGCGGGATCGATTTTCCGTACCTGACCTCGATGATCCATGACAGCTGGATGACCCGCGCCAACTCGCTGGTGATCCCGGGCGGCAAGATGGATCTCGCCATGCAGCTGATCTTCACCCCGATGATCGACCGGCTGGTCCAGCAATCCAGATGCGCCTGAGGAGCACGATGATGAACATGCACACTCCCGTTATGGCCGATGAACGGCAGATGGCCAATGCGATCCGGGCGCTGACCATGGACGCGGTCGAGGCGGCGAAGTCCGGGCACCCGGGCGCGCCGATGGGGCTCGCGGATGTGGCCACGGTGCTCTTCAACCGCTTCCTCTCGATTGATCCAAGCGACGCCACCTGGCCCGATCGCGACCGCTTCGTGATGAGCGCGGGCCATGGCTCGATGCTGGTCTACGCGATCAACCATCTGCTCGGCTATGATGACATGGACATGGACCAGCTGCGCCGCTTCCGCCAGCTCGGAGCGCGCACCGCCGGCCATCCCGAATATGGGCATGCCAAGGGCATCGAGACGACGACCGGTCCGCTGGGGCAGGGGATCTCGACCGCGGTCGGCATGGCGCTGGCGGAGCGGATGCATAATGCGCGCTTTGGCGACGGGCTGGTGGATCACTACACCTATGTGCTCGCCGGGGATGGCTGCCTGATGGAGGGCATCAGCCATGAGGCGATCGACTTCGCCGGGCATCTGGGGCTCGGGCGGCTGATCGTGTTCTGGGACGACAACCAGATCACCATCGACGGCAAGACGGATCTGTCGACCTCGATGGATCAGGGCCAGCGCTTTGCTGCTGCGGGTTGGCATGTGCAGGCGGTGGATGGCCATGACAATGAGGCGATTGCCGCAGCGATCACCGCTGCGCGCGCCGATGCAAGGCCCTCGATGATCGCCTGCCGGACCGTGATCGGCAAGGGCGCGCCGAACATGGGCGGCAGTCACAAGGTCCATGGCGCGCCGCTCGGTGCCGACGAGATCGCGGCCACCCGCACCGCCCTGGGCTGGACTGCTCCGGCCTTCGAGGTCCCGGCCGAGGTCAAATCGGCCTGGGAAGCGGTGGCGGCGCGCGGCGCTGCCAAGCGGGCCGCGTGGGAAGCGCGCAAGGCGTCAGACCCGAAGGCAGATGCCTTTGCCGCCTCGCTCGCCGCCCCCAACGCCTCGGCGCTGCACGCGGCGATGACCACGCACAAGGCGCGGCTCTCGACCGATCAGCCGAAGGTTGCGACCCGCAAATCCTCGGAGATGGCGCTGGAGGTGGTCAACGCGATCCTGCCCAATTCCATCGGCGGCTCGGCGGATCTGACCGGCTCGAACAATACCAAGACCTCGGCGATGCGGCCGGTGAGCAAGGCTGATTATTCGGGCGACTACATCCATTACGGCATCCGCGAGCACGGCATGGCGGCGGCGATGAACGGGATTGCGCTGCATGGCGGGTTTTTCGCCTATGGCGGCACCTTCCTCGCCTTTGCCGATTACTGCCGCCCCGCCATTCGGCTCTCGGCGCTGATGGGAGTGCCGGTCGCCTATGTCATGACCCATGACAGCATCGGGCTCGGCGAGGATGGCCCGACCCACCAGCCGGTCGAGACCATCGCGAGCCTGCGCGCGATGCCGAACCTTCTGGTCCTGCGCCCGGCGGATACGGTGGAGGCGGCGGAGGCCTGGCAGATCGCCGCGACCTCCGAGCGCATGCCGACGCTGCTCTGCCTCTCGCGCCAGAACCTGCCGACCCTGCGCACCCGCCATTCGGAGGAGAACCTCACCAAACGCGGCGCCTATGTGCTGCGCGAGACCGCTGGCAAGCGCGATGTCACCCTGATCGCCACCGGCTCCGAGCTTGAACTGGCGGTCAGCGCCGCCGAGGAACTTGCTGCACAAGGGATTGCGGCGGCGGTGGTCTCGGCCCCCTGCTTCGAGCTCTTCGCGCTGCAAGGCGACGCCTATCGGCGCGAGGTGCTCGGTACCGCGCCTCGGGTCGGGATCGAGGCCGCGATCCGCCAGGGCTGGGACCTGCTTTTGCGCCCCGAGGATGGCTTTGTCGGCATGACCGGCTTTGGCGCCTCCGCACCCGCCCCCGATCTCTACCGCCATTTCGGCATCACCGCCGAGGCTGCCGCGACGGCTGCCAAAGCGCTCATCACCGCTGCCTGAGCGAGGAAGGAAACCAGACCATGGCACTCATCACATTGCGCCAGTTGCTCGATCACGCCGCCGAGAATGATTACGGCGTGCCAGCCTTCAACATCAACAACATGGAGCAGGGGCTCGCGATCATGCGCGCGGCCGAGGCAGTAGATGCGCCGGTGATCCTGCAAGCCTCCCGCGGGGCGCGCAAATATGCGGGCGATGTCATGCTGCGCCACATGGTCGAGGCGTTGGCGGAGATGTTCCCGTCCAACCCGATCGTGCTGCACCAGGACCATGGCAATAACGACGCCACCTGCCTCTCGGCGATCCGCCACGGCTTCACGTCGGTGATGATGGATGGCTCGCTGGAGGAGGACATGAAAACCCCGGCCTCCTATGACTACAATGTCGAGATCACCCGCCGGGTGACGACGGCGGCCCATGCGGTCGGTGCGTCGGTGGAAGGGGAGCTCGGGGTTCTGGGCTCGCTGGAGACCGGCGAGGCGGGCGAGGAAGACGGCTCGGGCGCGGTCGGCAAGCTCAGCCATGACCAGCTTCTGACTGACCCGGATCAGGCGGTGGATTTCGTGCGCCGGACCAAATGCGATGCGCTGGCGATCGCGTGCGGCACCAGCCACGGCGCCTACAAGTTCTCGCGCCAGCCCGATGGCGACATCCTCTCGATGCAGACCATTGCCGCGATCCACGAAAAGCTGCCGGGCACCCATCTGGTG
The DNA here is from genome assembly GCA_022760435.1 of Neomegalonema sp. Taxonomy (GTDB): domain Bacteria; phylum Pseudomonadota; class Alphaproteobacteria; order Rhodobacterales; family Rhodobacteraceae; genus JALEFY01. The sequence goes on from JALEFY010000006.1 coordinate 24,051, forward strand.
ATGCATGGCTCCTCCTCGGTGCCGCAAGCGCTTCAGGATCTCATCAATCGCTATAGCGGCGAGATGCCCCAGACCTACGGGGTGCCGGTTGAGGAGATCGAGCGCGGGATCTCGATGGGCGTGCGCAAGGTCAATATCGACACCGATTGCCGGATGGCGATGACCGGCATGTTCCGCAAGGTCGCAGCCGAAAAGCCCGGCGAGTTCGATCCGCGCAAGTTCATGATCCCGGCGATGGATGAGCTCGAGAAGCTCTGCCGCGATCGTTTCGAGCGCTTTGGCACCGCCGGGCAGGCGGCACGGATCAAGCCGATCTCGATGGATGCCATGGCCGCGCGCTACGCCTCCGGCGCCCTCGATCCGCAGATCACCACGCAGGCCGCTGCCTGAGCGCCGCCGCCGCACCGTATTCAACCAAAGGAGATTGACCGATGAACGAGATGAGTAAACCCGAAGACCTTCAAGGAAAGCAGGAGATCCGGGATCAGAAGAAACGCTATGCCGCGGGCGTGCTCAAATACGCGCAGATGGGCTATTGGGATGGCGATTACGAGCCCAAGGACACCGATCTTCTGGCGCTGTTCCGCATCACCCCGCAAGAAGGCGTGGACCCGATCGAGGCCGCGGCGGCTGTGGCCGGTGAGAGCTCGACCGCGACCTGGACCGTGGTCTGGACCGACCGCCTGACCGCCGCCGATCAGTACCGGGCCAAGGCGTATCGCGTCGATCCGGTGCCGAACAATCCGGGCCAGTACTTCGCCTATGTCGCCTATGATCTGATCCTGTTCGAGGAAGGCTCGATCGCCAACCTCACCGCCTCGATCATCGGCAACGTGTTTTCGTTCAAGCCGCTGAAGGCGGCGCGGCTCGAGGACATGCGCTTCCCGGTTGCCTATGTGAAGACCTTCAAGGGTCCGCCGACCGGCCTTGTGGTCGAGCGCGAGCGCCTCGACAAGTTCGGCAAGCCGCTGCTGGGCGCCACCACCAAGCCCAAGCTGGGCCTGTCGGGCAAGAACTATGGCCGCGTGGTCTATGAAGGGCTCAAGGGCGGTCTCGACTTCATGAAGGATGACGAGAACATCAACAGCCAGCCCTTCATGCATTGGCGCGATCGCTTCCTCTACTGCATGGAGGCGGTGAACAAGGCCACTGCCGAGACCGGTGAGGTGAAGGGGCATTACCTCAACATCACCGCCGGTACGATGGAGGAGATGTATCGCCGTGCAGAGCTCGCCAAGCAGCTCGGGTCGGTGATCGTGATGGTCGATCTGATCATCGGCTGGACGGCGACCCAGTCGATCTCGGAATGGTGTCGGCAGAATGACATGATCCTGCACATGCACCGCGCAGGTCACGGCACCTATACCCGGCAGAAGAACCACGGCATCAGCTTCCGGGTGATTGCGAAATGGCTGCGTCTGGCCGGGGTGGATCACCTGCATACCGGCACCGCGGTGGGCAAGCTCGAGGGCGATCCGCTGACCGTGCAGGGCTATTACAATGTCTGCCGCGAGACCCGGAACGAGGTTGACCTGCCGCGCGGGCTCTTCTTCGAGCAGGACTGGGGCGACATCAAGAAAGTGATGCCGGTGGCCTCGGGCGGCATTCACGCCGGGCAGATGCACCAGCTTCTCACCCTGTTTGGCGATGATGTGGTCTTGCAGTTTGGCGGCGGTACGATCGGGCATCCGATGGGCATTCAGGCCGGTGCCACCGCCAACCGCGTCGCGCTCGAGGCGATGGTGCTGGCGCGCAATGAGGGCCGGGACATCGCCAATGAAGGCCCCGAGATCCTGCGCGAAGCCGCCAAATGGTGCAAGCCGCTCGAAGCTGCCCTCGATACCTGGGGCAACATCACCTTCAACTATACCTCGACCGACACTTCGGACTTCGTTCCGAGCGTGACCCCGGCGCTTTAAGGAGACCCGACATGCGTATCACTCAAGGCTGTTTTTCCTTTCTGCCCGATCTCGATGACGAGCAGGTCTCCCGGCAGGTCGAGTATATCCTTGGCCGCGATTGGGCGGTGAGCCTCGAATACTCCTACGACCCGCATCCGCGGAACACCTATTGGGAGATGTGGGGCAACCCGATGTTCGATCTCAAGGACGCCAAGGGCGTGATGATGGAGCTCGACGAGTGCCGCAAGGCGCATCCGGAGGCCTATATCCGCATCCAGGCCTTCGACAACACGCGCGGATGGGAGACGGTGATGATGTCCTTCATCGTCAACCGCCCCTCCACCGAGCCGAAATTCGAGATGACCCGGATGGAACACGAGAGCCGCTCGCAGAAATACGGCTGGAAGCCGGTCGTCTGATCGAAAGGATCCCTCCTGAGAACTCCGGCGCCCTTGATCATGAAGGGGCGCCGGCTTTTTGACCCTTTTGCAATGACAGGCGCATCCGATGTCTCAAGCCCCGCAAACCGTCGATCTGGCCGCCGAATACGAAGCCTCGGGCGTCGCCGAAGTGCTGCGCGAGCTTGACGAGACCCTGATCGGGCTCGGTCCGGTCAAGCAGCGCATTCGCGAGACTGCCGCCCTGTTGCTTGTGGACAAGGCGCGGCGTGATATGGGGCTCGCGACCGAGACGCCGACCCTGCATATGAGCTTCACCGGCAATCCCGGCACCGGCAAGACCACCGTGGCGTTGATGATGGCGGGGCTGCTGCATCGCTTGGGCTATGTGCGTAAGGGCCATCTGGTCACCGTCACCCGCGATGATCTGGTCGGCCAGTATATCGGCCACACTGCGCCCAAGACCAAGGAAGTGCTCAAGAAGGCGATGGGCGGGGTGCTGTTCATCGACGAGGCCTATTATCTCTACAAGCCCGATAATGAGCGCGATTACGGGCAGGAGGCGATCGAGATCCTGCTTCAGGTGATGGAGAATAACCGCGACGATCTGGTGGTGATCATGGCCGGCTATGCCGATCGCATGGATCAGTTCTTTGCCGCCAATCCCGGCTTTCGCTCGCGCATCGCCCATCATATCGACTTTCCGGATTACAGCGATGATGAGCTGCTGCGCATCGCCCGCTCGATGCTGGCGGGGCAGAATTACAGCCTCGATGCGCAGGCGGAAGCCGCGATGGCGCAGTATATTGCGCTACGTCGGGATCAGCCCCATTTCGCCAATGCCCGCTCGATCCGCAATGCGCTTGACCGCGCAAGGCTGCGTCAGGCAAACCGGCTGTTCAGTGAGGCGCGCGGGCCGCTCGATGCTGCGGCGCTGTCGCTGATCACCGAACCCGATATCCGCGCGAGCCGCGTGTTTCGCGGTGGGCTCGATGTCGATCGCCCCGTGCCCGCACAAGCGGCAGAGTAGGGGCGCAGTAGGGGGCCGGGATACCATGCGCCGCATCGGCGCTCCGATCCGCGAAACCTTGGATAAGCAGGAGACCAGACGATGACCTTTGACCGCTCCATCAAGATCGCGCCGTCGATCCTGTCGGCCGATTTCGCCAATTTCGGCGCCGAGATCCGCGCGATCGAGGCGCAGGGCGCCGATTGGGTGCATGTGGATGTGATGGACGGGCATTTCGTGCCCAACCTCACCTTCGGCCCGCCAGCGGTGAAGGCGTTTCGCCCGCATGTGAAGACAGTGATGGATGTGCATCTGATGATCGCGCCGGTCGATCCGTACATCCAGGCCTATGCCGATGCCGGTGCGGATATCCTGACCGCGCATGTCGAGGCCGGTCCGCATATCCACCGCACCTTGCAAGCGATCCGGGGCGCGGGGATGAAGGCGGGCGTGGCGCTCAATCCCGGCACTCCGGCGGAGGCTGTGGCGCATGTGCTCGATCTGACCGATCTGATCTGCGTGATGACCGTGAACCCCGGCTTTGGCGGGCAGAAATTCATCGACATGAGCGCCAAGATCCGCGCCTTGCGGGCGATGATCGGTGATCGCCCGATCCATATCGAGATTGATGGCGGCGTGGATCCTCGCACCGCGCCGAGTGTCGTCGCGGCCGGGGCGGATGTGCTGGTGGCGGGCTCTGCGGTGTTCAAGGGCGGCTCGGTCGATGCGCCGGAAGTCTATGGCACCAATATCCGCGCAATCCGCCAGGCCGCCCAGACCAGCCTTGCCGCCTGAGATCGGATAAGGGGGAGATATGGCCGTCAACACACCGATCTGCGATTTTGGCTGGCAGGCCGAACCCTTCAGCCTTCGCGCGACCGATGGCGCTTTGGTCTCGCTCGAAGAGATCAAGGGCGCGCGCGGTACGCTGATCATGTTCATCTGCAACCATTGCCCCTATGTGCTCGCGGTGCTCGATCGCATCGAGCGTGATGCGCGGGAGTTGCAGGACCTTGGCATCGGCGTTGCCGCGATCTGCTCGAATGATGCGGTCAGCCACCCGGCCGACAGTTTCGAGAAGATGGGAGAAATGGCGCACAAGCGCGGCTTTTCCTTCCCCTATCTGCATGACGAGGATCAGTCGGTTGCTCGCGCTTATGGCGCGGTGTGCACGCCCGACTTCTTTGGCTTCAACGCCGATCTAGGCTTGCAATATCGCGGGCGCCTCGATGCCTCGCGTAAGCAGAGCGGCCCGGCAGACCTGCGCCGCGACCTCTTCGAGGCGATGGAGCAGGTCGCGCGAACCGGCATTGGCCCGCAAGAGCAGATCCCGTCCATGGGCTGTTCGATCAAATGGAAGGCTGCCTGACATGACCCGAATAGTCTTCGATCTCGACGGCACGCTGATCGACAGTGCGCCGGATATCAACGGCATCGCCAATGCGCTGCTGGCCGAGGAGGGGTTCGAGCCGATTACCCTCGCGCAGACCCGCAGCTTCATCGGCAATGGCTCGCGGGTTTTCGTGCAGCGGATGCGCGATGCGCGCGCGATCCCGGAGAGCGAGCACGAAAGGCTGCATGAGAGTTTCGTGGCGCGCTATGACACCGCCGTGCATCTGACCGAAATCTATCCGGGGGTGGTGGCGGCGCTCACTGCGCTGCGCGCGCAAGGTTTTGCGCTCGGCATCTGCACCAACAAGCCGATCCGGGCCTGCCACGCGGTGATGGATCATCTGGAGTTGTCGCAGTATTTCAGCACCTTCTGGGGCGGCGACAGCCTGCCGGTGCACAAGCCCGATCCCGCACCGCTCCATGCGGCCTTCGATGCGCTCGGGCAGGCGGGGCATGAGGGGCCTTGCCTCTATGTCGGCGACAGCGAGACCGACGCCCAGACCGCCCAGCGCGCCGGGCTGCCCTTCCTGCTCTATACCGAAGGCTATCGCAAGAGCCCGCTCTCGGCGTTGCCCCATGCCGCCGCCTTCACGCATTACGCCGATTTCCCGGCGCTGGTGAGCGCGCAGCTCGAGGCGCTGGCATGAGCCTGCGCGCGCTGATCTTCGATGTCGATGGCACCCTGGCCGAGACCGAGGAGGCGCATCGCCAGGCGTTCAACGAGACCTTTGCCGCCGGGGGGCTCGACTGGCATTGGTCGGTGAGCGATTACACCCAGTTGCTGCGCACCACCGGCGGCAAGGAGCGGATGCGCCGCTATCGCGACGGGCTCGGCTTTCGCGACCCCGCAGACGCGGCGATCGCGTTGATGCACCAGCGCAAGACCGCGCGTTATGGCGAGATCGTCGCGGGCGGCGGGCTCGCCTTGCGCCCCGGGGTGCGTGCGCTCATTGATGTCGCTCGCTCGGCAGGGCTGAGGATCGCGGTCGCCACCACCACCAACCGCCCCAATGTCGAGGCGCTGAGCCGCGCTTGCTGGGGCAAACCGGCCGATGCGGTGTTCGATGTGATCGCCGCCGGGGACGAGGTCAGCGCCAAGAAGCCGGCGCCGGATGTCTTCGCGCTGGCGCTCGCGCGGCTCGACCTGCCGCCCGAGGCCGCCATCGCTTTTGAGGATAGCGAGAACGGCCTGCGCTCGGCCAAGGGGGCGGGGCTGCGCACCCTCGTCACCCCTTCGACCTATACCGCCCGCGATGATTTCTCGGCGGCTGATTGGGTCTGCCGCGATCTGAGCGCCGCGCATCTGCCAGACGCGCTGCGGTTTTGATCATACCCGCTCGCGTTGCTCTTCAAGCAATCGCTGGATATGCGAGGGCCCGGTTGGCCGGATACCGGTCGGGTTCAGCGCCTTGATCGAGTAATAACCGGCGGTGATGTGATCCATATTCACCGTCTGCGCGACGCCGGGCAGGCGCAGCATCCGTTCCAGATAGGCGGAAAGGCGCGGGTAGCTTTCGATCTGTTTGTGGTTGGTCTTGAACAGCCCATGATAGGCGGCATCAAACCGGATGAGCGTTACAAAGGCGCGAATATCGGTCTCTGTCAGCCGATCGCCAAACAGGAAGTTCCCGTCGAGCCGCGCCTCGAGCATCTCCAGCGTCTCGAACACGCCGCACACCGCCTCGTCATAGGCTTCCTGGCTCTGCGCGAAACCGGCCTTGTAGACCCCGTTGTTAAAGGTCTCGTAGAGCGTCTTGTTCAGCGCGTCGATCTGCGGGGCGAGATCGGCGGGGTAGAGGCGCAGGTCCGAGGGCGCCAATTGCTCGAACGCGGTGTCGAACATGCGCAGGATATCGGCGCTTTCGTTATTGACCATCACCCCTTGCTTCATGTCCCAGAGCACCGGCACGGTGGCGCGTCCGGTGAAGGTCGGATCGGCGCGGGTGTAGAGTTCGTGCAGATGTGTGGACGAGAAAAGCGGGTCTTCCTGCGCGCCCGGATAGCCGCCGAAGGCCCAGCCCTGATCGCTCAATTTCGGGTTCACGATGGTGATCGGGATATGCTCTTCGAGCCCCTTGAGCGCGCGGGCGATCAGGGTGCGGCATGCCCAGGGGCAAATCATCGCGACATAGAGGCGATAGCGGCCGGACTGAGCCGGGAAACCGCCCTCTCCGGTCGGGCCTGCGCTGCCATCGGGGGTGATCCAGTTGCGAAAGCTGGACACCTGCCGCACAAAGCGGCCCTTTTCATCAGCCTTTTGAACGGGTTGCCAGTTCTCGACCCATTTGCCTTCGACAAGCATGTTCTCTCTCCCTATGCCGCATGAAAGACGAATGAGCGCATCGACACCGACCCCAGATCGATCGCATCGGTCATGAAGGTCAGCTCATCGCCCGCATCGGTGGCCCCGGCTGCGGTCAGCGCCGGAAGGTAGTGATCGAGCGAGGGATGGGCCATGTCGAGCAAGGTGCCGAGGCTCAGGCGATCCGCAAGGGCGTCGAAATCGCGCGCTTGCAGGCGGTCGGAGAACAGGGCGTCGAACTCGAGCGCGAAATCCAGCGGCGCGCCGCCGGGGCGCATGGCGCGCAGGTTATGCACGACATTGCCCGATCCGAGGATCAGCACGCCGCGCTCGCGCAGGCTGGCGAGGGCGGCACCGATCGCCAGATGCTCGGGCAGCGCTGCCTCCATATCGATCGAGAGCTGGAAGACCGGTACATCAGCCTCGGGATAGAGGAATTTAAGCACCGACCAGGCGCCATGATCGAGCCCCCAGCGGTCATCCTCGGCAGCGTGATGGCTCGCGAGCAAGGTGACGACTTCGCGCGCGAGGTCCGGTTGTCCGGGCGCGGGATAGGATTGCTCGTAAAGCGCGCGCGGGAAGCCATAGAAATCGTGGATCGTGCGCGGCATCGCCGAGACATCAACCAGCGTCGAGCCGCGGGTCATCCAATGTGCCGAGACCACCAGGATCGCTTGCGGCTGCGGCAGGGCGCGGCCGAGCGCGCTCCAGCTTCGGTTATAGGCATTGTCTTCGATCACATTCATCGGGCTGCCATGGCCGAGAAAGACCACCGGCATCTTGTCGGAGGCTTTCAGGCGATCGGCCAGAGCGCGCAGGGCTTGAGCGGTGCTCATGGGGAAGGTCCTTTGCAAATCGAGACGGGGTCTGAGCCCCGTTTTCATGCCCGACAAGCTATGCTCTCGCGCGGTCGGGAAAAACCGGCGCAAGGGAAAAGGATTGTTCTGGAATTGGCGGCAATCAGGCGAGAGGGGCGGGCGGTCTCGCCCTGCGGTGCGCGCATCGGCTTGTCTCGTTGTTCTTGACCCTCTCGCCGCGATCCCGCATGGAGAGGCGCTTGTTGCCATCTGCCTGCCTCGACCCGAGACGGGCGCGACCGGGGGTCTTTTCGCCCCGTCTGGAAAAGGTTGGACCCATGCGTATCCATAAGGACTTCACATTCGATGCGGCGCATCATCTGCCGCATTTCTTCCCCGAGGGGCATCCCAATCACCGCCTGCACGGCCATTCCTACCGCGTACGGGTCTGGATCGAGGGCGCGCCCGACCCGCAAACCGGGCTGATCCTGGATTTCGACAGCCTCTATGCCTCGATGAAAGAAGCGCGCGAGGCGCTTGATCATCGCTATCTCAATGAGGATGTGCCGGGGCTCGAAAAGCCGTCGCTGGAGAATATCGCGCTGTGGCTGTGGGATTTTCTGAGCCCGCGTGCGCCGGGGCTCGCGCAGATCGGTGTATATCGCGATAATATCGCCGAAGGCTGCGAATATGCGGGAGAGCTGTCATGAGCGTGTCGGATCATGTGACCTTGCTGGGCGCGGAGGCAGCGATCCCGTCCTCGCCCGAGGAAGCTGTGCTGGAGCCGGTGCCGAACCCGCATATCGGCACGCTCTATTGTGCGCGCTTCACGGCGCCGGAATTCACCTCGATCTGCCCGGTAACCGGCCAGCCGGATTTCGGGCATCTGGTGATCGACTACGTGCCCGACCAGCATCTGATCGAGAGCAAGTCTCTGAAGCTGTTCTTGCACAGCTTTCGCAATCACGGCAGTTTCCATGAAGATTGCACGATCCTGATTGGCAAGCGGATCGTTGAAACCGCCAAGCCGGTCTGGCTGCGGATCGGCGGTTATTGGTATCCGCGCGGCGGCATCCCGATCGATGTCTTCTGGCAGACCGGCACCCCGCCCGAGGGGATCTGGCTCCCCGATCAGGGGGTGGCGCCCTATCGCGGGCGCGGCTGATCGATTGCGCGGATCAGGCGGCTGCGTTGACCGGCTTGATCGTGTCGAGCAGCTTTTGCAGCCCCTCGCGCAGCGGCGTTTGCGCCGTGACCCCGAGCAGCGCGTTCATATGAGTCGGATCCCCCAGCGAGCGCTTGATGTCACCGGCGCGCTCGGGGCCAAAACCGATCTCGCTTTGCGATTTCAGCAGCGCCTTGAGCGTTTGCGCCAGTTCGAGAACCGTGGTCTCGCGCCCGGTGCAAACATTGCTGATATCGCCCAAGGCCGGCTCGCCAGCCTGTTTGCGGGCCAGCATCCGATCCATCGCGGCGCGGAAGGCGGCGACGACATCGGCGACATAGACGAAGTCGCGGCTGTGCTGGCCATCGCCGAAGATCGTGACCGGTGCCCCGTGGGAGATCTTGTTGGCAAAGAGCGCGATGACGCCCGAATAGGGCGATGACGCGTCCTGGCGCGGGCCATAGACATTGAACAGGCGCAGCGCGGTGTTGGGCACGCCATGGATGCTGGCAGCGGCGCGGCCATGCAGCTCGCCGCCGCGCTTGTCGGCGCCGTATGCGGTGAGCGGATGCGGGCGCGTCGCTTCGCTGATCGGGCAATCTTCGGTATCGCCATAGATCGCCGAGGATGAGGCCCATGCCACCGGAATGCCGCCGACATGTTTGGCCGCTTCATAGACCGCGATGGTGCCTGACAGGTTGGTGCGGTGAGAGGCCAGCCATTCTTCGTTGCAGCGCTGTACACTGGCGACGGCGGCCATGTGGAAAATCCCGCTGCAGCCCGAAACCGCGGCCTTCAACAGCTTTTCATCGCAAACATCGCCAATCAGCAGCTCGGCGTCCTTTGGGGCTTTTTGCTCGGAACCGGTCGACAGATCATCAAGGATGCGCACATGATGGCCATCCGCAAGCAAGCTGCTGGCGATATGCGACCCGATAAAGCCCGCGCCGCCGGTTACCAAATAGGTTGCCATCCTTTACACCCCTCTCAAACCCTCGATCCCTGATGAGCCCCCGCTCACGCTCCGTTCCAAGCTCGGAACGTTTTCTCTGCATCTGTCTAATTACGGCGCAACGCACAACTTGTATAGATGCGCAATGCCTAAAATGACGCTAAATTGGGACGCGTCACTTGATAGGGAGGCGTCACTTGGACATCCGGTCCTTGAACCCATAATACTTCATTGCAGCACCAGTGATGCGGTTGCGCAAGGACGGCAGCGGGAAACGCGGCGGAAGGCCGCGCAGCAATTTCGGCACCGATTCCAGCGTCGCATCACCTTCGGCGATCAATTGAGCAAGAACTGCGCCAGTCCAGATCGCAGTATTGACGCCATTGCCGTGATATCCAAAGCCGTAGAGAACGGATGGATCGGTCTCGAGCCGTCCGATCCCGGGCGTGCGGCGCATGGTGGTCGCAATCGGACCGCGCCAGAAGTAATCGAGTGCGATCCCGGAAAGCGGCGGCAGCAATTCGGCGATCGCGGCCTGGATTTCCTCGCGCGAGCGGATTGCGCCTTCCGCGCCGCCATCATCGCTGCTGCGCATGCCAAGCAGGAGCCGCCCGCCCTCGACCATCCGGAAATAGCGCAGGAGGTTGCGGTCATCAATCATCGGCGCCGGGTCGTTGAGATTGCACGCATCGCGCTCGGCCTCATCAAGCGGGCGGGTCACGGCAATATTCGAGATCACCGGCGCTACCCGGCCATTGAACGGCGCGTAGAGCTTGTCGGGGGTAAAGGCATTGGTCGCCAGAACGACCCAGCGGGCGCGGATCAGGCCCGAAGGGGTGCGCAGCAGGTGCTCATCGTCTTCGCGATGCCATTTGACGACGGGCGAACGCACATAGAGCTGCACGCCGTGGCGCTCACAGGCGCGTGCGAGACCGATTGCCAGTTTCAGCGGATGCAAGGCCATGCCGGGCGCAACGCGCAAGCCTCCGAAAACTGCGGGGCTGTCGATATATTGCTCGCGCACGGCGCCATCCGTGAGAATCTCTGCATCGACGCCGATTGTGCCGCGCAGCAAGGCTGCCTCGGCCCGCAGCGCCTCGAAACGCTTCTCACTGGTCGCCACCGTGATCCCGGGCCGGTTCACGGCGTCGCATTCGATTGCCTCGGCCGAGATCACCCCGCGCAGCAGGCGCACTGCCTCGACTTGGCTGCGAAAATAGCGGGCGGTCTCATCGGCGCCGACCTTGCGAAACATCTCGCCATAGGAAAGCTTGGTCGCATCCAGCATGACGATGCCGCCATTGCGCCCCGAAGCGCCCCAGCCGATATCACCTGCTTCGATGACAGCGGTCTGCACCCTGTAGTCGCTCGCAAGACTGAGCGCAGTGCTCAGGCCGGTGTAGCCGCCGCCGATCACGGCGACATCGACCACCATTTCCTCGGTGAGGCGGGTGCCCGGACGCTCCAGAGGGGCGGTTGCCGCCCAGAAACTTGGCTCGGGCCGGGACCAGTCGAGCAGGTGATCGGATATCGGCCAGGACAAGCGCCCGAGCTCTGAACGAGCCGCGGCATCATGCCTGCTACCGGCGCTTGAATGTCTGCTGCGCTCCGAACCCATAAACAACCCCAACAAGCAACTCCGAAAAGCCCTTCTGAAGAGCTCTCCACAAGAGTCTACCCCAAAGCGCGCACCTCAAGCTGCGCAGCCACCGCCCGCTTCCATTGCCCACTCCCATTGCCCGCTCATAAGGGCCATGGACCCGTTCGGGGCCAAGTGCAAGTCGCCATTGCCGGAGCGGATCAGGCGCCGGTCCGCTGTTGTGTTCCGGAACTGATCAGGCGCCACGCCAGTTTTTTCATTGCAGCAAATATGCCCTGCTGAGGGGCGATTAAATCAGGTCTGTGCCCACAAGAAGGCACGAAAACGCCCTTTGTGTTGGCGCAGATTTCGTGTTTACGCTGATACCGCTTCGTTTGCGGTTGCGCCGCAACGAGCAGAGCGGCCCGGCGCACCAACCGGGAGCGGTTAATATTTGGGAGACCCGCATGGTGATTCGCACGCTCATCGGCGCCGCCACGGCGCTGGCCGTTTGCGCTGGCTTGGCCCAGGCAGACGAGGACAAGGTCGTCAATGTCTATAACTGGTCGGATTATATCGATGAGGAAATCCTCGCCGATTTCGAAGCCGAGACCGGTATCAAGGTCGTCTATGATGTGTTCGACAGCAATGAAGTGCTCGAAGCCAAGCTGCTCGCGGGCGGCTCGGGCTATGACGTCGTGGTGCCGACCGGCAGCTTTCTGAGCCGTCAGATCAAGGCTGGTGCGTTCCAGAAATTCGACAGCGCGAAGCTGACCAACACCGGCAATCTCTGGGATGTCGTGCAAAAGCGCACGGCTCTTTATGATCCCGAGCACGCCTATTCGATCAACTACATGTGGGGCACCACCGGGATCGGCTATAATGTCGACAAGGTGACCGAGATCCTCGGCGCCGATGCGACCATTGCTTCGCTCGACACGGTGTTCAACCCGGAGAAAATGGCCAAGCTCACCGAATGCGGGGTCTATTTCCTCGATGCGCCGGATGAGATGATCCCGGCCGCGCTGAAATATCTCGGCGAGGATCCCAATTCGGATGATCCGGCGGTGGTTGCGAAGGCCGAAGATGTGCTGATGGCGGTGCGGCCTTACGTGACCAAGTTCCACTCCTCGGAATATATCAACGCGCTGGCCAATGGCGATATCTGCGTGGCCTTTGGCTGGTCGGGTGACATCCTGCAAGCACGCGATCGCGCCGCCGAGGCGGATAATGGTGTCTCGGTCGAATATGGCATTCCGGTAGAGGGAGCCTTGATGTGGTTCGACATGATGGCAATTCCGGTCGATGCACCGCATCCGAACAACGCGCATGTGTTCCTCGACTACATCATGCGTCCCGAGGTGATGGCGAAGGCATCGAACTATGTCTACTACGCCAATGGCAACAAGGCCTCGCAGGCCTTCCTCAATGAGGATGTGATCGGCGACAGCGCGATCTATCCGGATGCTGCCACGCTCGACAACCTCTATGTGAAAGAGGCGTACAGCCCGAAAACGCAACGCGTTGCCACGCGGCTATGGACGAAAGTGACCACCGGCCAATAAGCATTTGCGCTTTTTGCGCTGCGGTGATGCAATGGGCGCGCTCCGAGTTTCGGGGCGCGTCTTTTCTATGGGGCCCGTCAATGAATGAAGCGGCGAAGGCGGCCGTTGCTGGCAAGACCAATCCTTTCACCAATGGCTGTGCCTTCGCACCCTGGCGCGATCCATCGGCAAAACCCTATCTGCGCTTGATCGAGATCGAGAAGAAGTTCGGCGATGTGACCGCCGTCGATCGGATCTCGCTCGACATCTATGCGCGCGAGTTTTTCGCGCTGCTCGGTCCCTCGGGCTGCGGCAAGACCACCTTGCTGCGGATGCTGGCCGGGTTTGAGGCCCCGACCTCGGGGCGCATTGAGCTCGACGGGGTCGATATCGCCAAGATCCCGCCCTATGAGCGGCCGGTAAACATGATGTTCCAGTCCTATGCGCTGTTTCCGCATATGAGTGTCGAGCGCAATATCGCCTTTGGCCTGCAACAGGAGGGCATGCCCAAAGCCCAGATCGCCGAGCGGGTCGAGGAGATGCTGGGGCTGACCAAGCTCACCAAACTCGCCAAGCGCCGCCCCGACCAGCTCTCGGGCGGGCAGCGCCAACGGGTGGCTCTCGCCCGTGCTCTGGCGAAACGGCCCAAACTGCTGCTGCTCGATGAACCGCTCGGGGCGCTCGACAAGAAGCTGCGCGAGGAGACCCAGTTCGAGCTGGTGAACATTCAGGAGAAGCTGGGCCTGACCTTTGTCATCGTCACCCATGATCAGGAGGAGGCCATGACCGTCTCCACAAGGCTGGCGGTGATGGATGAGGGCACGATTGCGCAGGTCGGCACGCCGCAAGAGGTCTATGAGGCACCACGCTCGCGCTATGTGGCGGAGTTTATCGGCGATGTGAACATCTTCGATGGCACGCTGGAGGGATTGACGCCGGAGGGGGCGCGCATCCTGTGTCCCGATGCGCCGGTGCCGATCATCGCAACCCGATTACCGGCGGGTGCGCCGCCAAGTGATGCGATCGGGGTCGCGATCCGGCCTGAAAAGCTGGTGATAGAACGGCTTGATGCGCCAAACCCGCCTGCCACCAATCGGCTTGAGGGCAATGTCGAGGATATCGCCTATTTGGGGGATATGTCGATTTATCGGGTGCGGCTGGCGAGCGGGCAGATCGTGAAGGCGGCGCGGACGAACCGGGCGCGCACCACGACCGAGGTCATCACCTGGGAAGATCAGGTGCGCCTGAGCTGGGACCCCAGCGCGGTAGTGATCCTGGGCGAGTAGCGCGGCGCTTCGCTACGTTCTCTCGCCAGCGGATGCAGGGGAGAGGGAAAGGGTGCCAAAGGGGGTGCCAAGGGGGCTGCCAAGGGGGGGGCGCCAAGGGGGGTGCCAAGGGGGCGCGTTTGGGCGCACAGTGGGGGGGCGGCCTGAGGGTCAGGCAGCCCCGCCGTTCGGCTACTTCTTGCGATCGCCATTGTTATCAAGGCCGAGCAGCGCATAAACCTGCTGGCAGACCGCTTCGGCGGTGATGCCGAAATGCTCATAGAGCTCCTTATAGGGGGCAGAGGCGCCGAAGCTCTCCATCCCGACGAAACCCGCCTTGCGCGAATCGCCGCCCTCGCCAGTGAGCCAGCGATCCCAGCTTTGCTGCACCCCTGCCTCTATGGCGACGCGCACCGGGCCGCGCGGCAGCACCCGTGCGCGGTATTTGGGATCCTGCTCGGCAAACACATCCAGAGACGGGCAGGAGACGACCCGCGCGCCGATGCCCTTGGACAGCAGCATCTTGCGCGCCGCCAATGCGATCTCGACCTCAGAGCCGCTGGCCATCAGGATCGCCTTGCGCGAGCTGGCGGCTTCTTCGAGGACGTAAGCCCCCTGAGCGGATTTGTTCTTGGTCGTGTGCTCGGTGCGCAGGGTCGGCAAGTTCTGACGGGTGAGCGCAATCACCGAAGGCCGGTCGGTCGAGCGCAGTGCAATTTCCCAGCTTTCGGCGGTCTCCACCGCATCGGCCGGGCGGAAGACCTGCACATTGGGCATGCAGCGCAGTGAGGCGAGATGCTCGACCGGCTGGTGGGTCGGGCCATCCTCACCCAAACCAATCGAATCATGGGTCAGGACATAGATGACGCGTTGTTTCATCAGCGCGGACAGGCGCAGGGCCGGGCGCAGATAGTCGGCAAAGACAAGGAAGGTGCCGCCATAGGGGATCAGCCCGCCATAGAGTGCCAGCCCGTTCATCGCCGCGGCCATGCCATGCTCGCGAATACCGTAATGGAGGTAGCGGCCGGAGAAATCATCGGCCGAGATGACTTGCAGAGCGCCGGTCTTGGTGTTGTTCGATCCGGTCAGATCCGCGGATCCGCCGATGGTCTCCGGGACGACTGCGTTTACCTGCTCCAGTACCATCTGGCTGGCCTTGCGGGTTGCAAGGCTTGGTTGCTCATCGCTGATCTGCTTCTTGAACGCCTTGATCGTTGCGGAGAGCTTGGGGGGCAATTCGCCGTCGAAGCTACGCTCGACCTCCTTGCGCTTGCGCTCGGAGAGCTTGTCGTACTGCGCGGCCCATTCCAGACGCGCCGCCTTGCCACGCTCTGCGGTTGCCAGCCAATCATTGCGGACCGCTTTGGGGATGTTGAACGGCTTCTCGCTCCAGCCAAGCGCTTTGCGGGTGGCTTCGATCTCGCTCTCGCCGAGCGGGGCGCCATGCACACCGGACGTGCCCGCCTTGTTCGGCGCGCCATAGCCGATCACGGTCTTGCAGGCGATCAAGGTCGGGCGATTGCCGCGGCGCGCTTCGGTCAGGGCGGCGTCGATGCTCTCGTAATCATGGCCGTCAATCGCGATCACGTCCCAGTTCGATGCCTCGAAGCGCTTGAGTTGATCGGTGCTGTCGGTCAGCTCGATCTTGCCATCGATGGAGATGCCGTTGTCGTCCCAAAGCACGATCAGTTTGCCAAGCTCCAGATGGCCCGCGAGGCTGATCGCCTCCTGGCTGATCCCCTCCATCAGGCAGCCATCTCCGGCGATCACATAGGTGAAGTGATCAACGAGCTTCTTGCCAATCCGGTCCGCCTGGATCTGCTCGCCGATCGCCATGCCGACCGCGGTCGCGATGCCTTGCCCGAGCGGGCCGGTCGTGGTCTCGATGCCGCTGGCATGGCCGTATTCGGGGTGACCGGCGGTGATCGCGCCCATCTGGCGGAAATTCTTGATCTGCTCCAGGGTCATGTCCTCATAACCGGTGAGGTGCAGCAAGGCGTAGAGCAGCATCGAGCCGTGCCCGGCGGAGAGCACGAAGCGATCGCGATTCATCCACTTCGGATCGGTCGGATCGAAATTGAGATGGTTCTTGAAGAGCACCGTCGCGACATCGGCCATGCCCATCGGCATGCCGGGATGCCCGGAATTCGCGGCCTCCACAGCATCCATGGCCAGGGCGCGCAGGGCATTGGCCATCGCCCATTCCTGTGGATGGGTCTGGCGAAGATCTTTACGGCTCATCATATCGTCGGGCATGAGGGTCGGTCTCGGATTCTGGGGCGCGCACGGCATCTGCCGGAATGGCGCAAATGGGGATGGGAGGGTCGTTCGGATGGCCCTGAATGGGGCAAACCGGCAGCCGCTCCTTGTCCCATAACCGTTGGCGGGGGGAGGGTGCTTGTGTCAAGCCGCCACGGGCGTAAATCTCGCTTCAAAGCGCCTTAGAAGCGCTTTATAGCGGTTAAAGACGTTCGTAGCGCTTCTTGCTGCCCGGTCGTGGTGACATCTCTTGGTGCCCCCGTATCGGCAGCGCGTTGCGGTTGGCAAAGCCAGATGGGCAAGGCCAAGCCGGCAAGATCAAGTCGGCAAGAAGAAGACGACGCGTCACGATGCAAAGGATTGAGAGCAGGCATGTCTGAACGTGCATCGCTGGAAAGCACCATCTTGAAGAGCAGCAAGAGCAATGCGATGGAAACGGCGATGCTGCGTTTCCAGCAGGCTCTGGAGCGGCTCAGTAGCGCGACAGGCAGGATCGAGAACCAGCCGAGCAGCCCGCCCGATCTTGCAGCGCAAGCGGCTCTAAAGGATGAGCTGGCGGCCTTGAGCGCCCAGCGCGACCAGCTTCGCGCTGATCTGGATGCCTTGCGGGCCGAGAGAGAGCGGCAAGAATCCCGCGATCAAGAATCCCGCGAACAAGAATCCCGAGATATCGGCGCGCTTTACCGTCTGGATGCGGCTGTGCTTGCCCTGCGTGAAACGTTCGGCGACGCAAAGGCACAGGAGATCCTCGATGCTGCTGCCGCGCGCACGGAGCCTTGGATACCGACAGAGGCGGAAGAATGACGCATCCATCGATCCCCCCCCGCCGCGATGTGGGCACCGTCAAAGGGCCCGGCGATGTCGAACTTTCGATCGGCGGCACCAAGCTGAGACTGGGCTGCGAGCCTGGAGAAGAGGCACGGCTGGTCGATAGCGCCCGCTTGCTCGATCAAACCATCCGCCACCTGAGAAGCCGGGTGCCCGGCGCCACCGAAATGCGGTTGTTACTGATGGCGGCGCTGAGCCTGTCTGACGAGCTCAACAGCATGCGGGCCGCGCGCCTCGATAGCGCGAACCCGGGGCTCTCAGGGCATTCGGATGCACAGTTCGACGCTCTGGAGATGCAGATGGCCCAGATCCTTGGCTCGGCATCAGAACGCATCGAAGAGATCGCGCTGCGGCTCGAGGCGTTGGTGAGCGAGAATGAGGCTTCCGAGTAGCGAGGTACGAGGCGCGGCCTAAGGACTAATCGAGCGCCGCCTCTGCACTCTCCAGATCTGCGAGGGCGTTTGCCCATAATTCCTCGGCCCGCTCCAGGCCCTTGAGGATCTCGCCGCGCTTTTGCTGAGTTGCCTCGATCGTTTGCGCGGCCTTTTCGTAGAGCGATGGATCGGCGAGCCGGGCATCGATGGTGGCGAGCATCTCCTCGAGCTTTTCGATGCGCGCTTCGCTCTCCGACACCTTCTTGCGCAGCGGTGCGAGGTCCTTGCGCCGGGAAGCTGCATCGCGGCGGGCGGATTTGCGCTGGTTTTCAGCCGCTTCGTCCTTGCTATCGTCATTGCCCGCCACGCGCCGCTGGCTCAGGAGCATCTTGCGATAGGCGTCCATGTCCTCTTCAAAGGTCGAAACCGTGCCGCCATTGACCAGCCAAAGCCGGTCCGCAACGCTTTCAACCAGATGGCTGTCATGGCTGATCAGGATGACCGCGCCGGAATAGTCATTGAGCGCGAGTGAGAGTGCTTCGCGGCTTTCGATATCCAGATGGTTGGTGGGCTCATCGAGGATCAGCAGATGAGGGGCGTCGATGGTTGCCAGCATCATCGCCAGCCGCGCCTTTTGCCCGCCGGACAAGCGCTCGACCTGGGTCTCCGCGATATCGGCGCCGATCCCTGCGCTGCCCAGACGAGCGCGCAGGCGCGCGGGGGGCTCTTCGGGCCGAAGCCGGGCGATATGCTGGACCGGGGTCTCCTCGGGGCGCAGCTCATCAAGTTGGTGCTGGGCGAAGAAGCCGACCTTCAGCTTGGAGTGATGAATGATCTCGCCAGCGAGGGGCGTGAGCCGCTTGGCCAAGACCTTCGCGAGGGTCGATTTGCCCTGACCATTCGCGCCGAGAAGGGCAATGCGGTCGTCATTATCGATGCGCAGGTTCAGGCCCTTGAGCACCGTGCGCTCCGGATAACCGGCATCAAGGCCGCGCAGGGCGATGAGAGGAGGGGACAATTCGTCGGGCTTGGGAAAGTTGAACCCGGCGACATCCGCCTCTCGGCTGTCAGCGATCGGCTGCATCCGTTCGAGCATCTTCAGCCGCGACTGGGCTTGCTTTGCCTTGGTCGCCTTGGCACGAAAGCGGTCGACAAAACTCTGGATATGCGCCCGCTGAGCATCCTGGCGTTTCTTCGCGGCCACCTGTTGCAGCGCTTTCTCGCGCCGCATCGCATCGAACTTGTCGTAAGGAACGGCGTAGTAGCTCAGTTTGCGATCCTGCAAATGCAAAATGCCGCCGACGGAGCGGTTGAGCAGGGCGCGATCATGGCTGATGATCAGGCAGGTGCGCGGATAACGGGCCAGAAAGGCTTCCAGCCAGGCGGCGCCTTCGAGATCGAGATAGTTGGTCGGCTCATCGAGCAGCAGGATATCGGGCTGCGAGAACAGCGCCGCCGCCAGCGCTACCCGCATCCGCCAGCCGCCAGAGAATTCGGCGCAAGGGCGGGCCTGAGAGGCGGCATCAAATCCGAGCCCGGTCAGGATCGTGCCCGCGCGCGCTTCTGCCGAATAGGCGTCGATATCCGTCAGCCGCATCTGGATCTCGGCGATTCTCCCCGGATCCTGCGCGGTTTCGGCTTCCGCAAGCAGCGCAGAGCGCTCGGTATCGGCCTCCAGCACTGTATCGAGCAGACTGACCCGCGTTGCTCCGGCTTCCTGCGCAACGGCGCCGATCCGCCACCCGGTCGGCACCTCGATGGCGCCGCCATCCAGGCTTCGTTCGCCCAGGATCAGGGAAAACAAGGTCGATTTGCCAGTGCCGTTGCGGCCCAGCACGCCGACGCGGTGCCCGGTCGGGATGGTCGCGGAGGCTTGGTCGAACAATTGCCGGCCAGCGATGGAAAAAGAGATCTCGGAAAGCTGGAGCATAACGGCGTCTTGAGAGTTTCGCGCCTATATGACGCAAAAGCGCCAGTGCGCAAAGGGAAACCGAAAGCTGCGGGCGATTCGCGCTTGTTGCGCTGCAAAAAATGCGTTGGGATTGACGCGCGCGGGGGGCGTCTGTCGGGTGAAGGAGTTGGGAGCGATGCGAGCAGAAAAGGCAGCCGGGCAGGGTGCAAAAAGGCTGGTCATCGCCGCCTTTGGCGCGTTGATGCTTGCCTCTCTGGCTGCTTGTGCGAGCAAGCCTTCGGCGGAAATGCAACAGGTGAAGCGGATGCTCGACGCCATCACCTATGAGCGTGAAGAGTTCTCACCGGCGGCCTGTCTGCGCGATGCCGATGGCCATATCCTCGTGCAGATCGAGCAGATCCTCTACCGGATCCCGGTGAAAGAGTTCATGTTCGGCGCCGCTCGGCCCAGCAGCGGGCGCCGGATCGGCCTTGATCTGAGCGGCACGCAAGGATGTCCCGAAAACCCGTTCAATGCACGGGCGGTCTATCTGGAGGCCCGCCATGTCGGCCCTCAAACCGGCTCTGCCTTGAGCGTGGGGTTGATCGCGGATCCCGAGGGTCTGGTGGCGGATCGGCGGGCGCAGAGCGTTCTGGCGCTGGCCCAGGACGCTGATTGCGAGATGTCGGATCTGCCGGGTTTCGTTGAATGCCGTAGCAGGGAGCGGATCGGCCCCGAGCTCGATGATGCGCGCTACTACATCGCGGTCACCGCCGATGCCCCGGCGCTCAATCGCGCGCCCTTTGCCATTCGTTGCTCGGGCCGCGATCTGGCGCGCCCTTGCACGGTGCTGGACCGATATGGCGAGGATGCAGCGCTTGAGATTGCGCTCGACCCGGAGCTTGTGCCGCTTGAGCGAATTTTTGCCCTCGTCCGGCGGGTGCATGCGCAACTGAGCACGATTCGCAAGGGTATGGGGACCTGAATACAGGAACCTGAATTTGGGAACTTCGATTTGGGAACCTGAATTTGGGAACCTGGCCTTCGGAACTTGGCCTATTCAGGCCTCTTCGGCGCGGTTCTTGCGCAGGGCGGTGCGGGCCTGAGCCATCCGCAGCTTTGCTTCCCACATCCGCGCCTCGAGCTCGGCTTCCTGCGTCGCGAAATCGAGATCGCGAAGCCGCTGCTTTTGCTCGTCGGTAAATTCCCGGCTCATTTCTTCCCCCATCTTGTCTTCCCCCCATCTTGCGCGCCCTCGGGATCGGGCGCGACCATCATTCTTGCCGGCGCGATGCACCGGCCTGTTTGCTTATTGCGAAAGCAAGGTCGCCCATACCTGACCGACGCAATTGAAGTAAGGCACGGCCTCCTTCTCATCAGCGACCAGTTTGTCATTGAGCAGCGCCTTGACCGCCTCGCGAGCGAAAAAGCTCGGCAATTTCAGCGCATCAATGTTGCCCTGCGCCGCATTGGGGCCGTAGACGGGAGCTTCCTTGCCATTGCCTTCAAGATCGGAGCTGGCATCGTAATCGACCGCGCAAACGCGTTGATCGTCGATATCGATCGACATGGCGTCGATCGGTTGGAATGCGGCCGTGTCGCTTTTGCTCCAGACAAAAGTAACATAAGGCGCACCGGCACCGTTCTTCCCGACGCCAAGATACACATCTGCCCCTTTATCGGCAGCCACTGCGGAAGTCGCCATCAAAGCAAATGAGGCTACAATAAGTCGTTTGAGCGACATTTATCAGTCCCTTATTTTGTGTCGTCGACACCTGAGCGGCGTATACTTAGATTCGGTGGCGCTCGAAAGGCGGAACTGGTGCCCAAATCAAAAAGATGAGGGCGCAGTGCGTTCAGATCACAACGCCCTTCTGATCTGTCTGGCCTCCCCCCCCCCCCGCTCAGCCGATCAAATTCCTTCCGCGCCGCGTTTGATCGCGATGATGCCCGTGCGGCAGATCTCCACCAGACCGAGGGGGCGCATCAGGTCAACAAAGGCGTCGATCTTTTCGGGGCTGCCGGTGACTTCAAACACGAAGCTCTCGAGGGTCGCGTCAAGGACATGGGCCCGGAAAGCATCCTTCAGCCGCAGCGCCTCGACCCGCGCCTCGCCCTTGGACGCGACTTTGACCAGGGCCATCTCACGCTCGAGCGAGGGGCCCTCGATGGTCAGATCGGTGACGCGGTGAACAGGCACCATCCGGTCAAGCTGGGTGACGATCTGGCGCAAAACCATCGGTGTGCCGGAGGTGACGATGGTGATGCGCGAGATGTGCCCGGTATGATCGACCTCGGCGACGGTGAGACTCTCGATATTGTAGCCGCGGCCCGAGAACAGGCCGATCACCCGCGCCAGAACCCCCGATTCGTTATCGACCGTGACGGCGAGAACCCGGCGTTCGATTTCCTGACTGAGCATCTCCGCGCTCATGTCATAGGCGCTGCGGCGCAGGCTTGCGGCCTTCTGGCCGTTTTCCGGTTTGGTTTGGGTGGTCATACGCTTTCCTGATCCAGCATCAAGCTATGAGTAAACCCCGGCGAGCAGATCGCCGGGGCCGCCGCGTCACACCAGTGCCGCGCCTTGTTCATCGATGGCGCCTTCGGTCGAGGCCTCGCCGAGGAGCATCTCGTTATGTGCCTTGCCCGAGGGGATCATCGGGAAGCAGTTTTCGTGCTTTTCCACCAGGCAGTCGAAGATCACCGGCCCGTCATAAGCGATCATCTCCTCGATCGCCTTGTCGAGCTTGGCCGGATCCTCGCATTTGATCCCCTTGCAGCCGAAGGCTTCGGCCAATTTCACGAAATCGGGCAGCGCCTCGGACCAGGAATGCGAGTAGCGCTCGCCATGGAGCAATTGTTGCCACTGGCGCACCATGCCCAGACGCTCATTGTTGAGAATGAAGATCTTGATCGGCAGATTGTACTGAACGGCAGTGCTCATCTCCTGCATGGTCATCAGAAAGGACGCCTCGCCTGCGATATCGATGACCAGCCCGTCCGGGCGGGCGGCCTGCACCCCGACCGCAGCCGGCACGCCATAGCCCATGGTTCCGAGCCCGCCCGAGGTCATCCAGCGGTTGGGCTCTTCAAACTTCATGAACTGCGCGGCCCACATCTGGTGCTGGCCCACTTCGGTGGTGATATAGGTCTCGCGGTCCTTGGTCAGCGCTTGCAGCCGCTCGAGCGCGTATTGCGGTTTGATCGTCTTCTTGCTCGGCTTGTATTTGAGGCAATCGACGCTGCGCCATTCCTCGATCTGATCCCACCAGGCGGCGACGCTCTGCTTCTTGCGGCCGCGCGCCTTCCAGACCCGCAGCATGTCTTCGAGCACATGAGCGACATCGCCGATGATCGGGACATCGACCGCGATATTCTTGTTGATCGAGGACGGGTCGATATCGATATGGATCTTCCGCGAATTGGGCGAGAACGCATCGGTGCGGCCGGTGATGCGGTCATCAAAGCGCGCGCCGACGCAGATCATGACATCGCAATCATGCATGGTGAGATTGGCCTCGTAAGTGCCATGCATGCCCAGCATCCCGAGGAACTGCTTGTCCGAGGCCGGATAGCAGCCCAGGCCCATCAGGGTCGACGTGACCGGGAAACCGGTCGAGCGGGCGAACTCACGCAGCAATTGCGTTGCGGCGGGGCCGGAATTGACAACGCCGCCCCCGGTATAAAAGACCGGCTTTTGCGCTTGTTCGATCAGCTCGACCGCGCGGGTGATCTGGTCGAGATCGCCCTTCACACGCGGCCGGTAGGATTTGTGCGGCTTGCCGGTCGGGCGCTGATAGGTCCCGTTGGTCATCTGCACATTCTTGGGGATGTCGATCAGCACCGGACCAGGCCGCCCCGTGGTGGCGACCTGAAACGCCTCATGGATCGTCGGGGCGAGCGTCTCGGCATCCTTCACCAGCCAGTTATGCTTGGTGCAAGGGCGGGTGATGCCGACGGTATCGGCTTCCTGAAAGGCATCATTGCCGATCAGGAAGGTCGGCACCTGCCCGGAAATGCACACCAGCGGGATGCTGTCCATCAATGCATCTTGCAGCGCGGTCACGACATTGGTGACGCCTGGGCCTGAGGTAACCAGCACCACGCCGGGCTTGCCGGTGGTGCGCGCATAGCCCTCGGCGGCGTGTCCCGCTCCTTGCTCATGGCGCACGAGGATGTGCTTGATCCCCTCTTGCTGGAAGATCTCGTCATAGATCGGAAGGACCGCGCCACCCGGATAGCCGAAAATGGTATCCACGCCCTGATCCTTCAGGGCTTTGACGACGATTTGTGCGCCGGTCATGATATCGGACATGGGTCTGGCTCCTTTTCGGCCCGGGAGAGGCGCGATCTTGAATTCAGTTGCTATCGCGGATGAGCAGGGCTTTGGGCAACAAAAAAGGGCCTCTGCGGGCCCTGGCATAGCGCGTCGTGCGGATGATGGTTCCTAGACCACCCCGTCTCCGACACGCATTCCTACTACGAGAATCGATTTCATGGTTCTTCCTTCAGTTCTGCCCGCTTTGTTAGAACGCGC
The DNA here is from genome assembly GCA_022760435.1 of Neomegalonema sp. Lineage (GTDB taxonomy): Bacteria > Pseudomonadota > Alphaproteobacteria > Rhodobacterales > Rhodobacteraceae > JALEFY01. The sequence goes on from JALEFY010000006.1 coordinate 48,244, forward strand.
TCAAACGCAGGTCAACGCTGCGGTTGTAAAATTTTCAACGCCTGCGCCGCGAGGGCCTCGGGGGTTCCGGGGACGAGCGGCACCCAGGCGGCCATGCGTTTGCGAAACCAGGTCTGTTGGCGCTTGGCATATTGGCCGGTGGCGATCACCGCCGCCTGGCAAGCATCCTCGAGGCTGACATTGCCGCGCCTGAAAGCGATCAGCTCGGCGGCGCCAAGTGCCTGCATGGAAGGCGCGCTCTCGGGCAGGCCGAGCGCCATGATCCGGTCGACTTCCTCCAGCGCGCCGTGAGCGATCATTTTCTCGAACCGCGTGGCAATGCGCCTGCGCAGGATCTCGCGCTCCGGCGTCAGGACCAGAGCAAGCGCGGTATCCAGAGGGAGCAGGGGGGGCGGGGTTCGCGCGGCCCAGGCGGCCATGCCGATGCCACTCGCGCGCAAGACCTCGATCGCTCGCATGACCCGGCGCGGATTGGCTCGATCGATCCGGGCGGCGGTCTCGGGGTCGTGCTCATCGAGTTCCGCCAGCAGGGGCGCGAGCCCGTCTTGTGCGCAGCGGGCGGTGACCGCATCGCGGATTGCGGGCGCGACGGGGGGGATCTGCGCCAGCCCTTCAGTCAGTGCCCGGAAACAGAGGCCGGTGCCGCCGACGATGATCGGCAGTTTGTTCTCGTCGCGGCAAGCCTCGAGCACCAACGCCGTCTCGCGCAGCCAATGGCCAACCGAATAATCAAGCCGCTGCGGGCTGACATGACCATAAAGGCGGTGCGGCGCGGCGGCGAGGTCTTCGGGTCCGGGACGGGCGGTGAGGATCGACCAGAGATCGTAGACCTGAAGCGCGTCAGCATTGATGACCACCCCGTCGAGCGTCCGCGCCAGTTCGAGCGCCAGCGCCGACTTGCCTGAAGCGGTCGGCCCGGCAATCAGGATCGCGCGAGGGGCGGTTTGGACAGGAGGATGGGCTGGGGAGACGGCGGGTGAGTGGGCAGGGGAGGGGCGATCTTCGTCCATTTTCATTGTTAATTCCAGCCATATTCCCGGCGAAATTTGTCTCAGATTGGGTTACGCAGGAGTAACGGGAGAATCTTGCTTTGCAAACCCGGCTGCCAAGACGCGCCGCGCTTGGATTATCGGGTTTTGGATCGTCGGGATACTGTCTGGGGAGGGCAGAGACCGGAAGGACCTTACCCCTTGGGGGAAAGGCCAGGATTGGAGGGATCGCATGAGCGTCAAAGTCAATCGAGTGCGCGAATCCTATGCCGCATTGGCTCGGCAGCGGAGCGCTTTTTTGCTTTCACCCAAAGTTGCCCAAACCGCTTTGCCAGGGCAGATGACGGAACTCAGCTTCGCCGTCGCCATTGCTTTCAGCCTCGACGAGGCTTCCAAGAGCATCGAGCCTGTGGAAGCCTGGGCCTATATGGACAGCGACAGCGCGCCGGGCGATCTGGAGGCGGAATTGGCCGAGGATGTGCAGCACAATGCCATCGAGCCTGCCACCGACATGATCGGCGCCGCGCCCGCGCTCGACCCGACCATGTACGAGCAAGCGCTGGCGCGTTTCGCCGAAGAGCAGGCCGAGGAAGACTTCGACCCGGATATGCCGGTGCAGTATAATCTCGACTATACCTGAGCGCGGATCATTCTGTCAGCGACGCGGGTAAGCTCTGCCAGGCTCTGCGACGGGCTGCGAGGGGCGATCTTTGCCTGGTTTTGATCTTTGGCTTGCATTTTAGGCCAGAGCCGCCTATTAGCGCCGCTACTTCACACGCGAAGCCCCGGGTGCGCAGTTTTGCTCGCCCACCGGTTGGGCCGGTCCCTTCGAGGCCGGCTCTCTTTGTTTCGCGGCGGATAAACCGGAAAGTAGTGAGATAAAATATGGCTCTGCCTGAATTCACGATGCGTCAGCTTCTTGAAGCTGGTGTGCACTTTGGTCACCAGACCCACCGTTGGAACCCGCTCATGGCGCAGTATATCCATGGCGATCGCAACGGGATCCATGTCATCGACCTGACCCAGACCGTTCCGATGCTGCATCAGGCGCTCGTCGCTGTGCAGCAGACCGTTGCCAAGGGCGGCCGGGTGTTGTTCGTCGGCACCAAGCGCCAGGCGCAAAAGGCGGTTGCCGAAGCCGCCGAGCGCAGCGCGCAGTATTTCATCAACCACCGCTGGATGGGCGGCACCCTGACCAACTGGACGACTGTCTCCAAGTCGATCCAGACCATGAAAAAGGTCGAGGAGCAGCTCACTGCGGATGCGGGCTTCACCAAGAAGGAACGCCTGCAACTCGATCGTCAGCGCGAAAAGCTGGTGATGACGCTTGGCGGGATCCGCGATCTGGGTGGCAAGCCGGATCTGCTGTTCGTGATCGACACCAACAAGGAAGAGCTGGCGATCCAGGAAGCCAACAAGCTGAAGATCCCGGTGGTGGCGATTGTCGATACCAATTGCTCGCCCAAGGGCATCACCTACCCGATCCCGGGCAATGATGACGCAGCGCGTGCGATCTCGCTCTATTGCGATCTGATTGCCCGTGCCGCGCTCGATGGTATGCAGCAGCAGCTCGGCTCGGCCGGGATCGATCTGGGTGCGTTCGAGGATGCTGGTGAAGAACTGGCTGAGATCGAAGCTTCGGCAGAAGAAGCACCGGCGGCGGATACCCCGGCAGCCGAGGCCGAGCAGTAAGCGTTCGGTCTTCGATCGCTCGAAGACAAGGGTAACCGGACCGGCGCGATGCGCCGGCCGGGCTGGCGCTTCGGGGGGAGCAATCTGTCGCGGCCCATTCGCCGGGCTTTCCCCCTTGGCGCCTCCATTAAGACAGTTTTGCGACGGTCGTGGCAGTTGCGCCGCGGCTAAGCCTGTGTCAGCAAGCGCGCGAGAGCGCCCGGCCCAAGTCGGTTTCCATGGCGGTATCCATCGCGGTCCCCAGGAAGTTTCGAACTTTGGTGAACGGCGTTGACTTGTGTCGCGTCGCTGACGCGTAAGATCGGTGAGGAGCACTTCAATGGCTGAGATCACGGCAGCACTGGTGAAAGAACTGCGCGAGAAGACGGGCGCAGGCATGATGGACAGCAAAAAAGCGCTGGCCGAAAATGGCGGCGACATGGAAGCCGCTGTCGATTGGCTGCGCGCGAAGGGCATTGCCAAGGCCGCCAAGAAGGCAAGCCGCGTTGCCGCCGAAGGTCTGGTTGCCGTCGCGGTCGATGGCACCGTTGGCGCCGTTGTCGAAGTCAACTCCGAAACCGACTTCGTGGCTCGTAACGAAGACTTCCAGAAAATGGTCGGTGAGATCGCCCAGGTCGCGCTCGGCGTCGAGGGTGACACCGAGGCTCTGCTGGCGGCGAAGATCCCGTCTTCGGGCAAGTCGGTCGAAGAGCATGTGAAAGACCAGGTCGCCACCATCGGCGAGAATATGTCGGTCCGCCGCTTCACCCGCCTTTCGGTCGATAAGGGTGTCGTTGCCAGCTATGTCCACAATGCTGTTGCGCCGGGCATGGGCAAGATCGGCGTTTTGGTTGCGCTTCAGGGTGATGGCGATGCTGACGCATATGAAGCGCTCGGCAAGCAGATCTGCATGCATATCGCGGCGACCAGCCCTGCTTCGCTGTCGGAGAAAGATCTGGATCCCGCCCTCGTCGAGCGTGAAAAGCAGGTTCTGACTGATCAGGCGCGCGAGTCGGGCAAGCCGGACAATGTGATCGAGAAAATGATCGTCGGCCGGATGAACAAGTTTTATCAGGAAGTGTGCCTGCTCAAGCAAGCCTTCGTCATCAACCCGGATCTGACGGTTGAGAAAGCGATTGCGGAAGGTGCCAAGGGTGCCGAACTGACCGCCTTCTCGCGCCTTGAAGTGGGCGAAGGGATCGAGAAAGAAGAGAGCGACTTCGCTGCAGAAGTCGCGGCGCAAGCCAAGCGTAGCTAAGCGGTTTGCCGCCTGGCTGAGCAAATCGCTCTGAGAATGTTTGGGATCGCCGCGAAGAGATTCGTGGCGATTTTCATTTGAACGGTGGAACATCCCGAAGCGAATTCGCACCTGCGAAGGTTCTCGTTCGGTTGACTTCGCGCATGCAGCATCGTCATCACGCCCGAAGCGCTGTTGTTTTTATGCCGAAAATCCCACCCAACTCCGTTTACGATAGGCGCCTTCGCGACTGCGATAGGGCTTAACGGGTTTACACGCCAAGGATTGTGCTCAAAAATGCGTGAAAGAGTTGCCGACCCTTGGCAACGAAGCGCGAGGCGATCCGGGCAAGTTTGTCCTTTGTCCTGATCCTGGCGCGGGGACAGATTGGGGACTGGGATGATCGGGTTGCAAACGCGCATTCGATTGCGGTGGCGTGCAGGCTTGCTGGCAGCGGCGCTAACACTCGTCTTCACTTCCATCGCTTCCGCACAGAATGCCTGTCCGTTAACCCCGGATCTGAGCCGCAGCGGGGCGGACGAGGCTGTGATTGCCCGCGATCTCGGGGCGATGCACGGATTTGCCAAATTGGCCGGCACAACCGGGGGCAATGGCCGCGGCACCTTCGTGGTCAGCAATGGCAGCGACAACCCGACCTCCCCGGCGGCAGGGTCCTTGCGTGCGGCGATCGAGGCAGCGCGCCAAGCCGGGGGCGGGATCATCGTCTTCGAGAACGCATCTGCCTCCAATCTGAACATCACGCTTCAGGATCAGATCCGGGTCCCTTCCAACACCACGATCGATGGCGGCTGCGCCCGGGTATCGGTGAGTGGGCGCGAAGATATCTCGCTCTTCCGGCTGGACGGGGTCGAGAATGTCATCATCCGGCGCTTGCGGATGCGCAAGACGACCGAGTGTCAGGCTGGCCGCGATGAAGATGGCGTCTGTCTGCTCGAGCAGGACGCGGTGTTTGTGAAGGCGCCGGTCGACAAGGTCTGGATTGCGCAGAATACCTTCAGCCAATGCGGCGATGGCTGCGTGGATATCGCTGCTGTCGATCCGGTGACGCAGGTCATGCGGGCGACCGTCGCCTTCAATCGGTTCCAGTCGCATAACAAGGTGATGCTGATCGGCGATATCTCCTGCCTGACCATCGCCAAGGCCGTACCCGATTGCCTGCTTAGTGCCTCTGCCGAACTGACGATTTTCGTCACGATCGAGCGCAACGCATTCGTGAACACTACTCAACGCCATCCCAAAGCGGTGAGTCGCACCTATATCCATAGTTCGGGAAATGTGCTGTTCACGGCGCCCTATACCTATGCCAATGGCCGTGTGGGGTCCAATTACGGGATGCTTGCCGCCAGCGGCGCGCGGATATTGTCTGAGTATGACATCATCCGCCCTTTGCAGATCCAGCGCGAGAGCATGGGCATCTATGCCTTGACCGAGCCTCGTCAGGCGATCTCGGCCACGACCTATAGCGAAGGGCCGGCTGCCACGCGGATCGTCGGCGGCAATTTCCTGCGCTCGGTGACCAATGTCCAGAATGCGCCGGCGCTGGTTGCAGATCCGCCTTATTCGGATGTTGTGAAGCCGAAATTCGGTTCGAACAATGTCTTTGCGGCCGGACGCCATGCGCAATGTGTGCTCGCGCGCGTGGGCCATGAGCCGCAAGTGGATCCATCGGTGGCGTGTCGTTAGCGGGTGCGGGAGAGCGGCGCGCCTCTTGCAAGAGAGGGCGCGAGGCGATGGCAGGCGGTGGATTGTCCTGATCTGATGCGCGCAACGGCGCGGCTGACGTCAGGTTGGGAAGATCGGCGGCGGGTCATTGTGAGTTTCGTTTGTGGGTGAGAATGCGCGGGTTCAGGGGAGCGCATTGTCTCGAAAACCAGGGAGTTAGGATATGTCGCCGTTTCGCGTTTCTGCTATTGGAAGCTGCCGGATCCACACCCCACTGCGCCAGATGAGCGCGCGTCACTGGTTCGATTTCAACAATCGCCGCAGTTTTGGTTTTACGCATACCACGAAAGAAGCGCTCCAACAGGCTCGGTTCCTGATGGAGGATTACGACGTCCCCGAAGAGCTGATCCCCTTCATCTGTCCCAACAAGACCTTTGAAGCGCTGGTTGAGAAAAAACACCCCAAATCGGACCTCTATGTGCTCGAGATCTGCTCGGGTAAGGAATTCAGCTATGAGGGCCACTCGGTCCAGCTCAATTACATGAAGGTCTATTACAAGCAGCTCTTCAAGAATACTGATTGGAGCGTGCCCTTCTGGTCATCGGTAAAGGCGAATGACTTTGAGGAGCGTAATCGCCTGCTGGAGCAGAACCCGCTTTTCCAGAAGCTCGATGGTTTCGATCAGGAGTTCTTGCGCGGTGTTCAGCTTTCCTCGGTGACGCGGGAGAGTGTTTGGGAGGATCTGGCGATCCTCAAGGACATGCTGGGCGAGATCTTGCTGGTGACGCATTTTGATGCACGGACCGAAGCGGGCAATCGCCTGCCGGATCGGAGCGCCCTGATCAAACTCACCCATGAGGCGGGAGCGGCCTTCAACTTGCCGGTTTATGATCCGACCCCATTGATGGAGAGCGCCGGTCAAGAGAACGCGCTCGATGACAATGGCCGCGATCTGACCCATTACGCGCCGGACTTTACCGAGGTTGTCGGTCAGCAAATGTTCGATCTCTATATCGGTGCTCGCATGGAGATGCATCGCGAGGGCGAGGACAATCGCGTGGCAGAGATCGGCCAGCCCTTCACCGGCCTTGCGCCGGATTTCTGGGCGGAGATCGAGCAGAACCTGAAGAATAACGAATATCGCTATGTCGAGGCGGCGCTGCGTGATCGCTTGTCGATGCTGCCGGGGGATGCGTTGGCCAATGCCGGGCTTGGCCTGGCGCTGCACAAGAGCGGCGACAAGGAAGACGCGTTGGAGCCTTTCCAACTCGCCATGGCAGCGGGCCCGATGGCGCCGGACCATGCCGTTGTTGCGATGAAGAACTTCTATCACAACAAGCGCTATGCCGATGCAGCGGCCCTCGCGCGCGGTCTGCTGGTGCAGGACACCGATCAGGTCGATGCCCATTACACCATGGCTCGGCTGGCCAATCGTGTGAACAACACGAGGCTCGCGCTCGATCACTGGCTGATGCTCGCCAGCATCGTGCCCAAGGATGTCGAGCCGCAACTGCAATTGATGCGGATCTATGCGCGGATGAAGAACGATACCGAGGCGCAAAAGCGGGTCGACAAGGTGCTCGATATCGATCCGAGCAATCTTGAGGCGCTGCAACTGCGCAGCAAGCTCGCGGTTGAGCGGGGCGATCAGGCCAGTGCGCTGGAAAGCGCGGCGGCCCTGGCCTCCAGCGAACCGGAGACGGCATTGGCGCTCATGCAGGAGATCGTTTTCACCGGCAAGGTCGATACGGCCGCGGAATTTGCTGAAGAGATCTTCAATGCGGTGCCGGTTGAACTCGCCCCCGATCGCGACGCCTTCTCAGCGCAAGCGCTCTCGGCGGCGCTGCTGGCCGAGGAGAATGGCGATGATGAGATCGCGCTGAACCTGCACCGGGTCGCGCTGCGGGTCGCCCCGCAATCGGCTTCGGCGGCCAGGGCGCGCAAGCAGCTCATCGGCGATCGGCTCAAGGCGATCCAGCCGCTGAGCGATAGTGAGGCCTGGTCCGAGCTCGTGGCGCTCGCGCAGGGCGTGCTTGCGGATGATCCGGCGGCGACCAAGGCCAGCATCCATGGCGGGCGGGCGCTGATGAAGCTGGGCCGGGATGAAGAAGCCTTCCAGATGCTCTCCGCTGCGACCGGCTATGAGAGCGATAATGGCTGGCTGTGGCTCAATGTGGCTCGGGCGGCGATGATCACTGGCCGGTTGAGCGAGGCAGATTTCGCTTACGCACAGGTTCAGGCCTATCCGGTCGAGGGCAAGCCGCAATTCGATGAAGAGGCGCAGGCCAAACGCGCCGAATTGTCGAAGCTCGCTGTGGAGGCCGGAAAAAAGGCGCTTCAGAGCGACGATTATGAGCAAGCCTTTGAAAGCGCCGTGGTCCTGCGCCGCTCCGGTGAGAAATTCGCCGCAGAGGCAATCGCCGACAAGGCGCACAAGTCCTACAAGAAGCATCTGCAAGCGCTCTACAAGACCGACTTGCCAGCCGCGTTGGCACAGGCTCAGAAGGTGCTCGCCGTCGACCCGGAAAATGCCACCGCGCATCTGTTCGCCGGGCGGGTCCTCTCCAAGGTCAAGCGCTATCATGAGGCGCGCGACCATTGGCAGCTCCTCACCACGATGGAGCCCGATGTCTCGAAGCACTGGGTGCAGCTTGCCAAGTGCCACAAAAACTTGAAGGATTGGGACGAGTGCGCCAATGCGGCTCAACAGGCGCTGCGCATCGATGCCGATGAGGCGGAAGCTGCGGAGTTGCTGGAACGCGCCAATATGGAGATGACGCCGGCGGCGTGATCCAAATGCGCTTAAAGCGGGAAATCGAAGGCTGCTTTTCCCGCGACTGTGTGTTGTGCTGGCTCAGAATGAGCCGGAAGTGACTGAGAAAGGGTCGTTTCCCCCTCAATTTGGGGGTGGCACGGCCCTTGCTCGGTAACTCCCATGACTGAGCGAAACAAAGTTGGGGAGATGTAAAATGGGTGAGCCGAAAGCAACAGATCCGACCTTGGGTGCGGCCAGCAATGAGGGCACTGCCCCGAAACTGGAGCTCAAGGTGCTGCGTTCCGACCCGGCAATCGCGAAGATGGCCAGCCGTCTGACCGACGCAGATGGCAAGCCCGATGCCGCGGTGATGGAAGAGCTGGGCATTGTCCTGGCCAAGAACAAGCGCTTCGGCGAGGCCGTTCCCTATCTCAAGGCCGCTTATCAGCAAGCCGTCATCACCAATGCCGGGCTCTCCTACCTCGTGCGCGCCTGCTATCAGCAGCGCGATCTCAACGAGGCGACGATCTATGTCAAGGCGCTGCTTTCGCGTGAACCTGATCACCTCGACGGTCTGAAATTCGCGGCGCGTATCTGCAAGATGCGCAAGGACTGGCCAGCGACCAAGGCTTACTGGGGCCGCCTGAACGCCCTGCGTCCGCGCGATCCCGAGCCCGTGCGCAACATGATGGTTGCGGCAGAGCGGATGAAGGATTGGGGCGGTGCCCTTGAACTTGCCGAAGACCTGCGGGCGCTGGACCCGAACGATCCGGAAGTGGATCGTTGCACGGCTCGCTGCGCCATCGAGATGAAGGAAACCGCTCAGGTCGAGCAACGCATCGAGCGCGTCGCCGCATCTGATCCGGAAGCGGCTTTGAAACTCGCAGATTTGGCAATCAAGCGCGGGCTCTATGCCATTGGCGGCCAGGCCATCGTCGCTGCGCGCGACGTTGTCAGCCGCCAGGGCGGTCGCCTTGCCAAGGACATCCAGGTTCGCTCGCGCGAATGGGCTGAGGAATGGGTTGGCTCGGCCATGCGTGCCGAAATGGACAATGACATCGCCACCTCGACCGAGCTTTATCGCGCCGCTCGCACCGTCGATGAAGGTTTTGAGCCAGCCGTGCGCGGTCTGGACCGCCTGCGCAACCCGGCTGTGGAAGCGATGCGCGAAGCTTACAAGACGCAAGATTACCCGCTCACGGTCTCGCGTGCGCGCGAAGTGATTGCGATCGACCCGGATTTCGCCTCGGCCTATCTTTATGCTGGCCGGGCACTGGCATCGATGGATGATCCCACCGCCGGTTACGAGTTCCTCTCCAAGGGCATTGAGGTCTCCCCCAATGACCCGTGGATGCAGCTCAATTTCGGCCGGGTGGCAGAGCGCTCTTGCGAGTTCTCCGAAGCGCACCGCGCCTACTCAAAGGTTCTGTCGCTGCCGCGCAAAGGCAAAGAGGGCGCGAAATTCGCCGCTGAGGCCGAGCGCAAGACCCGTCAGCTCGAGCGTGCCGCGATCCGCGAAACGCGTCGGCTCTACAAGGAAGAGCAGTATGACGAGGCGCGCGAGCAGATGAAATTCCTGCGCGAGATCAACGCCGATCCGGAAATTGTGACGCCGCTCTTCGATGCGCTGGTCAAACGGATCGTGAAGCAGGTGCGCGAATACTACCATGTGCGCCACGAGCGGACCTATGAAGAGGCGGCCAAGCTGCTCGATCTGGATCCGACCAATGATTACGCGCTGAAAGTGGCCGGCCGGATGATGATCGCCGACAAGGATTATCTGCGCGCCCTGCCGCATTGGGAGACCCTTGCACAGGTGCAGCCTGACATGGTCGAGGCCCATCTGCAAAAGGCGCGCTGCTTTGCTCGGATGGGCGAGCCTGCGCGGGCGTTTGAAGCCGCTGAGCAGGTGCTCGCGCTCGAGCCCGGCCATGCAGAAGCACAGCGCATTCTGGCGCGGGGTCGGGACTGATCGGCTGGCGTCATTCAAGCAAAGGCGCGGGGCGATGCGGCTCGGTGCCCCTCTGGAGCGAGTTTGCGCGCTTATGACCCCTTCAGACGCAAGCGCTTCGTGATCGCGTGGAAACAACAAGGCTCTATCTGCCTTTTCTGCGCCGCACAAATTTGACAAGTGGAGACGTGTCGGTAAGGGGTCAGACAGTAAGGTTAGTCCGGTTTGTCGGGCCACGGAGTTTGTAAGGGCACGTTATGGGCGGATTTGTCGGCATATTGGGATTTGGCAACCGGCTTGATCAGACCGAGGCCGGGGCCGAGTTGCTGTCAATGAGCCATGCCTTCCCCCTGGGCTCGAACGCGCAGGTGGCCCCTGTCGGAAAGCGTGCCTATGGCGAGTATTTCGCGCTTTTGTCCCGGGAAGTCGGGGTCGGTGACGGGCTGGCCAATCTCGATAATGTCCTGATCTGCGCCTTTTGGGGGCGGCTGAACAATCAGCGTGCCTTGCGCCGGTTGCTCGAGCAAAGCGGCGCGATTTTGCGCACCCCGGGCAGTGCGGAGCTTCTCCTTCAGGGCTATCGGATCTGGGGGCGGGATATTGTGACCCGGCTATCGGGTTCCTTTTCCTTTGTCTTGTGGGACGGGTTTCGCCGCGAAGTCCATCTGGCGCGCGACCCTTTCGGGCAAGAAAACCTGCTCTATCATGCCGATGGTCATAAGCTCGTCTTCGGCACGCATCTGCGTGCGCTGCTCAAGGATCGGCAGATCGTGCCGGAGATCGACCTGGACGGGGTCCATGAATATCTGACTTTCGGCGCGGCGCTGGGCGAGCAAACCCTGCTCTCAGGGGTCAAGCGGATCAAGCCGGGGGCGATGCTCACGTTGGGATGGGACGGGCATGCGAGCGAGTATCGCTACGCGGCGCCGGTCGGGCTTGGGGCGGAGCGCCCCTCATCAAGCCTGCGCCATTTGGGGCGCACGCTGCGTGAGAGCGCGGATGCTTCCTTTCGTGAATGCTGGCCGATCGATGCGCATATCGGCGCGCTGATCGATGAAAGCGCAGCTTCGGCATTGATGGTCGATCGTATGCGGCGCTTAAAGAACAAGCCGTTTCCGGTCTTCGTGCCGGTAGACGGGATCGAGGATTGGGAGGCCAGCCCGGTCGAAGGCGTCGAGTTTGTCAATGTCGAGATCGGCTCGCAAGTGATCGAGGCAGAAGCCACGCTGCGCCCCTGGGCGGATCAACCGATCGGCTGCCCGGATCGTGCGATTCGCGCCTGGCTCGCGCAAGCGGCGGCTGAGCGTTGCACGCATCTTTTCACACCGCTGGGCGGGGCGCATATGCTCAGCGCCTCACGCGATACGGTGGATCTGTTCCGGCAGATGTTGACCGGCGCCTTGCCCGAGGGCGATGACGCGCCGCAATTCATCACCCCCGAATACGGCCCGGCACTGCGGCGCGATTATCTCAGTGCGCTTGAGGCCGTGATGAGCGAGGCGCAGAAGCTGTCAGGCTATGGCCCGGCGCTGATGGATCAACTTTTCCGCCCTGCGGCAGATCGCTTCGGCACAGCATTGGAAAAAGCCCCGCTGGATCAGATGCTCAAATCGCTCGACTGGGCGCGGCTGGATCTGCTGGTGCGCGGGCGCGATGCTGCGCTGGATGGCTGCATTGGCCACAGCGCTGGCGTGACCTTTGTCAATCCGTTCCTGACCGAGAACTTTGCCAGCGCCGCGGCGATGATCCCGAGCCATGCGCTGGTTCAGGGACGCAGCGAGAAGATGGATGCCGGTGCTCTGATCAGCTTTGCATTGGGGCGGCGCGCTCCGGTCCTTCCGCAGCGCTCCGTGTCGCGGGTCGATCGCTGGGCGCGGGGGCGCTGGCGCAAGATGATCGAGGAAACCTTGCTCGACCCCTCAACCCTTGAGCGCGGAGAGCTGCAACCGGGCTATCTGCGGATGCTGGTAGGTCAGCATATGAGCGGTGAGGCCGATTACGGGCGGCTGCTGTTTGCGCTGACCAGTCTTGAGCATTGGCGCCGCGAGATCGTCGAGCTGCGCTACGCACAGCCGCGCCACTCGGTACATGATGTTCCGCTTGAAACCCCTCAGCTCGCCCCGGTTGATGCGCTCGACGGAGGGCCGGTCCATGCCTGACGGAATGATCGCGATGGATGACGAAGACGAACTGGAGGCGCGCTCCGAGCGGCGCGGGAACTGGTTCTTGCGTTTCTGGGGGCGTTCGGGGCGGCCGAAGGTCGTCGAGTCGCGCAAGGATCGGGTCTGGCGCCTGCTCGAGAGCGGGATTATCGCTTCTAAAAGTGGCGATCTGCCCAGCGCACAGAAATACTTCAAGGAGGCCTGCGATCTCGACCCGCGCAACAAGATCGCGCTGGAGATGGCGGCCTTCGCGGCGAACCGGGCGAATGATTGGGACAGCTCTTATGAGTACTGGACCCGCCTGGGTGATCTCAATGAGGGCCGCAGTGGGCCGCAACGTCATCGGCTCAACGCACTGGTGAAATCGCGCCGGTGGGATGAGGCGCGCACGCTGGCGGAAAGGCTGATCGAGGAAGACCCAAAGGATGTAAAACTGCGCACGGCAATGGTCGAGCTCAGCATTGCACAAGGTGATATTCCGGCATCGCAACAGGCGGCGGAGGCGGCTCATGAGGCGGATGGCTCGACCGATGTCGCCGAGCGCCTGATGGAATTGTATCTGAGCGCAAAACTTCCCGTCGATGCCGAGCGCTGGACGCGGGCGGTGGAAGGGGTGCGTGGTGAGACCTTGAGCACGATCCTTTCGCGCGCCCGGATCGCCTATATCACCAAGGATTTCGAGGCTGCGCAGGAGCAGCTTGACCGGCTTGAGGACGAAGACGAACTCCCTGAGAAGGTCCGCAAGAAGGCTTCGGCGCTCTATGGTCGGATCGCGGTCAATCAGGGCCAATTTGACGAGGCGACCAAGCATTTCAACGCGACGCTGGAGCTCGATCCGGAGAATGCCGAGGCGATCTCCTATCTGGTCGGGCGCAAACTGGTGTTGCGCCGGTTCGATGAGGCACAAGCGCTGCTCGTGTCCAAGGGCTGGCATCAGGACCCGGTGCAGGCGCCGATCTGGGATGCGCGTCGGCGGGTGGCGCGCGATGATGTCAAGGGCGGGATCCGGATCCTCACCCAGGCGGTCGAGAACGCCCCGGACCGGGTGCCGCTCGTCGTGGCGCTGATCGAGCTGAAAATCGACACCGGTGACTTGCAGGGCGCGCGCGAGGTCGCGGAGCGCTATCGCAATCAGTTCGGCAAGGTGTTCGATGTCGAGGAGATGCTGTTCCGGATCGCTCTGGCCCAGGATTGGAGCCCGGAAGGCAAGGAGCAACAGGCGCGCGAAGTGCTGGCGCTCAACCCGCGTAACACCTCGTTGTTGAACGCGCTTGGGACCTTGATGGTCAAGGAAGAAAAGCGCGCGGATGCCGCCGAGCACTATGTGGCCTCGGTCGAGACAGCGCCAAATTCAGCGATGCTCTGGCGCAATGGCGCCTATCACTTGCGCATGATCGATCAGATGGAGCGGGCCGCGGATTTTGCCCGTGCCTCCGAGCAGTATTTCAGCCGCTCCAATGCCGAAGATGCGGCGGAGCTGGCCGCGATCTATCGCAATGCCGGGATGCTGCCAGAGGCGGTCGAATGCGCCGAGACCGGTCTGATCGTCAAGCCCAGTTCACGCAGGGTGAATGAGATTGCCGCCGAGCTGTCACTTGATCAGGGCCAATATGATGTAGCGGCCGAGCGCCTCGGGGTCGTTGCCGATCATCCCGAGCGCAAGCTTAAGATCACGGTGCGTGCGGCCAAGGTGCAGACGGCGTTCCGCACGCTGGAGCGTCGGCGCAGCAGCGTGATCCCCTTGCCGAGCAATGCGCTCTGCCCCGAAGCGCTGTTCGATCTGGCGCTCGAGATTTCCGAGCCCGATTATTCACCCGAGCGCAAGGCGGTGGTGAATGTCACGGGCTCGCTGGCTGGTGGCGGGGCGGAGCGGCAGGTCACCTATTCGATGCAAGGGTTCATGGCCCGGCCCGAGATCGCGCCGCATAACCGGCTCATCGTCGACAGTCTCGACCCGAGCAAGGCGCGCGATTTCTATCTCAAGGAAGTTCAGGGCCTCGGCTGCCCGGTGATCTGTCTGGAGGACACCCGCCAATCGGGCAAGGTGCGCAATTTCATTGCCGAACATCCCGAGCTGCGCGAGAAGATCCAGCTCATCAACGCGATGCCGCCCGAGATCAGTCGGTATGCGCTGCCGCTCTTTGTCGAGCTGACCTTGCTCAAGCCGCGCGTGGTGCATTTGTGGCAGGATATGACCAATATGTCCGGCGGGCTGGCCTGCATGTTGGCCGGCGTGCCCCGTGTCATCATCGCGACGCGCAACACCCGCCCGCTGAACCAACGCCGCCTGCGCCGCTACATGATCCATGTCTATCACACGCTGCGCAAATATGAGGGGACGGTCTGCATCAACAATTCGGGGATCGGGGCGCGCGATTATGAGGAATGGCTCGGCTGGGAAGAGGGCGCGATCAACGTCCTCTATAACGGCTACGATTTCTCGCTGATCCAGAAAAAGGCGAGCCAGAGCCGGGCCGATGAGATCCGTGCGGATCTCGGGATTCCCAAGGATGCGCTCGTTGTCGGCGGGGCGATGCGTTTTGCCACCATCAAGCGGCCGGATATGTGGGTGAAGGTGCTCACGGATGCGATCAGCAAGCATGACAACATCTATGGCGTGCTCTGCGGTGATGGCCCGATGCGCGACACGCTATTGAAGGAAGTCGAAGAGGCGGGCCTGTCAAAGCGGATCATCCTGGCCGGGCGGCAATCGCCGATCGAGCCCTGGATGAAGATGTATGACATGTTCTTCCTGTCCTCGATCACCGAAGGTCTGCCCAACGTCCTCGTCGAAAGCCAGGCGATCGGCACGCCAATTGCGACGATGCCCGCAGGGGGCGCGCCAGAAGCCTTTGTGCAGGACGAATCGGGTATCTTGTTGCCCGAGGGGGCGCCGCCGGAAGAATTGTCACGTCGCATCTGCGAGTTGCTCACCAACAAGGAGCGGCTCGATGCCTTCGCTGCCGCCGCCCCGGAAGTGGTGACGTCTCGGTTTGGCCAAGAAGCCATGATCGAACGCACGCTGAGTTTCTATTTCTGACGCCTTTGGCGCCATTGGAGCAGGCATGTCCGAGACCCTGATCAAGACCCGCCATGAGGCGCGCGCGCAATCCGCCAGTTATAACGAGCTGGAGGGGCAGGCGGGGCTGTGGGAAGGCATTCTCAACTTTATGGAAGTGCACACGACGCTCAATCTGCGCTTCATTGGCACAAAGTTTCGCGAAAGCTTTCTCGGCTATGCCTGGATGTTCATCACCCCGATGACATGGATTGTCACGATGGCCCTGGTCTTCGTGCTCCTGGGCAGACGTCCACCGATCGAGACCGACGTGGTTTCGTTCCTGACCACCGGCATGATCGGCTTTATCACCTTTCGCGAGACCTTCTCGCTCTGTGTGTCGTCGGTCAGGACGAACCGGCATCTCTATTATTTCGGGCATGTGAAATATTTCGATGTGGTCCTCTCCACTGCCGTTGTCGAGTTTATGACCACGCAGACCGTTTTCTGGGTGATCCTGGTGGGGAACCTGATCATCTTCGGGAATTTCGAGATTCACGATCTCGGCGATCTGTTGCTGAACTTCCTGTTGGTCTGGTTGGTAGGATTGGGCGCGGGGTATTTCACGGCAATGCTGGCACAGTTTTCCTCGGCGGTGCCGCGCATGCTGCCGATCATCTTGCGGCCCTTGTTCTGGTGCTCGGGGCTGTTCTTCGTTGCCGGCGAACTGCCGCAGGTCGCGCAGGATTACCTCTATTACAACCCGGTGCTCCATTGCATCGAAGGGATCCGGCAGGCGGCCTTCATCAATTACGAATCGCGGTTTTACGATCCGATGGTGCCGATCTGGTTCGCGTTTGGCCTGTTTGCTGCAGGGCAGCTTCTCGACAAGAATGCCCAGCGTTCAGTGAGCGTGCAGCAATGATCGAGTTTTACAACGTCACCAAAGCCTATGTCTCCAAGCAGAAGGTCACCGTCATCCTCAATGATGCGACCTTTGTGGTCCCGCGCGGGGTCAATCTGGGGATCCTGGGCAATAACGGCGCCGGCAAATCGACTTTGCTGCGGATGTTCTCGGGTGTGGAGAAACCCGATAGCGGGGAGATCGTGCGCCGGGCGCGGATCTCCTGGCCGATCGGCTTTTCGGGCGCGCTGTCGAAGACGCTTTCGGGCGAAGAGAATGTGCGGCTGATCGCGCGCTTTTACGGGCGGGACCCGGCGGAGATCTGTGCCTTCGTCGCCGATTTCTCGGAGCTGGGCGATTACTTCCAGATGCCGATCAACACCTATTCGAGCGGCATGCGCGCGCGGCTGGCCTTCGCGGCCTCACTGGCGATCGATTTCGATATCTATCTGGTGGATGAGGTCATATCGACCGGTGATCGCTCCTTCCGTGAGAAATGCGAGGCCGCGTTCAAGATGCGCTCGCATTATTCGACCGTGATCATGGTCTCGCACCAGACCAAGACGATTGAGGATATGTGCGATGCGGTGGCGGTGATGCATCACGGCAATCTGCACTTTTTTGATGATGTGAATGACGCCAAGGCGCTTTACGAGGCGTAAGGGCAGGGCGGCGCCCTCGCGCCGCAGGAGGACTTGAAGATGGCAAGCAACGGATCCCATGGCGCTCTGAGCACCGATGTCGAACCGACAGATATTGGCGCCGCAACCGCTGGCGTTCCGGTGGACCCGAATGAGGAGCGGATCCGCAAATGGCGTGAGGAGCGGCTTCGGATCGCCGAGGATGCCAAGAAGGAACGCGCGCTCGAGAAAAAGCGGGTCGCCGAAGACGCCGCGATGCAGCGGGTGCCTACCCTCGATCAGATCGAACAAACGCGGCGCAACATTCTCAAGCAACGCCGCCAGCGTCGGATGTGGATGGGCGTTCGTCTGGCGGCTTTCGTGTTGCTGCCCACGCTGATCGGCGCGTTCTATTACTTCGTGACCGCGACCCCGCTTTACCGATCGGAAGCGGCCTTCATCGTGCAGACCTCGAAAGCCGAAGGGATCTCCGGCAGCACCGGTCTGTTCGGGCAAGGACCTGTCCTTGACACGATCAAGGAGACCATGGCCGTTCGCCACTTCGTGCAGTCGCAGACGCTGATGCAGAAGATGGAGGACGAGAAGGGGTTCATGAGCCATTTTGCCGGGGATGATGTCGACAGCTTCACACGGCTCGGCTCCTCCCTCGTGCCCTGGCGCGATGAGCTTGAATATTACAACCGCCGTGTCGAGATCGCGCTTGATCCGGTCGAGGGCATCCTAAAGCTCAATGTCTATGCGCTCTCACCAGAACATGCGCAGAGCTATGCGCGGGCGGTGATCGGGTATAGCGAGCAGATGGTCAACACCCTCTCCGACGGGGTGCGGGAGAGCCAGCTTGAGCTCGCCAATCGCGAACTGGAGACCACTGAGACGCGGCTCAAGGATGCGCGCGCGGCGCTGATCAACTACAAGGGCGGCAACAGCGCCTTTGACCCGATCCAGGAAGCTGCGAATATCAATGCGGTGATCTCGGGTCTGGAGACCGAGCTGGCCCGGGTCGAGGCGGAACTTGCCGCCGCGCGCAGCATCGGCCAGCGGAACAAGATCGCTCAGATGGAAGCCGCGCGCGATGCGGTCCAGGACCAGATCGCCAAACAACGCGAGCGTTTGCAAGATGTCTCTGGCGGGCTGGATCTTCAGCAATTCGCCGCGCGTCAGGATGCGTTGCAGGCGGATATCGACATTGCGCAGCAGCGGTATGAGCAGGCTCTCGAAGCCTATAACCGCGCGCGTATCGAGGCTTCCGAGCAGCTGAAATTCATTGCGACGGTGGTGGACCCGACCATGCCTTTCGCGCAGGCCGCGCCGGAACCTGTCTTCGATACGATGGTGGTGTTTCTCGTCGCGCTCGGGCTTTACAGCATTGCCACCATCTTTATCGGGGCGTTGCGCGAACACTCGCGGATCTGATGCGAGCGGGGTCGGTGGGCTCGAATGATCCGAGCCCATCGATCGGTGCGGCTTACTCGAATTCCATCTGCTGATAGACCCGGCCAGCATTACGGGCCGCCAGCTCCCAATAGGTGTGCCAGTCGCTGAATTGGCTCTGGTCGATTTCATAGGCGTCTTGCAGAGTGCCGCCATTGTCGAGGATCTCACCGACCTTCTCGCGCAGATATTCGATATAGACGCGGGTCCCGGCATCGACGGTGGCCAGATCCGTCGGCGCGCCATGGCCCGGGATCACGATCTTGTCCGCGGCTGCTTCCGAGAACAGCGCCCAGCTCTCCAGCCAACCGGCGGTGTCGGTTTCCTCGAAGATCGGCGGCATCCGGGTGTGGAAGGCCATGTCACCGGCAATGATCACGTTCCGATCGGGGATCACCACCGACATGTCGCCGGGCGAGTGAGCGGGGCCGAACACGACCAGCTCGACCGTCAGCCCGCCAAGGTCCAGCGCGCGGTGCTCCTCGAAGGTCTCATCGATATACGGAATATGGGTGCCCTGCGCCCGGTCGCGGTTATAGCGCTGCATATTGGCAAGGATTTCCTCTGCCTCGCCGAGAAAGACCTCCGCCGCCTCTTCCTGCGCGATGACCGTCACACCTTGATCGTTCCAGTAGCTCAGCCCGAGCATGGCATGGCCCTGGCCGTTCTCCGGGACGGCATAGAGCACCGGCAGATCGGTGCGGGCCTTGATCTCCTCGTGCAGCGCCTTGGCAAGCTGCGCCGAGGCACCGCCATTCACGACGAGCACGCCCTTCTCGCCGATCACAAAGGAGAGGTTGTTGTTATGCCCGGCATTCTCATAGGTCGGCGGCTGCGTGGCGCCGATTGCCGAGAACACGCCGGGAGCGACTTCGACCGGCAGGGAATAGAGCGGGCTTTCGGGGGCCATATCGACCGGGCCGTAAAGTCCGGCGGCCACCGGATCACCGGGCCGATCCTCAAGCGCGACCGTGCTCTGCGCGAATGCGCTGGCGGGCAGCGCCAGCAGCATCGCCGTCAATAGCATGCGTGGAAACATCATCCTTGTCCTCCCGGGTCCGTGCGTTCAAACGCATTCACATGCATGAATGCTTCGCGCGCCCATCCCCGGTTGGCAAGCATTGATTTTGCCGCGTCAGTCCTCGAGCCGGGCCAGCGCGTGGCGCTTCTTGCCCGCCGAGAGCTTCAATTGCCCCGAGCCAAAATCGCTCGCCTGGAGCTTCATTGCGGGATCGGTGACGGCTTCATCGTCGATCCGCGCGCCGTTCTCGGAGATCAGGCGCTTGACCTCCTTGCCCGATTTGGCGAGCCCCGCCTTGACGAAGAGCTGCACAACCGAGAGCCCATCGGCGATCTCGGCTTCGGAAAAGCCCACCACCGGCAGATCGCCGCCAACGCCGCCCGCCTCGAACACCTCGCGGGCCGTCTTCTCGGCCGAGGCCGCCGCCGCCGCGCCATGGCAGAGCGTGGTGATGGCATTGGCGAGCACGATCTTGGCCTCGTTGATCTCCGAGCCTTGCAGCGCCCCGAGCCGTGCGACCTCGTCAAGTTCGATCTCGGTGAACAGGCGCAAGAAGCGCTCGACATCGGCATCGGCGGTGTTGCGCCAGAATTGCCAGAAATCGTAGGGGCTGAGCATATCCTCGTTGAGCCAGACGGCGCCTTGCGCGGTCTTGCCCATCTTCTTGCCATCGGCGGTGGTCAGCAGCGGCACGGTGAGGCCGAAGACGGTGTTGCCCGCGACCCGGCGCGTCAGATCCACGCCATTGACGATATTGCCCCACTGATCCGAACCGCCCATCTGCAACAACGTGCCGTGACGCCGGTTAAGCTCCATGAAATCATAGGCTTGCAGCAGCATGTAGTTGAATTCGAGGAAGGAGAGCGGCTGCTCACGCTCGAGCCGCAGCTTGACGCTGTCAAAGGTCAGCATGCGGTTGATCGAGAAATGCCGGCCATAATCGCGCAGGAACTCGATATAGTTGAGCCCCGAGAGCCAGTCGTCATTATTGACCATCAGCGCATCGGTCTTGCCCTCGCCGAAGGTAACATACTTGTCGAACACCTTGCGGATACCGGCCATGTTGTCGGCGATGATCTCGGGCGTGATCAGCTTGCGGGCCTCATCCTTGCCCGAAGGATCGCCGATCTTGGTGGTGCCGCCGCCCATGAGCACGATCGGCTTGTGGCCGGTGCGTTGCAGCCAGCGCAGCATCATGATCGGCAGCAGCGAGCCCACATGCAGCGAGGTCGCGGTGCAATCAAAGCCGATATAGGCGCTGATCGGGCCGTCCTTCATCGCCTCGTCGAGCCCCTCCAGATCCGTACAATCCTGGATGAAGCCGCGGGTTTGCAGCACATTGAGAAACTCGGATTTCGTCGCGGTCATGGCTCTCTCGACGGCTTGGCGCGGGGGCTGCCCGGCGGTTAACATCAGGCTTCGCTGTATAGCGCGCTCGGCGCGGAAGGAAAGCATCGCGTTGTGATGGGCAAACTGTCGGGATCAGGAGGTGGAATGGGGGAGAGGGCTTGGGCGCTGGGGCTGATGTCGGGCACCTCGCTCGATGGGGTGGACGGCGCGATGCTGCTCGGGGATGGCGAGGCGGTGGCCGGCTTTGGCGCCTCGGCCTATGTCGAATATACGCCGGACGAGCGCCGCGTGTTGCGCGCCGCCCTGGCACAGGGGGCGCAGATGAGCACCATTGATCTGCGCCGCGCCTCGGGGGCATTTGCGCAGGCCGAGGCGGTCTTGCACAGCGCGCATCTGCGCTGCATCGAGACGGTGCTGGCGAGATCGGAGCATCGCCCGGCGCTGATCGGCTTTCACGGTCAGACGGTGATGCATCGCCCGCAGGAGCGCTTCACCTTGCAGATCGGCGATGCCGCGCGGCTGGCGCAGGCGACCGGGCTGCCGGTGGTGCATGATTTTCGGACCCGCGACGTCGCGAGCGGCGGGCAGGGGGCGCCGCTGGTGCCGTTCTTTCATCACGCGCTGGCGCGGGGGCTGGTCGCAGCGGGAACGATCGAAGCCGCGCCGATCGCCTTTCTCAATATCGGCGGGGTGGCCAATGTAACCTGGGTCGATCCTCGCATGGAGCGCCCCGAGGCTCCCGGCGCGTTGCTGGCCTTTGATACCGGGCCCGGCAATGCGCAGCTCAATGACTGGATGATGTCCCGCTGCGGTCTGCCCTTCGATGCCGAGGGCGCGGTGGCGGCGCGAGGGGAGGTCGATCGGGCGGCGCTGGGCTATATGCTCGAGGCCGGTTATCTCGCCGCGCGCCCCCCCAAATCGCTCGACCGGACCGATTTCGACCCGCCCGAAGGGTTTGCTTCGCTCAGCACCGAAGACGGCGCCGCGACGCTCAGCGCGCTCACCGTCGGCTGCATCGTGCGCGCGCAGCGCTGGTTTCCCGAGCCGGTTCAAGGCTGGACCCTCTGCGGCGGCGGGCGCAAGAACGCGCATATGATGGCAGAACTGGCGCAGGCGCTCGATGCGCCGCTGATATCGCCGGAAACTCTTGAGCTCGATGGCGACATGATCGAGGCGCAGTGCTTCGCTCATCTCGCCTTGCGCAGTGCCGCCGGTCTGGCGCTCTCGGCGCCGGGGACGACGGGGGTTGCCGAGCCGGTTTCGGGAGGGCTCTGCGCGCGGCCAACCGGGTAGGGCGGATCTCGCTAGCCGAGCATCTGCTGTTCGACCCGGCGCGCGAGGTCCTCGGCCTGTCGGATATCGATGCTTCCAGCCAGACCATCGCCCAGCACCAGGCTTGGCAGCAGTGGGATCTTCTCGCCCGATCCACTCCAAAACCGACTCGCCTCGAGCAAGGCAGGCTGCACGATCCCCTTTTGCGGCGCCTCGCGGCTCGGAAAGATCGGTGCCACCCCGAGCAGGTCAAGCCGCGGCCAGACCACGCGCCGCCCGTGATCGAGCGCATCGACGAGTTCGGGCAAGGCAAGGGCAGTGCGCGGCTCCGAGCGTGCGGCGATCACGGCATGGCTCGCGGCGCAGATGCAGTTGAGCCAGGCCAGACTCATCGCGGTAGGATGCACCGGCGGGGCGATCATCACCACCAGATCGAAATGCGCCTGCACGACCGGATGGGCGAGAAAGTGCTGGAGCTGTGATCTGGGATCCACTGCCGACGCCGTCTCCGCGGGCTCTGAAGCCTGCCCTTCCTCCGCATCGTCTGGCGCAAGCTGGAACGGTGCGGCGTCCTGCCCGCTCAGCCAGGACCAGACGGCGCGATTGTCATGCTCGGCCTGATCGCGGCTGCTGGTGAGGATGCGCGAGCCCTCGGCCATCCCGGCAGCGGCAGGCGCCAGTTCCAGAGCCTCTTGCGGGCTCAGATCGCGCGAGAGCAGCCGGGCGGCCAAGCCATGTCGCTGCGCATCGGTCGCCGCGGCAGGCTCGGTGAGGACCTGGGTCGCCGCACCGCGCCAGTCGCAATCGATGAACAGGATCCGGGGCGGCTGGGCCATGCTGGAGAGGTTGCGGGCAAGGGCCAGAGCAAGAAAGGCGTGATCCTCATGCCCGAGCGGGCTGAGAGCCACGAGGCTGGGTACGCCGGGTTCGGCATCCTCACCCATATCCCGCGCTTCTTGCAGCAGCCCCCCGCGCATGGCGGATTGCAGCCGCAAGTGATCGGCCTGATAAGCGCCGCCAAGCTCCTGTGCTTGCCTGGCAACAGATCCGAGCTTTTCTTGCAGATCATCAATCTCCAGTGCCTGCTCGCCAACCAGGCGGGCCGCGCGGTCGAGATCGCTGCGGTGATCGGCGTTTTCCGCGCGCAGGGTGTCAATTTCGTGCTGGGCGTGGCGCAGATCTGCGACCATGCCATCGAGCCGCGTATTCAGCGTTCGGCTGGCGAATTCGATCTTGCGTGAGGCATATTTGGCGCCGCGGCGATGGGAGACCACCACCAGTAGCGCCGAGCCAAGTCCCAAGGCCAGGATGACCAGCGCGTAGAAGACGAATGGTGATGAGAAAGTGTCGACCACGGCCGCGCCTGCCCCTCTTGCTTGCCCCGAGATAGCGTTACGGGGCAATTAACCGACATTTGCGGCAAGGTGATGAAAAGCGTTGCGGCGTGATGCAAAAACTTCTCGGAGAGGGCCTGATCGCGGCCTATTCGGTATCGACGGAAGCCGCCACCATCGGCAGCCCGAGGGACTTGCGC